>JAUNGE010000115.1 GCA_030524675.1 bacterium
ACATGGAAATGCTAATTTGAAACAGGCTTCTAATTTGCGTGGATTATACTAGGAATTACTATGCCATTCTCTAAATTGGGGTATATCAGTTTTCCTAATAGAGATATTATTTTTTCGCTATCGCCTTTACAAGTAACATCATCGGGCGGCGAAGTTCATCTTCCATACCCGGAATATCCATCATCTCTTTAGGCGGTTCTGCTTCCTCTACAACTTTAAGCTCAAACCCATTGTTCAGCAATCCCATTATAATCTGTGTAAGTGTGTGATGTTGTTTTACTACATCACATCCTAAAAAATGTGTATTTCGTTCTCCTGTTATAAAGTAATTATCAATCGCCCAATATTGCGGTTTCCCATCATCTGTATAAATCCAATCCTGCCCAACTCCTGCGGTAAAAACAGGGTGTTCGATATTAAAAAGAAAAATTCCACCTGGTTTTAATGTCCTATACACTTTTTGAAATATTTCCACTATGTCCTCTATATAGTGCAGAGCTAAATTAGATATAACACAATCCCATTCATTTTCTGGATAGTCATATTCCTCTAATCCGCTAATACGATATTCAATTTGATTTCCTGAATTGCGCTTTTGGGCTTCCTCAATCATTTTCTTACTTAAATCGATCCCTAATATTTTTGTAGCTCCTTGTTCTTCTGCGAACTTGCAGTGCCAGCCATATCCGCACCCCAAGTCAAGAACAGATTTTCCTTCTAACGAAGGAAACAAAGGTTTTAATTGATGCCATTCACCAGCAGCTTTTAACCCCTCTTTACTGCGGGACATCTTTGCATATTCTTCAAAAAACTTCTCATTATCGTATTCATTATTCATAACCTTAACATCTCCTATTTTATCCTTCGGCACCGCCGCCTCCAGGCGGCTCCCCAACTTCATCTGCTCGATAAATGGGAATTGCACCAAAACAATCTAAGACAACAATGCTGCCCTACTTGCGATTTTTTCTTGTACTGCGGAAACAGTTTCTTGAATGGAATAATTGGTCGTATCTACAACATTCGATTCATATATTCCCAGATTGCAAAATTGCTCCCACATTGTTTCTACCAATTCGATATTTGTTTTTCGGTCTAACTTTGAGCGTTCAACAGCCCGCTTTAAGGTTTCTTCCTTACTTGCCCTTAAAATAATATAATGCACCTCATAATGTTCCCGAACAAGAGCTTTCCATGGCTCCAAAAACCATGGCCCGACAATCCCATCTACAATTACATCATATCCGCCACGAGCATATCGCTTTGCAGCTTCTAAAAAGGCTTCAATGACAACCAGATTTTGCTCGTTGGATTCTGGCAAATGTGGTGGTATTGCGCCTTTGCTTAAGTAATGAAAAAAGTCATCGGTGTGCATATGCACTGATTTATCCATATCTGATTCCTTTGCGACAATTGACGCAGTTGTTGTTTTTCCTGTCCCCGGTGAGCCTGTAATCACAATAATTCTTCCTTGATTCATCTATATTTTACCTCCACAAATTTTGATTTGTTGATAACTCATTATATCATAATTCTTTCGGTACGTCAGCACGAAAATAAGTATGTGGTTTTTCGTAAAGTGGTCTTGTCAAATAGAAGCGGGGAGCCGGCTGTGAAGTGGAGTCCCATGGTTCCCTTATAGTCATAAGTTCGTTCTTTTCATTCATTGTAAACAGTGCTTCTACATGAAGCTGCATATAGTACGAGTTGCTTTTTCCCATTTTCTAATATTCTCCTACATTTATTTCTCTGCCTGTTCAATCATTTTCTTTACTAACCGCTGAAACAGGTCGGCGGTTTCCTCGTCCATCGGCGCAAGCTGTCCAATCTGTCCGGCTATCATCGCCGTTACATCGTCAATGGAAAGCGGTTTTTGTTTCTGTTCCGCCAGTGCGTCCCGCATGGCTTGGAACATAGCGGCGGTCACAGCTTCTCCCGGCTGTTCCCCGTTGTCTATGTCTTTCTTAATGTCCCGCAGGATAGCCAGGAACACATTTTTGATTTTTTCAATCTCCGCTTCATGTTCCCCCATCTTTTGGGCGTTCAAAAGCTGTAAATCCTGCTTCGCTTCTGCCCGGTGTTCCGGGTGTTCTTTCATCAGGTCGGACAGGGAAGCCGTTGCCATCTCGATAAGCTGGTTTCTTGCTGTTATGCCCTTTGCCGCCGTATCCTGAAAATAAATCCGTATCAAATCTATCAGCTTGGGAAAATTCCTGTGTTCCAACAGACGGTTGAGGATTTGCACATCAACAGCACCCGTCACAAGCCCCCTCACGGCCCCCTCTGACAAGCCTAATTCAGAAATATCGTAACTTTTACGGACGCTCACGGTAGACAAGCCCAGTATGTAGTCTGTCGATACCTTAAATTCCTTTGCCACACCTATGAGAATATCACTGCTTACCGTTCTTGTTTCGCCGCTGACAATGCGGCTCAATTGGGAAGCGGAAACGCCTATCTTCTCCGCAAGTTCCTTTTGTGTGATGTGGTTCCCGTTGCATAAATCGGAAATCCGCTGTCCGGGTGTTCCGGGTAAAGCCATAGACACGCACCTCCTCCGCATACTTCCATTATACAAGATAATTGCAAAAATGCAATTTCCAAAGTGTAAACTTCATCAAAATGCAATTCTCGCAAAAAGCCGGGATTTGCATTTTTTTCGTGTAGACTTAGGGTAGTTCATCGATGGACAGCACCTTGAAAACAGAATGACCGTCCGAAAAG
>JAUNGE010000116.1 GCA_030524675.1 bacterium
ATACAGTCCTTGGAGAGGGACTATAAACACTACTACTATATAATACGAGGATAAGTTGTTTTTAATAGAAATCCCTCTTGGCGGAATGGGTTTTGGGTTCCGCCAAGAGGGATTTTTTATTCACAGGAGAATTCGTCGGCATCTCCTTGGGCATAAGTTTGCTTTCTGTCAATTTCTGTGTGTGCTGGCACTTTCCATGTGCCAAGGTTTGGCAGTTGCCCGATGTCACATCGGACGCATCAGCCGAAGTTTAGACTGTCAATGCACCAAGTTTTTGCAGAAATTCATGGACAGCAGATTCCTTTGTTGCCCAGGAAGTCACCAGCCGGACACTGCTGTGTGTCTCGTCGATTCTTCCATTTGCAGAAAAGAGGAAATCTTTAGCCAGCTCATCAATCACATGGTCTGGGAAGATAGGGAAAAGCTGATTGCTGTGGGAATCGGAGGTGAAGGTATATCCCAAATCTTCTATCCCCTTTTTTAGAATGGCTGCCATTGCGTTGGCGTGGGAACCGAGCTCGTAGTACAGGCCGTCTGTAAAAAGAGTCTCAAACTGGATGCCGAGAAGCCAGCCCTTTGCCAGCATGGCACCATGCTGTTTGATGAGAAAACGAAAATCTGACTTTAAGTCCGGATGCAGAATAACGAGGGCCTCGCCGAACAGGGCGCCGTTTTTGGTGCCGCCAAAGTAAAAGACATCTGTGAGACGGGCAATATCTGCCGCGGTCAGGTCATTGATGGGACTCGTGAGGGCAGCGGCAAGGCGCGCGCCGTCCATAAACAGATAGAGGCCATGCTGTCTGCAGTACTGGGAAAGGGTCTCCAGCTCTGCTTTGGAGTACTGTGTGCCGATTTCTGTGGTGTTTGAGATGTAGACCATTTTTGGTTGTACCATGTGTTCATCGCTGTGCCAGTCAAGTGCTTTCTGAATCATCTCGGTGGTGACTTTGCCATCTGGGCTTTCCATGGCGATGACTTTGTGGCCAGTCGCCTCAATGGCACCTGTCTCATGGACATTGATGTGTCCGGTGCAAGCGCAGATAACTGCCTGATGAGGCCGCAGGGCAGCGTCAATCACGAGAGCATTGGTCTGTGTACCGCCTACGATGCAGTGGATATCTGCATCTTCGCGCCCAATTTCCTTCTTTATCAGGGCAATGGCATGAGCTGTGTGAGAATCCATGCTGTAGCCGTTGTTTTGCTCCAGATTGGTATGTATCATGGTTTCTAAAATGCGGGGATGTGCCCCTTCACTGTAGTCGTTGTTGAAACTGTACATGGGAATCACTTGCCTTTCTGATATAATATGATGAGTATCATAACGCATTTTTGGGGGAATGTCCAGTGGAAGATGGGAGAGGAAAAACGCAGAAAAAGCCAAAACACAGGAACAGAATAATAGAAGGGCCAAACATGAGAAAATTTGAAAAAAATTAGCATAAAAGAAATATGTTACAGGAAAAAAACTGAAAAAATATGTTATAATAGGAAAAAATGCAGAGAAGAAATACAGCAAGGAGGATAAGATGGCAGGAACATGTTTATGTATTGATGTGGGAGGTACTTTTATCAAATATGCCAAGGTGGACAGTGAGAGAAATCTGAGCGGATATGGAAAAGTAGAGACTCCTTATAAGGGAATTGAAGTGTATGTGGAGACATTGGCGGATATTTACCGGAAATTTGAGGGAGAAGTAGAGGGCATCAGTCTGTCTGTACCTGGGATGATAGACAGCAAAAATGGTGTCTGCGTGACGGCTGGTGCGCTGGAGTACGCGCAGGGGCTGGCTCTGGTTGAGGAACTTGGAAAGAAATGCCCAGTGCCGATTGCGGTGATGAACGACGCGAAGAGTGCAGCTCTGGCAGAGGCGACATGGGGGGCTCTGGCAGACTGCGAGGATAGCATTGTGATTACGCTCGGTACAGGGGTAGGCGGCGCTTTGATTAAGGGCGGCGAGGTACATATGGGCAAGCATTTTGCGGCAGGAGAGTTCAGCACAGTTGCCCTGACAGATGCGGTTGACAGCAAGGATGCGCTTTGGTGCGGACAAAATGGAGTTGGCCGTCTGCTGACGCTCGCAGCGAGAATCAAGGGAAAAGATGTGTCTGAGGTGAGCGGTGAGGATGTGTTCCGGTGGGTCAATGAGGGCGATGAGATGGTGACAATGGCTCTGGACCAGTATACAAAGACCATTGCCAGAATGTTGATTAATCTGCAGTGCATTTTTGATCCGGACCGTTTTGCATTTGGCGGCGGCATCAGCAGACAGCCGAAATTGATGGAATTTATCCAGAAGAATCTGGATTACTACTATGCGGTATTTCCGTCACCGATTCCAAAGCCGGAAATCACGACCTGCAAGTATTTCAATGAGGCGAATCTGTTGGGAGCATATGGAAATTTCTTAAAAACTTTCCAGAAGTAACCAATCGGGCCATGCAGAGCATGGGCAGGTGGAAGAGTAGATAACAGCGAAACGATTGACGCGCAATTTTATAATTAACCAGCCAGAAAACCCATGACCTTTTAGGTCGTGGGATGAATGGCATCAAAAAAGGCAGATACGCTTTTAAGGACTGCAAACTGCCGCGCTATCTTCCTAAAAATGGATATACA
>JAUNGE010000001.1:0-139444 GCA_030524675.1 bacterium
CGAGTAATGATAATAGGAGGTGCCATATGTACGCGATTATTGCAACAGGTGGTAAACAGTACAAAGTAGCAGAAGGCGACGTGATTCGTGTAGAGAAGCTGGGCGCTGAGGCTGGTACAACATTTACATTTGATCAGGTATTAGCTGTAAATGACGGCGAGATCAAGATTGGATGCCCGACCGTAGAGGGTGCGACCGTTACCGCGACCGTTATGGGTGACGGAAAAGCAAAGAAAGTTATCGTTTACAAGTATAAGAGAAAAACTGGATACCATAAGAAAAATGGTCACAGACAGCTTTATACACAGGTAAAGATTGAAAAAATCAACGCATAAGTTATGATTCAGGTAACAGTTTATCGTGATTGTGAGAATACGCGAGGTATTCTTATCAAAGGACATGCCGGATATGGTGAGTATGGCAGCGACATTCTATGCGCCTCCGTTTCTGCACTGACCTTAAATGCATTTAATTCGATTGAGCAGTTTACAGACGATGCATTTGATGGAAGTGTGGATGAGGAGATAGGATTGTTTGAGATGCACTTTACAGAATCTGTCAGTCCGAAGTCACAGCTGCTTATGGATTCTTTGGTTCTGGGGCTCCAGAGCATTTCTGAATCTTATGGCAAAAAATACATTAGAATCCGATTTGAGGAGGTGTAACATATGTTCAAGATGAACCTTCAGTTATTCGCTCATAAGAAAGGTGTTGGTTCCACAAAGAACGGCCGTGATTCCGAGTCCAAGAGACTTGGCGCAAAGAGAGCGGATGGACAGTTCGTATTAGCTGGAAACGTTCTTTATAGACAGCGTGGAACAAAAATCCATCCTGGCTTAAACGTAGGCAAGGGCGGCGATGACACTTTATTTGCTATGGTAGATGGTGTTGTTAAGTTTGAGAGAAAAGGCAGAGACAAAAAACAGGTTTCTGTTTATCCAAGAGCAATCAACGAGTAGTATTTGGGCGGCTTCATACCTCATCGTATGAAGCCCTTTTTTCACTCTGGATTTTTACTTCCTTAGCAGGTACTTCTTTGTAGATAAACCTTGCGGGCAAGTATTGAGAAATGGAATCTAAATGGAATCTATAAAAATTTGATCTATAAAAATTAGAACGTATAAAATTTAAAATCTATAAAAATTAGAATCTATAGCGAGGATTGAAACAAATAAAGGACGGTAAGTTTATGTTTGCTGATAGTGCAAAAGTATTTATAAAATCCGGTAAAGGCGGAGACGGTCACGTCAGCTTTCGCCGGGAACTGTATGTACCCAATGGCGGTCCGGACGGTGGAGATGGCGGACGAGGCGGAGATATTATTTTTGAAGTCGATTCCGGTTTAAATACATTGACAGACTTCCGCCATGTTAGAAAATATATCGCAAGAGACGGTGAGGAAGGCAAAAAGCGCCGCTGCCATGGTGCAGATGCCGACGATCTGGTGATTAAAGTGCCAGAGGGTACTGTTATTAAGGATTTTGAGTCAGGAAAGGTGATTGCTGACATGTCCGGAGATAACAAACGTGAAGTTATCTTAAAAGGAGGCAAAGGCGGACTTGGCAATATGCATTTTGCTACATCTACCATGCAGGTGCCAAAGTATGCACAGCCAGGTCAGGCCGGCGCGGAGCTTTGGGTGACACTTGAATTAAAAGTGATTGCGGATGTTGGACTGGTTGGGTTTCCGAATGTCGGAAAATCTACATTGCTCTCACGTGTATCCAATGCCAGACCGCAGATTGCAAACTATCATTTTACCACATTGAATCCACACCTTGGGGTTGTAGACTTAGATGGGACGGATGGATTTGTGATAGCAGATATTCCTGGGTTGATTGAGGGAGCCTCTGAAGGCGTTGGACTGGGACATGCTTTTCTGCGTCATATTGAGCGCTGTAAAGTACTGATTCACGTAGTGGATGCTGCTTCTGTAGAAGGACGTGATCCGGTAGAAGATATCCGTGCCATCAATAAAGAGCTGGAGAAATACGACCCAGAGCTTTTGAAACGCCCACAAGTGATTGCTGCTAACAAGATGGACGCAGTTGCAGGCATAGATGAAAATGATGAAGAGAGTCCGATTGCGCGTTTAAAGAATGAATTTGAGCCGGAGGGCATTTCTGTATATCCCATCTCTGCTGTCAGTGGAAAAGGTGTTAAAGAGCTTTTGTATGCAGTCTATGAGCTTTTAAAGACAGTGGACAGAACCCCCACCGTCTTTGAGAAGGAATTCGATATTCGATATGAATCCGACAAGAATCTTCCTTATGAAGTGACGAGGGATGATGATGGCGCTTTTGTTGTGGAAGGGCCGCGTATTGAGAAAATGTTGGGTTATACGAATCTGGATTCTGAGAAGGGATTTACTTTCTTCCAGAATTTCCTGAAAGAGAGCGGTATTCTGGATGATTTGGAGAAAAGAGGAATCCAGGAAGGCGATACTGTTCGGATGTATGGTCTTGAATTTGACTATTATAAATCAAATTAGGGCACTAATGCCTTTGTACCTTGTATTTGTATGATGAGAAATCTTTTATCTATATAAAATTTCTATATAAAATTTCGTTGCATCCTGTGAAATTACCGAGCAAGAATTACCGAGTGAGGATGGAAACAAGATTGATAATATGTATATATATGTATATGATATAACGGGTATCGTGCTAAACAGAGTATAGTAAGAAAAGAATCATGTTATAGTAATAGATAAGCTATATATCAACAACGGAGAAAAGACGGAGGAAAGTATGACCAGTAAACAAAGAGCGTATTTAAAAGGGCTTGCCATGACAATAGACCCTATTTTCCAAATCGGGAAGTCCAGCCTGACTCCAGAAATTACATCAGCAGTGGAAGAGGCTCTGGAGGCCAGAGAACTGATAAAAATTAATGTGTTGAAGAATTGTATGGATGATGAACGTGAGCTGGCAGAAGTTTTGGCAGAACGCACACATTCTCAGGTAGTACAGGTAATTGGAAAGAAAATTGTTCTGTATAAACCTGCAAAAGACCCCGCAAAAAGAAAAATTGTTCTTCCATAATGATAATATAAAGAAGCGGGAAATTTATTTCAATGTAATTTCAAAGGAGGCTGTGCGAGATGGCAAGGATTGGAATTATGGGCGGAACGTTTGATCCTATTCACAATGTGCATTTGATGCTGGGAATACAGGCTTATCGAGAATATCATCTGGATTCTGTATGGTATATGCCATCAAAATGTCCACCGCACAAATCCGACCATGTTGTTACGAGTACGAAAGACCGATGTGAGATGGTACGGCAGGCTATTCATCCGTATCCATTTATGGTTTTTTCTGATTTTGAGCTGCTTCGTGAGGGGAATACCTACACTGCAGATACACTGCGCTTGCTTCATGAATCGTATCCGGAGCATGAATTTTTCTTTATTATTGGCGCTGATTCTCTGTTTAATATTGAAAAATGGTACCATCCGGAGCAGGTTCTCACGCAGGCAATATTTTTAGTAGCAGGAAGATTGAACTCACATTTGTTGACTCATGTCGAGAATACTAGGTTTAGGAATTCATCTGACAGTTGCTGCTTGGGTTATGCCTATTCCAGTTATTCTTCCAGCCATTCTGCTTGTTCTCTTGGTTCTGGCTGTTCTGACGACGAAGAAAGAAGAGAGAGAGGAGAACAAGCAGGAGAGGAAGAACTGGATAGACAGATTGCATATTTATCAGAAAAGTACCATACAAAAATATTTAGGCTTCACACAGAAGATACAGACGTTTCTTCAACCAGAATTCGTGACATGGTATTCCATGGAAAGAGTATTCGTCATATGGTTCCGGCGGAAGTTGCGGCCTATATTGAACGATTTTGTTTATATCAGAGGGTGTCCGAATGAAATATGATATTCAAAAATTGCGAAAATCTTTAAAGGCAAAGCTGTCGGCTGCGCGGTATGAACATACATTGAGTGTTTCTTTTACAGCAGTCGCATTAGCAATGCGCTATGGGTACAATCTTGAGAAAGCGGAGCTCGCAGGGCTTTTGCATGATTGTGCAAAAGGTTTTGATGATGAAACAATGATTCAAAAGTGTCAAAAGAAGAAAGTTCCTCTCACCGAGGAAGAATTAAATGCACCGGCTGTTATTCATGCAAAGCTTGGAGCGGTTCTGGCGAAAGACAAGTATGAAATCGAAGATGAGGAGATTTTGGATGCTATTCGTTATCATACGACTGGCCGTGAGAATATGACTCTTTTGGATAAGATTATTTATGTGGCAGATTACATTGAACCACGCAGAAATAAAGCACCGCACTTGGATGAACTGCGCAAACTGGCTTTTATCGATTTGGACGAGGCTCTGTTTCAGATAATGAAAAATACATTAGAATATCTGGAAAGCAAGGGTGGAAGTATTGATTCTATGTCGGAGAGAGCGTATCAATATTATAAAGAGCAGCGGGAGAGTAAAGCTGTCAATGTGCAGACGGGTATATAGATAAACAGGTATATAGACAACATAACAATAGGTATTGGCAATACACAGTAAGGAGGTATTGGTATTACATGAACAATTCAAAGGAAATGGTAAAGATTACCGTCAAAGCTCTGGAAGAGAAAAAGGGCGAGGATATTAAAATCATTAATATTGAGGGTATTTCTATTATTGCGGATTATTTTATCATTGCAAGCGGAACAAATGTGAATCAGGTTCAGGCGATGGCTGATAATGTGCAAGAGATGCTATATAAAGCAGGATATGAGTGCCGCCAAGTGGAGGGATATCAGTCTGGAAACTGGATTCTGCTTGATTATAATGATATTATCATTCATGTCTTTTGTACAGAGGACCGTCTGTTCTATGATTTAGAGAGAATCTGGAGAGATGGAAAGCTGATTTCAAAAGAAGAGCTGTAAAGGCGTATCTTATGTGAGGGGTGGGGAGCCGAGGTGGGCTTGCCCGCTTTGTTCTAAATGGCAAAAGAATGAAGAAGAAAATTCCGGTTTTTATATTTTGAAGTAGGATATTAGGATACTTGAAATATAAGAACCGGAATTTTTGATTCTTCCCCAATTTTTAGTTCTTCCTCGTTTCTTTGTTTAGTCTTTGTTTAGTTCTTCCTTGTATTGCCTTATACTGTTTTGTTCATCAGTCGGAGCAATCCGATTACTTTTCCGAGAACTTCTACATTATCTACAATGATAGGGGCCATGGTATCGTTTTCCGGCTGCAGCCGATAATGCCCTTCTTCTTTATAGAAGCGTTTTACGGTAGCAGAATCATCTACCAGCGCTACCACAATGTCTCCATTGTCTGCTGTTTGCTGCTGTTCTACCAGCACCTGATCTCCTTCTAAAATCCCCGCATTTATCATGCTGTCACCCTTTACACGAAGCATGAAGATTTCTTTATTTGGAAGCGCTTCTACAGGAAATGGAAAATAGGCTTCAATATTTTCCTGAGCTAATATCGGAAGCCCTGCCGCAACTGTTCCAATTAATGGTACATTTACCATTTCGCGTCTGGAAAAATTAAATGTGTCATCAATAATTTCGATGGTTCTTGGCTTTGTTGGGTCACGGCGGATGTATCCATTCTTCTCCAGAGTTTCAAGATGAGAGTGAACAGAAGAGGTAGATTTCAAGTGAACTGCCTCGCAAATCTCTCTTACTGCGGGCGGATAGCCCTTTTTTAACACAGTTTCTTTAATATATTCTAAAATTTCCTGCTGCTTTGCAGTAATCTTACCTTTTGCTGTGTGTTCCATAACAATAACCTCCTTATGTTAGTTTTGCAATATCTATTTTTATTATCATAGCACATTTTTCGAAAAAATGCAAACGATTGTTCGAGAAAAATTCAAAAAATCACAAACATTTTTTCGGAAAATATGTTCGATTTTTGTGTTGACAAACATTCGTTTGCGATGTATAATAAATACAGTCAAAGAACAAGCGTTCCAACATTATGTTCTCCTGGCTGGCGCCATTCAGAAGAATCCATAATAGAATGTGTTACATATACTAACTTGTCATTTTATTGGGGGATTCTATCTATGAAAAAACAGTCATTATTTCTTATTTTCTTATGCTCATTTTTGCTCATATTAGCATCTGGGCTGTTTGGAAAAACATTTTTAGATGCGATGGCAGAAGAGCAGAACCACATTCATAAGTATTATACAGGCATCACTATCCAGAATGGAGATAGTTTATGGACGATTGCTGACACATATTGTCATGACGGGAATCTTTCTATACAAGACTATGTCCAGGAACTTATTCAGATAAATCATTTAGAAACGGAACAGATACATGCAGGGCAAAAACTGACGATTGCTTATTTTTTGCATGAATAAAGAAGGCTTCCAAAAAAACTTAAAGTTTTAGTTTTCCATCGGCAGCAGAAGAGTAGTGCTCGAATGATTCAATCTCGAATGAAACTGCAGTGTTATGTTCTTTAATTTACATAATTTAATTATGTAAATTAAAGAACATGAAAATCAAAAAATATCATTGTATATCATTTATTTCCATCTTTTCTCAGGACAACTTTATCACGTGCGCTGCGCCTTCGGCTGTCTTCCAAAGCCGCATAATGCTTTTTCGTAGTATTGACATCTTCATGTCCTAAAACATCTGCTACAAGATAAATATCGCCTGTTTCCCGATACAGATTAGTGCCATAGGTGCTGCGCAATTTATGTGGAGTGATTTTTTTTAATGGAGTTACAATTCGCGCATATTTTTTTACTAAATTTTCTACGCTTCTGACGCTCATACGTTTTTTCTGCAACGATAGGAATAAAGCTCCCTCATGGCCAGGAGCGGGTTCTATTTTTTGACGTTCTTCCAAGTAATCCAACAGGGCCTGTTTTACCTCTTCGCTGAAATACAGGAAAACTTCTTTGCCGCCTTTTCTGTGTATTTTCATTGCGTTGTTCTTGAAATCCAGGTCATTGATATTGAGTCCAATACATTCCGATACGCGAATTCCTGTTCCTAACATCAAGGTCAGCATTGCAACATCACGAATTTTGGTTTTCTTGTGATAGTCCTGTTGCTTTTTGGTGAGTTTATCGCCTTCCTCTACCTGATCCAACAGATTCGCCACCTCATCCGTTTCCAGACGAATAATTTCCTTTTCTCTGATTTTGGGCATCTGCATCAGAGCAGCAGGGTTGGAGTGAATCCTTTCCCTGCGGAAATAGTAGTTATAAAAACTTTTCAAAGATGCCATTTTTCTCATAATGCCACGCTCGTGATTTACCACATCCTCTTTGTATTTTGTATTATGGCATTTTAAATACTCCATATATTCCTCTAAATCCCAGATATCAATCTGCTCCAGAATATCTAAAGTGAAATCTTTCATCTCTTTTTTTGCAAGTTCAGGATTATTTGTCTGTAAAAATTCAAAAAAGATGCGTAAGTCATATGCATAAGCGATTCTGGTGCGAGCCGAGGTAATTGGTTCTATTCCTCTAAAAAACTCCACGCAGAAGGGTGGGAGAGTCCTGATTAAAGTTCGCAGACGCTTAGTATTTTCAATATCTTGTTTTTCGTGGTATGGTAGCTCGGCCATCTTATCGCCCCTTTCTAGTTTGTTTTTCAGGCCATCCTTTTATATTTCCATCTGTAATTGCATGAAATAGGCAATCTTTTGTACCTGGATTTTCCTTTTGAATGGTTTTTATTAACTGCTTGACATATTCGCGCTTCGTTTTTCCATCTGCTGGACACGGATTTTTACACACAGGCAGAGAATATTTTCTCTGAAAACCAATCACATCCGCTTCATTGACATAAATTAATGGACGAATGACAGATAATCTTGTTTTGTCAAGAAATGTATATGGTGAAAATGTATAAAAATGTCCTTCGTACATCAGAGAAAGAAACATCGTCTCAATTAAATCGTCTTTATGATGGGCATAGGCGATTTTATTGCATCCAAATTCCAAAGCTGTCTGGTTGAGTGCTCCTTTGCGCATTTTAGCACATAAAGAACATGGGTTCGATTCTTTGCGAATGTCAAACAGAATTGGAGCAATTTCTGTTTTTACAATATGATATGGAACTTCTAGGGCTTCACAGAGCGATTGAATAGGAGACAAATCAAAATTTTCAAATCCCAAATCTACAGTGATTCCAATTATGTCAAATTTTTTTGGATAAAACTTTTGAAGTCCTTGTAACGCATATAACAAAGTCAAACTATCTTTTCCGCCAGAAATTCCCACAGCAATTTTGTCACCAGGCTCAATCAGCGCATAATCATCAACCGCTTGCCTGGTTAAGCTATATAAACGTTGTAAATTCATAAGAAATAAAAACCTCATTTTTTCATAGTATTGGCTATTTTTAGCCTTTAACTATTCGCTAAAGTATAGTTTCACGAATAGTTAAAAATATCTATCTATAAAATTTCAAAACTGCGAATAATACTCTGTATTTTCTGTACCACTCTTCTGCTTCCTGTATTGTAACTGATAAGATCGTTTTTGTAAAGTTTTCACAGAAGCTTTTACTTCTCTTCTCGTACTATCCTGATGTACAAATGCCAAAGTATAGTATGCACGAAGGTATTGATAGAATAAAAAACGTCTTTGAAAAGCCAACTATTTTTGGCCCTCACAGACGTTTTTGAGTTTCTTTTATGATATTTTCTACATTTAAAGAAAAATAATCGCTCTCAGGACATTTTTGATTTTTGAGTTATATTTTGAGACATTTTTCTCTTTTTTCGACATTCTTTGCGACCCAGGAGGGAAACTATAGTTTCCTACTTTATTCTTCATAATACTGGTTCATATCACAAAATCTCTGATATACGAGATCTTCTGCTGCCAGTGCCACGGTGCATGTTTCTTTTGATATCATGCGAAAGGTATCTTCCAAACTGTTTATGTTGTCTGCATTGTAAATGCCAGGCTTATAATATGCCAGAGTGATATGCGGAGTTATAGGATATCCCAGAGGCACGATTTTCTCCATCTGCTCGTAAAGTCTCATAAGAAGACTGCAGTCCTCTTCGCTGACTGGTTCTAATCCTAGTACAACACTGGTATTGACCATATTGAAAACACAGGTCGTCCGCATTCGGAGTATCCAGTTTTCCTTTCGTATTCTTTCTAAGAGTACTTTAATTTCCTGACCTGCCACATCCATAGCGTGTCTATTCACTCCATCCACCGTGCCATTCACCAGGTCATGAAGTGTCATATGAAATGTATCTTCTCTCAAACGGTCAGAAAGCATATCCTGGCACCTGGAATACAGCATATCCTGCATCCAGGCCAAATGGGCGAGAAATGCCTCACTTTCAGCGTTTCCACTTTCACTACCGTTTTTTTGAAGAACAAAAACGACCGTATTTCCCAGATATGGTTTCATTGTTCCATCCGCGTTAATCTTGTGACAGAGATTGCTGTTTGTGCAAAATTTTCCAGAAGAATCCAGATAAAGACTGTGATATTCAAAACTGTACACGCGATTTTTAAACTGTTCCAATGTTTCTAGCTGCATACTATCTCCCTCCTGATTTCTTTATTTACAGCGCCCATCTTTATCCACAGCGTACCCATCAGGCGTTGTGGTATCTGTGAAAAGATAGCCATTGTCATTAAAGCAATAGGCAACTCCGCCAATATTCCACCAGCCAGACTTTAAGTAGCCGCCGGTTGCAGTCTGATACCACCATCCGCTGCTGCTCTCCACCCAGCGGCCTCCCGTCACTTCCTCCACATACGTATCGCTGCGCCATTCTCCTTCCTTGACGGTTCCATTGGTATATGTCTGTTTGCCTTGACCGCTGCGTTTTCCGTTTTTCCATCCTCCCGTATACACACTTCCACTATTCCATGTATAGGTACCCTGCCCATCTATGGCACCATTGTGCCATTCGCCTACATAGGTATCTTTCTCCTTACGGTCACTCGAATAGAATGTTATAGTGCCTGTGCCGTTGCGCATATCATTGCTCCACTCTCCCTCATATACACTTCCATTTGCATAGGTCATAGTGCCCTGTCCGCTGCGCTTATTTTCTTTCCACTCCCCATCATACAAACCGCCATCCGACCAGGTATACGTACCATGTCCGTCTTTTTGACCCTGGGAATACGTTCCCTCATAGATATCTCCCGATGCGTACATAAGGCGGCAGGTTCCTTCCCGCTTATCGTCTTTCCACTCTCCCGTATACACGTTACCGTTGGTCCAGGTATACACGCCATACCCATTTCGCTTGCCATCACATTTCAATCCAGTATAATATCCAGATATGTTCCCAGAATTGTCTACATAGGAGACATTTTCCACGTAACTCCATTCTCCCTCCAGCGTTCCAAGTGCGTCCACGTCCCAGTAGAACGTTCCTGTACCATTCATTTGGCCCTCGCTCCAGGTTCCCTGATAAACGCTTCCAGATTGAAACATCAGAAAACCCGCTCCATCCTGCATTCCGTTGCGGAACGTTCCCACATACTGATTTTTGGACGTCTCATCGGAGAGAATGCCAAGTCCGCTGATTACACCATCGCAAAGCATTCCGTCATACGTGCAGTCTTCTAAAAACGTTGTGGCAGGATATTCCATATCTTCTGTATAGCTCCACTCTCCCTCCAGCGTTTCGCCATCTTCCCATGTAAAAGTACCCTGTCCATATGGTGAGCCATCTTTCCACATACTGACTAACTGCCCATCTGCCAGGGAGGCAAAGGTGATTGTTCCAAAACCGTTTACAGAGTCCTTTGCATACATGCCAGTGTAAAGAAAGCCAGAAAGGTCTTCTTCCTCCAGATAGGAAAATTCACTTGTAAGGCTCGTTCCGTCCGCCCAGGTAAAAGTGCCTGGACCGTCTGTCATCTTTCCGTCTTTCCATTCCCCTTCATAGCGCTCTCCAGTACTCCAGATATAGGTTCCGTGGCCGCTTCTCTCATCTTCAGCCCACTCTCCTTCGTATCGGTCGCCATTTCTCAAAAGCAGTACGCCGTATCCCTGTTTCTTTCCATCAGTCCATGAGCCATCGTATTCGCTGGAGTCCCCCGCTTTCCAGGTATAGACACCTTGACCGCTCATCTGGTCATCCAGCCAACTCCCCTCATACACATCTCCGTTCGACCAGGTGTATATGCCGTCCCCATTTTTCTTTTTGTGTTTTATTTGGCCTGTATATACCTCATTTCCGGCATAAGAAATGGTTTTTGTGAAAGTCATGTTGGAGTAAATGACAATGCCAGCGGCGACAATAACCACTCCCGCAAGGACAAGACCTGCAAGCTTTGCGTTTTTCTTTCTTTCCAGTTTTTTGAAAATGCGCTTTTTTTCCTCATGCTCTGCTGGTTCTGACACTACTTTTGGTATGGATTCCGCCGCTGGTTCTGGTGCGGATACATGCACAGAATCCGGAATCACAGAATCTGGAATCGTGTCTGCCTTTGAGTCCGAAAAACTGGTTGTTGTCGGGATGGATGTGGAGGTCGAACCGGAAACGGACGCTGTGGCCGATATCGGGTCTGAAGATATAACAGGTGTAGGATTGGTATCCAAGTCCATATCTGGCATACATTCTGCTGCAAGCAGAGCCTCTTTAAACTCTCCCATTGTCTGGAATCTGTCCTTTGCCTGCACTGCCAACCCCTTTAAAATGACCTGCTCCACAGCTTTTGGCAGAGAGACACCTTGAGCAGAGAAAGGAACCAGTTTTTCCCCATCCAGGCGGTCCAGCGCCTCTGGAGGCACCGTTCCGGTAAGTGCCGCATAGAAACAGGCTGCAACGGAATAGACATCCGTAAAGGGTCCCTGCTTTCCTCTTCTGGTATATTGTTCTTTCGGCGCATATCCTGCGGTCAATACCACGTCCAGACTGTGGCTTTTGTCTCCAAGGCTGTATCGGGAAGAACCGAAATCCATCAGTTTGACTTCGTGTTTCTCTGTGATAAAAATATTGTTTGGTGTCACATCACGGTGGATGATATTTTCACAATGCACACTCTCCAGTGCCTCCATGACGGGCAGCAGGATTCTCTTTGCATCTTCCCAGCTGATTCTTCCACCGGCATTTTTGATGTACGTCTTGAAATTCATACCCTCAAGATAGTCCATCACAAAATAGGCCGTGTGGTTTTCTTCAAAATACCCTGTGACTCTCACGATGTGCGGATTGCTGGTAAACTTTGCGAGCGTTTTTGCCTCTTCCAAAAAACATTCTTTTCCATACTGGAAATTTTCACTCATTTCGCCTGTGTAGGTCGTGATGTTTACATCCCCCTCGCGGCGTGTTGCCATAATCTCAGGAAAGAATTCTTTGATGGCTACCAGCAGCTTCAGATGATAATTCATTGCCAGATAGGTGATACCGGAACCGCCCTGTCCCAAAACCTCACCGATAATATAATGTCCTGAAAGAATGGTGCCTGGCGGCAGCGCCATCGGGTATTTTGCTCTGTTTTGTTCGGCATCATAACCACAATATGGACATGGGCCATCCCCTGGATACTCTTTAAAACAATGAAAACACGTGGTATGTTTTCTCTCAGTTTTTTCTGTTTCCATATTTTTTATCACTTCTGTACTCATACCGCTTCCCTCTCTCTTTTCTTCTTCATCCACTTCCTGTTCTTGTCTCTTTAAAACAGAAATCGAAACTCCACATCTCCTATCGATACCACATCACCGCTGCGCAGCCTGTTCGGTGCGTGAAGCCGCATGCCACCGAGGAAGGTTCCTTGTTCTGAATCCAGGTCCTCAATCCAAATCAGACCGTTCTCCCTGAAAATGCGGGAATTTTTTGCAGAGACATCTGCCCCTTCCCATATCACATCGCAGGAGGCATCCGTACCGATAAAAAGCTCCCGTTTCAGATAAAATTCTCTGTCAGGTGTCAAACAGTGACCAGACAGTACTTGAAGCTTCATGTAAATAGTATCTTTGGAATCTGCCGTATCTGCAAAAATTTTCCGGATTTGGGAATTTGCCGAATCGTTTGCAAACCGTTTCTCTCGCTTTTTTATCCGGCACAACAGTATACCAACCGCTGCTGCACCTACGGCCGCTCCGCCAAACAGTGCACCAAGTATCCACGCCACAGGCCGAATAGATTCTAAAGTGCCATCCTGCATACTCTTCTCTGTCGAATCTGCCGTAGTTTCCGTCGCTGGCACGGAGATGGTCTCCTGTATGCTCTCTTGTGTCGTCTCCTCTTTTCTTGTTTCTTCTATACTGGATATGCTTTCCGATGCTGATGCCTCAGGCTGCTGCTCTGTCCAGTTCAGCACCTGTATATTCTGCAGCAGAAGGTGCGGCGGATTTGGCAGCCGCCTACTTTTTTCCATAATGTTAAAATACACTTCGATATCCGGCAGAACGGTATCCGGCGTCATTTCCTGTCCCAGTGCGAACTCAGCTGCTGCCAAGCAGCGAAAATTCCGCGCAATGTTTTTTGCGGCCATTTCCAACTCATCCATTGCTATATACTCATGGGAACAGAGCCCGAGAGGACTGGAAAGTCCAGCTATATGTACCAGAATGTCATTTCTATCTAAAATTCTCTCCCTCACTTCTTTTCGTGTTGGCGTCTCTGCCTGTTGGTCTGCTTCACCGTCCGTAATCACAATCAGATGTATGAACTCCCCTTTCATACGCCCTGTGCGGTTTCTCTCTTCCAAATAATCCAGTGCCTGCGAGATTCCCTGATACAAATCTGTCGTCTGGTCGGAAAACGGAAGCTGCTTTAGCTCGCTCATCACTTTACCGGCATCCATTGTATTTTGCGCCCCTGTCAGACAAAAAGCATCGCCCAGTGTCGCTAATGTGAACAGGACATGCGAGGACTCTGCTTGGCAAGCATCCATCACAGCTGCCATAAATAACTGGATTTGTTCCTGGTATGGTTTTACAGAACCCGAATGGTCCACTAAAAAGAAACAATGTATCCAGGCATCCGTCTCTGCTAAGGGCCGCAATTCCTGTTCATATGCAAAAGAACCAGGTTGTTTTACAAAAACATAGTCAAATGTCTCTGTCCCCATATCAAAAAACGTATAGATTGTGTCTTTCTGGCAAAATACAGAGGCAATTTCCGGTTTTTCTCCATTCCACGCCAGTGCAGGAATTGGTGTCTGAAGCGTCAGAAAAACGCTCAAAAGAACCCCTAGTATTTGTTGTATTCTCGTTTTTGTCAATCCTCCTTTGCATCCTCGGCAGTAAAAATGACCGTCAAAGCCGTCAGATTATCTGTATCGGGTAGAATTCTCTCCATCAAGCGCAGCATCATACCTTCTATCCACTCCTTCGCAGTCTCTGCTTTTAGACGTTCTATCAGGATTTCCTCCTCGCTCAGATATTCCCAGAAACCGTCTGAACAGAGCAGAAACGCATCGCCGCTGCGAAGAGGAAATTCCAGCGTCCCACAATCTGGAATGCATCTCTTGGCATCTCCCACAACCCGCAGCAGGCTGGAGCGGTCTTCATCCCTTGCAATCTGAGCTTTAGAAATTTCTCCGGATTGATATTTTTTATATGTGACAGAGTGATCCTGCGTCAGCTGAAAAATATGGCCCTGCGTCAGGTAATACAGGCGGGAATCCCCCACATTGGCCCACACTGCGCTGTCTTTCTGCACGGCCAGCGTCACCACGGTACTTTTCATTCTCTTGTGCAGAGCTTTTTGCAGCTGAATCAGGGACGTATTTGCCTTCAAGATACATTCCGCCATACATGTTTCCATATAATTTCGATATGTCGGTGTCTCTTCTTGCCGACCATTTCCCTTTTGGTACTGTTCCCATGCTGCAAGTATCGTTTCTACGACATGTCTGGAAGCTTCCTCTCCCCCCAGGCAGCCGCCGAGTCCATCTGCCAGAACGAAAAGGCTGCTGCCAGCATCCGTTCTGGAAGCGGCACAGTCCTCATTGTGAGACTGTCCGCCGCAATGTGTATAAAGATAAGAATCTATCCTCATTCCATCACCCCAGCTCTACACGCAGTTCATTGCTGCGGTCTCCCAGATAAAAACTGTCTCCAGAGCGAAGATGATACGAAATTCCTGGAGTCAACTTCTGTCCGTTTATCAAGTATGTACCATAGGAAGAATGTAGGTCAGTGAGAAGAAATTCTCCGGCCGCCTCATCCCACTGGAGAGAACAGTGTTTGGCACTGACGCCAGGCGTCCCGTCGCGGTAGGTCAGCCTGCATACGCTGTGATCCCTTCCAATCAACATCTGCTGTGCGCCTACCGGAAAGCGCATCCCATTGTGCTGTATGGACAGTGAACGGACAAAAGGCATCTGTTTTGGTGCAGCAGCTGTTTCACTATGACGGACAGATTTCTTTTCCGCTTTTTTTGAGGCAGCAGTCACCGACATGCCTGTTTTCTTTTTTTTCTGTATCAAAATCACTACAAGGACGAAAAGAAGTACTGCAAATCCCGCCGCACTGCAGTACAGCACAAGATTTGGCCTTTCTGATGCTGTTTCGTAGATAATATTATTGCGGTTTAACAGTGGCAAAGCTTCCTCGATGTTGACAGCAAAATTGACGCCAGGTGTTTTTACTTGGCTGACACCCAGTTTATCTCCAGCCACACCGACAACCGTTGTCATAACGCCTTCTACATTGACACCGATCACATAGCCATCCTTATCCACCAGAGGTCCGCCAGAATTGCCGCTGTTTATCTCGGCATCCATCTGAATCAACATTCTTCCTGTACCGCTCTCTGTCAGAAGGCGGCTCATGCTGCCGCTGGTGACGGTAGCGTCCTCTATACTGTAATAGGAAAGAGAATCATGTACATTGTCCGCCACTCCAGGATAGCCGACAGCATACACCAAATTTCCCACATAGTTTTCCTTCGGCACCGACAGCACCAGAGATTTTCGCTTGTCTGTCGCGCGGTTGATGCGAAGCAGAGCCAGGTCTTTTTCCTCCAGGACATCCACCACATATGCCTCTTCCATCTGATTCAGGTCATACACCACCAACAATTTTGCCGTGCTCTTGTTTGTGCCGCCTCCGTGGTTCAGATAATCTTCCACAACATGATAATTTGTTAGAAGATACTGAGGATTTTCTTTCTGTTTTCCCACAAAAAAGCCTGTCCCATAAGAACTGGAGTCTTCCATCTTTGTATAAATAACCACAACCCCGTTTCTTGTCTGAACATCAAAGCCATCCGCAAACGCTGGAATGGCCATCAAAATCACCATACTACATGCCAGCCACAGTACGTAGAGCGCAGGGGCGCTTTTTCCTCTCTTCATCTCGTGTCTCCTCTCTCCGTTCTCTCATGTTCTCTCATACTTTCCCATGTTTTCCCATGTTTCTCTTCTTCTCTTTTCTCCGCTCGCTCTTCATTCCTTTTCCTCGTTTTCGGCGTATTTTCTTCTTATTTTTTTGCCTTATTTTGTGCTGTCATATTCTTCGGCCCGTTTCCTCTTTCCTGTCCAGGACATCCGCAGTATTACATTAATAGCCGCAAGTGATAACCAGTGCTGTGTAGTTGTCCTGGTAGGGCAGCTGCTTTTCCTGTATTTTTTGGTCTATCTGCCTGCATGCCTCTTGGGGAGATGGAGCATGCAGACAAAATGACAGCTCTTTTTCTGTCAACACTCCGCTCACTCCGTCCGAGCACAAAAGGAAGGTATCTCCATCTTGCAGTGGCAGCGGAATCCGAAAAAACTCCACATCACACAGCGTATGGATTCCTATAAACTGATTCAGACAGGCAGCATCCGGATCGCTTTCTGCTTTCTGTGCGTTTAACTGCTTTGTCCGTATCATATGCAGGTACAGTTCATGGCAATAATTCTGTTCCCGATTCAGGCGGCAGATGCCGTCTTCCCGTTTCAAGTACAGGCCGCTGTCTCCCACACTGGCAAAATAACAGGCTTCCTGAAAGAATATGCATGCCACGGCTGTAGAACCACCTCTTCCCTGAAACTCGGAATATACAGCCTGACTGGTTCTAAGAAAGCTGTCCCTTAACTGCACTGCCATATCTGCCTCGCGGTCCATACAGGAAAATTCTTTTAGCAAAAGATTCACGGTCCGGCTGCTGACCTGCTTTCCACAGGCCAGTCCCCCCATTCCATCTGCCACGACTGCCAGCAATCCCATGTTTTTGATATCTGTCACATCCTGTGCATTGGCAAAGCCAAAAGAATCTTCCTGATTTTCTCTCGCTCCGATTCTGTGAAGCGAGGCCGTTTGATAACTCAGCAGACGGCGTGAAGCCAAAGGAGCTGCCGAAACATTTACTGGAGTGTCTACCGGAATATTTGTTGAAGGATTAGGCGAACTTTCTTTTTTTCGGCGCCAAAACAGATGCATCAGATTCTCCTTTCAGAGGTATCCCCCAATCGGTCTTTCCATGTATCCAGACCTCTCTCCCAGTTGAATCGTTCTGAACAGAGAGGAATGAACAACAGGGTGGTTTCACCGAGCACAATCACATCGTACGAATGCAGAATGGCCGCCTCATAGATAGGTTCCTCGTTCAGATAAATGTTGTTCATATTGTTTCCAGGCAGCAGGCGAAAGACGTTGTGTCTTGGGTCATAGGCAAGTCGGGCGTGCGTGTGTGAGATGGTGTCGTCCTTCGTCAGACAGATGTCGGCACCACTGCTGCTTCCGATGATGTTAATTTTTCCCCTCACGCAAAAATCTTTTCCTTTTTCACTGCCCTCAATGCAGACGAGCCATCCGACCACAGGGTCAATGCCCAATTTCTTCTCCAGCATCCCTCTGGTTCTGCTCTCCAGCGCTTTTCTTTTTTCTGCGCTGGAATCCATTCTGCCATCGGTTCTCTTCTCTGCCCTGTAATCGGACGGAGGTATGGTATGCTGTTCCTCTGCAACATACTGTTTTGCAGATTCTGTGTGCGAAGATGGATAGCCAAACGGCGGTCTTGTCTTCTCTTCTGCCCCGTATCCTGCATATCGAATCGCAGCGGTACGGTTCCGGCTCTCCGCCGCTCGGTCTCTGCTTTTTTCCATCTGTTTTTCACCAAAGCAAATGCTGTTTTGGGTGTTGTTGCAATAAGGACAAGTGGCATAAAGATCTGAGTCATAGATATGTCTATTTGCACACTCCGTCATTGTCATGTCCCTCTCCTCCTCTGCTATGTTTGTGTTTGGCTGCTTGAAACCACAGTCTCTTCTGTCTGGGCGTTCCCAAGTTCAGATATCTCTCCAGCTGCTTTTTCTTTCTGACATTCGTCTCTTTTTCGTACTCCTGACAGATTTGCTGATAGGAACGATCATCAATCACCTTTTTTCTGGAAGAAAAAAGCCAATGATACAAAAAATAACCCTCCTCATCCCCCAGTTCTGCTGCTTTCATCAGGCATAACCGCGCCAAGCTGCGGTCTCTTATGCCCATCGTGCCTGTCCAAAATAGAATGCCAAGTCTGCGATACGCTTTTCCCGAACCGCGCAGCGCTTGGAACCACAAATTTCTGATTTTCCGAAGATTTTTCATTTTCCGATTCATCTACATTCCTCCGTTTTTTGTAATTGCTTTATTCTAACATCTGGATTTACAAAAAACTGCTACTTTTTTCCGTTGACATAACGAGACAAATCCAGCCTGACAGGTCCCCTTGCCTGCTGCAGGCTGCAAAAATCAGAAATACGCCTCGACATCTCTACTTTATCGCGCTCAAACGTCAAAAATATATCTTATATACGTTATACCAAAAATTCAAACATATCACAAGCGTATTTTCGATATAATGTGAACGTATAATAGTATCTATACGATTTCTTCCTTTTCGGCTATGATGAAGCTATGCTATTTAGAAAAACAGAGGGGTTTTTATGGATAACTTTAACACTTTAGATCGAATCAAGGAGCTTTGCGAAGAACGAAACTGGTCTTATTATCAGCTGGCAAAAGCTTCCGGCATCACCTACTCTACTTTAAGTACGATGATAAACAAACAGAATATGCCATCTCTTCCCACGTTGCTGAGGCTGTGTCAGGGCTTCGGTATTTCTGTGACGGATTTTTTTGAACCTGAAAAAAATCTGAGTGGACTCACAGAAGAACAGAAACAATGCCTGTCTCTGTTTACAACACTTCCGGAACAGGAAAAGCAGCTCGCTATCGCTTATATGAAGGGGTTAGCAAAACAATTATAATGTGGCAGAACACAATACCATCGGTTTCAAACTTCCATCCGGTATCCTTTGCCTGCCAGTGTGAGAATATACGTTTTTTCCGGATTCGCCTGTTTTAATTTATTCCTGAGATGGCGAACCGGAACCGTCACCGAATAATTGTTTTTCTTTCGCTCTCCGTTCCACACACTCTCCGACAGGTTATCTGCTGTGAACAGCTTCTGCGGGCAGGATAAAAAGGTGTGCAGCAGGCGCAGCTCAGTGTCTGTCAGAGAGATTTCATATCCATTTACAAGAACGCGCCTCGCTAACACATCCATAGTGATATCAGAGAAGGACAGGATTTGCCGCGGTCTCTGATAACAGAGAGAGCGGCGGCGCGACATATCGTTTAAAAGTCTTAGAATCTTCTGCTCATCAAAACATCTTCCATCGAGCGGCCGCGCCGCAAACTCATCTGCGCCAAAACGCAGTTCATGAAGCGGCATATGGAGAGAATCCCTGGTAAAAATCATAAAAACTGGAATTTGACAGAAAGACCGGATTTTATGAAAAATCCGGTCTTCCCCATTTTTGGCTATGATTGGTTCATACAAAATAACATCGTATGGGACTTGTTTGAGCATCTGGATGGCTTCCTCCCCTGTGTAGGCAGAGCGTGTGCGGTAATCATACCGCTGCAGCATTTCACATAATGCCGTGTTTGTATCTCTGTCATTTTCAAGGACCAAAATTGTACCAGCCATTGCTTTCCATGCTCTCCTATATCTCATTGTACACTACATCGTTTGATTGTATTCTAACTTTATTCTGACTTTATTCTGATTTGGCAAAGCGCTCTGCCAGTTTCACCAGAAGTTCTGTGATTTTCTCCATTGACTGCACACAGACATACTCATATTTTCCGTGATAATTGTGGCCGCCGGTACACAGATTTGGACACGGAAGTCCCTCGTAGGACAGACGGGCACCGTCTGTGCCGCCGCGAATCGGAGAAATAATCGGTGTGATGCCAAGATGTTCCATCTCTTCTTTTGCATAGTCAATCAGATACATATGCGGTGCTATCAGCTCTTTCATGTTCAGATAACTGTCCTTCACAACAGCCGTCACGGTTCCTTCGCCGTACTTGGCATTTAAGAATGTCTCGACATGTTTTACAAACGCTTTTTTCTGTTCAAATTTCTCTCTGTCATGGTCGCGGATGATATAGTCCATATTGGCAGTCTCCACATTTCCGCTCATGCCGTCCAGATGGTAAAATCCCTCATACATCTCGGTGTACATTGGATTATCGAAAACAGGAAGCATGGCCTGAAATTCCATAGCAATAAGCAGCGCGTTTTTCATTTTGCCTTTGGCGCTTCCAGGATGAATACCTCTTCCCTGAATGTGCACTTTCAAGGAAGCCGCGTTGAAGTTTTCATATTCCAGTTCGCCAATTTCGCCGCCATCCACTGTGTAAGCGACATCTGCGCCAAAATTCTTCACATCAAAGCAGGTCGCACCGTTGCCGACTTCCTCATCCGGTGTAAACCCAATCAGAATATCTCCGTGAAGGATTTCTGGATGGGTCAGCAGATATTCCGCCATGGACATAATCTCTGCAACTCCTGCCTTATCATCCGCTCCAAGCAGTGTCGTTCCGTCTGTAACCACCAGGTCCTGCCCTTTATAATTTAAGAGCGCTGGAAACTCCGATACACGCAGATAAACACCCAGAGTTTCATTTAAGGTGATATCCTTTCCATCATACTGGCGAATGATGCGCGGCTTTACATTTGCGCCGGAGATGGCCGGTGATGTGTCCATATGTGCAATAAAACCGACGGCAGGCACTTTTTTGTCTGTGTTTGCTGGAATTTTTGCATACACATAACAATGGGCGTCCAGACGCACATCGGAAGCACCCATCTCTCTCAATTCTGCTTCCAGTTTCTTTGCAAGGTCAAACTGCTTTTTGGAACTTGGAATCTGTTCTCTGTCCGGCACGGACTCTGTGTCAATTTTGACATAGCTTAAAAAACGTTCTAATACATGCATAACATGCTTCCTTTCTGTACACGTTCTGTACATAAATCATTGTTTTTGGCCATGCCATCTGTGATTCTCTTATGCTGCGCAATTCTTACATTTCCCATTTCCAGCAACTAAAACCATGTCGTTTCTTCTTCCGTGGACGAAAACGGAGCATGTACAACATGTACCAGTTGATTTTGGTTGACCGAAACAGTCCTTATATAAGAGAATAACGAAAGCAGGCACTCTTTTGTTACAAAAACTAAAAAAAGATAACAACAATCCAAAAAAAGATTGCGGATAGCGCGCTATCTATTCCGTTATCGATTTGCCAATTCTTCTGTGATATCCTCCCAGCTCAAGCCTTTGACAGCCATCAGGACCATCGCATGGTACAAAAAATCGGAAATTTCATACTTGGTTTCTTCGGGATTCGGATTTTTTGCGGCAATGATAATCTCTGTCGCTTCCTCGCCCAGCTTCTTTAAAATCTTATCCATTCCCTTGTCAAACAGGTAGTTGGTGTAAGAACCTTCCTTTGGATGCTCTTTCCGGTCCAAAATGACTTTGTATACCTCCTCGAATACTTTTAAAGGGTTGGTCTCTTTCATTTCCTTCTGAGCCAGAGTCTGGAAGAAACATGAGCGCGCTCCCGTATGGCATGCCGCGCCTACCTGGGAGACCTTTGCAAGAAGCGTATCATTGTCACAGTCCAGATGCAGAGATTTCACATACTGGAAATGGCCGGATGTCTCCCCCTTTAACCACAGTTTTTGACGGCTGCGGCTGAAATATGTCATTTTTCCACTTTTTAAGGTCGCATCGAACGCTTCCTCATTCATGTAAGCGAGCATCAAGACTTCGGAAGTTTTGTAATCCTGCACAATAACAGGAATCAGACCATCAGAGTTTAATTTGAAAGCACTCCACTCCACGCTGCTCTCGAATGTGTCAACCGAGATGCCGCGCTTTTTTAATTCCTGTTTCATAGCCATACAGTTGCCGCTAGCCTCATAGGGAGCGGTCAAAATGACACCTGCCGCCTGTTTCAGTCTCAGATACGATGCGATAGAGCCAGCGGTATCATCATCACATAAAATCAGAGCTGGGAGCGGATTTTTCTCAATCTCCGCCATTTCCTTAGGCGTGAGCATTTCCTCACGGTCGATGAGTAACATCGACGCACCGAGCTGGGCAAACTCTTCTGCTCTGGCAAGATACGACAAATCGGAGAAGCGAATATAGATTTTTTCACTTCCGAATCGGTCCGCCGCTTCTTTCAGCAAATCAATATTTTCCTCTTTCTCCGCATCCAGAAATACCGCCTTCGCGCCGGCATACAGATATTTTTTCACATCCTCCAGGCGCTTCACGCGACCGCCCGCAATCACAGGAATATCGACCGTGCGGGCAACTTCCTTGATAGAGCCGATGGACAGTTCGTGTTCCTCATCCGTATCCGCAAAATCCCGAATCAGAAGCTCATCTGCGCCGTTATCACTGTAAAAACGTCCCAGCGTCTTCATATCATTGCTGTAAAACTCTTCTCTGTTATCCCGAATCACTGCCTGATTTCCCCGACAGTCAAAGCTGGGAATCAATTTTTTATAGTCTTCCATTTGTTGTTCCTCCAGAAACGGTACCTTACCTGTTTTATATTGTGATACCAGGGTCAAAAGACCCCAACATCATATTGTTTCAATCCTCGCTCAGTCATTTTACAGAAGGCGCCGAATTTTGTGCTGCATCTTTGTCTTTTTCGTGCGTATCTATTTTTATCAGATTCTCTTCTCGAACCAGGCAATCGCCTGCGGCAGGGAAATCCGGTTTTCATAGAGTGCTTTTCCTAAAATGGCGCCTTGAATGCCCGCCTTCTCGAGTGCTCCCAAGTCTGCCATACAGGAGACGCCGCCAGATGCGATGACATCCAGACCAGTCTCTTCGGTCAGTTTTTTCGTATAGGCGATATTTGGGCCTGCCAGAGTTCCGTCTTTTGAGATATCGGTATAAATAATATGGCGGATTCCATAGTCCTTCATCTGCATACACAGATCCAGGGCAGAAATGTTGCTGACCGTCTCCCATCCCTGTATGGCAACCATGCCGTCCTTTGCATCCACACCGGCAACGATTTTTTCTGGTCCAAATGTCTCTGCCAGCTCTTTTAAAAATGCAGGGTGCTCCACTGCCTTTGTGCCGATAATCACACGGCTGATACCCATATCAAGCATTCTCGTCACATCTTCCCTCGTGCGGATGCCGCCGCCGATTTCCACAGGAATTGAGACAGAAGCAAGAATTTCACGAATGGCCTGTTCATTCACCGAATGTCCTTTTAGTGCGCCGTCCAAATCTACCAGGTGCAAAAAAGAAGCCCCCTCTCTCTCCCAGCGCATCGCAATCTCAAATGGTTTTTGGGAGTAGATTGTGACAGTATCGAAGCGCCCCTTTGTCAGGCGGACACAATTTCCATCTTTCATATCAATCGCAGGATATAATCGCATTGTCATTTCCTCTCTTGGTGTCGTTTCCGTTTTCTCTCTTTTATGTCTCGTTTCTTTCTTGTTCTATGTTCCAACTGCTTTTTCAGGCTCGTTTTTTCGTCTCCTGTTCGCCGCTGTGAGCCGTTTTCCGCCTACAATGTGCCCTTTGCGGATAAAACACCATCAATTCTCTTGTCAAAGGACACAGCCTCGTCCAGGGCCTTTGCAAACGCCTTGAACGCCCCTTCCACAATGTGATGGCTGTTGCTTCCGGTTATCTGGCGGATATGCAGATTCATCGCTGCGCTGTAGGACACAGCATAAAAGAACTCATGAAACATCTCCGTCTCAAAGTCACCGATGCGCTCTGCCAGCAGTGTGACATCCTGCACATAGTATGGCCGTCCGGAGAGGTCCAGAGAGCACAGGATAAGCGCCTCATCCATCGGCAGAATTTTTGTCCCATAGCGTACAATCCCCTTTTTATCCCCCACTGCCTCGCGGATTGCCTGGCCTAACACAATGCCAGTATCCTCAATCGTATGATGGGTATCCACATACAGATCGCCGTCCACAGTCAAATCCAAATCAAAAAAGCCATGCTTTGCAAAACTTTTCAACATGTGGTCAAAAAAGCCGATTCCTGTCGAAACCTTTGATTTTCCGCTTCCATCCAAATTCAGAGAAAGTATAATCTTCGTCTCTGCTGTGTTTCTGGTAATTTCTACACGTCTTTCCATATCGCGTTCTCCTGTTCGCTCTGTCATGTTCTCCCGTTTTTCCTCTCACTGGTTGTCTGCATCTTCAAATCTCACCCGAATGGAGTTTGCGTGTGCCGTCAGCTGTTCTGCCTCGGCAAACGCGATAATCTCTTTGTGCACCTTCTCCAGGGCCTCTCTGGAATAATAGATAATGCTGGATTTCTTGATAAAATCATCCACGCCGAGCGGGGAGAAGAATTTCGCTGTACCGTTTGTCGGAAGCACATGGTTCGGGCCTGCAAAATAATCGCCGAGCGGTTCACTGCTGTATTCTCCGATAAAGATAGCGCCCGCATTGCGGATTTTCGTCATCACCTCAAACGGATTCTTTGTGACAATCTCCAGATGCTCCGATGCGATGGCGTTTGCCGTGTCGATGGCTTCATCCAGGGAATCTGCCACCAGAATATATCCATAGTTTTCCAGAGACTTCTCCAAAATCTCCTTTCTGGAGAGTTTTTGTACAAATGTATCCACTTCTTTTGATACCTGTTCTGCCAGTTCTGCGCTCGTCGTCACGAGAATGGCACTCGCCAGCTCATCGTGCTCTGCCTGGCTCAAAAGGTCGGCAGCGACATATCTTGGGTTGGCTGTCTCATCGGCAATCACCAGAATCTCGCTCGGTCCAGCGATGCTGTCGATGCTGACATGGCCGTACACTGCCTTTTTTGCCAGTGCCACAAAGATATTTCCTGGACCAACAATCTTGTCCACTTTCGGGATGGACTCTGTTCCGAATGCCAGCGCTGCGATTGCCTGTGCGCCGCCGACTTTGTAGACTTCAGTTGCCCCTGCCAGGCACGCAGCTGTCAGAGTCACCGGATTGACGTTTCCGTCTTTTCCTGGGGGCGTTACCATCACAATGCGCTCCACCCCAGCTACTTTTGCCGGAACAATGTTCATCAGCACAGATGACGGATACGCCGCTTTTCCACCTGGCACATACACACCGACGCTGGCAAGCGGCAGAATCTTCTGTCCTAAAATCGTTCCATCCGGCTTGGCGTCAAACCAGCTGTTTCGTTTCTGTTTCTCATGGTACACGCGGATGTTTTCCATGGACTGTTTCATCACAGAGAGAAGCTTCGGGTCCACAAGAGACATCGCCTCATCAATCTCTTCTTTTGTCACACGGATAGTGTCCGCAGAGATGTCCGCCTTGTCAAACTGCTTTGTGTAGGCAAATACTGCCTCATCTTTTCTGCTTTTTACAGTGTCTACAATCTCCTGCACGGTGTTGGCGTACGTGCTGTACTGATTCGGATCTCTCTTTAACAGTGTGCTCAAAATATCTGTTTTTACATTCTCGTCTAATTTTATAATTCTCATTGGTTTTCCCCCTGAATCAAAGTTATATATGGGTTTTCACTGATTTTCTTCCTGGACAAAAGACTGGAATCCGCGGATAATTTTTCCAATCCGCTCGTTTTCCCGCTTCATACTGACCTGATTTACCACCATTCTCGCTGAGAGCGGACAGATTTCTTCCAATACTACCAGACCATTCTCACGAAGCGTCGAGCCAGTCTCCACGATATCGACAATCACCTCAGAGAGCCCCACAATCGGCGCCAGCTCAATCGAGCCATTCAGCTTTATAATTTCCACCGTCTGATGTTTTTTATTATAAAAATAGTCTTTGGCAATATTTGGATATTTGGTGGCAACCCGAATCAGCTCGTGATGGCTGAGTTTTTCGGCAGCAGATGCCGGCCCGCAGACACACATCCGGCACTTTCCGATTTTCAAATCCGCCACTTCATAGAGCTTTCGCCCCTCCTCCAGAATTGTGTCCCTTCCCACGATTCCAATATCTGCTGCCCCGTACTCCACATAGGTCGGCACATCGTTCGCTTTTGCGAGAAAGAACCGCATTTTCAGGTCCTCGTTTGTAAAAATCAATTTTCGGGAGCTTTTATCTTTCATCTCCTCACAGGTGATTCCCAGACGTTCAAACATTGCCAGGGATTTCTCCGCCAGACGTCCTTTCGCCATAGCTACGGTCAAATACCTCATGATGCTGTTTCTCCTTTTCCTGGTCTAAGTTTTAGACATGTCCACTTTATGCTATCTCATCTCTGCCGTCATCTTGCGGATTATGGCATTTCACTCCATGTCTTTGTCATTGTGTCAAACACCTTGCCGCTCGCAGTGTCTGAGAGATAATAGACTTTTGCAGCATGGAATCGCTCCGCGTACGCTTCGTAAGAAGAGAGGGATTTTTCAGTCTGATATCTCTCCGAGATAACCGCGTTTCCTGCGCGCTGCAGCGAGGAAGTCAGACGGATAGCACGCTCTCTGGCCGCTTCCTCATAGAGGACAACAGCGCTCACAGACGTGACAGGAAGCGCTACATGCTGCCTGGAGAGTGCCAGCATCAGGGAATCCACAAGGATGACAAACCCCACTGCAGGTGCTTTCTTTCCGAACTGTTCCAGCAGCTTGTCATAACGCCCGCCGTTTACCAGATAGTCGCCGCTTCCGTATGTGTAAGCTTTAAAAATAATTCCTGTATAATACTGATATTTGTTCAACATTCCCAAATCCAGGGATATAAAATCGGAGAATCCGTACAGCTCTAACAGATGATATACTTCTTCCAGCCGTGCCAGTGCGGCCAGCGCGCGCGGATTTTTAGTCATATTTTTGGCGTAGGCAATCTTCTCGATAGAACCAAACAGCTCAGGAAGGCGCAAAAACAGCTCTTTTAGCGGCGCTTCGAGCTTCCATCCAGCAAGAACTTCCTCAACGCCAAAATAATTTTTCCGCTCAATCAGTTCCCGAAGCGTCTCCGCCGTCTCGGCGTCCATTCCTGCTTCCTCCGCCAATCCTCGGAAAAACTCGACCTGTCCGATTTCTACCTGAAAATCGGTAAGTCCTGAAGCGACAAGCGCCTCAATTACCATGGCAATCATCTGCGCATCGGCGTCGGCAGAACCATCCAAAATGCACTCAGCTCCGGTCTGGGTGCACTCTTTTAAGCGTCCCTGATAATTTGTTGTATTTGTAAAGGTCTGACCAAGGTAGCAAAGATGCAACGGCATGGTCTCCTCCATATGGTATTTTGCCACACAGCGCGCGATGGCTGGTGTCATATCCGGACGAAGAACCAGTGTATTGTTCTCTCTGTCAAAAAATTTGAACATCTCTCTGGAAGCGACGCTCCCGCGGTCTTTGCTGAAAATGTCGAAAAATTCAAAGGTCGGAGTCTCTATCGTCTGGTAACCGTATCTCTGAAAGACCTCCAGAATCCGGTTTTCCACCATTCGTTTTCTGGCACACTCATCTCCGTAGATATCGCGTACTCCCTCCGGCGTATGTAACAGTTGGCTGCTCATTGTTGTCAAATCCTTTCATGCTTTATCAAATTACAGTGGTAGATAAATAAAATCTCAATTTATTATACGTGCCCACTTCTTGCTTGTCAATCTCCTTTTTCCAAATCTTTTCGCTCTAAATCCTTTTCCAGCGGAACCAGATAATGGACAAAGATATCCCGATTTGCTGGCACTCGCCAGGTTTTATCCAGCTCCGCATAGGTAAAACTCTTTCGTCCTCCCTCTTCCATCCGCTGCCAGAAAACATAGATATCGTCAAATGGAACATAGTAAATCTCGTCTCTTGCGGTGAAGTACAGAATAATAAAAGCGATGCCGTCCTGCTCTTCAAACTCTTTCATAAACTGCACCTGATGCGGATGGATATTTTGGAGCGGAAAGGTATCTACCGCGCACTCCTTGGCGTCAAAACAGACAGGTATCCCCTGCACCACACCGATGTAATCGACCGTACTTTTCTGGTCAAAGTATGCCAGGGTGATGTGGCGGCTCGCCTTGTCAATCGTGATGGGGGTGATAGGGGTCGGAATTTTCTGAATTAAAGCGAGCTTTTTTTCACGGTAACTCTCGTTCGTGTGATTAATCAGATCTTCCAGTGTGGAGCCGCGCAGCCCGCGGCTGTTCCAGGTTCCCATATGGAAAAACCTCCCTTGGTTTCTTTTAGACCTTATCTTTTTTCCATGTTTTAACACGTATAAGGTTTCTTGTTATAGGTATCGTTTTTGGCTTTTTCTGCAGTTCCTGCCATAACCAGCTTGAAACGTTCTGGTATGGGTGCTGTGATTTCTTTTCCGGAAAGATGTGTGAGAGGTTGGGGGAGTGCGGGCGGAAGAACCATCTTCCAGGAATGTAGGAGCTGACAGCTGACGCCGAATGTTTCCTTTGCTGTCTTGTTGGCAGCAGGATTTCCGTATTTTGTATCTCCTAAAATCGGGTGTCCGATGGATGCCAGATGGGCACGAATCTGGTGCGTCCGTCCGGTGAGCAGTGTGACTTTCAACAGCGTATACCCGCCCGAAATTTGAAGCGGTTCATACTCGGTCTGAATCAGAAGGCGGCCTTCGCCTGGCTCCTGGTAGATGGTCACTTTGTTCGTCTTTTCGTCTTTGTAGAGATATCCGCAGATAGACTGCTTTTCTCGGATTTCCCCGAGCACAATGCACTGGTAATATTTGTGCATACTGCGGTCTTTCAGAATTTCGGACAAAATCTGGAGCCCTGGAAGTGTCTTTCCGGCGGCGATAAGACCGCTTGTATTGCGGTCCAGGCGATTGCACACGGAAGGACGGCAGAGTTTGAGCTGCTCTTTTGTTATTTTCCCCTCCGATAGCAGATAATCAATCAGATATTCCACCAGAGATTCATCGGTATCTTTTGCCTTTTGGGAGAGCATGCCTGCTGGTTTGTTGATAAACAGCACATCTGCATCTTCATAGAGAATATCCAGTTTCTTTTTGGACACTGCCTGCACTTTCACAGAAGAAAATTTTTCAATCGTCTCTTCTGCAAAAAAAATCTGAATCGTATCCTGCGCCTTTAATTTCTCTGAGCCATCGCATTTTTTCCGGTTCAATGTGATGTTCTTTTTGCGCATCATCTTATATAAAAAGCTTTTGGGTGCTTCATTTAAATATTTAGACAGCATTTTGTCCAGGCGCCCGCCGGCCTCGCTTTCTGTAATGATAATTTCTCGCATATTTTTACGACCTCAGTTATTTTTGATTATCGTTTTTCTATCTGTTTTTTGTGTTTCCATCAAAAGTATTCCATCGAAAATGTTACATCGAAAGACTTTTCAGCAGAGAGGCAGCATACTCCACGCTTCCATCATCTTCATACGCAGATGATGGTTTTAAGGATTTCAGGCGTTTTAAAAACTTGTCCTCCGATAAAAATACTTTGACATTCGGGTCCAGTTTTCTGGACTTAAATGTAGTATTGAGGTATGTTTCTGCCTTCTTTGCGTCCAGCTTTGGGTTGCTGCAATAGACAAAGACTCCAACTGGATGCACCATCACAGCATCTGCCGGAATCACCTGCTCTGGTGAAGTGAGAATCAGGTCATACAGAATCGGCCCCTGTGTATTGGCAGATACTTTTTCATAAAAGTCATGACCGCTGGTCCTATAGCGCAGAGAGACCAGAAACGGTGAAGCAATGTTCGCCATCGGAAGTACAGAGAGAATTGCCATGACGGTAAGAATGTTTTTGGCGGCCTGATTGTCTGTGAAATTTCTGGCTATCAGCTGGGCGAGAATAAGCACAACGCAGCAGGCCACCTTGATAGCCTGTATTTTGATGTGGGAATTGCGGTATCCGTATTCCCCCTTTGCTTTTGTTTTCATAAATTGAAAATCCTCCTGAAAAATTCCTCATAATACAATGCATATATCTTTGTATGCGGAGCCGGACAGCCAGATTAACCCAGATATGTCATTGCCTTGAGCAGTATGCTGTGTGGCATCACTTTGGCCAGAACGCGGAATGCCTTCATGACAATGCCATACACAGAGACGCTTTTTCCCATCATGCAGTCGCGGATGGCGAGAGAAACCACTTTTCGTGGATTCGCCATTACCAGACGTTTATAGAGGGCAATGTTTCCGGTCTGCTCTGCCAAATCGAAAAATTCTGTTTTCACCGGACCTGGGCAGACCGAAGTGACAACGATATTTCTGCCAGAAAGCTCTGCCTGCAGTGCCCTGGAATAACTCAGCACAAAGGATTTGGTCGCAGCATACACGGCAAATCTGGGCTGCGGCATAAATGCAGCTGAGGATGCGAACTGCAGAATCCGGCTGTTATCTGACATATACGGAAGCACAGTCTGCGTCATCTCCACCAGTGCCCGACAATTCACAGTCACCATATCCAGTGATTGTGCCATGGAAAGCGTCTCCACGTTTCCAATGTAACCGAATCCGGCAGCATTGACGAGCCATTTCACATCCGGTTTCTCCCGCTTTAGCGCTTCTTTGATGGGATACAGCGCATCCGGTTTTGTGAGGTCTGCCGCGAAGATGCGCACAGGAACCGGAACCTGGTCGGAAAGTTCCAAAAGCCGCTCTTTTCTCCTTGCCACTACCCAGATTTCTGCAAGACCCGCAAAGCGGTCTGCCAGCTGAATCACACATTCTTTTCCCATTCCCGACGACGCGCCGGTCACAACTGCTATCTTCATGAAATAACTCCTTCCTGTTCCTATTGCCTGTTTATGGTTTTACTCGTTTATGATTTTACTTGTTTCTGTTTTTTGCCCTTTCCTGCAGATTTCCCATAATTTCCGTTCTCATTCCTGCTTTTTCTCGTCTCCGTTTTTCTTTTGTTTTCCTGGTTTCTTTTGGTTTCCTGCCTTGTGCCATTTTCCTGTTTTGTATTATTTTTATTTTTTGTATTTGTGTAAGTTTTGCCGTCGGGTGCTGTTTGGGCATGTCTGCTGTCTTTCGCATCTTTCTTTGGCGGGCGCGGTCCAATCAGACATTTTGGACCGAATCCAATTAAATCTTCCCTTCCTGCTGTGAGCAGCGCTTCCTTCACCAGCTCATAGTTCTTTGGATTTCTGTACTGTATCAGCGCTCTCTGCATTGCTTTTTCGTGCGGATTTGTGGGAACCGGAACCGGTTTCATGGTGCGCGGGTCGTATCCGGTGTAATACATGCAGGTGGAGATGGTGGAAGGGGTCGGATAGAAGTCCTGCACCTGCTCTGGCATATAGCCCAGGTCCCGCAGGTATTCTGCCAGCTCAATCGCTTCTTTCAGGGTAGAACCAGGATGCGAGGACATCAGATAGGGCACAAGGTACTGCTTTAATCCAAGGCGCTCGTTCATTGCCTGATATTCCTGAATAAATTTTCCATACACCTGATTGGACGGCTTGCCCATATAGCGCAGTACCTGCTCACTGACATGCTCCGGCGCCACTTTCAGCTGGCCGCTGACATGATATTTACAGAGTTCCTTTAAAAATTCACGGCTTTTGTCCGCGAGCAGGTAGTCGAAGCGGATTCCAGAGCGGATAAACACTTTTTTGACGTTGGGCAGCTGACGCAGTTTTCTAAGGAGCGCAATATAATCGCTGTGGTCTGCCTGCAGATTTTCACAGGGGGATGGGAATAGGCACTGTTTTGTCGGGCATACGCCTTTTTCCATCTGTTTTTTGCACGCTGGGGCGCGGAAATTGGCAGTCGGACCGCCCACATCGTGAATGTATCCCTTAAAATCCGGCTCCTGCGTCAGCATTTTTGCCTCTTCTATGATAGATTCGTGACTTCTAGTCTGAACAATCCGGCCCTGGTGAAATGTCAGTGCACAGAAACTGCAGCCACCGAAGCAGCCGCGGTTGCTGATGAGACTGAACTTGATTTCTTTTATCGCGGGAACACCGCCTGCTGCCTCGTAGGAGGGATGGTAGGTGCGCATATAGGGCAGCGCGTACACGTCGTCCATCTCAAGCTGCGTCAGAGGTTTTGCCGGCGGATTCTGGATTACATACAGATGGTCGTTCTCATATGCCTCTATCAGGCGTTTCCCTGAGAACGGGTCTGTGTTGCAGTACTGTGTATAAAAACTTTGCGCATAACATTTTTTATCCTCTCGAATCTCCTCAAATGAGGGGAGTTTCACACCATCATATACCAAATCCAAATTTTTTGCCCGAAATACCGTTCCTGGGATGTACGTGACATCCCGCACATCCATGCCAGAGTCCAGGGCATCCGCAATCTCCACAATCGAGCGCTCTCCCATTCCATAGGAAATCAGATCCGCCTGCGAGTCCAGAAGAATCGAGCGGCGCAGCCGGTTTGACCAGTAGTCATAATGTGCTAGGCGGCGCAGACTCGCTTCAATACCGCCCAGAATAATCGGTGTTTTTTTGTAGACAGAGCGAATCATGTTGGAATACACGATTGCCGCATAGTCTGGACGTTTTCCCATCACGCCGCCTGGAGTATAAAAATCCTCGTTCCGGCGCTTTTTGGAGACACTGTAGTGATTTACCATGGAATCCATATTTCCGGCACTCACCAGAAACCCCAGCCGTGGCTCTCCGAGCGCCTGGATACTTTCCGGATTTTTCCAGTCCGGCTGGGCGAGAATCCCCACTTTGTAGCCATGTGCTTCCAGTACACGGCTGATGATGGCGTGGCCGAAGGAAGGGTGGTCCACATAGGCGTCTCCTATCACATAGACAAAATCACACTGCTCCCAGCCACGCTTTTTCATATCTTCTCTTGAAATTGGTAAAAAATCATGTGTCATCTTCCAACTGTGTCCTTTCACTTGTGTTTTGTTCTTTCCTCTCTTTTATTTCTTCCATTTCTTCCATCAGTTCCGTGTAATCCGCAATCCATGCGTCCGCCAGTTTTCGCTTTTCCTTATCCATCTCCAAAGAAAATGTATCCCGCACTGCAATCACCTTCATTCCAGCACGTTTTCCGGCCAAAATGCCGGCTGGAACATCCTCAAATACCAGACATTCTTCTGGTTTTACGCCGAGATGTTCTGCGACTTTTAGATAGATATCCGGTTCTGGCTTTCCGTGGGCGACCTCGCAGGCCGTGGTGACATTCTGAAAGAACTTTGCGATTTCCAGAGAGTGCAGCACCGCATCCACCATGGGCCGCCCGTTGCTCGTAGCGATTCCCATGCGGATTCCTCGAGCCTGCAATGCCTGAAGAAAAGCGAGCGCGCCTGGCTTTAATGGAACTTCTTCCTGGTATTTTTGAAGCGACATCGCCTCCCAGTCAGTCTTGATCTGCTCGATGGAATCGGGAATCTGAAAACGCGCCTTAAAATATTGTGCTGTCTCTGTAAATCCCATTCCCTCAATCACTTTCTGCAAATCATCTGGACACGCATAGCCATACCGCCCCAGATATTCAATATCAATCTCCTTCCACATCCACATGGAATCTACCAGAGTTCCATCTAAGTCAAAAATGACTGCTTTCTTTCCTTCCAGATGCTTCATTGTGCCCTCCAATCTCTCTTATCTGCTTCTTTGCCTGTCTCTAATCTGTCTCTAATCGCTCTCTATTTCTGTCTCTTCAGTTTCTGCCTCGGATATGTCCGTTGGAGTATCGTTTGCTTTTTCTGGGACCGTTCCGAGCGCGTACAGAGCCTCAATCTCTTCTCCTGTCAGCGGACGGTACTCTCCTGGCCTTAAAGCGGGGTCGAGCAGCAGACTTCCCATGGAGAGACGTTTTAAATACGTCACATGGCATCCAAGCGCCTCAAACATACGTTTTACCTGGTGAAATTTTCCCTCATGAATGGTCAGATGGATATGATTTTGTATCTTTTCAGCTGCTTCCTGTATCTCTAGGATTTCTAAATTCGCAGGACGTGTTTTTGTCCCGTCCGTCAGCGTGATGCCCGCTGCAAACTGCGCTGGCGCATCCTTAGGAAGTTCTCCCTCCACCCATGCCTCATACACCTTGTCCACATGTTTTTTCGGCGCTAGAAGCTGGTGTGTCAGGTTCCCGTCATTCGTAATCAAAAGCAGCCCTTCCGTATCCAAATCCAGCCTGCCGACCGGAAACAGGTCTTTTCTCTTTTTCTCTGCAATCAGGTCAAGAACCGTCGGATACCGATTGTCTTCTGTCGCAGAGACAACACCCTGTGGTTTGTGAAGCATGTAGTATTCCAGCTTGACATAGGAGACGAGCTGGCCGTCAAAAAGAACCGTATCTGTCTGTGGGTCAATCTTTGTCTCCGGCCTTTTGCAGACTGCGCCATTGACAGCAATCTTTCCTTTTCGTGCCGCCTCCTTAATCTGACTGCGGCTTCCCATCCCCATTTCTGTCAGAAATTTGTCCAAACGCATTGTCTCTTTCATTATTCCATACCACCATCCTGCATCGTCGTTCTTTTATCGCTTTTTCTTTTGTCACTGCCAGCGCCATCCAGCATAATATTTATTTTTTAATGCCTGTCCGGCCGTTTTGGCAAATCCGAGAGGATACCCGTCAACCGCCACCAGGCACCATCCTTTTTTCAGTTTTTTCGCCTCTGTATCATAAAGTGCCAAAGTTTCTCCCTTCAAATAACGCAGGACTCTCTCGTCTTCTTTCGGAAGAGAAAATGTGTTGGCATACTCATTTGGTTTTAGTGCCATGGCAAGTGCCTGGGAGGGTTCAAAACGGTCTTTTTTCAGTTCTCCGAGAAACAGCCCTGTGCGCAGGCAGCGGATACCGCCAAAATCCGGAAATCCTTCCGGCAGCAGATACAGTGCATCCTGTTGGCGAAACAGTCTGGAGGGCTCTGGCTTCCACGAGATAAACTGAAATACGTCGTCTATCTGTGGATACACGCCCGTTTGGCCGCCGTTCTCCGCCTTCCTCGTTTTATGATATCGCTCTGCTTTCTGCTTTTCTGCGTCTTTGACAGCAGCAGGCGGACGGACATTCTTAGTTTCGCCCATATCTTTCGCCGCATCGTTTCTTGTATCTTCCACCCGTTTTCTCAGCTTTGCCACAAAATGTCCTTCGCCGCAGATTTTGTGAGGAAAAAGGCGCAGGCAGCCGGACAAGCCAAATCCTGGCGCCGCTCCGTCAAACAGCGGTACAGCATCCATCTCCATCTGCGGGCAGGTGTCCAGAAGCCATTGTACATTTCCCTCATCTTCTTCTCTGTCAAATGTGCAGGTGGAATATACCAGCGTTCCGCCTGGCTTTAGCAGTTTCACTGCCTGCAGCAAAATTTCTCTCTGAATCGGGATGTAAGATTTTGGTCCCCGTTCCTTCCAGCTCGCAATCATATCTGGGTCTTTCCGAAACATACCTTCGCCGGAACAGGGTGCATCCACCAACACTTTGTCAAAAAACTCCGGAAATCTCGCGGCAAGTTTGTCCGGTGATTCACTCGTGACACACATATTTTTGACGCCGGCGAGCTCCAGATTCTTTAAGAGTGCCTTCGCGCGGGAATGGCTGATATCATTCGATACCAGAAGTCCCTCTCCCTGCAGAGCACCGGCTATTGCCGTGCTCTTTCCGCCAGGTGCTGCACACAGGTCGAGCACCCTATCCCCTGGTTTTGCGGACAGCACAAAAGCAGGAGTCATAGCGCTTGGCTCCTGCAGATAGTACAATCCGGCATAATAATAAGGATGCTTGGAGAGAGCAATCGTCTCATCATACAGAAAGCCCTCCGGAATCCACGGCACTCTCGATAAAGGTACACCGATAATTTCCTGTAATGTCTCACCGCTCACCTTGGAGAGATTGGCACGCACCCCAGGTCTTCCCTTTGTCTTTAGACTGTTTTTATAGAGAGAAAACTCGTCCTCCCCGAGCAGTGCTCTCATTTTTTTCTCATATGTTTCTGGAAGCTGCATCCTGGCTCTCCCTTTCCATCGTTTTCTCTTCTGCTTTTTTCTCTTCGGTTTTCTTTTCTTCTATTTTCTTTTCTCCTGCTGTTCTCTTCTCGCCTATCTTTTTCTCTTCGTCCTGCTTCGTTTTTCTCTGCTGTAAAAGTTCATCCAGCTGGCTGATATTTGCATTGAAATCTGCCAGCTCCAACATATCTCCTGTCTTGTAAATCTGGAAAAACTTATTGTAAATGCGCTGATATTCCTCTTCTGTCATCAGATTGTGTATCTTCTCCAAAATATGCAGAATATTCTCCACCATATTTGCCTTATCCTGAAAAATATGCTGTGCATCCATGACCTCATCTCGGATGGATGACATCTCTTCATCCAGAGACAGCACCGCATCCGCCGCTTTCAGAATTCTCTCATGGATATGTTCCGGCAATTCTCCTTGGTATTTATACTGTAAAGAATGTTCAATCACCGCCCAGAAATTCATCGCCAGAGTACGAATCTGAATTTCCACCGGAAGACGCATCCTTCCGTGTATAGTTTCGACTTCGTACTCGATTGTAATATGATAGCTGCGATAGCCGCTGCGTTTGCGGTTCGTGATATAGTCCTGTTCGCGAATCACCTTCATATCACTGCGTCCTCGGATAATCTCCACTACTTCTTTGATATCATCGACAAATTGACAGATAATGCGGATTCCTGCGATGTCATCCATCGCTTCTTCCAGCTTGCATGTCGCAAGCGGAATGTTTTTGCGGTACGCCTTATCAATAATGCTGGACGAACGCTTCACCCGCCCTTTTACCTGTTCAATAGGCGAATACATCCCCATGTCCTGGTATTCTTTCATCATATGGCGGAACTTGACTGTCAGTTCCTCCACCGCCAGCTCATACGGCATCAGCCGTTCTCTCCAGATTTGTGTTTCCATAACATTTCACCCCTTACCATTTTACAGCAGAAAATTTAACCCTGGTATCATTATCCTGAAATATTGTAGCATATTTTTTATCTCTTGAACATTTAATAAGCATATTTTAATGGAAATTTCATGAAATATTTCAAAATCCAATATGGGTTTATGCTTACTTCGTCATAGTGGTCTGTCTTTACATAGATGCCCAGATGCAAATGCACCGGAAAATTTCCGACTGCACCCTCGGTTTTGCTGTAGCCGGAATCTCCCATAAATCCCAAAAGTTCTCCCGCCTGTATGGCATCGCCTTCCTTCCAGTCTTCGCTGTACGAATACAGATGGGCATAATATAGATAGGCGCCTCCTGGAGCGCGCACGCCGATGCGCCAGCCGCCCTTTTCCAGCCAGCCGATTTTTTCTATCGTGCCGTCTGTCATGCTGACGATGGGGTAAAACCCGCGCGGCCTCTCCATCCCCATGATGTCACACCCTTCATGCCCCCTGCTTCCCCCGTACGTCCGCTCATCCTGCCAGGAATCCTCAAACGTAACGGCGGGGACATCTGGATTCGTGCTCTCCGGAATCGGAAAATAGCGCAGGTCAGACAGTACACAGGCATATGCCTGGCAGAGTTTGCGGTATTCAATGGGTTTTTTCTTCAAAAAATGGGACGAATCAAAATTCAGACTTTTCAATTCTGTCAAGTCAAAATCATTTTCTAACATCAGTGCTGTAATCTGTTCCGGATTCAGAGTAGACTGAGAAGCGATGGCATCTCCCAGCCGCATTGCCCGAAAACCGTCGCTCTCCGCACTGTATGCCGTCAGATTGTGATAGGGAAACTGTTCCTTCAGCCATTTTATGAGAAACACATCAAGAAACACCAGAACAAAAAAACACGATGCCAGAAGCATCCATTTTTCCAAATATTTCATGTTCCTGCCCACCGCCGCATACACTGTACAAATACAATATATTCCGGTGTCTATGAAAAAATCCCTGTTTTCGTGTTTTTCTGTCTTTTTTCTGATGAGTCTCCTGTTTTATCCACAGCTCTCCTTTGAGGGCGCCAAAAATGGACTTCTTCTGTGGTATCAGACAGTGGTTCCCACGCTTTTTCCTTTTATGACAGCATCCAAACTCGCCGTAGCATCCGGCGGCGCCACCCTTTTGATAAGACCTCTGTATCCGCTCTGCAAAAAACTTCTGCATCTGAGCGAAGAAGGAACTTACACACTGTTTTCCGGACTTCTGTGCGGATATCCGATGGGCGCGAAAACATGCAGCGATTTTTTGGAGCAAGGAACATTGTCTCTCCAGGAAGGGCGCTTTTTGGTTGCTGTCTGCAACCTGCCAAGCCCCATGTTTCTTCTCGGCTATCTGTCTGCACAGGCAGGCGGGGAGCTCTCCAGAGCAAAAATTTTTCTTGTAGTATACGGACCGTTGCTGCCTCTTAGCGCCGCTGCCTGGTTTTGTTACCGCATGTATCGAAATTCTGCTGCCAATCCGAGAGAACTACGGCAGAAAAGCACACGGAGCGCCATACAAAAAGACATACATAGAAACTTGTCAAAATCAGACTCTATCGACGATATTTTTTCCGATTGCTGCCTGGTTCTGTTAAAAATCGGCTGCTATATGGTCCTGTTTTCTGTGATGGCGGCATTTTTCTCACACTCTTCTCTCCCGCCCCTCCTAAAACCAGTTGCTGTCGGCCTGATGGAGATGACAACAGGGATTCACACAGCAGCGATTCTTTTAAAAAAACCAGTATCCTGGTTTTTCATGCTGCTCTTTGCAGTATTTGGCGGCTTTTCTGGTTTATTTCAGACAAAAAGTGTCATGAAAAATGCCGGATTATCCATCCGGCACTATATGGGCTGGAAAATGCTGCACACAGCACTCTCCGCACTCTATTTTGTTTGGCTATGTATTTGATAGTTTTAGTTTGCTGTCTGTTCTTCCTGTCCCTCAACCGACTCGTCTTCTGGTACCTGACCGCCCTCTCGGAGCATGGTTTTCTTGAGCTCACTGCGGTTGGACTCTGCGATGTCATAGTTGGACTGGAAACTGTCTATCAGAGACTGGAATTGATTCTGCAGTACATCAAACTGAGTCTGTGAAGTGGAGATGGCATGGTTGATGATTTTCTGTAAATCCTGCAGCATGGTATCTGTATACTGCGCCGCGCCAAGACGGATGCTGGCTGCCTGTGCGTAGGCATTATCAAGAATCGCCTGCGCTTCTGCCTGTGCCTGCTGGTAAATCTGGTTTGTCTGCTCATATGCCTGCTGCATAATCTCATGGTTGTCCACGCGCTCTCTGGTCTGTGCATCGGCATCTGCCATAATCTGATTGAACTGTGCAGTCGCTTCATTTATCATGCTGTTGCTGCGCTCAGATGCCTCGTCGATCATGTTGCTGCTCTTTGCAGTCGCTTCATCCAGCATGGAGGCCGCCTGCTTTCTCGCCTCAGAGAGAATCGCATCCTGATTGCTGATAATTTTCTGGTATTTTTTGATTTCATCCGGAACTCTCAGGCGCAGTTCCACCAGAAGCTCTCCGAGTTCTTCCTTATTGACAATGATCCGCGCTTTGTTGGAAAGCGGCTGAAACGGACATGTATCGATATACTCCTCAATTTCCTGAATTAACTGTTCAATTTTACTCATCAAGATATAACGCTCCTTTATCTATTCTAACTATTTTCAGCTCGCAGCTGCCCCCTTCTTTTGGCGTGGCAGCTGCTTTCGTTCGTTTTCAATCTCATCTCATTTCATGGATTCTGTCGCGGTATTTCTCCTCAATGCGGTCTTTTAGCTGCCATGGCACAAACTGTGAAATATCCCCTCCAAAGCTGGCTACTTCTTTTACCATGCTGGAGCTGACATATGCGTATTTTAGGTTGGTCGTCAAAAATATCGTGTCCAGCTCGGGTGCCAGCATACGGTTGGAATGTGCCATCTGAAGCTCATACTCAAAATCCGTGATTGCGCGCAGTCCTCTGATAATCACACTGGCGTTGCATTGTCTGGCAAAATCCACCAGAAGGCCGCTGAAAGCCTGTACTTCTACATTTGGAAAAATCGACGTAACATCTCTTAACATCTTAACACGTTCCTCGGCGGAAAACAATGGGGTTTTGGAATTATTGTTTAAAACTCCGATAATCAGATGGTCCACCGCCTTGGCAGAGCGTTCAATAATATCAAGATGCCCTAAAGTAGTCGGGTCGAAACTGCCTGGATAAACAGCGATTAACATAATTATTTTTCCTTTCTGTATAAAAAAATGTGTTGGTTGGTCTTGTACGTTTTCTGGCGCGTACAAACAAAACTCAATTCATTCAGATAATCGAATGTGGTGTCCAAAGACGCTTCCACGATGAGCAGCGTATCTTTGTGTATCAAAGAAGAGGCAGAAAGCTGGGTAAGCACCTCTTTTTCATATTCATGGCGGTACGGCGGGTCCATAAACACAAGATCCGCAGAAAGCTTTCGGCCTTCCAGCACATGGAGCGCTTTCTTTACATCGTACGGCAAAATTTCCGCTTTGTCCGCTAGCTTTGTATTTCTCAAGTTTTCCCGAATACAGGAAACGGCCGAAGGAGCAGACTCCACAAAATAGGCTTTCTTGGCGCCGCGGCTCAGTGCTTCAATTCCAATCGCACCACTTCCGGAGAAGAGGTCCAGAAAAACAGCATCCAGCAGGTACGGCTGCAGCATATTAAAAAGTGTTTCCTTGATACGGTCTGTAGTCGGCCTAGTCTCCATGCCTTCTATCGTTTTTAAAGGAATGCGCTTGGCAGTTCCGGCGATTACTCTCATATAATACCCTCGCTTCCGGTCTTTGATTTCCTCATTATAGTATGATTTTTCAGGAATCACAAGCCATTTTCTTAGAAAATACAAAAATTTGGCAAATTACGCAGAACCTTCTAGTGTATTTCTTTTTCTGCGGAACATAATAGGAATGTAACATCAATACAAACGCAGCTGACACACACAAAAAACAGATGGCTGCAAATACACCAAAGGAGGCGTTATTATGAAAAACAATTCTAACAAGACAACTGTACCAGAGGCAAAAGAAGCAATGGATAAGTTCAAAATGGAAGTAGCAAGTGAGCTTGGAGTACCGCTGACAAACGGTTACAACGGCAACCTGACTTCCGCACAGAACGGATCTGTCGGTGGATATATGGTGAAAAAGATGATTGAGGCACAGGAGCGTCAGATGGCAGGTAAATAAATACCTGAATGAGGCATCTGTACTAGATGCAAAAAATGCCAGATGAGATGTCAGGCAGATAACGGTTTCAAGTCAACTAAAAAATGAAATCGCAATAAAATTAAAAAAGCTGAAATCAAGCAGTAAAATCGAATAAAAAATCGAACACAACAAAAAAGCACTGTGATACCTAAACGGACATGTCGCCTGACGGCGACACTACCATGATATGAAAGGTATGACAGTGCTTTTTTGGCGTTTGGCCGCATTGCGTCACATGAAATTCCTGTCTGCATACTTTACAAAAAGAAATGGTGTGCTATACTGATTCACAGAAAAATGAACGGGAAAGGAAGTTTATGTATCATGACTCAAAAACAAAAAGGAATCCTATGTATTCTCGCCGCCGCCTTCTTTTTTTCACTGATGAATGTGTTTGTGCGGCTCGCTGGTGATGTTCCATCCGTGCAGAAAAGCTTTTTCAGGAATGTCGTGGCAATTCTCTTTGCTGGTATTCTGCTGCTGCGCAGCCCTGAAACAGTCACCCTAAAGCCTGGCGACCTGAAATATCTGCTGCTTCGCTCGGCATTCGGCACACTCGGCATCCTCTGTAACTTCTATGCGGTAGACCATATGGTGCTCGCAGACGCATCCATGCTAAACAAAATGTCTCCGTTTTTTGCGATTCTGTTCAGCTATTTTCTGCTGAAAGAAAAAATTTCCCTAGTGCAGGCAGCAGCCGTCATCGCCGCATTTATCGGAAGTCTATGTATCATCAAGCCAAGCGGCCAGACAATGGAATTTCTTCCGTCCCTGATTGGACTGACCGGCGGTATGGGAGCCGGCATTGCCTACACCATGGTGCGTATTTTGGGAAAGCGCGGCATCAAGGGCCCCTTTATTGTCTTTTTCTTCTCTGCCTTTTCCTGCCTCGTCGTTCTGCCCTATGTGCTGCTAAACTACCACCCGATGAGCGGAATGCAGGTTTTGATGTTGCTTTGTGCCGGACTTGCCGCGTCCGGCGGCCAGTTTGCCATCACAGGCGCATACTGCTTCGCACCGGCAAGAGAAATTTCTGTCTACGATTATTCGCAGATTATCTTCTCCGCTATTTTGGGATTCTTCCTGTTTCAGCAAATACCAGATATGTTCAGCTGGATTGGATATCTCATTATCTGTACAGCAGCAGTCGGCATGTTTCTGTATCAGAAAAACCAGACCGCTGCCTGATACTGCTTTCTCAGTCCGCAAAACGAATGACGCCGATTTTTTCTTTGCCTGCGGGTGTCTCTTTTGCATAGCCAAGAGCGGCCATTCCATACACAACATGATTGTCCGGCACGCCAAATTCTTTTAACAGAGTGCGGATTGCCGGACGCTCGCTGATATTGTTCAGCTGGTTAATCCATACGGAGCCGATTCCAAAAGAATGAGCCGCCAGAAAGATATTTTCCAGAGCGCACGCATTGTCCTCTCTTCCAAATGGACTCTCTTTTAAGTTGGAGGGAATGATCAGTGCCGCTGGTCTGTACATGTCATAGCCCTCGCGCCCCAATTCTGCTGCAATGGCGTCTGCCAGCCTTTTTATATTCTCTCGGTCTGTCACGACAGTAAACTGCCAGGTCTGGCGTCCCATCCCGCTCGGCGCGTAGATGGCGGTCTGTGCAATCTGCTCCAGAATTTCTCTCTCAATCGGCTGTTCTGTGAATGTGCGCACACTTCTTCTGGTAAGCAGCGCTTCTACTACTGCATTTGTCATACTAAAGTCCTCCTTGCATTTTATTTTTTTGTTAGGTCTCCTACAATCTCCGGCTCGCTGAACAGTGCTGTTGTTCCGCCAGTATGCAGAAATACCACATTGCTATTTTTTGGAATCTCGCCGTTTCGGATGCACTCCATCATTCCGTGAAATGCCTTTCCGGAATACACGGGGTCCGAAAACAGCCCTTCCGTCCTTGCCAGATAGCGAATATCGTCATTGGCAGCAGGATTTGGAATCTCGTATCCAGGCATATAATATCTGCCATCGCACGAAAACAGCTCCGGTGTCACTCTCTCTTTCGCTCCAATCTTATCTAACGCACCGTTTGCGAGGTCAGAAATCTCTTTCTTGTAAGCGTCCTGGTTTTTGGGACTCACCTGAACACCAATCAAATCTACGGTTTCTTTGGTCAATGCCTTTCCGGCTGCCAACCCTGCGAGTGTTCCGCCAGTGCCTGTGGCGGTAAAAATGGCATCCGGATGAATACCCATAGCCCCCAACTGCTCCATAATCTCCACGAATGCATCTGCATATCCTAAAATTCCTATCTCATTGGAGGCGCCGGAGGGGATATCGTACACCTGATGGCCTTCTTTTGTCAGTTCTGAAATCCGTGCGTCTATCTGCGGCTGACAGCGCACAAACACATCGTCCATAGATTCCCCTGGCAGAGCCGAAAATATATGAACCTCCGCTCCCAAAATCGTGTCCAGCAACAGGTTTGCCCGTATCTCTTCCTGCTGGGCTACCAGAGACACCAGAAAGAGAACCGGATGCATCCCACATCGCCGTGCCGCCGTGGCAGTCTCCATCGCATGGTTGGACTGTGTTGCGCCATATGTGACAACGGTATCGCATCCTTGCTCCTTCGCACTCCCTAATACATATTCCAGTTTTCTCACTTTGTTTCCGCCAAACAGGGAAATTCCCGAAAAATCCTCCCGCTTGATATAGACATTCACCTGGTGCTCTCTGCTGACTGTCTCCAGACGATGCAGAGGTGTCGGATAAAATCCAAGAGAGACACGCGGCATCGCATGAAGCCGTGCCTTAATCTGTGCCATTGTTTCCATATCGTTTTTTCCACCCCTTTTCGCTTTCTTATATTGTTTCAGGTTTTTGGCGAAGCTTACGCTTTGCTCCAGTCGGCGCCTGGCAGGCGTCACAGGTTTAATTTATCATAACTCTTTTCGAGATAAGAATCCAGATGTTTTTTCAGTTCTCTGTGACTCTCTGCCTCCAAAAGCGGGTCTTCTTTTAGAAGAGAATCCACTTCCTCCGAGACCTTCTTCAGCAGATCGGCATCGGTAAAAATGTCCGCCAGCCGAAATTCCATCTCCCCGCTCTGCCTCTGTCCGAACAAATCGCCAGGTCCCCGCAGTTTCAAATCTTCTGAGGCAATATAAAATCCGTCATTGGAGTGGTTTAAAATATCCAGACGCTTGTTTGTGTCTTCGTCCTCGGAGGTGTTTATCATGATACAGTAAGACTGGTATTTTCCTCTTCCGACGCGCCCGCGCAGCTGATGAAGCTGTGCCAGTCCGAACCGCTCGGCATTTTCAATCATCATCACTGTCGCATTCGGCACATTCACGCCGACTTCGATGACTGTCGTGGAGACCAAAACCTGAATCTCCCCTGCGGCAAACCGCTCCATAATTTTATTTTTGTCTTTTCCTTTCATCTTTCCGTGAAGGTACTCAACCGTGATGGAGGGCGGCAGCTCCTGGCGCAGCACTTTGGTGTAATCCAGAACGTTCTCCGCCTCAATCATCTCACTCGCTTCCACCATCGGACAAATCACATACGCCTGCCGGCCCGCTGCGATTTCTCTCGCCAAAAAGGCATACGCCTTTTTCCGGTACTCCACACCCACCACGCAGTTTTTGATGCTCTGTCGTCCTTTCGGGAGCTCGTCGATGACCGAAATATCCAGGTCTCCATAGAGAATGATAGCCAATGTTCTCGGAATCGGGGTCGCACTCATCACCAGAACATGGGGGAGATTTCCTTTATTTCCAAACATCTCCCGCTGCCCCACTCCAAACCGGTGCTGTTCGTCTGTGATGACGAGTGCCAGGTTATGGTACTGCACTTTTTCCTGAATCAGGGCGTGGGTTCCAATGATGATATCCGCCTCATGTGACGCGATTTTTTTGTATGCAATCCGCTTTTCCTTTGCTGTCATAGAGCCGGTCACGAGAACCAGACATTTCTGAATGTCATGTGCGGCAAACAGTTCCTGTATCGATTCATAATGCTGCTTTGCAAGCACTTCCGTCGGTGCCATCAGCGCGCCCTGATATCCAGCATTCGCTGTCTCCAGAAGTGCGAGTATGGCGACAATCGTCTTTCCAGAACCCACATCTCCCTGAATCAGACGGTTCATCACAATGCCGCCCGCCATATCGCGGCGCACTTCCTCCAGCGCTTTTTTCTGGGCCGTGGTCAGCGCAAACGGAAGAGACGCCTCTAACTTTGCCGCCTCCCTGGAGGCGGGAATTCGGTATGGACTCTCCTTGTCTACGCGCTTTTCGCGAAGCAGGCGCACTGCGAGAAGAAACAGAAAGAACTCATCAAATACCAAGCGCTTTCTGGCAGAGAGCAGTTCCTCTCTGTCCTTTGGAAAATGAATGTGCTCAATGGCAAAATTAGATTCCGCGAGCTGGTATTTGGCGCGGAGAGCTTCCGGAAGGTATTCGCGCTCCAGCGTGCGCGTCTCCAGAGCCAGATGCATAGTCTTTATGATTGCCTTGTTCCCGAGCCCCCTCGTCTGTCCGTACACCGGCTGCATGGAGTGGACCACCTCCTGGTAGCTCTCCGGAGTAAAAATCTCCGGCTGTTCCAGAATCAGGCGGCTTTTCTTTCGGACAATGCGTCCGCGGAACACATAGCGCGAACCGGCTTTCAGAGAAGCTCGGATATAAGGCATATTGTACCAGACCACCTGCAAGGATACGCCCGCCTCCTTTAAGACAATCGAAACCGTCTGTATATTTCCAAATCGCAGCAAATCTGGTGCTTTCGGGAGCAGTACGCCCACAGCCACAGCAGGAGACTCTGCCGCCGCAAAGATAGAAATCGGCGGTTCGTAGGCATCGTATGCCCTCGGGTAATAGTGCAGCAGGTCATGGATGGTATGAATTTCTAATTTGGCATACAAAGCTGCAGTCTTCTCTCCTATTCCTTTCAGAGAAACGACCGGTTCCTGATTTATCATAAAATGACACCACTCCATTCTGTTAAAATATCAGCGACTTCGCTGGGTACTTCCCAATATTACCAGTTTACGGCAGGAAGCTACGCAGGTTTGCAGACCAGCAGCCGAATTCCATACAGCACCAGAAGATGCGCTGGATAGAATACATAAAACATCCATGCTCCTTTTTTGTTCGGCTGTTTTTTTCTGTCATACAGAGACAGCGGAATATAGGCAAGCGCCGCTGCCCCCAGATTTCTCATGCTGTCTGCGAAAGAAAGGACAGCACCAAAACTCATACAGGCTTTTTTGTCCGCATGGAACCAGTAAAAAATAACAATCAGCACAATTCCATATGCTGCATAGTCCAAGCGCAGCACAATGGCCGCCAAAGCAAACAGGACCAAAAGACACATCTGCAGGACATTTGGCGCTCTCCACCTGGAGAGACACTCCAAAAGAAGCAGTCCCAGAGCCAGAGTGAACAGCGTATTCTGATGAGACGGCATAAAAAAACTGTCAGATACTGCCAGGTTAAACGGAATTTCTGACAGAAGAGCCATGCCGAAAAGCCGCATAAAATACCGCTTTTTGTCTCTGGTGTAAAAAAATCCTTCCACGAGAAAAAATGCAAAAATCGGAAATGCAATTCTTCCGATTGTGCGAAGACTAAAATAAGACAAATTCCAGAACTGCTGTTGTGTAACGGTCATGATATCTCTTCGTATGGAAATCCATGGATACAGCACCACCACTCCGATATGGTCCAAAAGCATAGTAAACAGGGCCAGTTTTTTTAAGGTATCTCGGGAAAGCCCTGCCGTTTCTTTAGAAAGAGCCGGCCTTGCTTTCATAAAAAAGGACATTTTACTTCCTCCTCTCCTCGATTTTTTTCCCAAAAGGAAGGCTGCCGGAAGCTGATTTTCTTTTCCGGCAGCCAAATGTCGCAATATATTTTTTATCTAATAAGAAACTCCTCCGGAGCTTCCTATTAGATAAAAATCCCTCCGGGCAGGATGCACACGCCGCGCCGAGGAAAATGTGCTCTAAAAAGCAGAGTACGCGCGACGGCGCACAAAGCAGTCAAGCCCCTCATAAGTGAGGGATTGGGGAACTGAGGCGGGCTTGCCCACTTTGTTCTTCTTGTTATTCTACGGAAATCAGGTAATAGTAAATCGGCTGGCCGCCGTAGTGCATCTCAATCTCGCAGGAATCAAATGTCTCCTGTACGTTGGACAGGATAGCTTCTGCGTCCTCTTCCTTCACATCTGCACCATAGTAGATGGTGACAAGTTCGGACTCCTCATCGATCATCGCATGTAAGGCATCCATAACTGTCTTCTCCAGTGTCTGACTCACCGCCAGAATACCCTGGTCTCCCAGCGCCATGATATCATGCTCATGAATCTCCACACCGTCAATATTGGTGTTGCGCACGGCGTACGTAATCTGGCCGGTTTTGATATGCTCCATCTCCTGTTTCATCACTTCCAGATTTTCCTCAGCAGACAGATCCGGCACAAAATTAATCAGGGCACAAATTCCCTGTGGAACAGTCTTGGAGGGAACTACGATGATTTCCTTATCTTCCACCAGATATTTTGCCTGCTCTGCAGCCAGAATAATATTTTTGTTGTTTGGGAAAATAAAAATCGTGTCTGCATTCACCTGCTGGATGGCATTTACCATGTCCTCCGTGCTCGGATTCATGGTCTGGCCGCCCTCAATCAGGCAGTCTGCGCCGATTCCCTTAAAAATCTCGCTGAGTCCTTCGCCCACAGAGACGGCGATAAATCCATATGGTTTTCTCGGCTCTGCCGCTTTTTCAGCCAGCGCCTTCGCTTCCATTTCTTTCTCGTGTTCGTGTTCTTTCTGCTCTTTCGCCAGTTTTTCCGCCTCTTTAATCAGCTTTTCCTGGTGCTCCTCGCGCATATTGTCAATCTTCATGCGGGATAAAGAACCATACGTCAATGCCTTCTCAAACGCAAGGCCAGGGTGGTTGGTGTGCACGTGTACTTTTACAATATCCTCGTCGGATACCACAACGACGCAGTCACCGATGGATTCCAGATAAGCCTTGAATTCATGCTCGGTTTCCTCATCATACGCCTGTCCAATATTAATGATAAACTCTGTACAATATCCAAACCGGATATCAAACTCTTCTGCCTCGGACGCTTCGGTATCTGTCTTTGCGGCAGGAACCGAAGGCTTTTGCATCGGCTCGGTATCCAGAGAAATCTCTTTTCCCAAAAATCCGTCATATGCGCCCTTTATGACCTGCATCAGGCCCTGGCCGCCGGAATCGACAACACCGGCCTGCTTTAGCACAGGAAGCATCTCCGGAGTCTGGCTCAACACATAATCGCCATGTTCAATCACAAGGCGCATAAACTCGGACAAATCGTCCACTTTCGCCGCCAGCTCGACAGCCTTGTCGGACATTCCCTTGGCGACGGTCAAAATCGTACCTTCTTTTGGCTTCATGACAGCCTTGTAAGCTGTCTCTGTCGCCCGCACCATGGCATCGGCTAGAATGGGAATCGTGATGGTGTCGGTTTCCCGTATTTCTTTGGTAAATCCACGGAACAGCTGGGATAAAATAACACCGGAGTTTCCTCTCGCTCCGCGCAGGGAACCAGAAGAAATGGCTTTTGTAAGACTCTTCATGTCTGGTTTTTCGATAGCAGACACCTCTCTGGCAGCAGCCAGAATCGTCATCGTCATATTGGTTCCCGTATCGCCATCCGGCACCGGAAATACATTTAACTCATTAATCCATTCTTTTTTTGATTCAAGGCCTTTCGCAGCAGCCAGAAACATCTTCTGGAGCGTAGAGGCATCAATCGTATTCTTGTCCACAGGTGCTTCCTCCTTAATCTATCACTCTTACACCTTCAACGTAGATATTGATTTTCTCTACATCCAGACCGGTGAAAGTCTCTAATTTGTATTTTACATTCTCCATCAGATTGTCTGCCACTGCACAGATGCTGACGCCATATGCAACAATAACATGGAAATCCAGCTGAATCTTGTTCTCATTCAGCGATACGGTGATTCCATGAGTTAAGCTTTCTTTGCGAAGTAATTTGACTAGGCCATCTTTCATGCTGACTGCTGCCATTCCTACAATACCAAAGCACTCCACTGCTATCGTGCCAGCATATCTGGCAATCACCTCAGAATCGATTTGAATCTGCCCCAGCTGGTTATTGATTCGCCCTTTCATGCATGCTTCCCTCCATTTCATTTATAGATGTCAAACCGCTTTTTGCTGTTTTTCATATATTTTTCTTATTATTTTGACATTATGTCCCTTATTGCGAAAATGTCTAACGACATTTTACCATAGAAAATCAAAAAAAGAAATAATTTTTTAGATTTTACTTGCAAAATGTAAATCTTTCTGCTATCATACATATGTTGTGGTTTTTAAGCCCAATTTTGAGTAAGGAGGTGCAAGTGATGGCTAAATGTGCAATCTGTGAAAAAGCTGCTCACTTCGGAAATAACGTGAGCCACTCCCATAGACGTTCTAACGCTATTTGGAAAGCAAATGTAAAATCTGTGAAAGTGAAAGTAAACGGCGGTGCTAAGAAGATGTACGTATGTACTTCCTGCTTGAGATCCGGTTTAGTTGAAAGAGCTTAATCTGATTTTTTACCCCTGATATCGAAAGATAGCAGGGGTTTTTTCTATGAAAAAAGTCTGTCCTAGCATCTGGCAGTCGGCCTAGCAGCAGAACAGATTATATCCCAATACTAAAATTCCAATCGTTATAAGAACGGTGAGAAACGTCTTAGGCACAATCAGGACAATCGCCATTCCGATTCCGCAGCAAAAAAAAGCGAAGCCGCATACATGTCTCATGTCATTCCCCCTAACTTGCAGGTTCTAACATTAGTATATGCATATGGCTTCTGCTTTTATCCATACTAATCCATCTTTTCTGTCGTTGTCTTCGCGTCCTTTAACACGTCCTCTGCTGTTTTCATCGCCTCTGGGGTGATACTGTCATTTTTGACTCCCATGACTTTATTCACAACATCTGGCACCAGATCTAAAATCTTTGTGACAGTGTCCTGATTCTTCACGCTGACCATTTTCGTCATTCCGTTCTGAATGACAAGAACAGCGGATGGTGTCATTTTTGCCCCTATACCTCCGCCGCCGTTGTTTTTCTTGGCATTGTCACAGAAAGAACCGACGCCCATTCCAAAAGAAATGTCAATGAGCGGCAGAAGAATCGCATCTCCTGCATAAATTGGCTCACCGACAACCGTTTTTGATGACACAAAACTGTCCATTCCCTGAAACATAGAAGTGATTTCGGTCTTAAAATCGTTTTCAGCCATATCTATATCCTCCTTTATACACTCTGCACAGGCAGACTGCCCGCCTCTTTTTTATTTTTGTCTTCCCCATACTCTTTCATCTGGCGGCCTGGGAACGCCGGAGAAACTTCTTTATCAGGTTCCGAAGATTTCTGTCAAATAACAGACGCAGTGCCAGTACCAGAAGCGTTCCAAAACGAATATGTCCGCGGCAGGAAAACTCTCCCTCGAGCACATTCTCTCCAAAAACCGGCGTTACCTGGAGCTGGTTTTTATAGACCGGATACAATACTGCCACAACTGCCAGTACATTTCCTGTGAGAGCCGGATCTTCAAACCCCATCGTGACAGCTCCATTGATTTTTCTTGGAAGACAATGTTTCAGTATCCGTTTTCCCTGTCTGAGGATAAGCCGGAAAGTCGCCTGATTGTCGGGCGAAGTCATAAAAGCAGATACCCTTTTGGCGAGCGCCTTCTTTTGACTCCACTGCGCAGCCAAAGTCTGCATGTTTGCTCGAAGTATTTGCAGCACAGTCTGGATTTTCGCTCTTATAGATTTCATACACGTCCGGAAAGCGGAGTGCAAATCCAAGCGTTTCTTTTTGGAAACAGTTGGATTCGTCTGCGGCTGTGCTTCGCCTGCCGTTTCTTCCTTGCTTGCACTCGCATCTGCTGTATCCTGCGGTTTTATGGCGTCCGATGGCTGTGGCAGTGTCTTTGCCTCCTGAGACTTTCCTGTTTCCACCCGTTCCAGTTCTTCCTGTGAAAATCCTTTTTCTTCACATTCAGAAACCTCATGTTCAGAAACTTCGCTTTTAGAAATTTTATATTCAGGAATCTCACGTTCAGAAACTTCATCACGTTCAGAAACCTCATATTCGGAATCTTCACATTCGGAATCTTCCTTTCCTTCTTCCACGTTTTTCTTCTCTTCTTTCGGAAAGACAGAAAATCCGAAGAGTTTTACCTGAAAGGAAAGTCCCTCCTGATATCTGGCCGCAATTAAGACCAGATGCAGCAGCCAATGAATCCTCACATTTCCCTGAATCTGTTCCTGTTTGGATATTTCTGCCTGATAGCGGACAGGAACCAACAGAACCAGAAGAAGTATACCAAAAAACAGTCCGAGGAGAATGAGCAGCAAAATACCTATGATTTTCAAAATCAACAAAAGAATATGCACCATAGATTCTCATCCCCCTTCCCCCACTTCATGTTTCGCGCCCTTACAGTGGGGGCTGCCCGTTTTTGGCTCAAAAAACTCTTTTACTGCAAAACCGCCTGTCTGCCTATAGACATCCGAAATGATATGTCCAGCTGTCTCCATTGCCTCTTCTCTGCCCGATGCAATGCCGAGAATCAGAAGGTCTTTGTCCCGATACCATTTTGACAAAAGCAGATAGGACGGATATATGTCAAGGAGAGTATTCCCACTTTCTGGCAGAGTAATCACATAAGCGTCCTTCTGCAGTTTTTTATAGCGAATCCGCGAAATCAGCGGATACCGTTTCTTCTTTGCGGTCTCCCCTACATACAAATGCTTATACCAGCGCATTCTCACTCTCCATAATACTGCGGATAATCTCCATACAAGTTCCCTTCTCGTACATATCCGTACAGCTCTCCAGACTTCCCCTTACATACGTCTCAATTTCGTTCAGAGAATTGAAAAATACCGGAAGATGCGAAAGGATATTCGCCATCACAGCACGGGATACCGGCTTTGGCAGCGCGGACAAATGCTCCAGAAGCTCTTTGATGAAAAGAGCAGACTGTTCTGTCACATAGTCTCTGTCCGCAGTCTCGTCGTTCTCCTGTCCATCCAGGTCCACAAATGGGCTGTCGGAGAGAAGAAGTTCCACTTTCCGTCCTGTTTCTTTCAGATTTTCTTCCAGCCCTTCTGTCCACTGCCCTTCATTTTTCAGGTAGCGCTCATACAGTGCTTCCTGTTTTCCTTCCAGCTGTGTCATGCTGTCAAACAGGGAATCCAGTATTGGCGCCATATCCAGTGCATCTTCTGCTTCTCTCGCTTCCTCCATTTTTTCATGCAGAACAGACAGAATATGGAGGACCACCTGCTGCTCTTCCGCTTCCATAAATCCTTCCTTCTGCGTCAATGCCAGAAGATACAAGTCGTTCACAATATCCTGCATCAGCTGGTAATCACTGATGACAGCCTGGATATATTCCACTGCAGAAGATAAAATACCGCTCAGGGCCTGATACTCTTCTTTTTCCATCTTCTTAAAATCCGCTTTTTGGAACTTTTCCAGCATTTCGTATAAACCTTCGTACTCGCTCTTCATGGCCTTTGGCATGTCCATCATGGAAGTCGTTCTTAACATATAGAAGACAGATTCCAGAGAACTCTTATCGGACCCGATATAGGCAGAGAGTCCGTCCTGCACAAAACCTGCAAATTTTGCCTTTGTCAGGCGCACCGGAAGCTGCGCAACAATCTCCTGAATTCTGCCATTTAAGACCATATGGTCCTTGGTGGAAGTGATATACTTCATAATCTGCTTTGCAAACAGCTCGTCCGCCTCTGTAAACGGCGCTTTTTCCAGGAAACGTCCCTCCAGGCGGTTCAGCACATGCTCATAAATCTGGAAACAGTCCGCATATGTGGTGACAAGTTCCGTCTGATGATGAATCTGATTTCTCACTTCTGCTGCCGCCTCTTCTGTCAGCGTCCCATCTAACAGCGCGCCAACTAGCGCTGTTAGTTTCTGCTGCAGCACTGTCATCTGCTCCGTTTTATGCCCCATATTCTGAAATGTCTCACAATACATATAATAATTCAGTGCCAATCTGGTATACGAATACCGGCAGGCAAGCGAAAATACTTTTTTTGCCCCATGCTCGCTCAATGGTGTCTCCCCCTTTGTTTTACTCAACTCATTTTTGTTTCATGATTTCATTCTCACAATGGTCGTTGTGCTTGTAAAAATACCTGCAGCATTATAGTTACTTATAATTTTCTATAATAGAACGGCGCAGAAGGTCCAGTGCCTTCATCACGGACTGCTCGCGGATTTTTGCGCGGTTTCCCTTGAAATGATATTCTTCCACAGAGACATTGTCCTTCAGATAGCATCCGATATAGACCAGTCCCACCGGTTTTTCTTCTGTACCGCCGTCCGGTCCTGCAATGCCAGTAATGGCAACGCAGATATCCGAATCTGTCGCAAACACACCGCCGGTTGCCATCTCCTTTGCCACCTGCTCACTGACAGCACCATACTTTTTCAGCGTACTCTTGCTGACATCCAGGAATTTCCTCTTTGCCTTATTGGAATACGTGATAAAACCTTCTCGAAATACATCGGAAACGCCTGGCACATTCACAAGGCGCGCCGCCAGCATACCTCCGGTACAAGATTCCGCTGTAGACACAGTCAGCTCATACTTTTTCAGCAGCCGAACCACTGCCATCTCCAGAGTTTCTTCCTCCTTTGTGGTGTAGACAGCGATGCCGAAGCGGTTTTTCAACTCCTTCACTACCGGTTTCATCAACTTCTTTGCTTCCTCCTCGCTCGCTGCCTTTGCAGTGACACGAAGATGCACTTCTCCTGTCTTAGCATATGGTGCAATCGTCGGATTGGTCTGCGCATCGATCAGGTCCTGCACTTTTTCTGCCACCTGGCTCTCTCCATAACCGCAGATTTTTACCATCTGAGAGCAGATGATGGTCTTTTGCTTTGCCACAAGAGTGGCAAGGTACGGAAGTACCTGGTTCGTAAACATAGGAATCAACTCGTTCGGCGGTCCTGGAAGAAGAATCGCCGCTTTGCCGTTTTTCTCCAGAATCAATCCTGGCGCCATGCCATTTTCATTGTCCAGAACCGTACAGCCCTGTGGTATCGCGGCCTGCTTCCAGTTGTTCTCTGGAATCTCTTTGTAGATATTATTTTTAAAAAAGTCCTCCAGGCGTACTCTCGTGTGGGCGTCTTCCACAAGCGGATATCCCATCACTTCCGCACAGACCTCTTTCGTGATATCATCCTCTGTCGGCCCGAGGCCTCCTGTCGCGATCACGATATCCGCTCGGGAAAGCGCGGTCTGAAACGCCTCGAAGAGACGGTCCCAGTTATCTCCCACCGTCACCTGATAATAGACGGAAAGCCCCGCAAGTGCACATTTTTCTGATAAAAACTGCGTATTTGTATTTACGATATTTCCCAAGAGAAGTTCAGTACCGACGGACAACAATTCTACAACCATATTTTTTTCCTCCATATTTATGTACCCATGTACCCCAAAAACCTGCTTGCTGCTCCCGATGTTTCTTTTCATGTTTCTCCATGTTTTTTAATAGTTTAATGGTTTCCTTCTTTTAAAACATGTGCATTTTTCACAAGGTAATCTAACAGAGAAACAACTGTCAGAATCAATGCAATCCAGATAAACGCGGTCGTTAAAAGATGCAGCGCCTCTATATTCAAAATGAGCAGGACCACCATAATCATCTGTGATGTGGTTTTAAATTTCCCCCAGTAGCTTGCTGCGATAACCACCCCATTGTCGGAAGCCACCAGACGGAAACCGCTGATGATAAATTCACGGCTGATGATAATGATAACCATCCATGCCGGAAGCTGGCCCAGTTCCACAAAGCAGACCAATGCAGAGCAAACCAGAAGCTTGTCCGCGAGCGGGTCCATAAATTTTCCGAAATTTGTCACCAGGTTGTATTTTCTGGCAATTTTTCCATCCAGAAGGTCTGTGAGGCTGGCAACTATAAAAATTGCCACCGCCACATAGCGCAGAGTCGGGTTCGTTCCACCGAAAGCTAAGAGCGAAGCCACAAAAAATGGAATCAAAATCACACGAAGTACCGTAAGTTTATTTGGCAGATTCATCATATACCTCCCCTATCAAATCGTATTCCTGAGCGCCTGTGACGCGCACCCGCACAAAATCACCTGTCAGAAGCTCTAATGGAGTCTGTACAAAAATCAGGCCGTCCACATTCGGCGCATCCATATAGGTTCTTCCCACATAGGCATGTTCATCCGCGATTTTTCCCTCAATCAGAACTTCCAGAATACGCCCCACCATTGCCTCAGATTTCTCAAACGCAATCTCCTGCTGCAGCTCCATCAGCTCATCGCGGCGCTCCTCCTTCACTTCCTCCGGCACCTGGTTTGGGAAAGAATACGCAGGCGTATCCTCCTCGGCAGAGTATGGGAACACGCCAAGGCGCTCAAATTCCATCTCATTGACGAATCGGTACAGCTCCTGATGGTCCTCCTCGGTCTCTCCTGGAAAACCAGAAATCAATGTCGTGCGCAGTGCAATATCCGGAATTCGGCTTCTGAGTTTTTCAATGATTTCCCGAAGCTCTTCCTGGGTCGTGCGCCGGTTCATGCGCTTTAAGATGGGGTCGCTCGCATGCTGAATCGGAATATCCAGATAGTGACAGACTTTCTCTTCTGTGCGGATCACCTCAATCAGCTCGTCCGTGATTTCCTCCGGATAGCAGTACTGAATCCGGATCCACTGAATGCCCGAAATCTGCGCGAGTTTTCTCAAAAGTTCAGGAAGCATCTTTTTCCCATATAAATCCACACCGTACAGCGTCGTCTCCTGAGCGACCAAAATCAACTCTTTGATGCCCTTTTTAGCCAGCGCCTCTGCTTCCTCCACCAGCTCTTCCATCGGCACACTTCTGTAATGGCCGCGCAGGTCGGGGATAATGCAGTAGGTACAGCGCTTGTCGCACCCTTCCGCAATCTTTAAATACGAGTAATATCCGCCTGTCGTGACAATGCGGCGGTTTCCCACATGCGGCAGGGAACTGATATCGTGAAAGCACTGTGCTTTTTCCCCTTTTAATGCCTGATTCAGAACGGAGACGATGCTGTCATAGGACGCAGTCCCCAAAATACCGTCCACTTCCGGAATCTCTTTTAAAATCTCGTCCTTGTAGCGTTGTGCCATGCAGCCCGCCACCAGAAGGACTTTTGCAGAGCCGCTCTTTTTGTACTCTGCCATCTCCAGAATCGTATTGACGCTCTCCTCCTTCGCATCTCCGATAAAACAGCAGGTATTTACCAGAATAGCCTCTGCCTCGGACTCCTCATCCGTGAACGTGTGGCCGGCCGCCTCCAGAAGAGAGAGCATTTTTTCTGTATCCACCAGGTTTTTGTCGCACCCGAGGGACACTACCATAATCTTCATACATGAAATCCTTTCGTTTGTCATAGGGTTCTTCCACTGCCCCGAGGGCAGTGGGAAGCTTTGCAAATATAATGATGTTTCGCAGGTATCGCGCGTAAGTAACCGTAACAAAAAGGGGCACTGCAAAAGCGAAACCGTCGCCTGTATTCTATCCATACCTCTCATCGCCTGCCGCTGCCGGAAAGCGAACTCGGTACGGGTAGGATGCAGGAACAGCCAAATCTTTTGCAGCAGCCCCTTTCAGTACTCCTTAATCCTCGGAGACGTCTTCTTCACTCACAATTTTCACTTTGGACTTGTATAACTCATTGATGGCTATGGAAAGCGGCTTTTTGCCTGCGGATGCCGGAACCAGCGGTTCCTCTCCTGCAATAAGCTGTCTTGCGCGCTTTGCGGTGGCAATCACAATCGAGTACCGGCTCTGCACTACCGGCTCCTCTCCTGGTTCCACATCGCGGTTTACCGCCTCAATCAAATCAGAATAAGATGGACGTAACATCATAACTGGCATGTCTCCTTTCAGAAATACAAAACTTTTCAGAAATATAAAACTAAAACTTTATTTTAAATACCTATTTTGGAAGGTACTATTTCTGCAATTCTTCTAATTCTTTCTGAATCTGTCCCACAAAAGGAAGATTTTCAGAAAGTTTTTTGTGCTGAGATTGAATCAGCTCATGAAGTTCCACAGTCGCTGCATCCAGGTCATCGTTCACAAGAAGGTAATCGTACTGGTCCATATATGCAGATTCCTCCACTGCCCGATTCATGCGGTTCGCAATCACCTGGGCGGTCTCTGTGCCGCGTCCGACTAAGCGCCGCTTTAACTCCTCTGCGGACGGCGGTGTGACAAAAATCAAAAGCGTCTGCGGGAATTTTTCTTTCACCTTCAGGGCCCCCTGAATCTCAATCTCCAGAATCACATCTTTGCCATCTTCCAGGCATTTGTAGACATACTCCTTCGGTGTGCCATAATAATTGCTAACATACTGTGCATATTCAATCAACTCACCGTCCGCAATCATCTGCTCGAACTCTTCTTTTGTCTTAAAAAAATACTCTCTTCCATTTTCCTCGCCTTCGCGCGGGCGGCGCGTCGTGGCGGAGATGGACAATGCATACTTATCGTACCGGCGTAAAAGCTCTTTCATGAGAGTTCCCTTCCCTGCGCCGGAAAAACCGGATATCACAACAAGAATCCCTTTTTTATTCATGTTTTTCATCCTTTTTCTTTTCTATTTTCTTTCCTGTAAACCTACAGCAGCCATCATGGCGGCTATTCAATGTTTTGAATTTGCTCTCTCACTTTTTCAATCTCTGTTTTGAGGGCAATCGCTTTATCGGAAATCGTGAGGTCGTTGGATTTTGATAAAATCGTGTTTGCCTCGCGGTTCATCTCCTGGGCGATGAAATCCAGCTTTCTTCCCACGCTGCCGCCCTTCAAAAGTTCGGCTCTGGTCGCCTCAATATGGCTCTTTAAGCGCACCGTCTCCTCGTCCACACAGATTTTATCCGCAAAGATGATGACTTCCGCTGCAATACGGTTCTCATCCATCGAACTGTCTGCCAGAAGTTCCTTCACCTTATCTTCCAGTTTTTTGCGGTATTCCGCAAGAATCTGAGGGAAACGAACCTCTATCTCATCCACCAGAGAGTCCATGTAATCAAGCTTAGTGAGAAGGTCCTGTCTTAAAGCTTCGCCCTCTCTCAGTCTCGCCTCCACAAAGGACTGCGCCGCACCTGTGAGCGCCTCCTCCAGCAGTTTCCACATCTGCTCTTCGTCCTCCACCACAGGTTCCATTGTCAGAACCTCCGGACACTTGGAAAGCATGGAAACCTTGATATCGTTCGGAATATGGAACTGCTCTTCCATCTGTTTAAAATACTTCATATACTCGGCAGCCAGACTGGAATTATATTTCAGGACCATAGTGTCTTCGGTGTAGTCCTCATATGTAATAAAGACATCCACCTTACCGCGCTGAATATACTGTTTCAATGTATTGCGGATTGCCGCCTCAAAATAATTGAATTTCTTCGGCATCTTCAATGTGAGATCCAGATATCTGTGGTTGACTGCCTTCATCTCCACAGACAATTTGTATTCGTCCGTCAAAAGCTCACATCTGCCGAACCCTGTCATGCTTTTCAACATGCTGTTTCTTACCTCTTCTCTTGTCTTTCTGCCTGCACCATGGAAGATACTGCATACAGCAGGCAGAATACATTCCATATGCACAATATTTTACATTATTATAAGGCATCCCCAAAGGCAAGTCAACACAAACTTTTTTTCTTGCACTTTCAGTCCAATATGATATACTGATGTTGGGGTCAAAAGGTATTTTGCCCCCTGCACAAATATGCATGAAAAAGAAACGGAGGAACCTTTTTATGGCATTTGATGGAATTGTAATTGCAAATCTGGTAAAAGAGATGCAGGACCGCCTGGTAATGGGGCGTATCAATAAAATTGCCCAGCCGGAAAAAGACGAACTGCTCTTTACAATAAAGAACCAAAAAAACACTTGGAGACTGCTGGTTTCAGTGAATGCCAGCCTGCCTCTCTTATATTTTACAGAAACCAACAAACCGAGCCCTCTGACGGCGCCGAATTTCTGTATGCTTCTGCGAAAGCACATCGCAAACGGAAAAATTCTGTCTGTGACGCAGCCAGGGTTGGAGCGTATCGTGCGCATCGAAATAGAACACCTGGACGACCTGGGCGATCTGTGCCGGAAATTCCTGATTGTAGAGATTATGGGAAAACACAGCAATATCATCTTCTGCGACGAGAATGACAAGATTATCGACAGCATCAAGCATATTTCCGCCCAGGTCAGCTCTGTGCGCGAGGTGCTTCCTGGGAGAGACTATTTTATTCCAAAAACACAGGAAAAATGGGAACCGCTCGAGATTTCTGAAGATGTGTTTAAAAATGTCATCGGCCATACCGCAGCGCCCGTCCAGAAAGCGCTGTATATGAAGCTGACTGGACTCAGCCCGATTGTAGCAGAGGAAATCTGCCATATCAGCGGCATCGACTCTGATATGTCCGCAAATGCTCTCTCCGATTTGGAATTGACACATCTGTACCACATGTTTTTACAGATTGCGGACGACATCCGAAATGGGCAGTTTGTGCCGAATATCATCTACAAGGGAGAGGTTCCGGAAGAATTTGCCTCCATTCCTCTTAGCTGCTTTTCCGGCGAGGAATACCACAGCGTCCCTTTTTCGTCCATCAGCACTCTACTGGAATCCTATTATGCCCAGAAAAGTACTGTCACCCGCATGAAACAGAAATCTGTGGATTTGCGGCGTGTTGTGCAGACGGCTCTGGAGCGCAACGTGAAAAAATATGATTTGCAGATGAAGCAGATGAGAGACACAGAGAAGCGGGAAAAGTACCGGATTTACGGCGAACTTCTGAACACGTACGGGTATGAACTCAAAGGCGGAGAGAAAAATCTCGCTTGCCTGAATTATTATACCAATGAGGAAATCACCATCCCTCTGGACCCACAGATTTCTGCTCAGGAAAACGCGCAGAAGTATTTTAACAAGTACAACAAACTGAAACGAACCGCCGAAGCCCTGTCTAGTCAGACCGAGCAGACAAAGGCAGAGATTGAACATCTGGAATCCATCAGCGCCGCCTTGGACATTGCGCTGAAAGAAGAGGATTTGGTTCCGATTAAAGAAGAGCTGATGGAATTCGGCTACATCAAAAAGCGCAGCGCCGGAGGAAAGAAAGTAAAGATCACAAGCAAGCCGTTCCACTATATTTCTTCCGACGGATTTCATATCTATGTGGGAAAAAACAACTACCAGAACGAGGAAGTCACATTCAAGATTGCCGGAGGCGGCGACTGGTGGTTCCACGCCAAGGGTATTCCTGGCTCTCATGTGATTGTAAAAACCGGCGGAAAAGAACTGCCAGACAGAGTGTTTGAGGAGGCCGGCGCTCTGGCTGCCTACTATTCCAAGGGCAGAAACAATGACAAAGTGGAAATAGACTATATTGAGCGGAAATTTTTGCGAAAGGTCACGGGAGCTGCCCCAGGTTTTGTGATTTACCACACAAACTACTCCCTGGTGGCAGCACCGAAGCTAGAATTAGAGGAAATACAAGGATAATCTTCTCTGCGCTTTCTGCCTGCTTTTGTGGCAGCAAAAAGCGCAGAATACTGCTTTCTTCCATATAGATGATGAACAGAAGTTTGGCCGCTGTTATCACTCGTACCGCAGTGCATCAATCGGGTCAGCTTTCGCTGCCTTCGATGCGGGATACAGCCCAAAAAAGATACCCACAATCGCGGAAAAACTAACTGCCATCACAATGACCGAAGGCCGAATGACAACCGCAACATGAAGCAAAGCACCTCCCAGCGAGACAAGTCCCACGCCCAGAAGCACGCCAATGAACCCACCGAACGCCGAGATAATCGCCGATTCCGTCAAAAACTGCATCAGGACATCGCGTGTGCGCGCGCCCAGCGCTTTTCGGATGCCAATCTCCCTGGTTCTCTCTGTGACGGACACCAGCATGATATTCATAATTCCAATACCACCTACAAGAAGAGAAATCGCCGCAATGGCTCCCACTGCCACCGACAGCGTGGACAGAATCATATCCCACTCTCCCATCTCTTCCTTCGCCGTATAGTATGTGATGAGTTCTTCCGGACGCCCTGTCATTTTTGCGATATAGCGCACAAATTTAGTGCGAAATGCATCTTGGTCGATATCCTCCGCCACATAGCAGTTTAGAGCGAAATGCCAGGTGTCCGGAGTTGCAATCAGTGTGTACGGACAGTATGCCTCTCCATCCCCGCTGCTTCCCATCATCATGGCAGCAAACGCCGACAGGTTCTTTTCATACACGCCCACCACATAGTAATCATCCAAATCCTTGTTGATTGAGGTGCGCAAGGACCTTCCGACCACATCATCGGTTCCAAACAGCTTGATCGCTGTCTTTTTCTCCAGAACAATATTTTTCTTTCGGTTTTTCACATCGTCCTCATTGATCATGCGTCCGTGAATGATATTGACCGGCTGCACTTTGTCATATCCTTTGTTGACGCCGCTGTAAGAAATTTTCACTCTGTTTCTTCCATAAACGGCATCCTGAAGATCGGAGTTTTGAAAATCCAGATACGGAATTTCATCCGGAAATGTGTTTTCTATCTGTTCCAGCTCGTCGATTGTAAAATAATCCGTGCTGCGATATTCGTCTACCGCATACGACACATACACAATCGCGCGGTTGATGCCGACTTCCTTGTATAAATCCGCCATCAGCCCGCGCATACTGTCGCCAATGGAGACAATGGCAATCACAGAGCCGATACCAATGATAATGCCGAGCATGGTCAGGAAAGAACGCATCTTATTGGCACGGATTGCCGAAAAGGCCATACTGATATTTTCAAACATGTGCTGTCTCCTCCTTTTTCTCCACTTTTTTGGCAGTATCGATGGACTGCTCCAGCGATTCCAATGTCTCTATCCACTCGCCCTGCTCATTTCTTCTCTTGTCGCTTTGAAGCCGTCCGTCCCGAAATCGCAGAATCCGGTTTGTAAATTCAGCAATGTCCTCCTCATGTGTGACAACCACAACCGTCGCTCCTTCTCTGTGAAGCGCAGTGAACAGTTCCATGATTTCCACAGAAGCGGCCGTATCCAGATTTCCGGTTGGCTCATCCGCGAGAATCAGCGGCGGCTCATTTGCCAGTGCCCTGGCAATCGCTACTCTCTGTCTCTGTCCTCCGGAAAGCTCATTCGGCTGATGGTCATAGCGCGCTGAGAGCCCTACCTTATCCAGAAGTTCCATCGCCCGCTTGCGCCGCTGCCGTTTGGAAACATGCGCATACGTCATCGGCAGCTCCACATTTTTCAGGGCAGATGTTCTGGAAATCAGATTAAAGGATTGGAACACAAAGCCGATTTTGCGGTTACGCACAGCAGACAGCTCATCCGGCGACAAGTCCGCCGTCTCCACCCCGTCCAGATAATAATGTCCTAACGTCGGGCGGTCTAAACACCCTAAAATATTCATCAGAGTCGATTTTCCGGATCCAGACTGCCCCATGATGGCAACAAATTCCCCTTTTTGAATCGTCAGATTGATATTGTAGAGACCGATTACCTTGATGGCACCTGTATCATAGACTTTTCCCAGATTTTCAATCCGAATCAGATCTTCTGTCTCATTCATTGGTGCCTCCCTCCTATTCTGCCGCCTGGCTCGCATCACTTGTCTCTGTGGCTGCCGCCTTTGCATCCGCTGCTGTTGTTTGTGCTGCCGCAGTTTCTGCCACGGCTGTCTCCTCGGCTGTTCCTGCCTCAGCTGTCTGCGGTACCGTCACAGGCATGCCCTCGGCGACGGCTGCCGGAGGATTCGGAAGATACAGCATGCCTTCTGTCAGGGCTTCCTCCCCAGCTGCAAAAATCTCTGTCTCAAAATCGCTCTCCACTCCTGTCGTCACCGCAAGCAGATGGATTTTTCCGTCCCTTACCACAGCAATCGAGACGTTTCCGTCGGTATCCTGCACTAGAGAGGAAATCGGAACCACAAAGGTATCGTTCGCCTCTGCCAATGTGACTTTCGCTTTTGCTGTGATTCCCGCAATCAGCCCAGAATCGTTTGAATCCACAGAGATGGTAATGGGGATGACACGCTCCGTGGAGCCATCTCCCTTCTCCTCACCAGTCGGAGAAATCCGGCTGACCACGCCCTCAACCGTCTTCCCGTTCAAAATATCCGCAGAAATCACCGCCTTCTGTCCCAGTTTCACTTTTCCAATCGAGTACTCACTGACGCGGATGGAAATTTGCAGTCGGTCCAGATTTTCAATGATAAACATAGGCTTCTCATCTTCCGTCTTGTCCGCGAAACGGCCGACTTTGGAGTTCACACGGACCACTGTGCCGGAAATCGGGCTGGTAATCTGCGTATTTTCCAGGTCCCTCTGCTTATTTTTTAGCTCGAACCGTGCATTTTCCACCTGCTGGCTGTCCACTGCACTTTCCTTGACGCGCCCGCCGGACACCTCATAGGAATCCACATCCTTCTGTGCAGCAGTCATCGCATGTTTCGCAGTTTCCCACTCCACATCTGAAATATCCCCCGCCTCATGGAGGATGTTGGCGCGCGTGGAGGCTTTCTTTGCCTCGTCGTAGCTCTGTACTGCTTTCTCATAGGCAGCCTGTCTGGCTCTCTGATTTTCAGCGCGGGCGGCCACAGCCAAATCATATGTATTCTGCGCCATCTCAATCTCTCTCTCCAGACTAGAAGAATCCAGAGTGGCGAGGAGCTGTCCTTTCTCCACAGAATCGCCCTCATTCACCACAATGTCAAGTACCTCAAGATGCAGGTTTGAGACGACATCCACACTGTCCGTGCCCGAGACTGGACCGCTCAGTGTGATACTTTCCACCACACTGCCTTTGGAGAGCGGCTGCGGACTCACTGGCACAGCAGTCTCCTGGCTTCCTCCAAAAGCCCGCAGAATGAGCACTGCCAGTCCAATCAGTCCAACTGCGCTGATAAGAAGCGGTTTCTTCTTCCACTTCTTTTTCTTCTTTTTTCCTCCTTTTGCTGGGAGTTCATCATTCAACACTTTTTGAAGTTCTTTATCAAATTCTTCTTTACTCTGCATAAAAAAATCCCTCTCATTTCCATGTATTTAGCAGCCAAACCTAAGTTTAGCTATTTATTGCATAGAACGAGAGGGACGCTTCCATTACTTCAAACTATTTTCCACGCACTCCTGTTTTTATAGAATCGCTCCGTTTCCTAACAGCAAGTACGCCTCGGCATACGTAAATGTAAGCATTTTTTGTCATTTTAAGCGGACCGGCATATCGGATGGATAATACCCGCACCCGTCATCCGACAGAAACTGTGCCAGCTGGGCATCCGCTTTTTCGTCGTGGACACCGTCCGGATTGACTTTTGCAAGCACATTCCCATACTCAAACACCAGGTCTGTCAGAACGCCATGATAAATCAGTTTGCATAAGAAAGGATACGGGTCCTCCCAACGGCACATATAGTAGGACTGAATATACACATAGTCCGTCTTGGCGTACTTCGCGAAAGTACAAAACTTATCCACACTCTCCACCACACTGGGATTTCCCCAGGAACCGGCAATATCCCCATAGGACTGAACGCTGCATGGAAACAGCAGTGTATCCGGATGCGAGCCGACAGCAATCACGCGGTATCTTGGATTTTGCGCCAGTATGGCCCAGATGGCCTCGTTTCCATGATCCATCCCATCTGCAGCAAACCAGGTGTCATATTCTTGCTTTTCATGATTGAAAAATCCGCAGTTTTTTACCGTAACCGGCGTCAGGCCAATCTGCCATGCCCAGTTTGTCACCGCGCTCATTGTCACTCCCATCACAGCTGCTGGAAAGAGAAACATCACAAATGCCCTTCTTATATCCGGCTGCCACACTCTGGAAATGCCGAAGCACCCTGCAAAGAGCGCCAATGCGTAGACAAAATTGTAATAATTTCCGTCAATCTGGCTTAAATCAAACAGAATATAGAGGCTTCCAACAGACAGCGGAATCAGAATCCATGCCAGATACCATCCATCAGAAGGCTGCCGCAGGCGCCGTTTTTCTTTGTGCGGTTCATTCGCTGTTTTTGAGAACTGTCCCCATCTTCTTAAAATCAGCCAGAGAACGCCAAGAATCAGAAAGAACAGAAAAAGCAGTCCTCCCCAGGCAAAAATCACATGCGCCATATCCACTTTTTCCTCAGGGCAGAGAAACACACCATACAGTCTGCCAAGAAAGCGGTCCCATTTTTCGGCAAAGGAAAGGGAAACGGTGCGCAGGATTTCCTCGTCAATCTGCTCTGGAATCTCAAATGGATAGCGGATGGAAAAGCCTAGCTTTTGAAAGAGCGCTGTGTACACAGAAGTAATCGGGACACCTGTCAGAATCCAGGTGCGCAAACATACGGCCGCCAGCTCCGCCAAAAACACTCCAATCAACCCGACATCATGCAGCTGGATGGAAAGGCGCAGTCTTTTACAGTACAGAAAATACAGAATACTCATGCCAAACACCGCACTGGAAAAGACGATACTGGTTGGTTTTAAGGTAAAACTGAACAGCAGCGCACAAAATGCCAGCACCAAATCGGAGGTCTTTTGCTCCTTCCAGTAACAGGACAGATAGTAAAACAGAATCAACTGCACGGCAAGCGTTGCCGCATCTGTCTTTGCTGAGACCGACATATTCATGACGGCGGGAACCGTCGAGAGAAGAAGGACTGCCAGGCGGGAAAAGCGCGCAGACATCCACTGCCTTGCTGTCATATAGAAAGCAAAGATGCCTGCAGCCGTGAAATAGACGCCAAATGCCAGAACAAATGCATGGGATGGCAGGCTGTTAAACGGAAGCAGTAAAATCTCCATTGCCTTGGAGTAGGTGTATACTACGCCGAGAGTCCCCAGATTTTCATAGATTCCCCGTCCATTGTCCAGAATATACTCCGAACGAAGGCCATACCAGAGGGAGTCATAGTCCACCGTCAGATTCATTCTTCCCGCCTGAAGAAGAAACAGTGTGATAACCGCGGCGAACACAAACGCTTCCTCCCTGTTGATAGTCCATCTGGAAACACACTGTATCATCTCCTGCTTTCTTTTGTGCGCGTCCCACAGAACCCACACCAAAAGCGGTATGCCGATACCCATCAGCGCAAGGACCTGCTTTTTTGCACCTCCGATGTGAAAGGCGGAAAGCAGGCAGAACAGCAAAATGACAGAGACAGCGCCAAGAAGCGCATCCGCAAACACGGTTTTTTCCGTATTTTTCTGAAGGAGCGCATGTTTGCGCCCAAACAGATGCAGACGCTGCCATTTCCCAAGATAATATAAAAAGCAGAGATATACGGCAGCCGCAGCCATGGGGAGAAAGACAATATGAACCCAGCAGGAAACTGCCAAAAGCACCAAAAGCAGGCAAAGCCGCAGCCACGGATTCTTTCTCTCCAGAGCAAAAAAGAGCAGGCAGAAAACAAAAATAAGCTCCACAAAAAGTTCTGCCGTTTCTGGCTGCACAATGTGCCAGGATAAAGTTCCCACTCCGAACAGGCGCCAGGCGCTGTATGTGGTAAGCCCCAGAGACAGCAGTCCCATAAGCCCCAGCAGAGCCAAAACAGGAACTGGTAAATTGGATGGTTTTTTGCTGATTTTCATTGTACTGCTCCTTTATAAAACTTGTATTCTCTTTGGATACGCTCCAGGTTTTCAGCTCTTGTGCCGTCTACGGCCTCCGGATTCCTCTCCCCCGCTTCTTCTCTTTCCTCTTCTCTCTCTGCCAGAGCTTTTGCTTCATCCAGCTGTACCTTTGCCAGCATATTTCCGTCTTCAAACAGGAAATCATCCAAAATGCCGCATGCCGTCAGTTCTGTCAAAAGCTGGTAGCTCTCCGAGGTTTCTGCCATCCAGTCTGCCTGTGCGTACAGATAATCCGTTCTGGCATATATAAGAAATTTGCTGAAAGTTTTCGCATCTGTCACCAGATTTTTGTTTCCCCACGAGCCTGCCACATCATAATAGGACTGTGTATTGCACGGAAAAGCGAGCATGGACGGATGCTCTCCTATCACAATCACGCGGGTTCTCTCATCAGCCGCCAACATATCCCATATTGTCCCGTTTCCACTCTCGCGCATTCTCTCTTCCTCCAATGCCTCATGTGGATAATATCCCTTATTTTTCCAGGCAATCGGGGTGAGTCCAATCTGCCAGCTTGTGCTGGATACGGTACACAGAAGAAGATTCAGCGCAATCACAGGGACAGCCAGATGTTTTCTTCCCACTGCCATCCGGCACCCAGCCAGCAAAATCAGGAAATAATACAAATTATAGTAGTTTCCATCAATCTGCTTGAGCTGCCAAAAGCTCATAAGATTGGCCAAGGTCAGCGGAAAGAGTATCCACGCAAAATACCACGGCCCTCTTACCTGGTTTTCTTTTTTTTCTGCTGCTGTTCTTCCCTTTGTTTTTTTGCCTTCTGTTTTTGCATGTTCCAGTTTTGTGAGGACCAGCCAGGCAATTACCAGCACAATCACCAGCCCGCCCCATGCACACACGACATGCGCCATATCTGCCTGGTCCAGTGGACAAAACAGAAGCAGCAGGCTCCGCTTTCCCACCCGCGCCAGTTTTTCTGCCGGAGTCAGCGATGCTGCGCTGAACGGAACGCTCTCCACATTAAACGGATATTTCAGGGTAAATCCAAGTTTCGTGAAAAGACTGGTGAAGATGGAAGTAAACGGCACGCCCGTCAGGCGCACTGTCCTCGCGCAGACAGCAAACAGAGCGCCAAACACCAGCAGGCAGTATCCCCATTTTCTGCGCCTTCCCTCTGGAACCATGCGATGGCGCAGAAAATACAGAACGCTCATTCCAAAAGCGGCGGTTCCAAACAGAAGGCTGGTCGGTTTCAAAGTCCAACTAAATACCAGACTGCATCCAGCCAGAAGAAAATCCTGAAGAGACCGGCGTTTTAGATAACGCACCAGATAATACATCATCATGACCTGAAACAGAAGCGTGATGGTGTCCGTCTTGACAGAGATTGTCAAATTCATCACAGCAGGCATGGAAGAGAGCAAAACAGGAACGAGAAGCGCAGTTTTTTTGTCCGTCAGTTCACAGGCTGTCAGATAAGCGGCATATAAAAGCTGTGCTGCAAACCAGATACCAAAAAATGCCAGGTAACTGTGCGACGGCAGGTTGGAGAGCGGAAGGGTCAGGATTTCCAGCCCCTTCGGGTATGTGTAGACCACGCCCATACTTCCAAGGTCCTCATAGACGCCGCCCCCATTATTTAAAATGTACTCTGCGCGCACGCCGTACCAGAGACTGTCAAAATCAAGAGAAATATTCATGCGGCCCACTTCTAAAAGCAGCATTGTTCCTATGACAGCAAGACAGAGCGCTGTATAGACAGAGTTTTTCCTTGCCAGCAGCGCCGTTTTGGCTTTTGCTGTCTGTTTTGCTGTCCGTTTTCCCGTTTTCCACAGACTTCCCAGTCCGTATCCAAAGACAGGGATGCCGCTTATCAGTACAAATTTTTGGAGAAATTCGATATCTCCCACACCTACAGCGGAAAATCCGCAAAACAGCACAATGAGGCTGGAATACCCAAGCAGACTGTCTGCCAGAAGCGGCGAGGAGACTGACAGCTTAAACATATGCCGCGCCATTCTTCCCAGCAGGCAGGCGTACACCAGATAGAGCAGTGTCAGCAGCGCCGGCAGCAGCACGACATGGAGATAACAGAATATAAGGGTCACAGACACAAGAAGGCAGACACGTTCTGCTTTTTTTGTGTAATACAAAATGGCAAACAAAAGCAGGAACAGCACCCCCATCTCCATCCACAGCAGATGCGTTTCCGGCTGGAGAGCAGTCCAGTGAAGCGGCCCAGGCCCAAGGAGCCAGACAGCGGCAAATATGGCAAGAATCCAGAGGATGCCTTGAAGCACAGCAGGCAGTATGGCTGGATTTTTCTGAGAACGACGAGACGTTCTGCGATATGATGTATTCATAATCATTGTCTCCTGAAAGCGAACGGAACGGACATACCGTGTGGCGCAGGCGCCACTATACATGAAAGGCTGCTGCAAAAGCTCTTCCAACACAGAAGGATTTCTGTCAGTGACAGTTCTGTGTTTTCGTTACTTTTGGCAGCAGCCAATTCTGACAGGGATTTGTGTGCTGTTTTGCTCAATATGAATAAGAGCGCACACTAACGAATTTCTGTCATGCCGCCCATGTATGGACGCAGCACTTCAGGAATTCTCACCGAACCGTCAGCCTGTAAATTGTTCTCCAGGAAGGCAATCAGCATACGCGGCGGAGCTACTACAGTATTGTTCAAGGTATGTGCAAAATACTTCTCACCGTCAGCACCTTTGACGCGGATTCTCAGACGTCTCGCCTGCGCGTCGCCGAGGTTGGAGCAGCTTCCCACTTCAAAGTATTTCTTCTGTCTCGGAGACCATGCCTCCACGTCAACGGATTTTACTTTCAGGTCAGCCAGGTCACCGGAACAGCACTCCAGAGTGCGCACCGGAATATCCATGGAACGGAACAAATCTACGGTATTCTGCCACAGTTTGTCAAACCACATCGGAGATTCCTCCGGTTTGCAGACTACAATCATCTCTTGCTTCTCAAACTGATGGATACGATACACACCGCGCTCCTCGATGCCATGCGCCCCTTTCTCCTTGCGGAAGCATGGGGAATAGCTTGTCAGAGTTTTTGGAAGCTCTTCCTCTGGGGTTACGGTATCAATAAACTTTCCAATCATGGAATGTTCGCTGGTACCAATCAGATACAAATCTTCGCCCTCAATCTTATACATCATCGCATCCATCTCAGCGAAAGACATAACGCCGTTCACTACGGCGCTGCGGATCATAAATGGCGGTACACAGTATGTGAATCCGCGGTTAATCATAAAATCACGCGCATAGGAAATCACTGCAGAATGCAGTCTCGCGATATCGCCCATCAGGTAGTAGAAACCGTTTCCTGCCACTCTTCCCGCTGCATCCAGGTCAATGCCGTGGAATTTGTCCATAATCTCTGTGTGGTATGGAATCTCGAAATCCGGCACTTTCGGCTCTCCGTAACGCTGCACTTCGACGTTCTCGCTGTCGTCTTTTCCGATCGGCACGCTCGGATCAATGATATTCGGAATCGTCATCATAATCTTTAAGATGCGCTCGCTGTACTCTTTCTCCTGTGCCTCCAACTCTGCCAGACGGTCAGCCATAGCCGTTACCTGCTTTTTCACTTCCTCGGCTTCCTCTTTTTTGCCTTTTCCCATCAGAGCGCCAATCTGTTTGGATAATTTATTTCTCTGAGAACGAAGTTCGTCACCCTCTGCCTTTGCAGCACGATTTTTGGCATCCAGCTCAATCACTTCATCTACCAGCGGCAGCTTGCTGTCCTGGAATTTGTTCCGGATGTTTTGCTTTACAATCTCAGGATTTTCTCTGACAAATTTTAAATCTAACATAATGTTCCTCCACTTAAACTTTTTCATACGGCCAGCGCGGTAAACGAACATGCCTGCTGGTGCAGGCACTCTCCTACATGAAAATCAAAGGTTTCGTGTTGACCTGCCTGAACTGTAACGATTATACTACAGTTTTTTTGGGATGAAAAGCCCATCATCCGAAAAAATCAGGGAAAAATCACAGAATCTCGCTTTTTCTCTGATTTTTCAGCAAAAATCCAAGCTCTTTTTCAAAACATACGCCTTCCTGTATCGGTGTATGCAGCATCTCAGAGCGTTTTACGGCTCGGCTGATAAACTCGGCTGCCATCGAAACACTCTCCGCAAGGCCTCGATGTTCCAACATGCTGGCAGCCACGATTGCTGAGAAAATATCCCCCGTCCCTGGACGGTTTGCGCCGGCCTTTTTCTTTTTTATCCAGGAGAAGTGTATGTCTCCGCTTTTTTTCTCACACACCAGGTTCAAAAGAAACGACCCTTCCGAAATCCCCGTAATGACCGCGCTGGACGGTCCCATGGAGAGAAGTTTTTTTCCGATTTCCTGCAGCTTTTTTCTGCTGCATATATCTCGATACGGCGTATCTGTCAGCAGGCAGGCTTCTGTCAGATTTGGCACAATCACATCAGAGACAGCCGCCAGCTGCTTCATGGTCTGCACAAATTCATCCGTACACGAAGAATACAGCTTTCCGTGGTCTCCCATCACAGGGTCAAGAAAAATCCAACTTTTTTCTTTTCCTTCTTCTTCACCTGGCTTTCCCAAAGATGCCACGAAATCTGTGACAATCTCCATCTGCCTGCTGCCCGCGAGATATCCAATCAAAACTCCATCAAACTGAAGCGACAATTCGCGCCACTTTTGGATATATTCTGGCATATCCTCCGTCAAATCCCTCTCAAACCAGACAGGAAATCCCAGATGGTTTGAGAGAACTGCCGTTGGAATCGGGCATGCCTGCACGCCCAGCGCAGAGATGACCGGAAGCGCTACCGTGAGCGAGCACCGTCCGTATCCGGACATATCATGAAAAACAGCCAGTTTTTTTGTATCTGTCATAGCCATACACTCATCCTCTCCATTCTTCTCTCTTTTTTATTCTTACATACTCTTTTTTACCGCGCAATACTGGACTGGTCAAAAAAACACAAACTGGATATTTTAAACATTCCACTCATGCAGTATGATAAGGCTCATAAAAAATGAACCACACAAGGAGAATACTAAGATGATAAACGAGAAAAATGAAAAAGTCTACAAAATTGTTTTAACAGCACTGATGGCAGCCCTGTGTTATGTTGCTTTCACATTCTTAAAAATCCCGATTCCGACTTTTGGCGGCGACATGGTAGCTCTTCACATCGGAAATGCATTCTGCGTTCTGGCAGCATTGCTTCTTGGCGGCTTTTACGGCGGACTCGCAGGCTCTCTCGGTATGACGATTGCAGATATTCTGGACCCTGCCTACATCACCAGCGCACCAAAGACTTTTATTCTGAAGCTGTGCATCGGATTGATTGCCGGATTGGTTGCTCACAAAATCGCACATATCACAGAGGACCATGACGCTAAATATGTTTTTAAATGGTCCCTGTTAGCTTCCATTGCGGGACTTGGCTTCAATGTAATTATGGACCCGATTGTGGGCTTCTTTTATAAGAATTATATTCTGGGCGTGGAGTCTTCCGCTACAAAGATTATGTCCACATGGGCAGCAGGGGTGACATTCATCAACGCGGTAGCAGGAACGATTGTAGTCGTAGTTGTATATGCAGCCGTTCGCCCAGTGCTCAAAAAGGCTGGATTATTTTTCCATATCAAATGATATGATGATAATGTGATAATATTGAGGTCAAAAACAAACCAAGTGGCTGTGCGAAACATTCATTTTCGACAGCCACTTGGTGATAAAACAGATTTACCGCTGCGTCCAGATAAGATTCCAACATCACCGCGCTCTCGCTACACCCCTAAAGCCACTCAATCCCGAGATTCAATACACAGCAGAATCCCTCTGTCAAATGTGATTTCTGCCTTCTCAGAGACCAGCTCGTTGCTGATACAGAGGCTGGAGCCGATCGTAATATCTTTTTTTGTCAGCGGATACTTAAAGCCCGTCAATGTAATTCCCTTCACTTCCTCCGACAACGGCACAAAAGAAATATACTTCCCGTACAGCGTTTCCCTGAAAAATGTGCGCCGCCCTGCCCGCAGCAGAGTAATCCGGTTTTTTTCGTCCAAAATCTCCATGTCCATGTCAGTGTCTGTGTACAGATTCAGCAGTTGAATATTGGACAATTCATGGTCCAGGCGTCCGCCCGTCGCCCCCAGGAGAATCACGTGGCTGCATCCAGCTTCTTTTGCCGCCTCCAGTGCCAGTTCGGTATCTGTGGCATCCTTCTCCGGTTTATGTGTTCTCCAGATGATTCCTGGAATCTGGCGGTAATAAGAGAGAATTTCCGGATTTATCGTATCAAAATCTCCCACTGCTTCCTGCGGAATCCGATGCAGTCGTTTCAAAACTGCAAGCCCGCCATCAATCGCCAAAAGCCAGTTCGCTTTCTTCTCATATACATGCAAAATGGAGGAAATCCAGTCATCCTGCACACATCCTCCTGCAATCAGAATTCCAAGCATAGTCTCTCCTCCATTTTTCACTCTTTTTACTTTTCTCACAATTCCCTGGTGTTTTGTTTTTTTGTAAGTGTATCTCTTATCATGTATTATTCAATGATACTTTGCTGTTTATATTTCGCATTCTTGCTCATGCGCTCTCAGAATTTTCAAGAAATTCTTTGTGTTCTCCTCGATATCTCCATGAAATATCGCAGACCCAGCTACAATCACATTGGCTCCGGCCTCAAGAATGTGTGGCAGATTCGCGCAGGTGACGCCGCCGTCAACCTCAATATCCACGCGCCCTGCCAGTCCTCGGCTCTCCAGTTTTTGGCGGAGTGCACGAATCTTATCGAGTGTATACGGAATCAGCTTCTGGCCGCCGAATCCAGGATTGACAGTCATAATTAAAACCATATCAACCTGGTCTAAAACACAGTCCAGAACATCTACCGGAGTCGCCGGATTCAAAGCAATGCCTGCCTTTTTCCCGCAGCTGTGAATGTCATATAACGTTCTATCCAGATGAATCGTCGCCTCCTGATGAACCGTAATACTATCCGCCCCACAGTCAGCGATGGTTTTGATATAGCGCTCTGGCGCCTGCACCATCATGTGTACATCAAAAACTTGTTTGGATGCTGCGCGCAGCTGCTCTATGACAGGCATTCCAAAAGAAATCGAGGGGACAAACAGTCCGTCCATCACATCCAGATGCAGATAGTCTGCACCGCTTGCCTCTGTTCTCATTACATTATCTCTAAGGTTTCCAAAATCGGCACCCAAAATGGATGGTGATACGTGCATCATGAAATTAAAATCTCCTTTTCTCTTTTAATTCCTGGTACAAAAGACAATAATTTTTATACCGGCTTTCACTGATTTTTCCCTCACCCACAGCTTGTTTTACACCGCATATTTTTTCTCCGATATGCACACATCCCTGAAATTTGCACCCTCCTATATAGTCCTCAAATTCAGGGAAAAACTCCTTCAAATCTTCCGCCCCCATATCTTCCAGATACATCGAACTAAACCCAGGTGTATCCATCATGTAGGTATCTGCCTCCACATAAAACAATTCAGAATGTCTCGTGGTATGCTTACCACGCTTGATTTTTTCGCTGACAGCCCCCGTCTGCATACCTGCATCCGGCTGAATCTGGTTTGTCATCGTAGATTTTCCCACGCCGGAAGGGCCTGCCAGCACAGTGGTTTTGCCGCGAAGAAGGGACCGCAGTTCCCCGATCCCCTCTCCTTTTCTGGCACTTAGAAACATCACAGGATATCCCGCTGGCTCATACACCGAGCGGTAATACGCCTGCCTGGTCTCATCTGAGAGGTCCGCTTTGTTGAAGCAAAGAATCACCGGAACCTGCTGCGTTTCCATCATAACCAGAAAACGGTCCAAAAGATTGAGATTTGGCTCCGGCTCTGTCAGAGCAAACAGGACAATCACCTGGTCGATATTTGCGACTGCCGGACGCACCAGGGCATTCTTTCGCGGAAGAATCTCGACAATGTTTCCTTTTCCTTCCTCCTCCAAAGCCTCAAAAACCACATTGTCTCCCACCAGAGGCTTTATTTTGCGGTTTCTGAAAATTCCCTTTGCCTTGCACTCATAGACAGTATTCCCGTCATGCACATAATAAAATCCGGCAATTCCCTTTATGATTTTTCCTGTCATTCGCCATAAACCTCAACTTTAAAGAAATTCAAATTGTATGTCCTTAAAATCGTGCCGTTGACGGTATCCACAACCTCTATTTCCCCCGTGTAGACATTCTCCGCGCCCTCAATTTCATTGTATTTGATAGGCAGAATCGTATCACCTGTGATGACGCGCGGTTCCATCAGCACTTTATAGACATCTTCTCCATTTACCTTCTGTTTCAGACGGACTTCCACCTGGATGCTGGATGTCGCAGACCCTGGTCCGAACACCGTCTTTAAATTGCAGCTGTCATCAATGGACGCCACATATTTATAATGTCTCGGAGACGGTCCCTGACTGACGATAAAATCGACAGCCGTTCCCTCTTCTACTTCCGAATTCGGATTGATATTTTGCCGAATCACCAGGCCGTTTCCGATAGTCTCACTATATTCCTGGGAAACGGTTCCCTTCTGCAGTTTTGCATTTTCCAGTGCAGAAATTGCATTGGCTTCCGTCATACCGATCAGATTTGGGACCAGAATGGTCGATACTGCCGGACCCGTGCTGACTGTGAGTGTCACCGTACTCTGCGGCGCTACCTTTCCGGTCGGTGTGTAGCGGATGACTCTTCCGGTTTCCACCGTCTCACTGGTCTCCTCCAAAATCTCCACCACCAGTTTATGGTCCTGCAAAAGCGTCCGCACATCCTCTGCTGCTCCGCCCACAATGGAGAGCGTATCCAGATTAATCTTATCAGAACCCTCACTCACTGTCACAAGAATAGCAGAATAGCGGTCCACTGGTGTATTTTCCGGAAATTGCTGAGAAATAACATAGCCCTTTTCTACCTCGTCGGAAGCCTGGTATTCCACTTTTATCGTCAGCGTATTTTCTTTCAGCTTCTCCTCCGCTGCCTCGACGCTCAACCCCACCAGAGGCGGCATCTTTACCTGGGTTTCACTCAAAGTAGTGCTCTCTGTCGATGTCTCAGCTGCCATATTTCCACCGTCCGTCGCCGAAACCTCCGAAGTGGCGGCTGTTGTGGGGGTCGGGCGGCTCAAAATTCCGTTTCCCAGTCTCACAGCAATAAAAATCACAATCCCAATGAGCACAAGACTGCATATCACACCGAGCCCAATCATAATTTTTTCAATCATCGTCCGGCTGTTATCCGAAAACTTGTCTGTGTCTTCTTCCTCTTGCGAGAGCCTTCGGATATAACGGCGGTCGTTCGATTCGTCTTCCCGATACCGGTTTGTCTCCTGCCGGTGCCTCTCAGGCGACATTCTGTCTATTTCCTCATCCGAATATCCTTCCATGCCTTGTGAGCGCGCCTCTGCAGCAGCCGAAGACTCTGAACGTTTTTTATATTCATATTCATGTTCCATCAGGTCAAGACGCGGCTCTTCTTTCAATCCATGAAGATGGATAATTTCTTTGTCCGGTTCCTCGTGTACCCCACCTTGTCCATGCGCTTTGTCCCAATCATTTAAAATCTTGCGCTCCTGATAGCCGATGGGAATCGTGGCATCCGTATTCTCCGAAGGAACCGGCTCCACAAAATCTTCGCCTGGATTGATAAGAATCTTGCGCAAGTCTGCAATGACATCTTCCATGTTAGAATAGCGCTGGTTTTTCCGTTTTTCTGTACACTTTAAAATCAATTTTTCAAGGCTCACAGGAATCTCTTTGACGATCTGTCGCGGCGGCGTGAGCGGTGTCTCCAGATGGGCCAGCGCGATTGCTACGGCATTATCCCCGTCAAACGGTACTTGCCCTGTCACCATCTCATACATGGTGATACCAAGAGAATAGATATCGCTTCTCTCATCACTGTAATGCCCGCGCACCTGCTCCGGTGAAATATAGTGGACAGATCCCATCACATTGGCGCCGATTGTCTGCGCTGTGACCGCCCTCGCAATGCCAAAATCCGTCACTTTCACCTTTCCGTCCTTGGAAATCATGATATTCTGGGGCTTGATGTCACGATGGATGATGTGCTGTTCGTGAGCTGCCGCGATTCCCTGGCAGACCTGAATCGCAATACCGATGGATTCTCTCGCTTCCAAATGCCCTTTCTTTTTGATATACTCTTTTAACGTGATTCCTTCCACCAGCTCCATGACAATCGCATGTATATTTTCTTCATCGATTACATCGTAGACATTCACAATATTGGGATGAGAAAGCCCTGCAGCTGCCTGCGCCTCAATACGAAACTTCCCAACAAATGTCATATCAGAGCTGAACTCTTCTTTTAAGACTTTGACTGCTACCAGGCGGTTCAGCTTGTGGCATCTTGCCTTATACACATCAGACATGCCGCCTGAGCCAATTTTTTCCAGAATTTCATAGCGGTCCTGCAAAAACATCCCAATTCTCAACATGAAGCCACCTCGTCTATCCGAGGCATAGACAGTATCACGGAGATATTGTCATTTCCTCCATTTTCGTTTGCCTGCTGTATCAAAAGATCCGCTTTTTCCGGAATCGTGCGCGCAGAAGAGATAATGCTGCATATCTGCACATCCGTCAGCATGTTGGTTAGGCCGTCTGAACAGAGAAGTACGGTATCTCCCTCACACAGTTCCACCTCAAAAAAGTCAATGTCAATCCGGTTCTCAGCACCCACAGCCCTTGTAATCATGTTTTTTCTCGCCATGTATGCCTCGCTCCCACGCACCATAAATCCTTTTGAGACCATCTCCTCCACATAGGAATGGTCCCTGGTAATCTGCTTTATATTCTGTCCGCGTATCAGATACAGCCTGCTGTCGCCCACATTGGCAACATACAGAAAACGCCCTTCCTGCACTGCCGCAACAAGTGTCGTTCCCATTCCCGCCAGAGTCCAATCCTGCATGGCCTGCATATGCAGTTTGTAATTCACATAGCGAATACCCTCTTCCAGCACCCCCACAGGACTCGTTTCTTCAGAATTCTGAATGTATGTAAGCAGGGTTTCCACTGCAAATCTGGACGCATAATCCCCTGCTTTTTCTCCGCCCATCCCGTCTGCCACCACAAACAGATTTGGACAGCATCCAACCGGCTCTTCGGAGGAAAAAATATAGTCCTGATTAATCAGGCGCTTCTGCCCGATGTCGGTTTTTGCACAAGTACGAATCATGCTTTTCACCCTTCCTGATTTTTCATTTTGCCTTTTTGCCGCCTGTTCCTTCCTGCATCGTACTCCTTTGCATCTTATCAGAGCTTATCTTTTTGCATCTTATCGGAACTTCTGGTCTCATCCAAGTACCGTTTCCGAAGCTGCCCGCAGGCGCCATCGATATCTCGGCCCATTTCCCTTCTTATAGTAACATTAATTTCGTTTTTTTCAAGATAGTTTTTGAAATTCATCACAGCCCTGCGGTCAGACTGAACAAAGTCCCTCTCTTTGATTGGATTCACAGGAATCAGATTGACATGTCCATGCATATGCTTTAAAAGCCGCGCAAGTGCTTTCGCCTCATCCAGATTGTCATTGACTCCCTGCACCAGACTGTACTCAAACGTCACCCGCCGTCCTGTCTTCTCAAAATAATTTTGGCACGCTTTCAGGACATCGTCCAGATGATAGGCGTTTGCCACCGGCATCAGCGTCTTTCTGACCTCATCATTCGGCGCGTGAAGAGAGAGCGCCAGCGTGATGGAGAGGCCTTCCTCTGCGAGCTGGTACATCCTTGGAACAATGCCGCATGTGGAGACCGTGACATTTCTCTGACTGATGTGAAGCCCTTTTTCGCCAGTCAGCAGATGAATAAAACGAATTAGATTGTCATAGTTGTCCATCGGTTCGCCAGACCCCATAACTACGACATTGGAAACTCTCTCGCCAGTGTGTTTTTGAATCTGGTAAATCTGATCCAGCATCTCCGAAGGCGCCAGATTTCTCTCCAACCCGTCCAGCGTGGAAGCACAAAATTTGCAGCCCATGCGGCATCCCACCTGGGAAGAAATGCAGACAGAATTTCCATGCTCATACTGCATCCAGACACTTTCAATCACATTTCCATCCTCCAGCCCGAACAGATACTTTCTGGTGCCGTCAATCTTTGAAATCCTCACATCCACCAGATTCAGGCAGGGACAGGAATACCGTTCCTTTAATGTTTCCCGCAGGCCCTTTGACAGATTGCTCATCTCGTCAAATCCGTCTGCCAGCTTTTCATGCATCCACTGATAAATCTGCGCGGCACGAAACGGTTTTTCTCCTATCTGCACCATCTCTTCCGTGAGTTCTGCCAGAGTCATGGACTTGATATCCCTTTTTTTGATATCCTTTGCCTCGATATGTTCCGTCTCGCCCCTCTGTATTCTCTCTTCCATCTATCTTCCTCCCAGATTCCGGCTTCTTTCTTTTTTTCTTCTCATGACAGCAATAAAAAATCCATCGCTTGGATGAATACCAGGTTTCAGCTGCACATATCCATCCCTCAGACTTTCCTCTGCCAGCGCCATCTTCGCCATTCCACGAATATCCACCGGCTCAAACGGAAACTGTTCCAAAAACCAGGCACGGTTTTCTTCGTTTTCTTCCGTACTGATGGTGCAGGTGCTGTATACCAGAATTCCGCCTGGTTTTACATACTGCCAGGACGCAGCCAAAATCTCTCTTTGGAGTGCCTGCAGCTGCAAAATTTTTTCTCTGGAAGCACGGTATTTGATATCTGGTTTTCTTCCGATAATTCCCAGACCAGAACAGGGCAGATCCGCCAGCACAATGTCCGCCATTTCCTTCCTTGACGCATCGAACACTCTGGCATCCCAGACAGCTGTCTCTATATTTTGATATCCCGTGCGCGAAATATTGGAATCAATCAGCACTGTTTTTTCCTCACTCACATCCCGCGCCTCCACATGCCCGCTGCCATGCAACAGCTCTGCCATGTGAAGCGCTTTTCCTCCAGGCGCTGCACACAGATCCATCACAAAATCCCCTTCTTTGGGCGCTGCGAACACACCGACAAGTGAGGAAGCCGTGTCCTGCACCTGCAGGTATCCCTTTAAAAATGCCTCTGTCTGTTCCAAAGAGTCAATCCCTGAAAGATACCACACATCGTCTGAGAGAGCTGACGGTTCACAGGAAATATTCTGGGAAGTTAGGGACTGCCGTATCTCTTCTGCGGACGCCTTTCCTGTCAGGAAACGCACAGCGAGCGGGCGCTCTTTCAAAAGTGCAGCGAGCATCGTCTCCGTGTCCTCTCTTCCATACTGCGTTTCCCACATAGAGACAATCCACTGCGGCATCGAATAGCGAATCGACAGATTGTCCCCAAAAGAGATGGTTTCTTTTTCTCTCGCAACTGTGCGCAAGACCCCATTGACAAATCCCTTTAATCCGGAAAACCCGCGTTTTTCCATGAGTTTTACTGCCTCATTGCAGACGGCTGAAGCTGGCACGCGGTCCATATACAGAAGCTGATAAACGGACATCCGAAGAAGCGTGCGTACCAGAGGTTTCATCTTTTTTACTGGCGTTTTGGAAAAGCGGTTCAGCACAGCATCCATCTGCAAGAGGTATTCCAGTGTGCCTTCTGATACTCTCGTAATAAAAGCCCTCTCCTGCTTCGCCAGATACTGATACTTGGTGAGCGCCTGGCGCAGCACCAGATGGATAAACTGGTCTTTCTCCAGCACTTCCATCAGAACATCCAGAGCAATTTCCCGCTCTGTGATGGATTTTTTCTGTTTTGTCACATTTTTTGCCACATTAGTCATCTCTTCTGCGTCCTCCAAACAGGAGAATCAAACGCAAAAGCTGCAAAACGGCAGAAGCTGCCCCTGCCACATATGTCATCGCCGCTGCGCCGAGCACTTTTTTGGTGATTTTCACCTCGTCCTCTGCCAGAATACCTGTCTCATCCAGCAGGCGGACGGCTCTCGAGGAAGCGTTGAACTCCACCGGAAGCGTCACCAGCTGAAACAGCACAGCAAGTGAAAAGCACAGAATACCGATTTCTACCAGAGGCGAACCCAGTCCGCCGATGAACAGCCCCAGAAGAATCAATGGCCAGGAAATCTGCTGCCCAATATTGACAACCGGCACAATCGCTGCGCGCACGCGAAGGGGCACATAGTCCGTATTGTCCTGAATTGCATGCCCACACTCATGTGCCGCCACACCGATTGCAGAGACAGAGGTCTGATTGTATACAGACTGCGACAGATTTACTGTCTTTGTGCGGGGATCATAGTGGTCCGTCAGATTTCCGTTCACCTGCTGCACCGTCACATCATAAATACCCTGTGAGCGCAGCAGACGTCTCGCTGCCTCCGCCCCAGTCATACCAGTCTTCGAGCGCACACGGCTGTATTTACTGAACGTCGAATTCACTCTCGCAGAAGCGACCATTGTGATGACGACGCCAATCAGCAGCAAAAAAATGGTAGGATCAAACAATCCATATCCATAACCATAGCCATATCTCATATTTTATCAACATCCTTTCTGAAAACACACACCAGGCTCCATGGAAAATCCGCGCAGGAATGACGCCGTATCCATCCGTTTCTTTCCCTGAAGCTGAATTTCGCGGATGGCAAGACTGCCTTTGCCGGTCTGCACATAGATTCTGTCTTTTGTCACTTTCCACACACAGCCGGCCTGACGGTGTGCAGCATCCTCGGCATCGCAAGCCACGACGTCTGCCGCCCAGATTTTTACTGTCTTATCCTCATACTGCGTGTACGCGCTTGGCCACGGATTTAAGCCCCGCACCAGCCGCTCAATCGATGCGGCATCTTTTGTCCAGTCAATGTCTCCCTGCGCTTTATGCAGCATTTTCACATAGCAGGTCTCGCCCTCCTGCGCAACCGGAGCGAGCGTCCCTTCTTCCAGCTTCTTTAAAGTGGAGAGAATCAGCTCTCCTCCTGCTATACTGAGCTTTTCACTCAGGCTTCCTGCTGTCTCATCCGGCGCAATCGCAACCACTCTCTGCTCCAAAATATCGCCGGTATCAATTCCTGTATCCATCTGCATTGTGGTGATGCCGGTTTCTTTCTCCCCATTGATAATCACCCAGTTGATGGGCGCCGCCCCGCGGTACATCGGAAGCAGGGATGCATGCACGTTGACGCATCCATATTTGGGAATTTCCAAAAGCGTCTTCGACAAAATCTGTCCAAACGCCGCAGTCACAATCACATCGGGCGCCAGGTCGCGCAGCACCTGCAGAAAACTCTCATCTCTGACACGCGCCGGCTGATATACCAAAATCCCACATGCGACCGCCTTTTCTTTCACTGGAGTCATCAAAACCGCCTTGCCGCGGCCTTTTGGTTTGTCCGGCTGCGTCACGACCGCCAGCACATCGTGGCCGCCTTTTATGAGCGCATCAAGAGTCGGCACGGCAAAATCCGGTGTTCCCATAAATACAACTTTCATTCTGTTTCCTCCTCTGCCGTTTATTCTTCTTCGTCTGCCTCGACATCCTCCAGCTCGCCTTCCACCAGGTCCACATAGATTTTTCCGTCCAGGTGGTCACATTCATGGCAGATGGCGCGCGCCAGAAGTTCCGTTCCCTCCAGCACGTACTCCTTCATCGTTTCATCCAGCGCTTTCACCTTGACATAATTCGGGCGAGTCACAATGCCGCGCTTTCCAGGAACGCTCAGGCATCCCTCATATCCGGTCTGTGAATCTCTTGTCTCCAAAATTTCCGGATTGATGAGCACATACTGGTTTTCTCCGTCCACATCAATTACCACAATTCTCTTTAAAACGCCTACCTGGGAGGCAGCCAGGCCGCAGCCATTTGTCTCGTACATAGTCTCAAACATATCCTCAATCAGCGCCAGTGTCCGAGGCGTCATCACTTTGACCGGTTTACAGGTCTTTCTTAGAATATCATCTCCAAGTTCTCTCACTTTACGCATTGCCATATGATACACTCTCCTTTTTTCATTCCTTCGTCTTTTTACCGATACAGAGTTTCTGATTTCTTAGCTAAAATCAAACAGGAAAGAAACTTTAGCAAACCAGGGCATTGCTCCTGCCGCTATCTCCATCCGTTCCTTTATCTGTAACAGTATATCATAATTTTCTTGTTTCAAATATAAAATTTTCCTGTATATATCATTAATTTTATAGACAGGTGCCTCCGCAGGTCCCACAATCTGAAGTCTTGAGACTTCCGTCTGCGCCCAGAGCCACCGCTCTGTCCAGTTCGCCGCATCGGTCACGGCCTCCTCACACTCTGAAGTCATAAGGACAGTCAACAGTGTACAGGATGGCGGGTAATGCAGCATCCTGCGGTATGCCATCTCTTTTTGATAAAAATACTCATAATCTTGATTTGCCGCTGCCTGGATGCTGTAATGTTCCGGCTGATAGGTCTGAATCACCACATCCCCCGCTGCGGCATCTCTTCCCGCTCGCCCCGCTGCCTGTGTCAGCAAGGCAAACGTATTCTCACTGCACCGGTAATCCGGCGCATGCAGCGATACATCCGCCGCCAGGATTCCCACTAATGTGACGCGCGGGAAATCATGTCCTTTCACAATCATCTGCGTGCCAATCAAAATATCCGCCTGCCCTTCATGAAAGGCGGCCAGAATCTCCTCATGTCCCGTTTTTCCGGACGTTGTGTCCAGATCCATTCGCAAGATTCTAGCATCCGGAAATATCTTTTTCGTGTACTCCTCAATCTTCTGCGTGCCGGTTCCAAACCCAGCGAGATATGTGGAACCGCACTTTGGACACAGTTTCGGCATTTCCATCTGGTATCCGCAGTAATGGCATTTCAGCCTGCCGTCTCTGTGGTACGTCAGTGAGACATCACAGTGCGGGCATTTGATGGCCTCCCCGCAGCTTCGGCAGGAGATGAAGTTCGAGTAACCGCGCCGATTCATAAACAGAATGATCTGTTCGCCTCTCGCCAGCTTTTCCTCCATCAGTTCTCTTAACGTCCGGCTGAATATGGATTTATTTCCTTCCATCAGCTCCGCTCTCAAATCCACAATCTGCACCCTTGCCAGCTGGCTGTTTGCCTTCGCGCGTCTCGTCAGTTTGTACAGATGATACTGTCCCTGCAGTGCCCTGGTGTATGCCGTCAGAGACGGTGTGGCAGACCCTAGAATCAGGGAGGCATGGTTGATTTTTGCCCACTGTACAGCAGTTTCCCTCGCATGATAGCGCGGAGCAGTTTCGCTCTTGTAGGCGCTCTCGTGCTCCTCATCCATCACAATCAGCCCCAGATTCGGAAACGGTGTAAACAGCGCGGACCTCGGACCAATCATAATCTGAATCTCCCCACGCTTCGCCCGCTCAAACTGGTCATACCGCTCTCCCGCAGAAAGTCTGGAATTGATAATCGAGACTTTATCCCCGAATCTTCGATAAAACCGCATCACGGTCTGATACGTCAGTGCAATCTCAGGAATTAGAAGTGTCACCTGCTTTCCGCTTTTTATCACTCTGTCCATACATTCCATGTAGACTTCGGTTTTGCCGCTTCCGGTAATCCCATAAATCAGGCTCGTGCCGCGCTCTCCGGCCTGGTAGCGGGTCCAGAAATCTTCAACTATCTGTCTTTGTTCCTCGTTAAACACCACCGGCTGCTCCTGCTGCCTTTCCACATGAATGGGGTTGCGGTATACTCCCATGGTCTCCACTGCAACAAGTCCTTTTTTCACAAGCGGCTCCCAGGTGGACGGTGTGAGAGCCAGCGTATGCGTGGCTGTCTCCCAGGAAACACGTTCGGTCTTTGAGAAGGCCAGAAGAAGCCGCGCGCGCGCCGCATAATGCCTTCGCTCTGCTTCCTCCTGCAACTGCTTTAGCTCTTCGCCTGTTCCCAGAAACCGCAATGTCTTTTTCTCGATTCCTTTGACTTGCTTTTTTACGGGAACGACTGTTTTCAATGCCTGATTCATCGTGGAACCATAGTGTTCTTTCATCCACCATGCAAGCGCAATAAGTCGGGACTCGACAGAAACACTTCCTGTCACAACCCCGACAATTTCTTTTATTTTTTCTAACGGATAATCAGCATGGTCGCGAATTCCCACTACATATCCTTTGATATTCCGGTTTCCCTTTCCGAAGGGAATCAGAACCTGGTCTCCGGCGCTAAGAGAGTCCTCCAGGTGCGCCGGAATCCGGTACTGGAAAATTTTATCCAGCTTTTCATGTGAAATATCGACAATTACATCTGCAAATTTCATTGCCCTTCCTGCCATTCTTCTATCCAGTCTTTCTTACTTTTGTGTCTGTTCTTTACCGTCTTCTCGCAGCAGATGAGCAGAAACCTCAAACAGTTTCATACTGTTGGAACCCTTCAGAAGGATGCAGTCGTCCGGTTTTAACAGTCCATCTAAGAATAGAATCACATCCTCATTCTTCATGAAAGAGACAACCTGGATATTTTTTGCGGCATCCAGCACGCCCTTTGCAATCTGTTTTGCCAGAGGACCGCATGTGACAAGAAAATCAATGTTCTGCTCTGCAGCAAACTGTCCTATCTCATAATGGAATGCCGAGGCATCCTTTCCAAGCTCTTTCATATCTGCAAGGACAGCAATCCGCCTCTTTCCGCTCATGGAAGCGAGCACTCGAATTGCTGCTTTCATGGAGGCGGGGCTTGCATTGTAAGAATCATTGATGACAGTGATGCCATCTTTTCTGTACACCTGCTGCCGGTTCTCAAACCCCTCAAACTGCTCCAGCACCTTTGCCGCATCCTTCATGGGAACTTTGTACTCACCAGCTACTGCGAGAGCCGCCATCGCATTTAAAACATTGTGCTCTCCCATCACATGAAGGCGCACGCGAACCCGCTCGGCTGCGTGAACCGCAGTAAACACCGGATATCCTTCCTCCAGAGAAATCTCCTCCGCCCGATAATCCGCCTGCTTTCCTGTTCCGTAATACAGGGTGCGAAAGCCCTCTCTCGCCCGCGTGTGCATCAGCATGTCATCGTCTGCATTCAAAATAAGCGTTCCGCCCTCTTTCAGTCCATCCTGGATTGTCAGTTTTTCCCGATAGATATTTTCTCTGGAGCCAAGCTGTTCGATGTGTGTGACGCCAATGTTGGTAATTACAGCCATATCTGGTCTCGCAATCTTTGCAATCACAGACAGTTCTCCAGGTTCACTCATGCCGAGTTCAATCACGCCGATTTCATCTTTGGATGTGATTTCAGAGAGAGTGATGGGAAGCCCAACCTGACTATTCTTATTTCCAGGCGTTTTGTACACAGAAAATCCTGCGGACAGTGCCAGCGCAATCATTTCTCTTGTCGTCGTCTTTCCCACACTTCCGGTAATGCCCACTAACGGCAGTGTCATCTGATTTCTGTATGCATACCCCAGCTTTTGCAGTGCCTTTTTGGTATCCTCGACGCGAATCCATGGCACTCGTGAGTCATTAGGCACCTGATGTCTGCTGGTAAACACGGCAGCAGCCCCATTTTGAATTGCCTGCCCAAGAAACTTGTGCGCATCCACCTTCTCTCCGATTAACGGTACAAACAGGGCATGTTCCGGAATATTTCTGGAATCAATGCTGATATGGACAATGGGTGTATCTTCGTCACCGCAGAGAATCTCTCCTCCTGCTGCCTCAGCAATCTTTCTCACCGTCATGTTTTCCATCGTTTTTCATTCCTTTCACTGCTTCCAAAATTACTGCGCGGTCCAAAAACGGATAGCGGACGCCCTCGATTTCCTGGTAGTCTTCATGTCCCTTTCCGATCACCGCAATCATATCTCCAGGCTCTGCCTGCCTGATACTGTAAAAAATCGCCTCTCTCCTGTCAGGAACGACGATATAGTTTCCATTTGTCCGGTGCAGCCCCACCTTGATATCCTCAATAATATCCTCCACCTTCTCAAACCGTGAATTATCCGCAGTCACGATGCACAAATCTGCCATCCTTCCGCCGATTTCTCCCATAGAATACCGTCTGTCTTTCGCGCGGTTTCCGCCGCATCCAAACACGCAGACAAGGCGTTTCGGATGGTAGTCGCGCAGCGTTTCCAGAAGGCTCTCCATGCTGACTGCATTGTGCGCATAATCGACCAACACCGAATACTTATGGCAGGAATGGACAATCTCCATGCGGCCGTTGACCCGCACCTGGCAGAGTGCTTCCTGGATTTTCTCGTCGTCAAGGTCAAAAAAGCTGCACACACTGTACGCCGCGAGCGCATTGTATGCATTGAATTTTCCAGGGATTCCCACTCTCAAGGAGAGCGTTTTTCTAGTATCGGTTTTTACAGTGACCGGAAACTCCAGTCCCACAAACCCTGGCTCATGCAGGTAAGAAATCGTTCCCGCCTGAAAATCGGCGTCCTGCTTTAGGGAGAACGTGTAAGACTTGCAGCGCGCTCCCTGCATCATCTCTCTGCTGTGCGCGTCGTCGAGATTGAAAATGCCGATGCGGCAGCGGGAGAACAATTCTGCCTTGCAGTGTAAGTACTCGTCAAAATCCGCATGCTCATTCGGTCCGATATGGTCTGGAGAAATATTTGTGAAGACAGCGTACTGAAAGAAAATGCCGTCTATCCGGTGCATCTTCACTCCCTGGGAAGACACCTCCATCACCATGTACTCGCAGCCTTTCTCCACCATTTTTGCAAAATACTGCTGCAGCTCATACGACTCCGGCGTAGTGTTCCTGGTCGGATACGTCTCATCTGCAATCGTCACGCCGTTCGTTCCAATCATGCCGACCTTTTTGCCGCATGTCTCCAGAATCGCGCGTATCATATGAGTTGTTGTCGTCTTTCCCTTTGTACCCGTCACGCCGATTGTAATCATTTTTTCAGCCGGATGCCCGAACCTAGCGGCTGCCAGATATGCGAGCGCCTGTCTTCCGTTCGGGGTGGAAACGACTGTCACATCCGCGGGAAATGCCTCCGGTATGCTCCATCCATCTTCCACCACCAAAACACGGCAGCCTGCCGAAAGGATGTCAGGGATAAAGTCATGTGAATCCCTGACACTTCCTTTCATGCAGACAAAAACCGTATCGGGCGCTGCCTTTCTGGAATCATAGCACACATCTGCCACATACACATCCGTGCTTCCCTGAAGGATTTTCCAGGGAAATCCACAAAGCCAATCGCTAAAAATCATAGAATCCTCCAATTACCTGATTTTACCTACTATCTTATCCTGTCTTTTCTTTTGTTTAGAACAGTCCTGTGATAACGCCGTCCTCATTCACATCAATATTGTCAGCTGCCGGCTTCTTCGGAAGACCTGGCATTGTCATAATCGCGCCTGTCAGAACGACAACAAAACCTGCCCCTGCGCTGACATACGCATCGCGCACATTGATGGTAAATCCAGTCGGACGTCCCAGCTTGGTCTGGTCGTCAGAGAGAGAGTACTGGTTCTTTGCCATGCAGACCGGAAGATTTCCAAAGCCCATCTCCTCAATCTTCGCCAGAGCTTTGCTCGCTGCCGGTGCATAAGATACGCCGTCTGCGCCGTAGATTTCTGTCGCAATCGTCTTGATTTTGTCTTTCAAGCTCATATCATCCTCGTACAGTGGTTTGAAATGGCTCTCTTTCGTCTCCAGAGTCTTCACCACCTTCTCAGCCAGAGCCACACCGCCCTCGCCGCCATTTGCCCAGACTTCAGACAGAGCGAACTCACATCCGCGCTCTTCACAGAAGTTCTTAATAAATTCATATTCCGCTTCTGTGTCCGAAGTGAAGGAATTTAAGGTGACAACAACCGGAACCTGGTATTTCTGGATATTTTCAATGTGTTTCTCCAGATTTACAATTCCTCTCTTCAAAGCATCCATATTTTCCTCAGCCAGCATGTTCTTCGGCACGCCGCCGTTGTATTTTAACGCACGCACAGTCGCAACCAAAACGACCGCATCCGGTTTTAATCCCGCTTTGCGGCACTTGATGTCGAAGAATTTCTCTGCTCCAAGGTCCGCGCCAAATCCAGCCTCTGTCACCACGATGTCAGCCAGTTTCAGAGCTGTCTTTGTAGCGCGCACACTGTTACATCCATGTGCAATATTTGCGAACGGTCCGCCATGAACCAGTGCGCCTGTATGCTCCAGAGTCTGAATCAAATTTGGCTTCAATGCGTCTTTTAAGAGTGCCGCCATAGCGCCGACCGCGTTCAGGTCTTTTGCTGTCACGGGCTCCCCTGCGAAGTTGTAAGCCACAATAATCTTTCCAAGGCGCTCCTTCAAATCGGCCATATCGTTCGCCAGACAGAGAATTGCCATAATTTCAGACGCCACAGTGATAACAAAGTGGTCCTCTCTCACCACGCCGTCTGCCTTTGTACCGAGTCCCACAACCACGTTCCGAAGCACGCGGTCATTCATATCCACGCAGCGTTTCCAGAGAATCTGTCTTGTGTCGATGCCGAGTGCATTGCCCTGCTGAATATGGTTATCCAAAAGTGCTGCGAGCAGGTTGTTTGCAGATGTGATGGCGTGGAAATCTCCTGTAAAATGCAGATTCAAGTCTTCCATCGGCACAACCTGGGCATAGCCGCCGCCTGCTGCGCCGCCCTTGATACCAAAACACGGTCCCAAAGACGGTTCTCTTAAGGCAATCAACGCTTTTTTGCCAATTTTTGCAAGCGCCTGTCCAAGTCCTACGCTGGTGGTTGTCTTTCCTTCTCCCGCAGGAGTCGGGTTGATGGCAGTCACCAGGACCAGTTTTCCGTCTGGGTTGTCCTTCACCTCATTCCAGAGCTCATCTGTCAGTTTTGCCTTGTACTTTCCATAGAATTCCAGGTCATCTTCCTGAATTCCATACTGTGCTGCCACGTCGCGGATATGCAGCATGTTTGCTTCCTGTGCAATTTGAATATCAGTTTTCATATAGGTTCCTCCTCATGCTCTTTTGTATCCAGCATTTGCCAGATACTTGGCAAATTCTTTTGTTTTTAGATTTCCATCTTCTATCAGAGAAGCTCTTCAAACTCTTCCATGGTCATCAGCACTTTTCTCGGTTTGGTGCCTTCTTCCTCACCGACTACTCCGGCATCTGCGAGCTGGTCCATGATGCGGGCAGCGCGGTTAAAACCAATTTTTAAAACTCTTTGGAGCATACCGATAGAAGCCTTGTCCTTCTCGATGATGAACTTTCCTGCCTGCGCGAAGTAGGCGTCTCTTTCCTCTGAACTGTCTGCAATGCCCCCGTCCATACCGTTTCCGGCCACTTTCGCCTCGATATTCGAGTCGTACTCTGCCGTCAGGCCCTGCTGGCTCAAGAATTCTACCACTTCTGTCACCTCCGCATCGGACACGAACGCACCCTGCACACGAATCGGCTTTGGAATACCGGACGGGTAGAACAGCATATCTCCTTTTCCGAGCAATTTTTCTGCGCCGTTCATATCAATGATGGTACGCGAATCCACGCCGGATGACACGGCAAACGCGATACGGGACGGCACGTTTGCCTTAATCAGACCTGTGATGACATTGACAGATGGACGCTGCGTCGCAATCACCAGATGGATGCCTGCAGCACGCGCCAGCTGTGCCAAGCGGCAGATGGATTCCTCCACCTCTCCAGGCGCTACCATCATCAAATCGGCAAGTTCGTCTATGATAATGACAATCTGCGGAAGCTTTTTCGGTTTCGTGTCGTCGTCAATATCAGCAATCGTATCAATTTTTGCATTGTATCCCTTCAAATCACGCACATTGTAATCGGCAAACTTTTTGTAGCGGTCATTCATCTCCACCACAGCCCAGTTTAGGGCAGCGCTCGCCTTTTTCGGGTCCGTGACAACCGGAATCAGAAGATGCGGAATCCCGTTATACACACTGAGTTCAACTACTTTCGGGTCCACCATAATCAGCTTCACTTCTTCCGGCGAAGCTTTGTAGAGAATACTCATAATCAGTGTGTTGATACAGACGGATTTTCCGGAACCTGTCGCGCCGGCAATCAAAAGATGCGGCATTTTGGCAATATCTGTCACCACTACTTTTCCGGCAATATCCTTTCCGACTGCAAACGCCAGGCGGGACGGATGATTTTTAAACTCGCTGCTCTCCAAAATATCGCGCAGTCTTACGATGCTGTTTTCCTTGTTCGGCACCTCGATTCCCACGGCAGATTTTCCAGGAATCGGCGCCTCGATGCGGATATCCGCGGCTGCGAGACTCAGCTTGATGTCATCTTGCAGTGAGACAATCCGGCTGACCTTTACCCCCTGCTCTGGATGCAGCTCATAACGAGTCACAGCCGGACCACAGCTGATATCGGTCACTGTCACGCCGACCCCAAAGTTTTGAAGTGTCTGCTGCAATTTGATGGCGGTCTCTCTGTATTCTTTTTCTGAAAATGCCTCTGGTTTGAAATTTCCCTTTGTGAGAAGACTGTCAGGCGGGAAAACATAGGTACGGCGGCGCAGCAGCTCTTCCTGCTTTTTCATCTGCTCTTTCAACGTCGGGCCTGCTGGTTTTGCATTTTCAAACTCGTCTTTTCTTGGCTTAAATTCTTTTCTGCTCTTTCCGAACGCATCATCCCCATAGGACGGCATTCCGCCGGAAAAGCCAGCATTTCTCTCCGATTCATATCCATACGACTTCGAGCGGATTCTCTGCGTATCTGGAAGCTGCACCGATGTGTCCATACCTGTCACCGCAGCACTCTTCTTTTCCTCCAGCTTTTTTTGCAGCAGACTGGTTTCGGCCTCAATGATTTTTCCGCCAGCAGTCACCACCGTCTTCGTCTTCTCCGGCACAAACACACTGCCGGAAGTGTCCTGATAAAAGCTTTCGTCCGGCGCTTCCTCCAAAACCACTTGGCTTTGGTTTGGTGTAGTATATACGCTCTCTTTTTGCTCTGTATCGTCATACTTTGTATCATCGAAGGTTTCAGAATCTGCGTATCCTGTTTCTGGTATTTCCCTGTTTTCAAAGTTCTCATATTCCACGCTGTGGAATGTATCTGTGCGCTGTTCCTGAAAAGGTTCCTGTTCTTCCGTTTCCCGAACTTTCCAGCTGGACTCTGCCGTCATCGGCTCCCAAGACTTTCCGGCTTCCTTCCGGTTCCATCCAAAAGACAACTGCGCTGTCTGGCGATTCTTGTATGGCTGTCCTTCATCCCCTGAGGATTCTCTCGAAATTTCTCTCTGCGGCCTCTCTCTCCAGGAGACAAAATCTTGGCTCTTGTTCTGTTGCCTTCTGGTATCCATCACATCCATTGTGTATGTAGAAATCTCTTCTTTTGGCTTTTCCTCCGACACAGAAAGCGGAAAATTTTTCTTTTCTTCCTTCTGCATGGCAAGAATTCGCTCTACATCTTCGTCGTCAAATTCGTCCACAGATGCCGACAAAAACGGATGGTTGATTCGCCCGACAAAAACATCGGCCCGCCGCAGCGGTCTCTCTTCCGTCTCTTTTTTGGCCGCTTCTTCTGTCTCTGCTTTTTCCGTTTCTTTTTTCAGCCGCGCCCTCCGTGCTGCACGTTCCACAGCATCAAAATCAATCACTTTTCCTCTGCCGTGCGGTTCTGGCTCACCCTGCATACGGATGTCTCGTTTTTCCGGCACATCCTCCATAAAAATAAATTCTGTCTTCTTTTCTGTATCCATTTTGTCAGCGGACGAATCTTCTCTGGCTTCCACGCTCTGTGTCAGCAGCGTTTTCTGCGCTTCTTCTGCTTGTGCATATCCCGCATCCAGCGGCATTTGTGCCGCAATATTCTGCTGTGTCTGTGCTGCATCCTGTGTTACCTGTGCAGCTGTGCTCTTCTGCGCCTGCACAAAGCTCTTTCTGCGCGTTGGCATAGTCGTCTCTGTTCCCACAGAGGGAGATTCCTCTGACACAGGGCCCTGCTGCACCAGAGGAATCGGTTTTAAAGTTGCTGCCTTCAAATCCACACCGGAAACCACTTTCCGATTTTCCTGATTTTTCTTCTGTTCTGCTCTCTCCGCGCGCTGCTGTCCATACTCCTCCTTACGCCTGCTCACGTCACTCTTGGCATACTGGTACGCGCGCGCACTGTTTTTTCGGATAAATGCCACAAATGATTTTTCAGTCAGAAATACCATGCCGAGAATGAAAATCACTGTCAAAAACAGGTATGTCCCCAGTTTTCCCAGCAGATTTCCGAAGGCAATCACCAGCAATCCACCGAACAGACCGCCTCCAATGCCTTTTTCGCCGGATTTCAGATAGTACTGGAGAATTTTTTGCCCTTCTACCAGACCGCCTCCGAACAGCATCTGCATAAATCCACACAGAGACAGCAGACAGAAAACGCAGCCCGTCAGTTTCAGAACGGCCCGAACATTTCCGCGGTTCGATATATAAAAACAAATTCCCAGGCACATAAGCAGCGGAAAGACAAATCCCATACTTCCAAAGACGCCGAGCTGGAGCTGTCTGAAAAAATTGCCCACCACACCGCAGATTTTAAAATTACTGCAAAACAAAAACACTGCGACAGCAAACGTACATATCATAATTACTTCAGCGCGGAAAAATGAAGTGTCTGCCTGTGTCTCAGTGTCATTCCATCTATCATTTTGGGAATTCTTTCCTCTGGAAGAAGTTTTTCTGGTGTTGGCTTTCTTTTTTGGTTCTGCCACGTATCACAACCCCCTTGTATAAAATCACTCGTTTTAGTATAGCATCTTTTTTGGTAAATGTCACCCCATCCAATTTAAAAAAATGTCCGCTGTTGTCAGGTGTTCTGCGATTCGCCTTACCAGCTGCCTCACAACTGTGTTATGCCATCTTCTCATGCAGTTTTCGGACGGCCTCCTGTATGCCGCCTACTTCATTGATAATTCCAGCTTTCACCGCTTCCTCCCCCACAAGAACCGTTCCCAAGTCTTTGGTTAGCATTTTGTTGTTGAGCATCAATTCTTTTGCCTTTTCATAAGAAATTGCCGAGTGGTTTGAAATAAAGCCAAGAATTCTGTCCTGAATCATCTCAAAATATTCATATGTCTGAGTTGCTCCAATGACTGTCCCGCTCATGCGAACCGGATGAATCATCATAGTGCCAGTCGGTACAATGTAGGAATAGTCCGAAGCCACTGCCAGAGGAACCCCTATCGAATGGCTGTCTCCAATCACAAGAGAAACCGTAGGTTTGCTGAGAGAGGCAATCATCTCTGCCAAAGCCAGACCACAGCTCACATCACCGCCGATGGTGTTGATTAAAATCAGAATTCCCTTTACTCTGGAATCCTGCTCGATTTCTGCCAACTTTGGAAGCAGATGTTCATACTTTGTTGTCTTTGCTGTGTTGGAGAGATTCTCATGCCCCTCGATTTCTCCGATAATGGACAGCAAATAGACGTCTTCCAAAAAAACCTGTCCGCTCTCGCGAATAATCTCCGCTGTTTCCTGCGTCTCCTTCCTCTCCTGCTCTTTTTCTGTCATTCCCCCACATGTCGTCTCACGTACATTTTCCTGTGCCATCTTTGATTTTGCCCTTCCTCTCTTATAAACATCCATATGATGTTGGGGTCAAAAGGTATTTTGACCCCTTTGATACCGGATTGCTCCGCACTGCGTGCTCTCACAAGGTCTACGCTCCGCTTCGGTCGGCGCCAAGCAGGCGTCACTGGCGCCTGGCGCCCTCAAAAACATTCATAATTCGCTCATTTTTCTTTGAAAAATGGCTACTTATTCATGTTTTTGGCGGGTCCCAAAGTCAGAAATCCTCTTGAAAGCAAGCTTTCATCGGATTTCTGACCTTTTGACCCTGGTATCATCCATATCACTGTAGATACATTTTTGCATTTCTCTTTTAGTATAAAAGTTTGTCAGGATTTTATGCATACGACTTTCATATTATGGTGGTGTCGCCGTTAGGCGACATGTCCGTTTAGGAAATTTCCAAGGACATCGGATACAGGAAGTCACACAGAAAAAATGTGCTTATACAAAAAAAGGACTGCTGCATTCTGCCTCAATCCTTTTTGTTTTTTCATTCGCGTCGTGGGTAAAGAGATTCTCTTCCAGTTTTCTAACGGATTTGTTGATACTGTTCGAGCCACCCCAGACTTTCTTTCTGTTTAGAACACAGAGACACTACTTCCCGCTCTACCAGCATCTGGGAAAAATACCAGCTTTCTTTAGAAATCGTCTGATGGCAGGAAATGAAAATCTGCTTTTTGGCTCTGTACTCTTCTCTGCCAGGTTGTTTGGGCCTTTGTGAATTCTCTGTATTCTGTAAAAGCGGTAAACACGGTGAAAAGGAGAAGGAAACAGAAGAAAGCGGAACTGTGATTCCAATGCCAATCGCCTTCAAAAAGCTTTCCTTCAATGTCCAGAAACGGAAAAACAGAATGTTCCTGCTCTCCAGCGGACACCGTCTGTACTGTTCCTTCTCTTGCGGACTCAGCACTTTTTCGATAACACTCTCTTTCACTGGCCGGATATGTTCTGCGTCAATCCCGATTTCCTCTTCATCCAGCGCTAGCCAGACACTTCCCGCCGTATGGCTGATATTAAAGAATAGCTCAGGATAGTCTGCCAGATAGGGTTTTCCATGTTTTCCTTTTTTTATGAAACAATCTTTGGGCAGACAAATTCCATTTTCTATGGCGACAGCACGGCAGAGCAGTTTTCGCCCCATCGCCCGCTCCATGTCCCGCTTTGTGCCATATCTCTTTCCATATCTGCTTTCATATCCATTTTCAAGTTCGCTCTCATGTCCGTCCTGTACATGACAAGTTCTGTAAACCATCTCTAATCTCCCAACACATTGACAATGCGCGCCGGTGTTCTGTAATTCCAGGTCGAAATCTTGATTCCGCTTCTTCGGCTCGCTGCATGGATAATCTGCCCATTTCCGATATACAGTGCTACATGATTGATTTTCCCACCGCTGTTTGCATAGAAAATCAAATCTCCAGGGCGCATCTGACTGGAAGAAATCTTCTTTCCGCACTGTGCCTGGCTTCCGGAGTAATGCGGCAGACTGACGCCAAAATGTTTCATGACCTGCATGGTAAATCCGGAACAGTCCACACCATTTGTCAGACTGGTGCCGCCCCACACATACCGGTTCCCCAGAAACTGCATCGCATAATTGACAATCTGCGTTCTCTTTGAAACAGCTTTTCCTGAACCCGAACTGCCAGAGCCGTTATCTTCCAGAGGAGTAAATTTGATTGCCTCCGGAATTGCATAGCGCACATCGACAAACTCTGTTGAGACAAACGCCGTATCCGTATCTAGCTCAATCTCCACCCAGCCATCCGTCTGGCTGACAACCGCATAGCGCTCATTGTTAGAAATCTGTGTCCAGATAGCAGAGTCCGTGGAAGGCTCTTTTCTGGCATTTAACATATCTGCATGAACAATCGCCATCAGTTCTGCATGTTCCATCGCCATCTGCTGCGCTTCTGTTCCCGTCAGCAGATACTCTGCACTGACATATCCAGTCACTGGACCGGATTGAATTTTATACCAGCCATCCAGCTTCTCCAGCACTTCACCGCCGCAGTACCCAGGCATTTTTCCGATAATTTTCCCGCTCGTGTCAGCCTTGTCACGAATATTTAGATATCCTGTCACATTCGAGACACAGAGATTGTCATACAGATTCAGCACCATCTCTCGCAAATTTAACTGGCGCGCCTCATTGAGTGCCAGGCGAATCTCCAGATAATCGGCTGACATATAACCGCTCCCGTTAAAAACCCAGCCGTCTTCCAGAGATTCCACACGGTAGCGCTCGCCCTTATATCCCTGTCCAATCATATCCGAATCGGTTGACGGCTCTTTTCGGATTCGGAGTGTATCTGCCTGCACAATCGCATACTCTCTGACATATTCAAGGGCCTTCGTCCTTGCCTCTTCTCCGGTCAGCACAAAGTCTGCACTGACGTATCCGGTCAATCCGCCGGAAGAAACCTGATACCATCCATCCAGCGATTCCAGAATTTCACATCCGCTGTTCGCATACAGCTTTCCGATAACATCGCTGTCTGTAGTCGCTTCTTCGCGCAGATTCACATACCCGCTCTCCTGCTCCAGCTGAATCAATCCCAGATTCTGGTAGGAATCAACCACTGCCTGCTTTTCTTCCTCCAACTTCTGCTCCTCGGCAGAAAGCGAGGTATCCGAACCTTCGGTATCCGCGCCATCCGCGCTGCCTGTACCATTTACCGCATCCTCTGTCTCGTCCGGCTGCTCTCCCTGCCTAGCCATAGCCGCCGCATCATTCTCCGATACAGAGGTTGGCCTGTTTAACGCGCGATACAGACCAAACCCCACTCCACCTACTGTCAAGACCACAATCAAAACCGCTGCACAAAGATACACCGGATTGGCAAAAATAATACTGATTGCTTTGCGCCGCCGTCTGCTAGCCATCCGCCGCGCTCTGGCCGTCGCCGCATCCTCTTCGTTCTTATCAAAATCCTTCTTATGAAAAAATGGTATCATGCGTAACTTACACTCCTTTAACACATTACTAATGTACTGAAACATACCATACACAGGAAACGAACACACTGCTACATTCCCACACATCTGCCGCCCAAACCATACGTTGTTTTTGCAGCCCTTCGGGCAGGATTCTTTTTCATATCAGGCACCAGTATATCACAAAAGATAGAAAAAATTGTTACAAAATTCTTAAAAATGTAAAAAAGAATGACACTGGCTGTATATATTTGACGACATGAAAACAGGCAACGCAAATGAAATCTCTTTTTTACCATTTCCATTGCTGCTGCCTGTTTCTCATTCTTTTGCTTCTTGCTTTTTTGTTTTTCGCTGTCTTTATTTTGCCAGCATCATTCTATCGTTTGCAAATGTCTCGCCGCTCGCTTCCTCAAACTTGTGGAGCAAGTCCTCTACTTTCAGCTTCTTTTTTTCTTCGCCTGCGATATCATAGATAATACGTCCCTCATGCATCATAATGAGGCGGTTGCCGATATGAATGGCATCGTTCATATTGTGTGTGACCATCAGAGCAGTCAAGTTTTGCTCGGTGATAATCTCTTCTGTCAGATTCAGTACCTTGCTCGCCGTCTTCGGGTCGAGCGCTGCCGTGTGCTCATCCAGCAGGAGAAGTTTCGGGCGCTTCAATGTGGCCATCAGAAGCGTAAGTGCCTGTCTCTGTCCGCCGGAAAGCAATCCCACCTTGGAACTCATTCGTTTCTCCAGCCCCAATCCCAGACGTTTCAAAGCGTACGCGTACTCGTCATGTTCTTCTTTCTGAATCCCCCACTTGAGACCTCTCGGCTCGCCGCGGCGCATCGCCAGCGCCAGATTTTCCTGAATCTCCATGCCAGCCGCTGTTCCGCGCATTGGGTCCTGGAACACACGGCCTATGTATTTGGCTCTCTTATACTCCGGTTCTCTCGAGATATTGATACCATCAATCTCAATCTTTCCAGTATCAATCGGATACACACCCGCAATCATGTTCAGCATCGTCGATTTTCCGGCGCCGTTGCCGCCGATAATGGTGACAAAATCGCCCTCATTCAGATGAAGGTTGATGCCATTGAGTGCCTTCTTTTCGTTTACCGTCCCTTTATTAAAGGTTTTGCGTACATTGGTAATTGTCAGCATGACTCGTCTCCCCCTTTCTCACTGTAAGAGCGTTTCAGTTCCCATTTTTGCAGAACGACTGGGATACAGAGAGCAAGCGCCACAATCACTGCGGAGAGCAGTTTCATATCATTTGCATTCATTCCCAGACGAAGCACGAATGCACGAATCATAAAGTACACACAGGCACCGGCTGCTGCCGCTGCCAGCTTGCACCAGAAAGAACGCAGCCATCCAAACAGCACTTCACCAATGACAATGGAAGCAAGGCCGATGACAATGGCGCCAGCTCCCATGCCGACGTCACCATACTTTTGATACTGTGCTACCAGAGCGCCAGACATCGCTACCAGACCATTGCTGAGAATCAGAGCAAGCAATTTTGTCATCTTTGTATCTACACCAAGAGCGCGAATCATATCTTCATTGTTTCCCGTCGCACGCAGGGCGCTTCCGATTTCAGTCCCGAAGAACCAGTACAGAAGTACTACCATAATGACACAGATAACAAATCCAAGAATAAAATAAACTACAGTCGAGGAAAGTCCTGTCACATCGACAAGATCAGAAAAAATAGTTCTCGTCTTTAATAACGGAATATTACTTTTTCCACCCATAATTCGCAGGTTGATGGACCACAGTGAAATCTGGGTCAGAATACCTGCCAGAATCGCTGGAATCTCAAACACCGTATGCAGAATTCCTGTCACAGCACCTGCCACACATCCTGCGAAAGTCGCAATCACAATCGCCAGTGCGGGATTCATCTCTTTATTTACCACTAACATAACACAAACACATCCGCCAAGAGCGAAACTTCCATCCACAGTCATATCTGCAATGTCCAAAAGCCGGAACGTAATATATACACCAAGCACCATAATGCTCCAGAAAATTCCCTGAATCAGACCACCCCGCAGAGAGAACAGTAAACCAGTCAAAAACGTAATCCAAAACGTAACCATAAATCCCATCCTTTTCTTTTTCTGCCGTATTTCATAACATGGTGGTGCCTGCGCCAGCAGGCATGTCCATTTAGAAATATTTTAGGAAAAGACAGCCTGGACTCTGCATCCGGCGGCTGCCTTTTCTCAAATGTATTTCCCCTATATTTATATTTTTTGCAAACAGAATTTACTTAATAGTTGCCGGATCCAGGCCAAGTGCTGCTGCAGTGTCTTCATTTACTTTCAGCTCGCATTTATCAGACGGCATATAACCAATAGGAGTTTCTGCCGGAGTTGCTTTGCCCGTCAGGATATCCACTGCCTGCTGTCCTGCCACATATCCGAGCTGATAGTAATCTACACCATATGTAGCCAGACCGCCAGCCTCTACCATGCCAGCTTCACCGCAGATAACCGGAAGCTTGTTTTCGGTAGCTACCATAGCGACAGTTGCCATACCAGCTGCAACCATATTGTCAGTCGGTGCATAGATTACATCTACATTTCCAACCATGGACTCTACAACTGTCTGAATCTCGTTGGAGCTGGAAACTGTGTAATCCTGATGTTCCAGACCAACTGCATCACATGCTTCCTGAGCCATAGTTGCCTGAAGTACGGAATTGGACTCAGCGCTGCAGTACAAAATGCCAACTTTCTTTGCCTCCGGAAATACTCTTGTCAGAAGCTCAATCTGCTCTTTTACCGGAGTGAGGTCAGAAGTACCTGTCACATTTCCGCCAGGTTTCTCGTTGGATTCCACCAGACCAGAATCTGCCGGATCTGTTACAGCTGTCAGGATAATCGGAATCTCTGTGGTAGCCGCTGCTGCTGCCTGTGCTGCCGGAGTGGCGATTGCAAGAATCAGGTCTTTTTTGTCATTTACAAACTGCTCTGCAATCGTAGTACATGTGGACTGCTCACCAGCTGCGTTCTGCTGATCTGCCTCATAAGAAATACCGGAATCGTCCAGAGCCTTGATAAATCCCTCATTGGCTCTGTCCAGTGCGGAATGCTGTACAAGCTGCAAAACACCAATCTGATATGTTTTTCCATCTGTTGCTTCTGCCTTTTCTGCGGCTGTTGTCGTCTCCTCAGCCTTCGTTGTCTCAGCGGCTGTCGTTGCCTCTGTCTGTGCAGCTGTCGTTGCTGCAGTTGTGGTTGTCCCACTGCCGGAGCCACCACATCCGGCAAGTGACAGGATCATGGCACCTGCCATCACCATAGATACTAATCTTCTCTTCATCATAATACTGTTCTCCCTTTTTCAGATTTTTCTGAACAGAGATTATCATACTACAATTTTTTTATCCGGTCAATACTTTAAAGGCAAGTAAATTTAAAGCGTTAAAGTTTTAACGCCTTCCTGTACTGTTTTTTCTGCCCTTTCTATCTTTTTCGTCCTTTCTGCCTTCTGCTTTTTCTCTATTTATTTGCCCTGTTTTTGTTCCTGCTTCTGCGCTGGAAGCACGACGATAAACTCTGTCCCGATATCCGGCACAGAATTCACAGTAATGGTTCCCCCATAATAATTCACAATATGCTTTACAATCGAGAGTCCGAGTCCCGTGCCGCCCATCTTGCGACTGCGTCCCTTGTCCACCCGATAGAACCGCTCAAAGATGCGGTTGATATGTTCTTTTCCGATTCCCACGCCGGTATCTCTGACGCGGATGCAGATGCCCGTATCCAACTTTTCCGCCGAGACCCACACAGCTCCATCGGTGCGGTTGTATTTGACCGCGTTGCTCAAAAGGTTATTGAACAGCTCCTTGAGCTGCTGTACATTTGCATAAAAAAGAATCTGTTGACAGTTCGTATGAATGATCACATTCCGCTCTGCTGCCATGGGACTCACAGTATCGACCGCTTCCAAAAGAACTTCCCGCACATCCACCTCGGTCTTCACCACTTCCATCTCGCGTGTCTCTAATTGTGAGATCATCAAAATATCATTGATCAGATTTGCCATATGCTTTGTCTCACTCAAAATCCGCTCCAGAAAATCCTTCTTCACCGACTCCTCTGTGATAAGCCCGCTTTCCAGAAGCTCCGCATACCCCCTTACAGAAGTCAGCGGGGTCTTCAATTCGTGGGATGCATTGCTGAAAAATTCCTGGCGGATATGGCGCTCCCTCTCAATCTGTTCCAAATATGCCTTTAAATCTGCGGACATTTTCATGGTGGTCTCCACAATCACATTGATTTCTGGATATTCGCATGTCTCAAACTCCAGCTCCATATGTTTTTCATTCATTCTTCCCATCTGCCGCGCAATCTCGTCCAGAGGGTCGGAGATAGACCTTGAAAATTTATCTGCAATCACAATGCACACCATAAGCGATATCACAAAACTCAGCCAGAATGCTGGAAGAAACAAAACCAGATTTTCCTGAATCCCCGCAAACGGCATTGCCATGCGCAGAATATGCTGCCCGTCATGGGACAGAAGCGCTGTGTAAAGCATCGTCTTGCCAAGTGTCTTGGAATAGCGGGAGGCATGACCGACTCCCAGTGTTTTGGCTTCCTCAATCTCTTTTCTATCCGCATGATTCTCCATCTGTGTCTCATCCGTCACACCAGAATCTAGCAGCACATTCCCATCCAAATCCACGATGGTGAGACGGCTTCCCTGTGGTCCTTTTGATAAGTCCAGAGATTTCAGCACATCTTCTGTCTCCTCGTATGCATTCTTATAATCAAGAATGCTGTCCGTTAAGGACAGCATATACTGCATGTTATTTCTGGAATCTTTCAAAAGAAGGGTGTTTGTGACAAGAAAGAAAAGAATACAGTTTAGAAAAAGGGCAGCCAGAAGAACTTCAATAAAACGGAAAAAAATTGCTCTTCTCATAGAAATCCCCCCTTACTTTTTCAACAGCTTGTCCTGTCCAAGTTCTCTGCCTATTTCTCCAGACGGTATCCCACACCGCGTATGGTCTTAATCAGAGAACCGCTGGTTTCCCCCAGTTTCTGGCGCAGAGTACGGATATGCATATCAAGCGTTCTAGTTCCGCCGTCAAACTCATAGCCCCACACCTGATTCAAAATCTCATTTCTTCCGGCCACTCGCTTTTGATTCTCCATCAGATACGACAGAAGTTCAAACTCTTTTAAGGTCAGCTCAACTTTCCGCCCATTTTCTGTGACTTCTCTGGTGTTTTTATCTATCGTGATGGATTCAAAGGTCAATCGCTCTTCTTTTCCAGCAGAAGAAGCACTTCTTCGCAGCAGTGTACGGATGCGCGCTGCCAGCTCCAACACACCAAATGGTTTTGTCATATAGTCATCTGCACCGCCATCCAGCCCCATCACTTTGTCCGTCTCTCTGTCTTTTGCAGTGAGAATCAGAATCGGAATATCCTTCACCTGCTTCATACTGCGGATTTTTCGGATGGCGGAGAGACCATCCATTCCAGGCAGCATCAGGTCAAACACCGCCAAAGAGGGCATGTCCCTCTCAATGGATTTCAGTGCATCCTCTGCTGCCTCAAAGGCGCGGACCTGATATCCGAACCCCTGAAGCGCCACACAAAGCAAATCACGAATGTTGTCATCATCTTCTACTACATACAATAACATACCTGCTGCCTCCTTTTTAGAGCTCTTCTTTGATGTATCCGGCTATATTTTTGGCATGGTCTGAGATACGCTCCAGATTGCTCAGTACATCCAGGAAAATAATGCCTGCCTCTGTGCTGCATGTTCCCTGGGAGAGTCGGATGATGTGCTGCTCTCTCAAGTCTTCCTGCAGGGCATCCACATCCTGCTCATATTTTGCAGTCAGCCGAATATCCTGCATGTTCGGATGTTTTCTCGCTTCCAAAGCATACAGCACGGACTGTCTCACAGCTTGGCATATCTCATCCAGCTCTCTTCTCGCCTCTTCCCCAAAAGTCAGGTTTCCCTTCAATTTTTCCTGTGCCAGTTCCGCCAGGTTCTCGCAGTGGTCTCCAATCCGCTCAAAATCACTGATTGTGTACATTAGGTTTTTAATCAGAAGATGCTGTGTGTCACTGAGAGAAAGGTTATTGATTTTTGCCAGATACGCTGTCAGAGCTTTATTTGCCCTGTCAATCTTTTCCTCCCCGTCAAATACCTGCTGCACACCTTCTTCTGTGCTCTCACAGATGGTCTTTATGCTGATGTCCAGAGTATTTAAAACCAGCTCGCCCATATGCATGGTCTCATTTTCTGCCGCTTCCATTGCAAAAGAGGGGGATTCCATCATACGGGCATCCAGATGCAGTTCTTCTTTCATTTCCTCTGCTCCCTCCGGAATGATTTTCTGTGAGAGTTTTACCAGCATGCCAGCAAACGGAAACAGAATAAGGGTGTTTGTCACATTAAATATCGTATGGAACACAGAAATTTCTACACTGTTGATTCTGGATGCAGCAAATTCAGGCATAGCCGTAAATACCACAAACATCACAACGCCAAACAACATCGCCCCGATTACATTGAACATCAGATGAATGATGGCGGCCCTTTTAGCGGTCTTGTGAGCACCAGCGCTGGAAATCAGTGCAGTCACACAGGTACCGATGTTCTGACCCAGTGTAATAAAAATCGCAGAGCGCCAGTTGACGATGCCGTTCAATGCCAATGTCTGCAGAATACCTACAGATGCGGAGGAACTCTGAATGATTGCCGTCACCACAGCACCTGTCAAAATTCCCAAGACCGGATTGGAACCTAAAATCTGAAATGCCGAGGCAAAAATCGGTGCATCACGATATGGAGAGATAGAAGAAGACATGAAGGAAAGGCCCACAAAAAGGACACCGAATCCTAACATAATCTCCCCTATCTCCTGCTTTTTATGATTTTTGGAGAACAGACGAATCAGCGCACCAATACCGATAAAAAGCGGTGCAAAGAAATCCGGACTCAGAAGTTCTCCCCATTCATTCATAGAAACCAGCCAGCTCGTCACAGTCGTACCAATATTGGCGCCCATGATAATACCTGTCGCCTGCATCAGATTCATTATACCTGCATTCACAAAGCCAACAACCATGACTGTCGTAGCAGAGGAACTCTGAATAATGGCTGTCACCGCCGCACCTACAAGCACGCCCAGCAGGCGGTTTTCCGTTAAAATGCCGAGAAGCTTCTGCATCCGGCTTCCTGCCGACCTCTGCAGGCCATCCGCCATCGCTTCCATTCCGTAGAGGAACATTCCGAGTCCGCCCACAAACTGAAATATCATTTGTAAATCTGAAAGTTTCATAGTTTATCCTCCAACTTATATCCTTAATTGGGAGTATATCAAATCTATGTCAAAAGTATTTCAGTTTTATGTAAAATTTATGTAAGATATCTAAAAATTGTACATGATTTTCTGCTGCCAAATCTAGCGAATTGCGGAATCTACATGTACCACATTGCGGAATCTGTACGAACTACAGAATTTCTTTGTACACTCGAAGCACATTTTTGTAAAATACTTTTTCAATCTCCTCCGTCGTAAATCCGGCTTTTTCCATCGCCTGTGCCAAAAGAGGCATTTTTCCGGCGCCAAGTACCTCGATATTGCTTCCGATACCGTCAAAATCTGTTCCCAGGCCGATACAGTCAATACCACCCACATTTTTTATGTGGCGGATATGTGCCAATATGCGCTCAATGCTTCCGAAACACTTGGAGGAATCTTCCTGCTCATCCAGGAAAGAAGCACAGAAGTTGATTCCTGTCACTCCACCTTTTTCAGCGAGACGGCGAATCATATCGTCGGTCAAATTTCTTGGATGCGAGCATACACTTCTCGCGTTGGAATGGCTCGCCACAAACGGCTTTGTGGTATAATGCAGCACATCATAGATTCCGGCGTCTCCCAGATGGGACACATCCACAATCATTCCAAGCCGCTCCATTTCCTGTACAAATGCAATGCCCTTTTCTGTCAGTCCTTCTGTGACATTGGGGACAGTTTTTCCGGTTGTCATATCCACATGATTCGGATGTGCCAGCTCGTTGTCAAAATTCCAGGTCAGTGTCATCATACGCGCTCCCAGTCGGTAGAAATCACGCAGAAGCGCCAGGTCGCCGCGGCACACACCGCCTTCCTCAATCGTCAAAAGTGCGGACATTTTTCCGGCCTCCCTGTTTTTCTCAATGTCATCGTATGTGCGGACAACTCCGATTCTGTCCTGGTACTGCTCCATCTCCTGATAAAAACAGTCCAACATTCCCATACAGTAGGCAAATGGGTCCTCCACTCTCTTTAAATGCACAAACAGAGCAAAGTTCTGAAGCAGATAGTCGCTCTTTTCCATTCTCTCAAGGTCAATGTGCAGAGCATTTTTTTCTAGGGAAATCGGTGTCCTTCCCTCCTGCCAGTGGCTTCTGAAAATCTCCGCAATCGTGTCACAATGCATATCTACTACTTTCATCTCAAAAATCCTCCTTTATCTGTGCTGGTTGCCCAGTTCGTATTATTTCTATTCTTTTATAGTGCTGTTCTTCCCATTTTTCAACTGTTTTTCATACAATAGTGGGGATAAAAGGTATTTTTTCCTCTGCTGATTCCACTATGACGTATCCTATGGCGCATCCGATACATTGCCGACTTCATCCACTGTGATTCCAAACGATAACTCCTGCATATATTGAAAAAATTCCGTGTTCTCAGCTTCGGTGTTCAGCGTTCTTGTATATCCTCCGCTTGAAGTTCCTGGAATCAGCTTTAAAGACATGGAGTCTTCTTCCAGATTTACCATCAAAAGCATGGTTTTGGGAATCTGACTTCCAAAAATAAAATTCCCCAAGCTGTACACAATCGGTTTTCCCTGGTAGTACTCGATTCCCTGCAGTACATGCGGGTGGCTTCCAATCACCAGGTCCGCTCCGGCATCGATGTACTGTTTTCCCATGGTTCTCTGGTAATCCTTCGGGGTCGTCTCCCTCTCCACTCCCCAGTGCACATAGACAATCACATAGTCGCTCACGGCACGGACTTCCTGAATTTTCCTCAGCAATGCTTCTGGATTGTACGTCTCAAACATACCTGCAGAGTCTTTCTGCGCTGCCCAACTGTACTCCGGCATCACCCTGGTAGCTCCCAAAAATGCCAGTTTCAGTCCATTGACCTCCAAAATCACAGGACTGCTGGCTTCCTCCAGATTTTTTCCAGCGCCCACATAGCGGATATCTGCCTTATCCAGCGTTTCACAGGTATCCAAAAGAGCATCTTCTCCAAAATCCAGCGCATGATTGTTTGCCAGCGTCACCAAATCCAATCCCAGTTCCTGAAACATAGAAACTCTCTCTGTCGGAAGCCGAAATGTAAATTGCTTGTCTTTCGCTGCCGTTCCTCTGTCGCTGAACGGAAACTCTTCATTTGCCACAAACAGGTCTGCCTCTGCAATTTTTTCTCGGAACCCGTCATCCAAAACTCCAGAAATCTGATTCCCCGCTTTTTGGTATGCCTGCAAAACAAAATCGGACAGATAAATATCTCCTGCAAAGGCCAGACACACCTTTTTCGATTTGGAAGCAGTCTTCTTTTCTCCTGCGCTCTCATCCGGAACGGCATTTACCTCCAGATTCTTTTTCGTGCTCTGTGGTTTTGTCTCTGATACACCAGCATCCTTGCTCTCATTCATATTTTCAGCCGTATTCTCATCCATTTCTACAGAAGGATTTGTGTCTGCATTTTTCATGTCCGTATTTGTATCCGTATTCTCTGTCCCCATGCGGTCCGCCTCTGTATCTGCCAAGACATGGCCGCTCTGCATGGCGGCAGCGCCGTCCTTATAAGAGTAGCGAAACTGTTTGAATACAATCACAGAAGACAATGCCAGGACAATGCCGACTCCCAGTATCAGGAGAATAACATCAAATTTTTTCATAACTTCTGCAACTAACCTTTCTGTACTTTAAAGATTCTATTCTTCTTACCAGACGATTTTCAGGTGCGTATAATCCACAGCAGAGTCTTTGAGCTCTTCCACCACTCTGTCATATCTGAAAAACCAGTCCTGATTCTTGATATTAATATACTCCGCAATCTTGTCCGGCGGGGCGCCCTCTTTCATCATAAAAGCTGTACTCAGCGTGCGAAGATGATTCATAGTAAATGGTTTCACATCACACGCCAGGCAGGCATCTCTCAGGCGGTTCTGCAAAGACCGGATACTGAGCGGCCTTCCATGTTTATTCAAAAGCAGGAACACACTGTCCTGCGTTCGGTTTGCCAGATGTACCTGGATAATGTCCACCACGTCCTGCGGCAGCTTGACAAAACGGTCATTCACCTGGCTGACTTTCATGCGAAGTCCATAACTTCCGTTCAAGTCCTGAAAGAACATCTCTTTTTTCAGAGAAACCACCTCGTTGATTGTCAGGCTGCACCGAAGTGCCAGCGTCGCTGCCAGAAAAACAGAGGTATCCCGATTCGCCTTCAGATAGGCAAACACTTTGTCAATCGAGGCAAAGTCCGGCAATGTTTCCGGAACAATAAAAACATCCGGATCCTCAAAATCCAGCATCAGAAAACAAGAGAGAAAGTGCGGTGTCAAATCGTAGTCCGAGGCATGCTCATCCAGAAATCTAGCGACTGCCTGAAAAATTCTGAGCTGATATTTCAGTGTTTTGCTGTCCAAGTCCATCTTGTGGTGCGAAAAATAGGTCTGAATTTTAGCAAAGTTCAAATCTAAGAAATCACATTCCACTTCATTGCAGAGAGAGTTGAGCACATATACATATTCCTTTCGCGTTCTCTTCTTCTCAAATCGCGCAGAATAGTCCTGAAAAATCCGCGAAAACTTTTGGCTGATATAAGGAGAATCAAACTCATCCATCCTACATACACTCCTTTCTAAAACCGCTGGTTTAGTTTACATAATTATTTTGTTTTTATCTTATATTTGATTTTTTACAAACAGACACTTTCATCTTACACTATGTTCTGGTATTTGGCAAAGGGTAATTCTCTTGTTGTGGTTTGTAGTTGGTTTGGGAGGAGAATTTGTTTTGTTTTTAGTTGAGTGGAGGGGAGGTGTGTGTTTGGGTTGTGTGATTATCATAGGGCGAAATAAAAACGAAAAAATAACAGAAAGAAAGCGAAATATCGGATTGTCCCATCACTTTCTTTCTATTATCCATGTATCCATTTTTTCTTTCTGCACTTCTTCTATCTCTTTATCGCCTCTTACTCGCTTCGCAGCGCATCAATCGGATTCAGCTTTGCTGCTCTGTTTGCTGGCATGTAACCGAAAATCAACCCAATCGCAACCGATACGCCGAACGCCAGCCCAACCGAACCTATAGTGGGCTTTGCTGTCATCCCAAGAAGACTTCCAAGTCCCACAGAGCCGCCAAGTCCCAGAAAAATTCCAAGGATTCCTCCTATCGTGCTCGTCATTGCAGCCTCTATCACAAATTGTGTCATAATCGTCCGCCGCTTTGCTCCCAGAGATTTTCGGATTCCAATCTCTCTTGTTCTCTCTGTCACCGACACCAGCATAATATTCATAACACCGACTCCAGCAACCAGAAGAGAAATTCCGGCAATGCCTCCAAGTACAGCCGACATCATGCTAATCATAGAGTTCAGTTCATCTAACATCTCACTCATGGCTGTCACATTGTACAGGTCTTCTGTTTTAAATACCGTAAACAGGTACTCTTCTATCACTTCTTTCGCCTCTGTCGCCTGGTTTACTTCCTTCACAGTGAATGTATAATTGTTGATGTTGGTGTTCTGGCTCAGTTTTGTGGCTGTGGAATACGGAATGTACAAATAATCATCGCTTCCTCCGTCTTCCCAGTCATCGTCGTCCTGCCTCTCCACCACGCCGACCACCGTGTACGCCTGCCCATTTAGTTTCACAGTCTGCCCCACTGCCTGCTGGGCGCTTCCCCATAGTTCCACAGCTGGATAATACCCGAGCACACATACCTTCTGGTAGCCAATCACATCCGAATACTGGATAAACCTTCCGGCAAACATCTCTCTGTCTAAAATGTTCAAATACCCCTCTCCCACGCCGCTGATCGAAGTAGCTGACATAGTATCCTGGCTGTTCTTCACCATACCGCCCACCTGCACCGTCGGAGACATCTCCTCAAACAGGTCCGAATTGTCCTCAAAAAACTCGTACATCTCATCCGCCCCCACCGAGCGTGTGGTGATATTGGTGACATTGACCGTGATGCGGTTCGTGCCCATGCTGGCAAAACTCTCTGTCATGTAGGACATCTGCCCGTTTACCAGGCTGACCAGAATGATGACGGCCGCCACACCGATGATAATCCCCAACATTGTCAGGAAAGAGCGCATTTTATTGCCCCAAATACTCTTTAACGCCAAATTAAATGATTGCAGCATATTCTTTTACATCTCCATCAAAATCCACTTTTCCGTCGATAATCCGCACCACCCGCTTTGCCTCCAGTGCAATGCTGTTGTCATGGGTAATCATAACGATTGTGTTTCCTTCCTCATTCAGCTTCTTTAAAAAGTTCAGCACTTCCCGCCCCGTTCTGGAATCCAGTGCTCCGGTCGGCTCATCTGCCAATATCAGAGACGGCGTTCCGGCAAGCGCGCGGGCAATGGACACCCTCTGCTGCTGGCCGCCGGAAAGCTGATTTGGCATATTCCTCCATTTTTCCTCGAGTCCCACCCGTTTTAAGGAAGCCATCGCCCGCTCTCTCCTCTCCGCCTTGGAAAGTCCGGCGTACAGAAGAGGAAGTTCCACATTTTCCAGAATATTGAGCTTTGGAAGCAGATTGTACTGCTGGAAAATAAACCCGATCATCTTATTTCTGATTTCTGCGAGCTGATTGTCACTCATCTCCGTCACATCCTCGCCGCCCAGATAATATTCTCCCTCCGTCGGCACATCCAGCGCTCCGATGATATTCATCAGAGTGGACTTTCCGCTTCCGCTCTTTCCCACAATCGCCACAAATTCTCCTCTCTGGATGGAGACAGAGATATCATCGTTCGCATGAATTTCTTCTCCTCCCAGAGTGTAAATCTTGTAAATATGGCGCAAATCAATCAAAGGATGTTCTTCTGCCATACGATATGTTTCCTTTCTTTCGCTTTCTTCGCACAACACGCCTGTTATCTGCCATTTTGAGTCTTCAGTTTGACTCTTTGCAGATAGCTATGGACGTCCGCCGCCCATACCGCCTCCACCGTTTCCTCCACGGTTTCCGCCGCCGCTTCCGCCTGGGCCACCCATACCGCCCATGCCGCCAGGACCAAAGTTCATCATATTATTTGCAACTGCGGTTTCTGCCACATAGACCTCATCGCCCTCTTCAATTCCGCTCAAAATCTCCACATAATCGCTGCTAATTAAACCTGTTTCCACTTCCACCATGCGGAATCCTGCAGCCGGAGCGCCTTCCTGTCTCTCCGTCACGCTGTCATCCTTCACGTACACCCTGTTTCCTCTCTGCAGTGCGCCAGCCGGAACCATCACCACATCCTTTGCAGAGTCTATGATAATCTCACCGTCCACATTCATGCCTGGAAGCAAATTTTTGGTATCCTCAATCAGAACGGTCACAGGATAGTTTGTGACCCCCTGGGAGCTCGTGCTCTTCAAGCTGACATTTGTCACCACTCCCACAAAAGTCTCATTTGGGAATGCATCGGCAGTCACGTTCACCTGCTGCCCCACCTGCACCTCGGAAACCTCCGTCTCATCCACGGACATGCTGAATGTCAGAGAAGACAGGTCATAAATCAGAGCCATCGCATTGCTGCTGTCCGATTTTGCATTGTCTCCGACCTTTGTATTTTTCTGAATTACTTTTCCCGAAATCGGCGCCGTAATCACGTAGTCCTCCAGTTTGTCGGAGGTGGTATCCAGACTGTTCTCTGCCTGTTCCACACTCTCCTCCCGCTCTTCCATCGTATCTTCATATTTGTCCAAGATATCCTGCACCGACTTTGCAGTCATTGTAAAGACCACCTGTCCTTCTGCCACGGCATCCCCCTCCGACACAGCAAGCGCTTCTATTGTAACAGACTGGTCGAGCTGATACACCAATTCCTTCTGCATCGTTGCCTCAAAGGTTCCCTCCGCCGCACACAGATAGCCATTGACCGAAACTGTCGCGACCGTATTTTCCGTCAAACCGCCTGGATTTTCCACCTCGACTGTGACAGACCGCACCAGACGGCCTCCCGCCAGCGTCTCTTCCATCGTGTTGACCGCTGTGACCGTGCCTGTCAATGTCTCCAGCGTCTCCTCCAGAGTCACCGTCGCCTCGCTTCCGACAGCAATATCCGCCGCCTCCTCGCGCAGAAACGGCACTTTTATTTTCATCTTGCTGTCGCTGTAAATATCTGCAATCTTGCTTCCTGTATTTACCTTATCTCCGGCCTCCACATACAGTGTTTTCACATAGCCCGAATATTTGGATGTGAATGTGCGGCTCTGGTACTGCGCGCGCATTTCCTGATAGTCCTCGGCTGCACTCTGGTAATTTTTTTGTGCACGCTCTAAGCTGCTCTGCGCAGAGTCCAGCTGCGTCTGGAGAGAAGAAGAATCAATCCGGTACAGCACCTGTCCCTTTTCCACCATATCGCCCTCTTCAAAGTTTGCCTCAAGAACTTCGCCGTCAATCAAAGATGTGATGGAGTAGGTATCTTTCGCCTCCAGAGAACCTGATGATGTCAGAGTGGAATAAATATCCCCTTTTGTGGCCTGCTGTGTATGTATCGTCTCCGCTCCGGCTGCACCTGCACCCGTCTGCCTTGCATTGCCCCTAAAATAGACAAATCCTCCAGCTGCCGCTCCGGCTACTAAGAGCAGAAGCACGGTCCTTCTCAAAACTTTTTTCTTTTTTTTGCGCTTCTTTTTCGATTTTTTCTCCGTCTCCAGCGCGGTTTTCTCGTTTGTCAATTCCTGTTTCTCTGCCATATCAAAAAGCCTCCGCCATTATTCTTCCATATAGTCCACAACCGTATACACCGTCTCGCCGTCACCATCTGATGCCTCATAGATGACAGTCACCTCATCCCCCACGCGCAAATCTCCGTACATAGAGAATGCAAACTGCACATCCGAGCTGGAAAGTTTATATTTGCGGCCCTCAATCTCCACTTCCACCGGTGTCATGACATCCATGGAACCATAATAAATCGCCTCAATCGTGCCTGTAGCAGCTCCGCGCTTGCCTTCCTCGTCGCTGTCACTGTATGCCCAGACACTTTTTGTCGCTTTATGATAATAGATTACAATCGCGTTGTCCTCAATCTCACTGACACTCGCCTTCTCTCCGTCCAGAAACAAATTGGATTTCTTCAGTGTAAATGGCACTGCATCCTCCAAGGAAGTTCCCATCTTTTTCGGTCCCACCAGGCTGTTGTCCGCCATCGCATACGCATCGATCTCCCCGTCCGAAGTCAGGGAGCACTCCAGCACTTTTCCATAAAAGCTGCTCTCCTTCTGCCCGCCTTTCGTCGGTGTCTTTAGCAGGTTGTAAAACAGATTGACACAGTCCTGTCTTGTCAGAATTTCCTCCGCCTCCCTGTTGATATCCTCATTCAATTCCAGATACTTGTATTTTGCCATTCTTCCGCCCACGAGATTGCCGGAAAAATCGCTGTCCTCATACCCTAAAAGCGCCAGAACTCCTTTGGCTGCCTCCTGAAGTGTCACACCCTGCTCTGGCTTAAAAAGTCCGCCCAGATACCCGCTCATCCAGCCATTTTTCACAGCCGTCTGTATGTAATACGCATACTCGCTCTCCTGGCTGACATCCGAATAAACCGAAATGCGGCTCTCCTGGTCCCCGACTGTCCCATAATCCGTCGCCATCACCAGCATACGCGCGAACTCACCGCGAGAAACGTTCTCGCTCATATCTCCGATGATCTCCATAATTCCTGCCATGCCGACCACTTTTCTCCTCAGCTCAAACGTGGAAGAAGCTTCCGAAGTCATGGGAAGGCAGACTGAAACCGCCATAACCGCTGCCATGGAAGCTGCAATTTTCTGATTTATCATACCAGTATCTCCTCTCTGCTGCTTTCCTTCTTACTCTCTCACTGCTTTTTTACTGTTATCTCATTCTTGTCTTTTTGCCAGCCATCTACTCTCTTTTCTGCTGTCTTTTTCTCACGCTTTTTAGCCTATCAGGAAATTGTGTCCAATTTGTGTTCTGTGCCTGAAAAGAGGCGGCAGAATCTGTGAAACCTTTGTGAATCTTAAATATTACAAAATATTGCGAATCATTCGACCAATAATAACTCCTATTTACATCAACGGTGCAAACAGGCGCAGAGCACGTCCGGCAAACCGCTTCCATGCAGGGAATCGGCGGCACTCCTGCAAAGTGATCTTCTGACATTTCTTTAAGGTCTCCTGAAAATCCCTCTCCACATCCAGAACCACCGGATTCTGATAAAAATATGCCGCACACTCAAAATGCAGGTACAAGCTGCGGTAATCCAGATTGATGGTTCCCACTACCGCTCTTTTATCATCACTTGCAAACATTTTCGCATGAACAAATCCTGGCGTATACTCATAAATCTGCACGCCCGCACGTATCAGCTCCTGGTAATATGACCTTGCAAGAAGATAGGCATAGAGCTTGTCCGGAATATGCGGCATCAGAATCACCGTCTCCACACCCCTCTTCGCGGCATAACACAGCGCCACTTCCATCTCGTGGTCCAGAATCAGGTATGGCGTCATAATATGCACATACTTTTCTGCGCGGTACAAAATGTCCAGATACACGGACTCTCCCACATGCTCATTGTCCAGAGGACTGTCCCCGTATGGCATCACAAAACCGCCTGTGCGCATCATCCCGTCCATTCTGCACGGCATATCCTTGCAAAGGTAACGCTCGTAGTTCTCAGGCTGGCGTTCTGTGGTATTCCACATCTGCAGAAACATCATAGTAAAACTCTTTACTGCATCCCCCTTTATCATGACTGCCGTATCTTTCCAGTGCCCAAACCGCACTTTCAGATTCATATATTCATCTGCCAGATTGATTCCTCCGGTAAAGGCCGTGTGGCCGTCAATCACCACAATCTTTCTGTGGTCTCGGTTGTTCTGGTGCGTGGACAATGCCGGCTTGATGGGGGAAAACATCTTGCAGTGAATTCCCTTCGCCTGCAATTCTTTTGGATAATGATACGGCAGAAGCACTAGAGAACACATACCATCGTACATCATGCGCACCTCCACCCCTTCTTTTACCTTCTCCTCCAGAATCTCCAAAATGCTGTTCCAGACAATCCCAGGTTCCACAATAAAATATTCCAAAAAAATAAAGTGTTTTGCCGCGCGCAGCTCCCTCTTTAACACCTCAAATTTATCTTCTCCAAGTGGAAAATAGGAAACAGCTGTGTTCTGGTATACTGGAAATCCACCGTGCTGCTTCATATATTTTGCCAGATTGACTTCCCCTGCATCCGCCTCAGCCAGCCGCGCCGCCGTGTTTTTCTCCTGCTCCAGCCATTTTTCTGTCTCTTTTGCCAGCATCTTCTGCCGCTTGGCTATCAGCTTTGTCGCCACTTGAAGCTGGATAAATATATAGAACAGACAGCCAAACACCGGAAATACCAGCACTGGCACAATCCATGCCATCTTAAAGCTGGGGTTCGCATCCTCATTTAAAATATAAATCACCACCAGGGCGCCGAAGAGAACATACACCCAATAAAAATAAATCAGGTATTCACTCAGCCACCGCATACCGGCAAACAGAATTCCCAACTGAATCAACAGGAAGACCACCACAAAAATGGTTCTTCCAAATACAATCCGCAACAGTTTTCTCGCTTTTTTCATGTGTACCAATCCCCCTCCTTTTCTTATGTCAGTTCTGTTTTTTCTTCCCAGTTATCTTCTGTTCTTGTTCTTTTATCAATCCAATACATTCTTCTCTTTACAAATCCGCCAATCCCCTATATAATAAAACCGTCACACATGTTTCAGAAGTGTTTTCGTATCTTAACAACAGAATACGGAGCAATCCGGTATCAAAATTGAAGAGTGAGAATGAATTTCCCCAACCTTCAGGGCAGAGTGAGGCAGTTTCAAGAGGCTGCCAATTCTCGACTGGCGGTGAATATGCCAAAATAGCCGGCATACAGTCCGCGAACCTAAAATAGGCCGATTGAGTGAAAATCTCAAACCAACAGTATAGTCTGGATGAAAGAATCTATGGAGGAATGTAATGATGAATCAAACTGCACAAAAATCACAAACCCGTTCTTCGGACAATAAAGTCCGCCGTATGGCTGTCATCGCTATGATGGGCGCTGTCTCAGCCGTTCTTATGTTTTTCAGTTTCAGCGTCCCGTTTATGCCAAGTTTTATCAAATTGGACTTTTCCGAGCTTCCTGCTCTGATTGCCGCATTTGCATTAGGGCCTGCTGCCGGTGCAATGGTCTGCCTGATTAAAAATCTAGTCAACCTGTTTTTCAGCACGACAGGCGGAGTCGGTGAGCTTTCCAACTTTCTTCTGGGCGTCTTTTTTGTTGTTCCTGCCGGTGTCTTCTATTCCCGCGCAAAAAGCAGAAGAAGCGCTCTTGTCGGTGCCCTTCTCGGCGCTGTCACTATGGCTGTTTTCAGCAACATCACAAACTACTACATCGTCTATCCGGTTTACTCAAACTTCATGCCGATGGACAGCATCATCAAAGCATACCAGGTTATCAACCCGAACGTGGAAGGATTGTGGGATTGCCTTCTCTGGTTTAACATGCCGTTTACATTCTTTAAGGGCATGTGCAGCGTTGTCATAACATTTCTGGTATACAAACACCTGTCTCCGATTATCAAAGGAAGCAGCAAGTAAAAACAGGTAAAGAACCAAACACTTCTGAAACAGACATACACAATAGAAACAACTGGACACATACAATAACAATACTATCAGACAGAATTTTACAGGCGCTGTATACGCACAAATTTTGTGCATGCAGTACCTGTTTATTTTTGTTTTTCTCTCTTACCTTTTTCTCTTTTGTACCTTTTTTCTTTTATCCTTTTTCATTCTCTGTCATTTCAGAGATATATTTCCAACCTGTTCCCACAGCTTATCCAACCCATGAAACAAATGCTTCTCCTCATACAGCATCGGCGGCGTGTGCGGAAACAGCAGATACATGCGCACCAGATACAAAAGTACACAGGCCACAGCCCAGCCGACCAGAAACCACAGCAGGAGTTTTCCCTTCCATCTTCTGTGCCACAGGCCCCCGTACCGCTCCGCCAACCCAAATCCGAGGCCCAGAATCAAAAACAGCGCCATTGGATGCATCTGCACGCTCTCCCATACCTTTCCCTGACACAAAAGCGCCAGAGCGCGAGTCATGCCGCATCCGGGGCAGGGAATCCCAAAGAGAATCCGCATTGGGCAGGAAGCGCCGAATATCCAGACCATTCCTCCTATAAAAACAGCGGAAGCCGCCAGAGCCGCTCCATACTCTCTGGCGTCTTCCTTTAAGGTTCTCATTCGTCCAGCGCCTGACGAATGTCTTCAATAATGTCATCTGCGTTCTCAATGCCCACGCTCAGACGAATTAAGGACGGGTCAACCCCAGCCTCAACCAACTGCTCGTTCGTGAGCTGCCGGTGAGTATGGCTTGCCGGATGCAGCACACAGGTGCGGGCGTCTGCCACATGTGTCACAATCGCTGCCAGTTTCAGCTTATCCATGAACACACCAGCGCCCTCTCTTCCGCTCTTTAAGCCAAAGGAGATTACGCCGCAGGTGCCGTTCGGCATATATTTCTGTGCCAGTTCATAGTAGCGGTTGCTCTTTAATCCTGGATAATTTACCCATGCCACATCCTCTCTGGACTCCAGATATTCCGCTACCTTCTGCGCATTCTCACAGTGGCGCGGCATGCGCAGATGCAGCGTTTCCAGGCCGATGTTGAGCAAAAATGCATTCTGCGGAGACTGGATAGAGCCCAAATCTCTCATCAGCTGTGCAGTCGCCTTTGTGATGTAGGCTCCTTTTCCGAAGCGCTCAGTGTACACAATGCCATGGTAGGAGTCATCTGGCGTGGTGAGACCTGGGAACTTGTCCGCGTGTGCCTGCCAGTCAAAGTTTCCGCTGTCCACGATACAGCCGCCCACAGCCATCGCATGACCGTCCATGTACTTTGTGGTGGAATGAGTCACAATATCGGCGCCCCACTCAAACGGACGGCAGTTGATCGGCGTTGCGAAGGTATTATCCACAATCAGCGGCACACCGTGGCGGTGCGCTAAAGATGCAAACTTCTCGATATCCAGCACAACAAGGGCCGGATTTGCGATGGTCTCTGCAAACACGGCTTTTGTGTTCGGGCGGAATGCTGCCTCCAGCTCTTCCTCCGAAGCATCCGGATCGACCAGCGTGCACTCAATTCCCATCTTCTTTAATGTCACGGTGAACAGGTTTGTGGAACCGCCGTAGATAGTCGCCGTGCTGATGAAATGATCGCCGGCAGAGCAGATATTAAACAGTGCATAGAAATTCGCTGCCTGTCCGGAAGAAGTGAGCATGGCTGCCACGCCGCCCTCCAGCTCGCAGATTTTTGCTGCCACTGCGTCGTTTGTCGGGTTTGCCAGACGGGTATAAAAATAACCATCCTCCTCTAAATCAAACAAGCGCCCCATCTGTTCACTCGTCTCATACTTAAATGTGGTGCTCTGATAAATCGGAAGCACTCTGGGCTCTCCATTTTTTGGCTGCCATCCGCCCTGGATGCAGACCGTCTCAACAGAACGTTTTTTCGTATCCATTCTTCTTTTTCCTCCTCTTTGAGTCTGTTCGGTATATTAGTTTAACACAAAACCCTGCTTCATACAATCATTCTTCTATTTTTTACTTTCTTTTCTGCCGATTTTTGCTATAATAAGTTTTGTGCAGCGTCTTTCTAAACGGACATGCCTGCTGGCGCAGGCACCGCTATCAATGAAATCCCACGGGTTGCTGTCACTAAAAGGAACAAATCGAACAAACTATGAAAACAGAAAAAAACAGAGAAAGAAAGGTGAATGATTATGGAAAAATCAAAAGTATATTACACAAATATGCGAACCTCGTTTCGGGAAAACTTGCTTCAGAAACTGGAGCGTCTGATCCGCAGAGCGGGAATGCTGGAACAGATTGACTTCACCAACAAATATGCCGCCATCAAAATTCATTTCGGAGAGCCAGGAAACCTCGCATTCCTGCGCCCCAACTACGCCAAAGTCGTGGCCGACCTGGTGAAAGAAGCCGGCGGAAAGCCATTTTTGACGGACTGCAACACGCTCTATGTGGGAAGAAGAAAAAATGCACTCGACCATATGGATGCTGCCTATGAGAACGGATTCTCCCCATTCTCCACCGGATGTCATGTCATCATCGCAGACGGTCTGAAAGGAACAGACGAAACACTGGTTCCGATTGACGGCGAGTACATAAAAGAAGCAAAAATTGGACAGGCTGTCATGGATGCAGATATTTTCATCTCTCTGACTCACTTTAAAGGACACGAGAGCACGGGATTCGGCGGCACTCTGAAAAATATCGGCATGGGCTGCGGTTCCCGCGCTGGAAAGATGGAGATGCACAATGCCGGAAAGCCGCATGTGGAAGAAGACCACTGCATAGGCTGCCACGCCTGCGAGAAAATCTGTGCCCACAGTGCTATCTCCTTCTCCGAAAAGAAAGCATCTGTCAACAAAGACAGATGCGTTGGCTGCGGACGCTGTATCGGCGTTTGTCCAGTGGATGCCATGCAGTCTGACTACGATGAATCCAACGATATCTTAAATAAAAAGATTGCCGAGTATACCTGGGCTGTCATCAAAGACCGTCCAAACTTCCATATCAGCCTTGTAGTGGATGTATCTCCAAACTGTGACTGTCACTCTGAAAATGATATGTCCATCGTGCCGAATGTCGGCATGTTCGCCTCCTTCGATCCGGTCGCTTTGGACCAGGCATGTGCAGATGCCGTGAACCGTCAGCCGATTATCGCAGGCAGTATTCTGGATGAACATGAAAAGCATCATCACCACCATGACCATTTCACGTCCACTCACCCTGACACCAACTGGGAAGTAGCGCTGGAGCACGCCCAAAAGCTGGGACTTGGAAGCCGCGAGTATGAGCTGATTACAATCTGATATGATACTAGGGTCAAAAGGTCAGGAATCCGATGCAAGCTTGCTTGCAAGAGGATTTTTGACTTTGGGACCCGCCAAAAACATGAATAAGTAGCCATTTTTCAAAGAAAAATGAGCGAATTATGAATGTTTTTGAGGGCGCCAGGCGCCAGTGACGCCTGTTTGGCGCCGACCGGAGCGGAGCGGAGACCTTGCGGGAGCATGTAGTGCGAAGCAATCCGGTATCAAAGGGGGCAAAATACCTTTTGACCCCAACATCCTGATATATCATCACCTTTTAACAAACTGAAAGAAACGAGGAAAAACATACCATGATGGATGCTCTTGTACAATGGTTTACGGTCCACCTGGCAGGTGTTCTGTCAAAAGAACTGATTATTTTTATTATTTCCATGGTTCCGATTCTGGAACTTCGAGGCGGGCTTTTAGCTGCCTCTCCGGCGCTTCTAAATGTGCCGATCCTGACAGCAATTCCCATCTGCATTGTGGGAAATCTCATCCCGATTCCTTTTATCCTGCTTCTGATTAACCGGATTCTGGAATGGATGAAAAAAGTAAAAGTATTATCTGGCATCGCTCTCTGGCTAGAAAAAAAGGCAATGAGCAAAAAACATCAGATTGAGACCTTCGGTTTCTGGGGGCTTGTTCTCTTTGTGGGAATCCCTCTGCCTGGAACCGGCGCCTGGACTGGCTCTCTGATTGCTTCCCTGCTCCATATGGACATCAAAAAAGCCTTCCTGGCGATTGTCATTGGCGTCATTATGGCCACTGTAATCATGTCCATTCTGTCCTACGGCGTGCTCGGCGTGCTGTTCGGATAAAGGACATAAGATGGCAGTATTTTTTCTCCTGCTTTCTTCTACTTTGCCTCCTTTTCTCATAAACTAAGAAAAAAGGTATTTTTTATGCTTTCTCTTTCTTATGTGATAAAAGGAATTCTGATTGGCGCCGCCTGTGTGCTTCCAGGCATCAGCGGTGCTGCCCTGGCCCTCTCTATGGGAATCTACGAGACCATACTGGGGGCCGTTTCTCATATCTTCCAAACCCCCAAAAAAAGCCTGAAGACGCTCGCTCCCTTTCTTGTCGGCTGCCTGATTGCTCTGACGGGGTTTACGTACGCCGCAGAATATCTGCTGTCCACCTATCCCTATCCTTTTGCCATGACTGTGGGCGGGTTTTTGTTCGGAGGTGTGCCTTTTCTCTGGCAGGCCCAAAAAGCGAGTCCCCACCAGGCGAAGCAGCGAAAATCCGGCGCTGCTCTCTTCCTGTTTTTCTTTTTCCTGACTCTCTTCTTTTCTGCCATTCAGCCGCCGATGCATGTGGGAAAAGCACTGCCTCTTCAGGCAGGAACTTTGCTCATCACATTCTGTCTGGGGCTTCTGTACTCTATCACCATGATTGTCCCTGGAGTCAGCGGTTCGCTTCTCCTGATGATGTTTGGATACTATTACAGTCTGATTGAGACAGCCAAACAGCTTTTTGATGGTATCCGCACTCTGGAGACCGCACGGATTCTACCTGCTGCGCTGATTCTGCTGCCTTTTTTTGCCGGTCTTTTTCTCGGCGGCTACTGCCTCTCCTCCTGCATTACCTGGCTGTTCGAGACACACCGCTTTTTTACATATTCCGCCGTACTCGGTATCATCGCCTCTTCCCTGTTCACCATTTTTCATCATATGGGAATCTTTGCTCTGCTTCCGACGCTTAACGCCATGCAGCTTCTGTGCGGTGTTCTGCTCTTTCTGGGTGGCAGTATTCTGAGCTTTCAACTCGGTGAAAAATCCGAATAATCCCAAAAGAATCCTCATTTTCCTCGTCAATCTGCTCATCAAAAATGCCGGAAGCCCTGCCATTTTCCCATTTTTTTGGAAACAGCAGCCACTTCCGGCATTTTCATTTTTATTTTGCTTTTTTCTGGTTGTTCTATTCTTTCTTGTTTTTACTCTTCTGATTTTTTCTCGCAGGACTCTTCACAGATTTCACATGCTTCCTCAGCTTTTTCGCAAATTTCTTCTGCTGCCTCTTCACATGTCTCACAGACTTCCTGTGCCTTCTCGCAGATTTCTTCCGCTGCCTCTTCACATGCTTCCTGTGCCTTCTCGCAGACCTCTTCTGCCGCTTCCTCACAGATATCCTCACAGGTCTCGCAGGTTTCCTCTGCCTCGTCATCTTCATCCACGATTATCGTCTCTGCTTCAGACGGTTTTACTGGCATCTTCGCACCACATTTGCTGCAGAATGCATCCTCTCTGCTGAGTTTCGCACCGCACTCTGGACAGGTACGGCACCCCTCCATCTCGCAGATTTCATCCTCCAGGGCAGAAATTCGGTTCTGTGCAGCCTCTGCCGCCAGAAACTCTGTGACGAATTCTTCTGCTGGTCCCTCTGTTTTGTATGTCTCGTAGTATTTTTTACCAATCGCCTGGAAAGTCTCGTTTAATTTTGTTTTCTCGCTCGACAGCTGCGCTTTCAATTTCAGCACATCTGTCAGCCCCTTCGCTTTATTTACGGCTTCTTTCCCCCTGCCGGAAAGAGTCTTTCCAAAATCCTCAAAAAAATTCATCTGTATTCCCTCCTCTCTGCCCCTATTTTACCCTTTTTCTACAAAATAGTCAATCTGAATCTAAGCTGCTTCCTAAACCACTCTGCTCTACTCATACAGATGAGAGAAATATCCAATATCTTCTAACAGGAAATCCGGAGCCTGATTCAACTTCAGATAATGCGTCCGTGTGAGAGAACTTCCCGACGCTTTCTGCAAAGTCACTTCGATATAGTCCTCATAGGAGCTCCAGACATTCAGATTCGCATACTGACTCGGTATCAGCGCTGGATAAATCTGTGCTACCTCATCTGGATTGGTGTACACATATGTGATTTTCTCTCCATCTTCATCTATGCTGCACTGTACGCCCTCACGCACCATTCCATTCACTGCTGTCTCCAACAATTTATGCCCCTCTGCATAATAGGTCATAATCTCTATCTTGCACTGTACATAGTCGCTGTACGTATCTTCCTCCAAGTCCACACCAAATCCGCGCAGCACTTTGAGCGTATTTTCAAAAGACGGATAGATCGGATACTGCTGCTGGTAATACGTTCCTCTCCAGTTGGCAGAAATCTCCTGTTTCTCTATTTTTTTCTCCAGCAGACTGTCAAATTCCTCTCGGTCTCCCATATCTTTCACCACCACATACAGCAACATTCCCATTACGTTCTCCTCTTTCTGGGTGTTGACTGTCAGTGCCTCCATATCTTTCTGGTAGGCTGCGAGTACTGCCTCTATCTGGGATGGTTCCAGTTCCTGAAGCCCTGCGCGCGCGCCCTCATGAAAGCGCACATACATCTGATAAACCTCATCCGCACTCTGCTGCATAACCGGATAGCGGCCTTCTTTATACTCTATCGAATTCAAAATCGTCTCGCAGGCGGTATCCACCATAGAACGCGGCACAAAATAGCGGCGTATCTTGATTTTTCCGGATTTCATCCGGTATCCGATGGTATAGTTGAGCATTTCTTCGTCTTCATATCTCTGCGGTATACTTCTTCCATTTTTCTTAAATTCATCCAGATAGGAAACACCTGCGGACGCCATAGCAAGCACCGAGTCCTTATCTTCCAACATCATATGTTCCCTAGCATAATTTTCTGCATACCCATTCGTCCACTGAATCGTTCCATCCTGTCTTTCATACGTTCCATAATCAACCCAATTCTCGAAATATCCAGTGTCAAGATAAGCAGACTCGACCTGGTCTGCCTTTGGCAAGTATGCATCATATCCAAACATATCAAAGTAAAATCCCAGAAAAATCGCAAGGGATGCCGCAAAACACAGCACCAGGTGCACCGGATGCGCGAACAGTTTCCTGAAATCAAAATGGTACAAGATCTCAATCAGACAATGGAAGAACACGCTGCCGAACACAATTCCAAACAGTGCCCACGGCATGGTCTGACGGATTCCCCAGAAAAACATCATGCTGTATAAAGAAAGCGGAATCACTAACAATACTTTGATGGGCGTTCTCGATAGGGGAAAGGCCATCGCTTTTCCCGCCGCCTCCGACGGGCGTTTCTGGTAGAGCCAAAGTGCCACTCCCATCAGAACCGCAGCGACAGCCAGCGCGGATGCCATCTGCCCGATGGGCAGTTTTGCCATAAATACATTCTGTTCTGCTTCTCCCACCCATTCGGCGGCCTGAATATAGGCAGAAAACGGTGAAATATTCACCATTTTTCTCAAAAATACTGCTGAATTGGCATACGTCACAAAAGAGGAATCAAACAACAGCTCCACCAGCACACCTAACAGCGGCACATAAGAGAAAAATACCAACACGCCGAGAATCCCAAGAAACAGATTTCCTGTCATCATCATTGCCACAACCACTGTGGCATACATCAAAAGGAAATAAATCATATGGAAACACAGACTTTTCACTATGTTGACAGAAAGCACCGCAGGGGACGCCCCAATCCCTGCCGCAATCACAGCTCCGACTGCCATAAACAACAGGTAAGGAACCAGCATAAGCAGAAAGCCGTCCACAAAATTCACGAAGAACAACGTCTCTCTTCTCACAGGAATACTGTGATAAAAATCGACTTTTCTTCGGGAATGTAGATAGGAAAAACTGGAAAGTCCGAGGACAACAGCTCCTATTATGATGCAAGTGATGACATAGCCATTGTTGATGCGAAACCACTCCTCTGCTCTCTGGGCAATCATCACCTTTCTCTGCACTTCGTTGTCAAAACGGTACTCGCCTGGTATCATGGCAATGCGCACCGGAAACACAAAAAACCATGCCAGCAGCACCAGAGTCATTGCCCAGAGCCTGCGCTTGATGTCCTCGCGCATTAATTTAAAAAATAAGTTTTTTGATGTCATATCCCACTACCTCCGTTTCGCTGATAAAGATTTCCTCCAAGGATAATGGTATCAACTCATAAAATACAGGATGGTACCCTGTCATCAGCGATTCCACTTCATCACGGCTGCCCCGCACGGTCAGCGTGTACAGGCGTCCGCGCTTTTCCATCTTAATCGTATCAAGTCCCATCAAATCTTCCGCACGCATGCCCTCCTCCAGCACACACTGCACTTTATGGATGTTTAACTTCATATCATCCAGTTCCTTTGAGAGAAGAATCCCTCCCTTGTGCAAAAGCCCCACATGGTCACAGATATCCTCCAGCTCTCTCAGGTTATGAGATGCAATCACAGGTGTGAGATTGCGCTCCTCCATGTCCTCCGCAAACAGACTCTTCACCGCCTGGCGCATCACAGGGTCCAACCCGTCAAAGGTCTCGTCACACAGAATGTACTCCGTGTTCGCACACAGTCCCAACAGAATGGAAACCTGTTTTTTCATTCCCTTGGAGAATGTGTTCATCTTTCTGCGGATATCCAGGTCAAACCCTTTCAATAGCTTCTGAAAGCGTGCGCGGTCAAATGCCGGATATACAGATGCATAAAACTGCATCATCTCCTCTGGAGATGCATTGCTGAAATAATACGCATCATCCGAAATATAGAAAAACTTCTTTTTTGCCGTGACCGACTCAAACACCTTCGTCCCATCCACGGTGATTTCTCCCTCATCGGGCTTTAGCACACCGGAAACCATACGCAGAAATGTGCTTTTTCCGGCACCGTTCGTTCCAATCAGACCGAACACATTTCCTTCCTTAATCTCTGCATGGATATGGTCCACAGCAAGGATATCTTCAAACCGTTTCGTCACATTTACTGCCTGTATCATACCCGTCCGCCTCCTTCTGCTTTCTCGCATGTCTCACATTGAAAAAATGCATCCTGCACCATCTGTGTCATCTCCTCGAGGGAAAATCCTGCCGCACGGCCATCCTTTACAAACCCTGCCGCCTTCTCAGCCAACTCCCTCTCCTTCATCTTTCGGATACCGTCCTTAGGCGCCACAAAACTGCCTTTGCCCTTGACAGAATAAATAAATCCCTGGCGCTCCAACTCGGCATATGCTCTCTGTATGGTATTCGGATTGATGGACAAATCCACTGCCAGGCTTCTCACAGACGGAAGCTGTTCCTCTTCATTCCAGACTCCCCGCACAATGGATTCTTTCAGGCGGTCCGTGAGCTGTTCATAGATGGGCCTTCTATCCCTATAGTCGAGAATAAACATAGTCTTCTACTCCTCTCTCGGCAGGCAGAATTTCATGCCCAACCGTACTATTTGTATTAACTGTATTAAGTTTATTAATACAGTTATAGCACACTTTTTCTCCCTTTGCAACCCCTTTTACATTCTCTTCCAAACGGACATGTCGCCTGACGGCGGCACCACCATGATATGAAAGTCGATTGCTCCATGCTCACGCACTCCCACAATCGCCGTCTGGGGCTTTCATAATAAAAAATGAAAGCACAGCAGGTCTCCTCTCTCCCACTGTGCTTTCGCTTCGCTTAACGCAAGTATTACGCAATTATTTTCTTAACATGTTTTCTCAGAATTCTTCTTCGTCTTCTATGTTCTTCTCTTCATCCAAAGGCACATCTGATGCAGGAGGCTGCGGTGTCTGATGCAGTCTCTCCGCCAAAAGTCGGTCAAACTCCTCCTCGGAACATCCTGTCTCTTCCAAAATTCTGCGTCTTCTCGCCCGACTGCGCTCTTTTCTGGCCCTCTCCTCCTCCTTTTTCTTTCTGTAGAGGAAGATTCCGCCGCCGATGGCGGCAAGCGCTAAAATGCCAAGAAGAATCCACAAAGTCACCCTCATGACCGATGCCAGAGAGACCGATGAGGCACCATCTTCTGGCTGCTCTGCCTGTGCGGACGACTCCGCCTGCGATTCTGTCTCATCCTCAGAGGGCGCCGATGACGGCTCTGTGATTGATGCCGGACGGCTGCTGTAGACATAGGCGCTCCCGATTTTGCGCTCATTGTACTCATAATTCAAGAGTGCCACTGCGCCTTGCGGATGGTCCTCTGGAAGCTCCTCTGACAGGATTCTGTCCGCATCTGAAAACGCCGCATCATTCGGTATCGTAATCACGGCATCGCTGTCTATCGACAGCTCGGACGGCTGATAGGTCTGTCCGCCGATTGTCACCTCCGTCTCAGAGGCCGGCCAAGTCTCATTCTCCGCAATCTTCATATTCTGAAAACGTCCAAATCCGAAATCCAGCAATGTCCTTGTATCTTTATAATGCGTAAACGCGGTACTTCTCAGCGTGACAGAAATCTGTGTCCGCTCTCCCCGCTTCGCATATGTCACAAGTGTCTGTCCAGCTATCGACGTAAATCCTGTCTTTCCGGCTATCACATCCGGATCGTAATTCTCATCCGACTCCAGAAGCATCTTATGTTCCATATTCACTGTACCGCCGTTCGGATTGTTCTTTGTGGAAGTCATCTTTTTGCTGAGAGCGGAGCTGATTTCCAGAAGCTTCGGATTCGCATACGCCTCCTTCGCAATCAGCGCCATATCGTAGGCTGTCACGAGCTGTGTCTCATCATTCAAGCCGGACGGATTCGCAAAATGGCTCTCTGTACACCCGATCTCCTCAATTCTCTCATTCATCATATCCACAAAAGCCGAACGGCTGCCCGCCACATACTCCGCCAATGCATTTGCCGCCTGGTTCGAGGACTGTAAAAGCAGCAGATAGAGGCAGTCCTCCACGGAGAGCTGGTCGCCCTCATCGATGTTTAACTTGTTTCCACTGCCGCTCTCCACATTATAGACAGCATCATGGGAGAACGTCACCATATCACCCAGATTCTCTTCCGCCACATGTTCCAGAACCACCAGCGCTGTCAAAATCTTTGTAATACTGGCAGGTGCTTTCTGCACATGGATGTTCTGTGCAAACAGGACAGCGCCGGAATCCACATCTATCACAATTCCGGCCTCGGACTCAATCCCTGCATCCATTGGCCAATCCGGCCTGGCAAATGCCGTTATCGGTGCGGACACTGCCAAAACCGCACTCAAAAAGAAACTTATTATTTTTTTCTTATAGTTCATAGGTTAAAAGCTCTCCGTTGTATCAATCTTTTTGTACTCTCTACACTTTACCATGATATGGCGAAAAAATCTATGCCCAAAGAGAAAGTTTTACAAAATCGTAATATTTCACAGTCAATTCTCCAATTTCCGCATATGTATAATCTTAGAAATCTATGCAATCAGGAGAAGTGTTTATGACCGAACTTGTTCCTGTTTTAACCTCACTCCACTACTTATACCTGACTGGCGTGATTGTAATATTAGCTGTTATGATACTCCGCAAAGATACCCCCGCAGTCTGTATCGCATTTCTGTTTCTTTTAGGGCTTGTGGGCACAGGCAGCATATCCGGCGGTGTCCAGACGGTCTTTCGGTCCATTCTCTACGCCGGCGGCGAATTTATGGAGGTCATCGCCACCATCGCCCTCGTGACAGCACTCTCAAAATGTCTCTCAGACCTTGGCAGCGACTATCTTCTGATGCGGCCGATGGCAAAAATCATGAAACGTCCATCCGTGACCTGGTGGATTTTGAGTCTCACCATGTTCGTCTTCTCGCTCTTTCTCTGGCCTTCCCCTTCCGTCGCTCTGGTCGGCGCCATTATGCTGCCATTTGCGATAAAAACGGGCCTGAATCCGCTCCTGGCAGGTATGGCAATGAACCTGTGCGGCCACGGCTTTGCACTGAGCTATGACTGTATCATCCAGGGCGCACCGAAAATCTCGGCCGGTTCCGCAGGTATCAGCACCTCCTCGATTCTTTCTGAAGGGCGCCCGCTCTTCCTGACGATGGGCTTCGTCACCATCGCAGCAGCATTCCTCTTAAACCGCAAAGAGATGGCTTCCTCAGCTGTCAGTGCCGCGGCCAAAAAAAGCGAATTCCCCAAAAAAGAGGAAAAGAAAGCATCCCGCGCCGCTCTCTTTCTCGCCATTCTAACTCCAGCCGCCTTTCTTCTGGACATTGTGCTCCTTACAGCACTGCACTTAAGCGGCGGGGAGGCGACCAGCCTGGTATCTGGCACTGCCGTCCTTCTGATGTGCATCGGCGCCGTGTGCGGCTATCAGAAACAGGCACTTGAGAAAGTGACTGATTATATCACAGACGGCTTTCTGTTCGCTATCCGCATTTTTGCCCCTGTCATCATCATCGGCGCCTTTTTCTTCCTTGGCGGAAGCGGCATCTCCACGATTCTTGGGGAAGGCATCTCCTCTGGCATCATGAACGACTGGGCACTATGGCTCGCGCACAATCTGCCATTAAATCCGTATATGGCAGCTCTGATTCAAATGCTTGTGGGCGGTCTCACCGGCCTGGACGGGTCCGGTTTCTCCGGCCTCCCTCTGACTGGTTCTCTGGCACAGACATTCGGCACGGCTGTTGGCGTCTCCGTTCCCATTCTCGCCGCGCTCGGTCAAATTACGGCCGTGTTCGTCGGCGGCGGAACCATTGTTCCGTGGGGCCTGATTCCTGTTGCCGCCATCTGCAATGTCAGTCCGCTCGAGCTGGCAAGAAAAAACCTGCTGCCTGTCTTTATCGGTTTTGCAGCCGTGTTTGTGCTGGCATGCTTCCTGCTCTAGCATATTTCTGCCCTGGCAGGTTCGCGCTTTCTTGTTTTCTTTTTCCATGACGTGCACCTCGCTAGGGTAGGCCAAAGCGCACTCCAATTCCTACGTTTATTCTGTAAATTTATGATTTCTATCAGTTTATCATTCAGTTTATCATTTTTATGTTCAGAAAGGAGACATTCCATGTCTGCAATTACCGGCTTTTTTCATCCACAAAAGAATTTTCTCGAACAGGAAGGATTTTACCAGGCTGTTTTGGAACGCATGAACCACACTCTCAGCCACAGAGGACCGGACGATTCTGGCACTTTTTTAAGCGGTCAGATTGGACTTGGGCACACGCACCTGGCCGTGCACGAGAAAACAAGCAGCCAGCCCACATACCGCCAAATCGGTCACGACACCTACGTTCTCGCCATGGACGGTGAACTCTACAACCGGAAAGAACTTCTGCATGAGCTGGAGGAGAAACATCTCTACACTGGAAACCAGAGCGATGGCGATATTTTGCTGACCGGATTTTTGGAGTACGGCCCTGGCTTCATTGAGAAAGTAAACGGCGTCTTTGCCATCGCCTTTTATCAGGAAAAAGACCAGTCCCTGATGCTCTTTCGGGACCGCTTTGGCGTCAAGCCTCTCTTCTACGCAGTTTTGGATGGCACACTGCTCTTTGGCTCCGAAATCAAGGCCATTCTCTCCTACCCTGGAATGGAAGCGCGCGTGGATGCAGACGGCTTAAACCAGATTTTTTCCATCGGTCCGGCCAGAACGCCCGGATGCGGCGTCTACCAGAATATCAAAGAGGTCCTTCCTGCGCACTTCCTGGTGCGCCAAGGCACGAATCTAAAGCAGAAGCGCTACTGGAACCTCTCCTCCCATCCTCACACAGACAGCTATGAAGATACTGTTGCCTGCACTTTGGCCCTGCTGCAGGATGCCGTGCGCCGCCAGTTCACCTCGGATGCGCCCATCTGCGCATTTCTGTCCGGCGGTGTGGATTCCAGCCTGGTTTCCTCCATCTGTGCCAATGAACTGCGCAAGAAAAACCGCCGCCTCATCACCTACTCCTTCGACTTTAAGGACAGTCAGAAATACTTTCAGTCCAACACATTCCAGCCATCTTTGGACCGCCCGTTTGTCGAAAAGATGGTAGAATTTTTGGGGTCCGAACATCACTTTCTGGAATGTGACTCCAAAATGCAGGCCGATGCGCTCTACGACTCCGTAAAAGCCCACGACCTTCCAGCCATGGCCGATGTGGACTCCTCACTTCTCGTTTTCTGCTCCCAGGTCTCAAAAAATCATACCATCGCCATGACAGGAGAATGTGCTGATGAGGTATTCGGCGGCTACCCGTGGTTCCACAAGGCCGAATGTCTGAACGCAGACACATTTCCTTGGACGATGGACCTAAGTCCAAGAAAAGCGATGTTGGCAGATGACTTTGCAGAAAGCCTGCACATGGAGGATTATGTGGCAAAGACTTATGAGAATGCCATCCGGCATGTTCCTATCAGCGAGAGCGATACCCCTGCCCAAAAGAAGCTGCGCATACTCTCCTATCTGAATCTCTACTGGTTTATGCAGACACTTCTAAACCGCATGGACAGGGCGGCCGGTTACTCTGGTATGGTGGCGCGCGTGCCGTTTGCCGATTACCGCTTAGTAGAATACGTCTGGAACATTCCATGGGAAATGAAGGCAAAGGACGGCATTGTGAAAGGACTTCTGCGCGACTCTGGGCGCGGTCTCCTCCCAGACGAGATTCTCTGGCGCAGAAAATCTCCGTATCCAAAGACCTATGATACCGGCTACGAAAAGCTGCTCTGCGAACGCCTGCATGACGTTCTGCACACCACATCCTCCCCGATTCTTCCTTTCCTGGATATCGAAAAAGTGACACAGTTTCTGGAGAGTCCTTCCGATTACGGAAAACCATGGTATGGCCAGCTGATGGCCGCACCGCAGATGATCGCCTATATGATTCAAGTCAATGCGTGGATGAAAGAATACCACGTGACACTGGTGTAAGAAACGGCAGCCGCATAGGTTTTAAAGCCCAAAACGCCGCTGCATGAAAAAGGCTTTCTAAACTTCCTGAAAGTCTCTCATGCAGCGGCAGCCCATTATCAAGCATTTGCTCTATCCATCCGATTGTTCCGTTTTCTCACAGATTTCCACTTTTCTCAGGCATTTCCACTCAACATTCTCCGGTTCAGAATCTTTCCAATCTGCGTCACGTACACCGTTGAGGTCGTGAGTGCTGCCAGAATATCAATAATCGGCTCCGTCCAAAACACCGCTTCCACCCCAAAGAACTTTGGGAGCAGCATCACGAAGAGAAAGAACAGAAACTTTCTCCAGAAAGATAACGAAATTGCAATCTGAGCGATTCCCATTCCAGTAAATCCATCCACAAAGGTATACTGCACAGCCAGCGGAATAATCATCAGCGTGCTGATGCGGATTGCCCGCACCGACATCTCGATGTACTCCGGATTTCTGGTAAAGAGCAGCACGAAATAGCGGCTGCAGGTCTGAGACAGCACAAACATCACAGTGCAAAACAGCACCGCAATCTTTAAAATCTGCATCTCGCCTTTTTTTACACGGTCCATCTGTCTTGCCCCATAATTATAGCCGAGAATGGACTGTGTTCCGCTTGTGATACCGCCTAAAGGCATGGTCACAATCAACATAAAACTCTGCATGATCGTGCCGCATGTCACCATCATATCGCCTCTCTGGGCCCCGCCGTACTGCTGTAAAATCGTGTTCAGCGTGATAATCAAGATATTGTCAAACGCAATGATAATAAACGGCGAAAAACCAAGCATCAGAATCCTTTTGCATATCTTTGCCGAATATCCCTGAAACGTAATCCGCACCGGAGGATGACTCCCAAAAAGAAACGCCAATACGAACAGCGTGGACGCTGCCTGGGAAATCACGGTAGCGAGCGCGCCTCCCGCCACACCCATGTGAAAGCCAAAAATAAATACAGGGTCCAGAATCAAATTCAGCACCGCGCCGAGCATCACCGATTTCATGCCGACTTTGGCAAATCCCTGACAGATGATAAACTGGTTCATTCCTCCGGACAGCAGCGCAAAAACTGTTCCACACAGATACACTGTGATATATTGATTCGCATAGGGGAACGTCACCTCGCTCGCGCCGAACCACATCAGAAGCGCATCTTTCAGCAAAAGTGAAAGCGCTGTCAGCACGATAGAAATCACACACAGCATCATAAAGCTGTTTGCGACAATTTTTCTCGCCCCTTCCTCATCTTTCTCGCCCATGCGGATACTAAGAAGCGGCGACCCGCCGAACCCAATCAGAGCTGAAAAAGATGAAATCAGCGTGACAATCGGCCCACAGACTCCGACGCCTGCGAGCGCCAGCTCACCTGTCCCTGCAATATTTCCGATATACATACGGTCCACCACACTGTAAAACACGCTGACAAACTGCGCCAGCATGGAAGGAACTGCCAACCTCACGACCAAGCTCTTAATGTCGTCCTTCCCAAGGTTATTCTCCAACACCATGACCTCTTCTCCTTTGTTTCCGTTTTCAGCCGTCTCTGTGAGATATGTTTGCGGCCCGTTCTGTCCGTATCAGACGCAGCAAAACCACCTCTCAGACAACACCCTACTGATTATACAAAAGAGACTCCCAAAATGCAATCCTTTCTGCAGAGCACATTTTTCCTATTATACAAAAAGCGGACCAGGAAAAGCCCGCAAAAGCTCGTCCTAGTCCGCCTTATTTTTTATTTCATGTTCTGTTCTCCAGCACTCCTCCAGGAATACCGAAACACAGTTTTAGAGCATTTTGGTTGTCCGTCAATGCCAATCCGAAGAGATTATTTGTCACCGTACAGAGCAATCAGCTTGTTCAGATATTCATATCTTTCCTTCGCTGCTTCCTCGTTCTTAGCAAACAGATCTTTTGCTCTCTCTGGGTTCTTCAGAGCTAAGGATGCGTAACGAACCTCGCCCTTTAAGAATTCCTGGTAATCTCCTGTCGGAGCCTTGCTGTCCAGAGTGAACTTGTTGCCAGCAGCCGCCGGATTGAAGCGGAAGTTGTGCCAGTAACCTGTCTCAACTGCCAGTTTCTCCTCGGTCTGTGCCTTGGACATACCCTTCTTGATACCATGGTTGATACATGGAGCATAAGCGATAATCAGAGATGGACCCGGATATGCCTCTGCCTCTGCCAGAGCCTTGATGGTCTGGTTGTAGTCAGCACCCATGGAAATCTGAGCAACGTATACATAACCATAGCTCATTGCGATGGAAGCCATATCTTTCTTCTTTGTCTCTTTACCGCCTGCAGCGAACTGTGCAACAGCACCTGTAGGTGTGGACTTGGAAGACTGACCGCCTGTGTTGGAGTAAACCTCAGTATCGAATACCATGATGTTGATATCCTTGCCAGAAGCTAATACGTGGTCTACACCGCCGAAGCCGATATCATAAGCCCAACCATCACCACCGAAGATCCACTGGGACTTCTTGCCTAAGAAGTCTTTGTTCTTCACGATCTCCTGGCATACTGGGCAATCTACGTTCTCTAATGCTGCAACCAATTTCTCAGTTGCTGCGCCGTTAGCTACACCTACATTGTAGGTCTCTAACCACTCATTGCAAGCTGCCTTCATCTCGTCAGTTGCTTTCTCGTTTGCTGCAACGGACTCTACTTTCTCTTTCAGGCCCTCTCTGATAGCCTTCTGAGCCAGTAACATACCATAACCAAACTCTGCGTTATCCTCGAACAGAGAGTTTGCCCATGCAGGACCCTGTCCCTTTGCATTTACAGTGTATGGTGTGGATGGTGAAGAGTTACCCCAGATAGAGGAACATCCTGTTGCGTTTGCGATGAACATTCTGTCGCCGAAGAGCTGTGTGATTAACTTCGCATATGGAGTCTCACCACAACCTGCACAAGCGCCGGAGAATTCAAGCAGAGGCTGTTTGAACTGGCTGCCCTTTACAGTGGTCTCTTTGAATTTTGCAAGAACTTCCGGTTTTGCCGGTAAGCTCTGGCCATATGTGTAAACTTCCTGCTCGCCAAGGTTCTTCTCCAGACCTTCCATGGTCAGAGCCTTGTTGCCCTTCATACCTGGGCAGACATTTGCACAGGAACCACATCCGGTACAATCCAGAGCGGATACGGTCATAGCAAATTTCAGTCCTGGCATACCTGTCATAGGTTTCATCTTCATATCTGCCGGTGCTGCAGCTGCTTCTGCTTCTGTCAGAGCTACCGGACGGATAACAGCGTGAGGACATACATAAGAACAGAAGTTACACTGGATACAGTTGTCTGGATTCCAAACTGGTACGTTTACTGCGATACCACGTTTCTCGTATGCGGAGGAACCGGATGGAGTTGTACCATCTACATAATCCTTGAATGCAGATACAGGCAGGTTATTTCCTTCCTGAGCGTTTACTGCAGCCTGGATGTTGTTTACGAAGTCGATAACGTCTTTTCTGGAGCCCTCTGCATGAACCTGATCCAGACCTTCGTCTTCACAGTTCTTCCAGCTCTCCGGAACCTGAATCTCTACTACGCCCTGAGCACCAGCATCGATAGCTGCCCAGTTCTTCTTAACAACGTCCTCGCCCTTACGTCCGTAAGTTGCCTTTGCTGCTGCCTTCATCAGATCGATAGCCTGAGCCTCCGGAATGATGCCTGTCAGCTTGAAGAATGCGGACTGTAAGATTGTATTGATACGTGTCGGACCCATACCGGTCTCGATACCGATCTTAACGCCGTCGATTACGTAGAATTTAATGTTGTGATCAGCCATGTATTTCTTAACCTGACCTGGCAGATGCTTCTCAATACCTTCCATATCCCATGGGCAGTTCAGAAGGAATGTACCGCCGTCAACCAGCTCCTGAACCATATTGTACTTGCGTACATATGCCGGATTGTGACATGCTACGAAGTTTGCCTTGTGGATTAAGTATGTGGACTTAATTGGAGTATGTCCAAAACGCAGGTGGGACATTGTAACACCACCGGACTTCTTGGAGTCATAATCAAAGTATGCCTGCGCATACATATCTGTATTGTCACCGATGATCTTGATGGAGTTCTTGTTCGCACCTACTGTACCATCTGCACCAAGACCCCAGAACTTACAGTTTGTCGTTCCCTCTGGAGTCGTAACAAGCGGAGCGCCTGCATCCAGGGACAGGAATGTAACATCATCATTGATACCCAGAGTGAATTTCTGCTTCTCTGTGTTGTGGAATGCTGCAACGATCTGGTTCGGAGTTGTGTCCTTGGAACCTAAACCATAACGGCCTGTAAAAATCGGAACGGCATCGAACTTGGTGTTCTTTAATGCTGCAACAACGTCTAAGTAAAGCGGCTCGCCCTGTGCGCCTGGCTCTTTTGTTCTATCCAGAACAGTGATGCGTTTTACTGTCTCAGGAATTGCCTCGATCAGAGCTTCTGCGCAGAATGGTCTGTACAGACGAACTTTTACTACGCCGACTTTCTCGCCAGCTTTTAACAGGTAGTCGATTGTCTCTTCAATCGTGTCGTTTACGGAGCCCATAGCGATGATAACGCTCTCAGCATCTGCAGCACCGTAGTAGTTGAACAGCTTGTAATCTGTACCGATCTTTGCATTTACCTTGTCCATGTATTCCTGAACGATAGCTGGTAATGCATCGTAGTATGGGTTGCAAGCCTCTCTTGCCTGGAAGAAGATATCTGGGTTCTGTGCGGAACCTCTCTGGCATGGATGGTTCGGGTTCAATGCGTTCTTACGGAAGGCATCAATAGCATCCATATCTGCCATATCTTTCAGATCTTCGTAATCCCATGTCTCGATCTTCTGGATCTCATGAGAAGTACGGAAACCATCAAAGAAGTTGATAAACGGAATCTTTCCCTTGATAGCTGCCAGATGAGCTACTGGTGTCAAGTCCATAACTTCCTGTACGGAAGACTCACACAGCATTGCACATCCTGTCTGACGACATGCGTACACATCAGAGTGGTCACCGAAGATAGAAAGTGCATGGCTTGCTAATGCACGTGCAGATACGTTGAATACGCCTGGAAGCTGCTCACCTGCGATTTTGTACAGGTTCGGAATCATCAAAAGCAGACCCTGAGAAGCGGTGTATGTAGTTGTCAATGCGCCTGCTGCCAGAGAACCGTGTACAGCACCTGCTGCACCTGCCTCAGACTGCATCTCGGTAATCTGAACTTTCTGGCCGAAGATATTGGTTCTTCCGCCGATTGCCCACTCATCTGTGGCTTCTGCCATAGGTGAAGAAGGAGTGATAGGATAGATGGCTGCTACATCAGTAAATGCATAGGATGCATGAGCTGCTGCATGATTACCATCCATGGTTTTCATTTTTCTTGCCATAAATAGTTTCCTCCTACTATGTGTTAGATATTATTAGTGCTTCCCACAATAAAGGGATTCTAACCTATATGCTATTATACCAATTTTTTTATAAAATGCAAATAATTACTGAAAAAAAAACAAAAAAATCCGCAATTTTTTCTTTTTTTAATGGAAAATCCATAGAAAGCGCTTTCAGATTGCATTTCTGCTCTGAAAGCGCTTTCGTTTTTAGACTTATCTGTGATATATCTGCCCCTTATCCTCGACACGCTAATTTCCCGCCGGTCCTGGTGCGCTTGGCGCTGCACCGCTTCCTGGACTCGGAGAGACAACAACCGTATCCCCACTGCTAGAATTTCCGCCTGGAGTCACATTCTGACTTCCGCCTGGTGAGGATGGTGCGCTCTGGGACGGCTGAATCGGTGACACATCCGCCGGATTCGCAGCCGTTGTTTCAGATGGTTTCTGCGGCTCAGCTGCCTTCGTTGTCTCTGCCTCAGACGCTTTCGTTGTGGATACTGCCGGATTCTTTGTTGTCTCAGTCGGCTTTGTCTCGCTTCCGCTCGGTTTGGTCTCACTCGGCTTTGTCTCGCTTGCTGCCGTCGTCTCCTTTTTATCTGTATTTACACCGCTCGAACCGTCGGAGCCTGGCAGTACAGTATCCAGAGTTCCGTCCTGAATCTTGGTCTCATCAACAGCTGCCGCTGTGGTTGCTGTGTTCTGGCTAGTCACTGTTCCAGAAGTATTTCTCTTGATGGTTGCCGCTTTTCCCTTGTAAGTGCTGTTGTGGAACACATCGCGGCTTACCACCTCGCCATTTTTCTTGATAACCTTATAAGTCACCCACTTGCTTCCTGACTGTGCTTTTGTCACAACCACTTCCTTGCCAGGCTCCAATGTGGTATCTTCCACATAATTTGGCTCTGGCGGATCAATCGTGCTCACTTTCTCAGATTCCATTGAAATCTTCACGCCATCCTCCAGATTGGATACTCCGACAATGCTCACGGTCAGAGTCTGGTTGGAAAACAAAGCTTTCAAGCCCACTGCATACTCTGTGTTGTTGACAAATTTCATGTCCAGACCAGGATAACTAATCATGGCATCCTCACCTGGCGTCACGTAGGACGGCTCATAGCTGTGCGCATAGCGCTCTGTCGTAGTCAGGCCTGCGAACACCACAGCATTGTACAGGGTGGAAGAAACCTGGCACACGCCGCCGCCTGGCTCTAATACCAGCTCTCCATTGACATAGGCGCCTGCAGGACGATATCCTTTCTCATAGGTTCTCTCGCCTGTCGCAGCATTCATGGAGAATGTCTCTCCTGGCTTTAAAATCTTTCCGTTGATAGCAGCTGCTGCCAGAGAAATATTCGTATTTCTGTCCTTGTTGCTGGTGGTTTTCGTGGTGTATGTGCCGATTGTGGTGTACATCTCTTTTGCCTGCTCGATGGAAACCTCCGGAGATGTCTCCACCGCGGATGCTTCGATCACAGCCTGGTAATTTCCTGCCTTCACAGCTTCCTGAATCGCAGAAACCAGCTTTTCCTCCTCGATGGCGACTCCATTTTTTCCGCCCACAAAGCTGAAACGACTGGTAGAGACATTGTACTCTCCGATCCCCGCATTCTCCGCTTTCACATTCCACTGCTGCGCAGCCGCCTTCGCAGCGGCTTCGGCGCCCTCTGTGACATCCGGCTCTTCCAATGTGAATGTGCTCTGATTTTTGTCTGCGGTTCCATCATAAATAGAAGATAACAGTGTGTTTACTGGAGCAGCCATCAGATTATCCAGTGCCAGCTCTTCTCCGTTATAAGTCACTTTCATGTTCCAATCCAGAGATTCCAAAACCGCTTCCTCCGCCTCGGACAATGTCATTCCATTGATGGAGATACCTGCCACAGTGATATCTTTCTCCATCTCTGTCTCTGGCTCAGAGGAGGAAGTCTCTGCCTCGGTTCCAACTACAGATGCCCCTGTGCCATTTCCGCATCCCTTCGCCAATAAAGCTACAACCAAAATCAGAATCAAAAGTGCACCACCGCCAACAATAAACGGAAACATATCGGTATTTCTTCTGCGGCGCCGTTTATTCTTTGAAGAATATGTTCTGGAAGAATGAGAAGAACTTCTGCCTGAAGCTGTACTGCTTGTACTGCTGTACCTCTCAGAATCTGTATGCGTCCTGTATGCACTGCGCTCGGCATTTGTGCGGTTTCCATATGTACTGCGCTCAGAATCGGCATAATTTCCATACGATGCCCCTGATGCGCTGCTGCTTCTTCTGGCGGATGTCTGTGCTCCAGCTCGCTCCCTGTTCGCACTGCTTCCATTTTCAGTGCTTGTACTGCTTCCATAGAAAGAAGTTCTCTCGGAGGCCGCTGCACCCCTTCTGGAAGATGCAGATACACTGCTTCTGTACATACTCACCTCTTCATCCCCATACTCTCTGGAAGATGCTCCATTTCTGTAAGAAGCGCTTCCTCCAGCTGTCTGGTTTCTGTAAGAGGACGGCTCATAAGCCCCTCCTCTTCCGGCGCTCTCCATATTTCTGGCAGAAGCCTGCCCTGCAGCGCTCTGGCGGCTCCCATTTCCATAAGTGGCTCTATTTTCATAAGAGCGGCCGCTTTCATAGGAAGAATTGCTTCCATATTCCTGTGCTCTCTGAACTCTGTCCCTCTCAGAAGAACTGGTGCGTCTTCTGGAAGATGCCTCTCTATCTTCATACTGACTCATAAATCATAACTCCTCTATCCTTAATCTCACTTTATCATTTTTATCTATATTCTTTCTGGCTTTCTGCGGCTCGCGCAGAAACCAGTTTGCGCAGATATAATGTCTAGCGACATTATGGCCTGTCCTTCGGACACGCCTGCTCCGCAGGATTTTAGCGCCTGGTTTTCTGCGGCTCGCGCAGAAACCAGTTTGCGCAGATATAATGTCTAGCGACATTA
>JAUNGE010000001.1:139544-171799 GCA_030524675.1 bacterium
TATCATACTCTTCGGAAAATGGAATGGATATTTTTCTTAATTATTTCTGCTATTTTTTATTCTTTTTTTATATTTTCACAAAAACCCAAAGTTCTCTTGAATTTCCCTTTTTTTCCTGTTACACTAAAAAATGGTTGTTTATCTTATTTTAACGGGAGGTTTTTATGATGGAACTTGTTGATTTGCACGTCCACTCCAACGCTTCCGATGGTACCTGCTCTCCGCAGGAGGTCGTCCGGCTTGCCTGCGAAAAAGGACTCTGCTCCATCGCGCTCACAGACCATGATACCATAGCTGGCATTCCGTCTGCGCTCGAAGCTGCCAAAAACAGTCCTCTCGAGGTGATTCCTGGTGTGGAACTCTCCTGTGTATACCATGGCTGTGAAATCCACATTCTGGGACTGTTTCTGGATTGCCAGAATCCTGTGCTCGCAGAGGAACTGACGGCACTCCAGCAGATTCGTGACAAGCGCAACCAGGACATGTTGGAGCGCTTTTCCAACGCTGGTATTCTTATCACTAAGGAGGATTTATGCCTGGAAAATCCAAACACAGTTATCACGCGAGCCCACTTTGCCAGAGCTTTGGTCTCCCTCGGCTATGCCAAGGACATGAGTTCTGCCTTCCGGAACTATCTGGATTATGGCGGACCGTACTGTATGCCCAAAAAAGAAATCACGCCTGCGCGGGCCATGGAGCTGCTTTCAGAGAGCCGCGCATTTCCGGTTCTGGCCCATCCCTTCCAATATAAACTTGACCGGCCGGTTCTTCTCGAACTGATTGGCACGTTAAAGGAACTCGGATTGATGGGACTCGAATGTTACCATTCCTCCAACAACAGCTACGAAAGCCGCGTTCTGAGGGAAATCGCAGGAAAATACGACCTGCTTCCTACCGGCGGCTCCGATTTCCACGGCTCCAACAAACCAGATATTTCTATCGGAAGCGGGCGCGGCGGCCTGCGCGTCTCAAAACTCCTTTTGGATGATGTAAAAAAACGCCATGCGGCAAAATATCCTGACCACCCCTTTTATCTTGTCACTCACTGAGACTCCCACTCTCTATGGGGCATCTTCTACGAAATATCTTCTATGAGATATTTTGTATGAGGCATCTTCTATGAGATATCTTCTGCGAGATATGTTTTGTGAGATGGGTTCTATGAAGTGGCGAGAAAAAATCAATATATCCCAACATTTTGCAAGCGAAAGGAATAAAAAACTATTATGGAAGAACTGTATCAGATGATTGAGGACCGCATCAGGAAGGCCGGCTATACGGCGCCTGTGGACGGAGAAGAAATTTATAATGAAATTTGCGACGAGATTGAAGGAAAAGAGAACGGCTCCTATCTGTTTCTCGCCAAAAGAACAGACGACACCTTTTTTGAGTACAAGGTGGATATCATGGATGAGGAATTCAATCTTTCCTATATCGACATTCACATGCACGAAAAACAGGTGATTCATGTAGACTTTGACAATGAATAAATACATCTCCCCAGACATTGCTTTCTCTTACGTCTGGGGAATTCTATTTTGGAGGATTTTTTATTTTTATGAATTTACCACTCAGTGTAACACAGAACGAACTTTCAGATATTTTATTGAACATCGCCCCTGTGCGCCCTGTCTTTATCTGGGGTGCTCCAGGCATCGGAAAATCGGCTCTTGTTGAGAAATTTGCTGACTCTGTTGGGCTTCCCTGCGTCTCACTCCTTGGAAGCCAGCTGGCGCCGGAGGATATCATCGGAATCCCGCAGATTAAGGGAGAAACCAGCGAATTTCTCCCTCCGAAAATGATTGCCAAGAAGGAACCATACTGCCTGTTTTTGGACGAATTAAACGCCTGTTCTCAGGAAGTGCAGAAAGCGTTTTACAGTCTGATTCACGAGAAACGAATCGGGGAATATCACCTGCCTGCTGGAAGTGTCGTCATCGGCGCTGGAAACCGCAGCCAGGACAGCGCGATTGTAAAAACTATGTCCTCTGCTCTCATCAACCGCATGTTTCACGTCCAGTTAAAAGCTGACCCGACCCAGTGGCTCTCCTGGGCATATGAAGCCAACATTCACCCTTGGGTCACAGACTACATCACGCAGCGTCCTGACCATCTGTTCAGTCCACTGCCAAAAACCGAAGAGCCGTACTCCACACCCCGCTCCTGGCATATGCTGAGTGACGCCCTAAAGGAATATGGTGCCGGAACCAGGGAAGTCTCTGAGACGACATTGAAGATACTTGCCTATGGATGCCTCTCCGCCAGCCATGCCGGCATGTTTCTCGCCTACACCAAACAGCTCGGCAATCAGCATCTGCTGTCCGAGATCATAAAAGGAACAGCAAAATGGCCGTCACGGCCGGAAGAGCGAGACGTGCTCTATTTTCTGGCTCAGTCTTTCCGCGCCATGCTTCTGCACGAACTCCCGAAAAACAAGCAGAAAATGAATCAGAATGCACAGTATCTGGCATTCCGCGCAAAAGCGCTTATCCGAGACTTATCTTTTATCAATCATGAGATTGCCCAGATGGTGATTTCCGCAGACGGGGACAACATGCTTCCGGATTGGTTTCTGGTGGAAATCGTCCGTGACCTGCCGCGCCTTGTGAGCGATAATACTTGACTGTCAAATCATTGCCATACAGCAAAAATTAGTATCTGCGGCCAAATCATTTTCATAAACAGGAGGAACTTACATTGGCAAAAACAAAAAAACAGCCCTCTGCAGCAGAACTCAACTTAGAACAGGGAATTCACCTGGTCGAATCTCATCTGTTATTCTCCAAACTGGGCGGGCGCATTTCCCTATCCGACAAAAACCGGTTTGCAAAGGGCGGCGCAGCCCTGGTTTCCGGCGAGGGCTCTATTTATCTGAACAAAGAACTGTTGCTTTCTCCCTCTCAGTGGGCCTACAGCATCGCACACTGCAGGCTGCATCTGGCATTCGGGCATTTTGATGCGAACCACATGCCAGGATATGAGGTAGCGCAGACGGATGGCAGCACATACTGGAAACCTGTCTATCGAGCATCTCTCTGGAACATGGCCTGCGATATTTTCATCACAAAATTTCTCGCAGACATGAAATTCGGGCAGCCCCTGCCATATGTCTCTCTGGACGCGTTCCCTGGAAGCATCACGGACGAGAGAAAAATCTACACCTATCTCCTTGAGACAAACCAGGCAGAATTTCCCCAGAATTATGGAACAGCGGGAAGCGGCATGTGCGATATGCTCCGTCTGGAGAACCCGATTCGCTATCAGGAAAAACTGGGGCGCAGAAACCTGTTTGCAGAAAAATTTGCCTGGGCGCTCGCAAACTCCGCCTCCCATGCAGTCAGCATTGCATCCGGCCGCTCTGCCCTCTCCCGCACAGCCATGACAAAATCTGAGCAGGCTACCGCATGGTTTATCGGCCACTATCCGCTTCTTGGCGGCCTGGCTGCGGGATTTCGTATCATTGAAGATGCAGATATCTGCATTCGGGAGGAAATCCAGGTAGCCGCCGTGGATGTGACAGCAGGCGAACTCTATATCAATCCAGCGGCAACGCTGAATTTTGAAGAGCTGAAATTTGTGATGGCGCATGAATTTCTTCATGCAGGACTGATGCACCATGAGCGCTGTCAGGGACGAAATCCATATTTCTGGAACATTGCGTGTGACTATGTGATTAACGGCTGGCTTCACGACATGGGAGTCGGCCAGATGCCGCAGATTGGCGTACTGTATGATGAAACGCTCGCCGGAAGGTCCGCCGAATCCATCTATGACCAAATTATCACAGACATCAAAACCTTCAAAAAAGACAATACCCTGCGCGGCTATGGAAAAGGAGACATTTTCACAAAGAAAAAGATGCCTTCCGTCTTCTCCGACGCCTCGTCCGCTGTCTCCCTCGACGAATTCTACAAAAGTGCGCTGGCGCAGGGCCTGGAATACCATCAGGCAAGAGGGCGCGGCTACGTTCCCGCCGGACTTATTGAGGAAATCCGTGCACTGGCAATGCCGCCAATTCCTTGGGATGTCAAGCTTGCCAACTGGTTTGACAGTTATTTTCCCGCTGTCGAAAAGACGCGCAGCTACAGCAGGCCCAGCAGACGTCAGGCTTCCACGCCAGATATTCCAAGACCCAGCTATATCGAGACCGCTTTTTCTGAGAATGCGCGTACCTTCGGCGTGATTGTGGATACCTCGGGGTCCATGAGCACCAAGGACATCGGCCTGGCTCTGGGCGCAATCGCCAGCTATTCCGCCTCCAGAAGCGTGCCTTTTGCGCGGGTCGTCTTCTGCGACGCCGCGGCATATGACGCTGGTTATCTTGCACCGGAGGATATTGCGGGGCGTGTGGAGGTGCGCGGGCGCGGCGGCACCAAACTCCAGCCTGGTGTGGACCTTCTGGAGCAGGCAAAGGATTTTCCAAAAGGTGGTCCAATTCTTCTGATTACGGATGGGGAAATCGAGCCCTCCCTCTCCATTCACAGAGACCATGCCTATCTTCTGCCCCGCGGATGCCATCTGCCCTTTCGCACCAAAAGCGAAGTATTCTATTTTTCGGAAAATTAGGGGCTGTGGATGAATACGAGGCCATTCGCGTAAATACTGTAAAAACTAGCCATAAAGACAGCAAAGCATCCGGTTCTTTGGAACTTCAAAGGAGGAAGCTGGCACAAGAACCGGATGTTTGTATTCTGCCGAAGCAAAGTAACATTTTGCTCTAGCAGAACTATTGTACTACCCATTTCGCGGTAAAGCCTCTGACTTTAGGCATGATAATTAGGCATGGTAAATTAAGCATGGTAAATTAGGCATGAAAAATGTCAAAGCACGTACTTGTCTGCATTGACGATTTTGATATTCTTCCTCTCAGACAGTGCAGAAAGTGGATTTTTCATCAGGTTTTTTACGATTTTGTCGATTCCGTCTCCTTCTCCGTTCGTCATCTCCTCGTCAACTGCTTTTATACTGGCAACATTGCTGCACACCATCTGAACTGCCGCTTTCTGTTTTGCATAGCACTGAACAGATGCACAGTTTCGGATAGACAGCTTCTCCATAATATCCTCAAGAGCTGTATCTTCTTTGATGACAACTGCTGCACAGTTTTCCACAGACAAACCATCTGGATTGTTTGCAAACATCGCAGCATCTATAGTAACGCACACACAATTCTCCAATTTTTTTCCTACTCTTGCCTCAAATTTCTCACAGTGTATGTGCGCTTTCTCCTCCAGCAGCGGAATCTGCCCTCTCAGAGCCTCTATCTTTCCTTCCACATACAGATATTCAATCCGCTCAATCAGAGGAGTACTCTCCTCTTCCAGATTCAGCTTTCCGTCAATGTACAGCTTATTTCCATAGCGCTTCAGCAATCTCTCGTTCAATTCTGCATCATCCGGCACATATGCACACCCTTCTGGCAATACCAGAAGTTCCGCATTCTCCGGAAACATGGAAATGGCTCCTTCCACATAATTTTCCGTCACAATCAATTTTTTGGTCTCAAAATGGACGTCTTTTTCAACTAATTTTGCCACATTGAGTTCTGCATCCGTCAAGACAACACACTTTGGCACATAATACAGAGCATGTTCTTTCGCGCGCAGCGGAAAATATTTGTCCAGAACCGTTATTTTTTTCAGCATGATGCTGCCATCCGGATATGCTATGGTCTCCCCGTTCACATGCAGGTTTCTCAGATAGGCGCCTAGACTCTTCGGATAGAGAACCCTGCCGTTTACCTGAATCAAAACATACTGATTCAGAGCTTCCTTTGCCTTCTCATCAATCTTTAAGTTCCCGTTTACCATCAGGGCAGTCGAAACTGCCGGCGCTGTCTCAGCGCTGATCTCATAGTTTCCGTTCTGGATTACCAAATTGGCGTCACTGTCCAGTTCCACAGCAGAATCCATATTCATCTGAACCGGATAGCGATTCAAAAGTTCCTTGGTGCGCTCGCTCATCAGAATCGTATCTGCATTGATAACGATACTCTCATATTCTGCCAATGTCTCTTCTGTCACATTTCTCGCATCGCAGATATCACAGTTGATGATCATTTTCTTTTTTTCTTCCATTTTTTCTTCCATTTTTCAAACCTCCAACTCTTCCTTTAAACGTTTTCTTGCTGAGGATAAGCGGGAACGAACGGTTCCTGGCGGCAGGGAGAAAAGCTCTCCCAGTTCTTTGGAATTGTATCCTTCCAGATAACGCATCACAAACAGCACTCTCTCTTCCTTTGGCAGTTTGGAGAGAAGTTCTTCATTGCTGTATGCACTGTACGCCGCATCTTCCTCTTCCTGCTCTGGTAACGTCTCCACAGCCAGTTCAAAGGCAGCTCGGCGCAATCTGTCAATGTACAGGTTCTTCGCCGTCTGATACAGCCATGAGCGGCGCTGTTTTTCCCCCAGCTCTTCCAGGATATAACAATGTTTCATCGCCTTTAAAAAGGTATCCTGTACCAGGTCCTCCGCTGCCGCCCGACTCTGTGTCATTGCCAGACACCATCGAATCAGCTCTTCATAATACGTTTCATACAGCTCTTCAATCATGACTTCTTTCTCTCCTCTGTCTCATGTCTGCAGCAGTTCATGCCATCTCCGTTTTCCCTGTCATCCTGCTTTCACTTATAAGACGAATGAAATGGCAAAAGTGTTGACACTGATTTCAAAAATTTTCAAATATGTTTCTCAAAAAAATCCTACCTTTACACAAAAAGCCATGCAAAGTGAAGGCACATGCATGGCTTTTTTCTTTCTCTTTTTCTACTACAATATAGTTATGGTTAATAACCCTTACAGCCAGTAAGGAATTACCCATCTTGTTGCTTAAGCTTTATTTCAACGTTTTCTTCAGGTATTCGCTCATCTTCTCCAGGCCAACCGTCAGGTCTTCACTGCTGCACGCATAACCGATTCTGGCGCATTTTTCTTCTCCAAAGCAGTCTCCTGGTGTCATAAACACACCGGTCTCATCCAACATCTGCTTACAGAATGTCACCGAATCCATCTCTCCCTCATAATGCAGCAGTGCAGTGGTTCCCGCCTTTGGCTTCACATAGGATATGTGCGGCTCTTTCTGTACCCACGTATCCAAAATTTCCAGATTTTTCTGAATCAGGCTGCGGCTTCTGGCAAGAATTTTATCTGCATGCTTTAGAGCAACTGCCGCGATTGCCTCGTCAAACATCCCACAGCTTATCAGACAGTAATCTCTGTGTGACAAAAGCTGTTTTTTCAGCGCCGCATCCTTTGTGACAATCCATCCCAGACGCAGCCCTGCGAGAGAGAATACTTTTGACATACTGCTGACACTGATTCCCTTCTCATACAAATCCACAATGGACTCAATATATCCGTCTTCCTGATTCAGATGACGGTACACCTCATCACAGAGAAGATAGGCGCCTGCATCTCTTGCAATCTCCACAATCTCACGAAGCATCTCATTTTGCATCAGTGCACCGGACGGATTGTTCGGGTTATTGATGCAGATCAGCTTTGTGCCTGGCACAGCCATACGGCGCAGTTCCTCAAGGTCCGGCAGGTATCCGTTTTCCTTCTTCAAATGCAAAATCTGCACATCTGCCCCGATGGATTCTGGTATGGAGTACAGCTGCTGGTATGTCGGCATCACAGAAATCACCTTATCTCCCGCTTCCACAAGGGAAGAAATCAGCAAATGGTTCGCTCCTGCTGCCCCATGCGTTGTCACAATGTGTTCCGGCAAAACATTTCTGTACAGCCCACAGATTCCCTCCAAAAACTCCGGTTTTCCCTCAATATCGCCATATGTCATGCGTTTTCTTGAAAATGCATCAAAAAATGCCATTTTGTCGATTCCCACCATCTCAAACAGTGTCTGCAGTGAGATGGAATCCACGCAGGTCTCTGCCAGATTGTAGGTTGCTGTTGTCTCATACGCATTCATCCATTCTTCTACCTGAAACGCCTTAATTTCCATTGTCTTTTCCTTCTTTTTTCGTTATTTTTGTTCTTTTTTCTTCCTGTGAGCTTCCGCTTCTTTAGGCAGTCAGCCATCACTTTCCGCCTGTTATCAGTGCCCTTAATTCTTCTCTCTCAAACAGGTCCTCCAGCGCATACTTCACTGTACCAGAATACCCTTTCACCGTGTGCGCTGCTGCCAAGGAATTCAAAATAGCTTCCTCTGTCGCCTCCGCCGCTGCCGTGAAAGCATCCTCCAGCTTATGTTCCTTCAATATCGTGAGAGGAACCGTGCTGCCATCTCCCGCCGTTTCTATCCGGTTCGCCGTGGTAAATCCAATCATCACATCTCCGCTCCCATGTCCCATAAAAGAGCCGCAGCGCGCAAGCCCCACACCGGCACGTTTGATGATGCGCTTTAACTGTCTGTCCGACACCGGCAAATCCGTGGCAACAACCATCATGATAGAGCCCTCATCCAGCTTTCGCTCTTCCACTCGCCTTGCCGCCTCTTCGCCCAGGTTTCTCCCACAGATTGTCAGATTTTTTGTGCTTCCAAAATTGGACTGCACCAGAACGCCGACCGTATATGTCACACCATCCAGAGTGAGCTGTCTGGAGGCAGAACCGATGCCGCCCTTTAGACCAAAGCAGATGGTACCTTTTCCTGCTCCCACATCGCCTTCCTCAAAATCCTCGCACGCATGCTGGATAGCATTTTGTACGTCTTCCTCTGTCACAGTGCGCTCTGCAATGTCGTTCAGTGTGGCATCGTTGCACTCCCCCACTACCGGATTGACCGAGTGCATTGGCACATGGTCCGCTCTGCACCTGGACACCATATATCCCACCAACGCATCATGCACTCTTCCGATATTCAGCGTGTTCGTCAAGGCAATCGGCGCCTCCAGCGTTCCCAGCTCCTCTATCTGAATCGTCCCCTGCGTCTTTCCAAATCCATTGTGCACATAGACAGCCGCTGTGAGCTTTCTGGCAAACATATTGTCCTCACACGGAAGAATCACAGTGACGCCCGTTTTGTGCCTTTCGGTGTCAATCGTCGCATGTCCGACCTTCACACCTTTTACATCCGTAATCTTATTCAATGGCCCTGGCTGCATTCTTCCTACCACAGCCCCATAGTCACGGATGCGGCTTCTCTTTTGCATTCCCAGCTGTTCCATCTTCTCTCTTCCTTTCTTCTCTCTTTATCGCTCCTTCGGCACTCTCTGTGCAGTCTGTACCGTCTGTGCGGCACTTTTCTGCTTCTCCAGACGCTTATTCACATTTTCCTTCAGCAGTGCATATCCCACAGAACACAGCGGGATAAACAGCAACATTCCCAGAACGCCCATCAGGCTGCCGCCGATTGTCACCGCCGCTAACACCCAGATAGAGGGAAGATTCACGGAACCACCCACCACATGTGGATAAATCAGATTGCCCTCCAACTGCTGCAGGACAAAGAAAATGATGGTAAACCACAGTGCGTCCATCGGATTGACCATAAGCATCAAAAAAATGCCCACCATGCACCCCAAAAACGCGCCAAACACAGGAATCAGCGCTGTGAATGCAATCAACACACCGATCAGAAGCGCATATGGCAGTCTGAACACTGTCAGCGTCACAAAAAACATACTGCCCAGAATCACCGCCTCCAAGCACTGCCCTGTCAGAAAATTGGAGAATGTCTTCTCTGTCAGCGCCGCAATCTGCAGGATTCTGTCTGTATACTTCGGCAGATAGGCGCGCAGCAGCTTCTTTGCCTGCCTCGCCAGTGTCTCCTTCTGCAGCAGAATATAGAACGAGAAAATAATCGCAATACCGACTGTGGTAAAAGCTGAAATAATGGAACTGACTGCAGAGACTGTGGAATTCAGCACGTTTCCCGCGCCCGTCTTTAAGAAAGTAATCACTTCATTGATAATCGCATTCCAGTCAAATTCCAGAGATGCTATCTCCTCCGAGAGATTGGGATAGGCAGCAAACAGCCCTTCTGCCCAGGTCTGAACCGTCTCAAAAAATGCCGGAATCTTCTCGCTCACGGCTCCTATAGTTCTGCCCACTTCAGGAAATACCACAAAAATCACAATTCCCAGCACAACCACCACAAACAGAAGAGCTGCACACAGACTGAGCGGACGTCTCCATTTTTTCGTGCGCCGCCCTTCTGGTATCATGCGCTCAATACAGCGCATCGGCGCATTTAAAATAAAAGCAATACCAGCGCCGAGGATAAACGGCATAATCACATGGAACAGTCCGCTCACCACACCAAACACTTTCTGATAGTTTAAAACCACCACCAATACCAGAATGGTAAATACAATAATCTCTTTCATTTTCCTTACATTCTGCAAATCCAAATTCATACACTATCTCTCCTATCATGGCGATGCCTGCGCCAGCAGGCATGTTCATTTTACAAGGACATTGTACCATGCAGTCCAAAAAAAAGCTACTGTTTGATTCTGATAAGAAAATTCTTATTAAATTTTGTAAATTTAGGCAAGCTGTGCTGCATATGATGGAGTGTAAGAAAGTTTTGGAGGAACTAATATGAGTGATTTAGCAGCAACAAACTGCGGTTGCGGATGTGACAACGGAGGAAATATTTGCGGAGGCGGCTGTGGCTGCAATATTATTTTCCTGATTCTCATTTTATGCTGCTGTGGCGGCAACGGAGGATGGGGAAGCAGCTGTGGCTGCGGTTGTGGTGAACATAGCGGCTGTGGCTGCGACAGCATCATCTGGATTATTCTTCTTCTGTGCTGCTGTGGCGGAGGCAGCTTCTGCTAATACAGGCGAAGCCGTGCTGCTGCCATACACTGCCATTTTCAGCTATGCAAGGTTGCTCATTGGCATATATTGACACAGATTAACACAATTCATCTGCAGCAGCTGCACAGTACATGCGCAAACCTGCTGAGGTATCAGCAAATCCCGTCTAATGGAATAAAAAGATGCCGGTGGATTGGATTTCTCTCCCCCGACATCTTCTAACTCCTCTCTTTCGGACTCACAGGGATGGTGCAGGCTCTCTGCATCATCCCATTTTCTATCCTGACCCATTTTTCAGGATACTTTATACTTCCATGTGATTTCGTATTTTTATTCCAGTGTAATTTTAAAGACCACAGGCTTGTCCGTCTTCACCCGATTCGTATACACAGTCAATGCTTCCTCATTTCTCGTCCACTTTACGTCTTTCTCAAACCCCAGCACTTCAATGTTTTTGATGATTCCGTGGAAGCATGGTGTCTTGCTGGCATCTTTCTCTCCCAGAGCGCCAAAGCGGTACACGCCGTCCTCGCTGCATCTGAGCGCTGTCGCATAGAGAAACGTGCCATTCACAGTATAGCGGATATCCGCAGAGGTAAATTCCTTCTTGATGCTGTCTGAGAACTGCCCCTCTACAATCTGCGTCGGGCCTTCCCCGTACTCTTTCCAGACATGCGTGTTATAGATTGCCTCACCGTTTACCTTCATCCACTCACCGATTTCCAGTAAAATCTTTTTATCTTCCTCCGGAATGCTTCCGTCCGCCTTCGGTCCGATATTCAGAAGCAGGCATCCATTCTTGCTCACAATATCCACAAGGTCACGGAGAATATCTGCTGCGTCACGATACACATTTCCTTCCGTATAGCACCAGCTGTTCAACGCCACAGACGTGCAGGTCTGCCAGAAATACGGTTTCACATCCGCAAACTGTCCGCGCTCAATATCCAGCACGGCGCTGCCGAACATAAAAGCATCGTTCTTGTAATTGATAACGACCTCCTCGCCCCATTCTGCCGCACGGTTATAGTAATAAGCGGCCACCTTTTTCAGATATGGCTTCACGCTGCTGTGCTGAATCCACCAGTCAAAATACAGAACTTTCGGGCGGTACACATCAATCAGCTCACACGTTCTCACCAGCCAGTCCTCCAGAAATTCCTCTGTGGGAGCCGGCACACTGAACAGGTCATAATGCTCTGGCTCCGGCATCGCAGGCCAGTAGAAATCTCCGCGCTGCATCGGCTCCTTGATGTCACTGTCAAACTCTTTTCCGTGGCCCATAAAAAACCAGTGCTCTATGCGGTGTGAAGATGCGCCTCTCACGATTCCGCGCTTTTCACACTCTCCCAAAATTTCTCCGAGCGTGTCTCTCTTCGGACCCATCTCATATGCATTCCAGTGAGAAATCTCACTGCGGTACATCTGAAATCCGTCATGATGCTCTGCAACAGGAACCACATACTTTGCCCCCGCCTTAACAAACAGGTCCGCCCACTCGCTGGCATCAAATTTCTCTGCTTGAAACATAGGGATAAAGTCTTTATACCCAAACTCACTCTGCGGTCCATATGTCTCTCTGTGATGCTCATATTCCCGTTTGCCCTGAATATACATATTTCTGGAATACCACTCATTTCCAAATGCTGGCACAGAATAGATGCCCCAATGAATAAAAATTCCAAATTTTGCCTTCTCATACCATGCTGGCACTCTGTAATTGGACAAAGATTCCCAGGTTGCGTCAAAAGGCCCTTCCTCAATCACTGTATCAATCGTCTTTAAATATTCTTTTATGTCTTTCATGTCCGTCTCCTGTATCTGTCTTTTTCTCGCGTTTTTTCTGCGTTTTTTCTACTTTCTGCTCCCTGCCTGCTAGAATATCTGCTTCTCTTTGCTTCAAGGGAAACATTTCAAAGGCCCGTACGGCATAAAAACAGCTTTCTCTCAGCCCCAATCACATATCGTCTGCCTGAAAGAAAGCCGTTTCTCTTAATAGTTCTCTTCTCTGATTTCAAAATAGCTCTGCGGATGTGCACAGACAGGGCAAATCTGTGGTGCTTTTGTTCCCACCACAATGTGACCACAGTTGCGGCACTCCCAGACTTTCACTTCGCTCCGCTCAAAAACAGCAGCGGTCTCCACGTTCTTTAACAGAGCGCGGTAGCGCTCCTCATGGTGCTTTTCAATAGCACCCACCATACGGAATTTGGCAGCCAGCTCAAGAAATCCCTCTTGCTCGGCGGTCTTTGCAAACCCTTCATACATATCTGTCCACTCATAATTTTCACCCTCAGCGGCGGACAGAAGGTTGGCAGCAGTATCTCCAATGCCATTCAATTCCTTGAACCACATTTTCGCATGTTCCCGCTCATTTTCGGCAGTTTTCAAAAACAGTGCTGCAATCTGCTCATATCCTTCCTTCTTTGCCACAGAAGCAAAATACGTATATTTGTTTCTCGCACCGGACTCGCCGTCAAAAGCTGCATGCAGGTTTTTCTCCGTCTGTGTTCCCGCATATTTATTTGCTTTTTTTTCCATGACCACTTCCAGTTTATCCCCTGTTACATGGCAGCGCGGACATACCGGTGTTTCCCCATCTTTTACTTCAAAAATCTCTCCGCATACCTTACATTTGTACTGACTCATCGCTTTCTCCTCCTTCTTTCAGTCAATCCCCCCGCCCCGTAAAGGGGCGAGGCTTCAACCGAATGATTTATTTATGAAACCGTCAGGCTGACGAAGCTGCTCGTTGATACTGAAATACATATTCCTGAACGAGAAGCCCCCACTTCTTAAGTAGTGGGAACACGCCACTTGTCTATATTTTATCAGATATCAACAAAATAACCAATATTTTCTTTGAATTTTTTTCATGTTTTTTATATTTTCTTTGCGTTTTTTGTTTTCTTTTTCATAGCCGTTGTGTCTTTTCGCATTTTCTCCTGCTTTTTTCTCATACAGCTCTCATCTATTTCATAAACGGCATTGCCGTCAATAATCAAACGCCTTCCCATCTTTATCAACCTCCTAGTATCATCATATGCAGCTCACATAAATGGATTGAATCCTGCATATATTGAAATGCCACAAACTATTTTCACGATGTTTTTCACACAAGCCTGCAGCTAAACATCCATCTGCAGCCAAAAAATCAATCAGGAGGTAACACACATGAGTCAAAACGAATATCCTGTCAGTGACCTCGATTCTCTGACAGCCGACCATCGCCTCAAAATGATGAAGGCGGCTCTGCCCTACATGGGAGCATCCCACCAGAGAGCCTTTTCCGTTATGATTAAAGCCCAGGAATTAAGCAACACTTTGCAGCTCGCCCGCGAGACAGAGGACCAGATGGTAGGCATCTGCTCCGTCGGAGACCAGCCAGCTTCCACTCTGGATATGTTAAATGCCATCAAGCCCTATGGAACCCCCTACGAGCAGGACTTTATTGATGTCATCATTAATTTCATGCAGGGCTTCCGCCTGTACAACAGTTATCAGGAAACGGTATCCACGGCTTCCGCTGATGGTTCCAATGCTGCCCACCCAAATTCTTTTGGAACTTCCGGCCCACAGGGCGCCGCTTCCTACATAGAACAACTGAAAAAAATCATGCCGAAGGAGCAAGTTGGAAAACTGGAAAATATTGAAATGATGCTCTCGCTGATGCAGCAGCTGTCCAAATAGACGATTGCCTTGTCCGCATTTTAATATTTAGAGCTAAGAAATCGTGCAGCAAAACCGCAGAAAGGAACGGTATTGACATATGGAATCCAACTGGAAACAGGACCCGCGCTTAAAAAACATGTCGCCACAGAAACTGGAATTTTTAGAACAGCTCGCCGAGAAAGCAAAGCATGCCTCCAAAACCGAGCTGCTGCCTCTTCTTTTAAACATTTCCAGGCAAAATCCTTCTATGAACTTCACGGATGAGGAGACCGAACTTCTGGTATCAATTTTGACAGAACATTTTTCTCCAAAAGAAAAACAGCAGCTGAAGCTTCTGCGCCAGCTCTCTGTCAATCTGTCAAAAAGGCAATAGCCCCTCAATGCCCTCAAAAAAGAACAGAGCCTTTTCCCAAAAAGAAGGAGAAAGGCTCTGCTTTGTCTAGGCAAAAACTCCCTGCACCAAAATCATATAGAAAACGGTTCCTGCCGCGACGGAGAGCAATATATTTTTCTTCCATAAGTACGATGCCACAACCAGTATTGTCGCAATCACTTCTGGCAGTCCAAAAGGCCATGCTGTCACCACTGTCGATTTAAAGCAGTAAACTACCAACATTCCCATAATAGCAGCTGGAAGAATACCGCCAAGGTATTGAAGCGCCTCGGGCATATGGTCTTTGTCTCGAAATATAAGGAACGGAAGAAAGCGAATCAGCGCTGTCACCAGCGAAATGACAGCAATCAGCAGGATACTATGTATTGTACTCATGATTTCATCCCCTTCTCTCGTTTACTTAAAACCGACCGCAGCAGCATCAGAACAGCCGTTATACTCACCATAGAAGGAATCAGGAAATTCTCTGCTCCCAGAAGCAGCAGACATGCCAAGGAAACGCCAACTCCCACCAATGCAGGAATACGCCTGTCTTTCTTCAGCAAGTTATCTGTCAAGATAACCACAAACAAAGCTGTCATGGAAAATTCAACCCCTGTCGTATTAATTGTCACAATCTGCCCGAAAATCCCTCCGAGGGCACTCCCAAGCACCCAGTATATCTGGTCTAAAAGTGAAATCCACAGATAATATGCATTTTTGTCTACCCCGTCCGGAATCTCTCCAGTGCAGACAAGACTGTACGTTTCATCTGTCAATGTAAAAATCAGATATGGCTTTATTTTACCGGTTCCACTGTATTTTTCAATCATGGACAGCCCATAAAACAAATGTCTGGCATGTATCATCAGAGTCATAATCCCCGCTGTCAGCAAACTGGCGCCACTAGAAAGCAGGTCTACTGTAACAAACTGCATACTTCCGCCATAAATAGTCAATCCCATCAGAATGGCCCACATAAAAGAATAGCCTTTGCTTTGCAGCAGTAGCCCAAATCCAAATCCCAGAACCAGATAGCCTGCCATTACAGGAACGGTGCGCCAGAATGCAGCGAAAAACGCGTTTCCATAGTTTGACTTATTCATTGTTCCCTCCGCATACTGACACTCCAACGGCTAAAGCACGTTGGGTTCTTATATACATTCACTTCCAAATATGCTCGAAAACATATAAGACTCATGAGTTTTTATAAGACTTTCACTATCAAGAATACCTTTGCATTCATTAGCGATAGCATTAGGCTCGTGTCAAAACCTTTTCTATATTTTTTGTGCTATCCATCCCACACCTCAAGGAGTGAACTTTTCGCACATTCATTGTAAAAATCTTGAGAAATTCTTCTCTCTTCTCCATTGTCTTTTTTAGATTTTCTTATACTGCTTATTTCATTACAATATTGATAATCTTCTTCGGCACATAGATTTCTTTCACAATGTTTCCGGTCAGCTTATCCTTGATAGCTTCCTTGCCTGCCGCCAGAGCGTCTTCCTTCGGGCAGTCTGCTGCGATGCTGATGACAGCTCTTGTCTTGCCGTTAATCTGCACGGCAACCTCCACCTCATCATCTTTCATTGCCTCCGCATCACACTGCGGCCAGGACTGATGGAATACGCTGTCTGTGCCGCCGAGCTGCTCCCACAATTCCTCACCCATATGCGGTGCAAAAGGAGCCAACAGAATGATAAAGGTCTTTAAGGTCTCTTTATCAATTCCGCCCTCTTTCTTTGCCAGATCAATCAGCTTGTTGTTGTACTCCATAAAACCAGAAACCACAGTGTTCAGATTGAACTGCTCGAAACGCTGCTCGATATCAAAAATCAACTTATGGCGCAGCTTCACCATCTCTTTTGTCTCTGCCACATCTTTGTCCTTGCTGTCCATAACCAGGTTCCAGAAACGGTTTAAGAAACGAGAAACGCCCTCGATACCGCGGTCATCCCACTCTGCATCCAGCTCCGGCGGTCCCACGAACAGCTCGTACATTCTCAGAGCATCGCATCCATAGTCTCTCACCAGGTCATCCGGAGAAACCACGTTTCCTTTGGATTTGCTCATCTTGATACCATTCTTACCAGTAATCATACCTTGGTTGAACAATTTCTTAAATGGCTCATCAAAATCGATCACACCGATATCATACAGGAACTTGGTGTAAAAACGGCTGTACAGAAGGTGAAGAACCGCATGCTCCACACCGCCGATGTACATATCCACCGGCAGGTACTTATCTGCTTTCTCTCTGGAAACCAGCTCTTTGTCATTGTGGTTATCCACATAGCGCAGGAAATACCAGGAAGAACCTGCCCACTGCGGCATGGTGTTTGTCTCACGCTTCGCCGCTGCACCGCAGACCGGACATGTGGTATTTACCCACTCGTCAATCGCGGCCAGAGGAGACTCGCCCGTACCAGTCGGCTGGTAGCTCTCCACCTCCGGCAGTCTCAGAGGAAGCTGGTCTTCTGGAACTGGCACACAGCCGCACTTCGGGCAGTGGATAATCGGAATCGGCTCACCCCAATAACGCTGACGGGAGAATACCCAGTCACGCAGCTTGTAGTTTACAGTCTTCTTTCCGATGCCCATCTTCTCGATTATCATCGGCGCCTCTTTTTTCAGAACAGCGGACTCCATTCCGTTCCAATCTCCAGAATTGATCATAGTTCCGGATGCCTCTGTATATGCCTCTGTCATGTTCTCGATTTCCTTGCCGTCCTTTGCGATAACCTGGATAATCGGAATGTTGAATTTTGTCGCAAACGCAAAATCACGGTCATCATGTGCAGGAACACACATAATAGCGCCTGTACCATAATCTGCCAGTACATAGTCGGACAGCCAGATCGGAATTTTCTTTCCATTCATCGGGTTGATGGCATAGGTGCCTGTGAAGACGCCAGTCTTCTCCTTGTCCTGCATACGGTCTACGTTGGACTTCATGGAAGCGTCAAAAATATACTTCTCCACTGCCTCTCTCGTCTCATCGGTAGCCAGACTCTTTGCCAGCTTATGCTCCGGAGCCAGTACCATAAAGGTGGCGCCGTGGAGTGTATCTGGTCTCGTCGTGTAAACCGTGATCTTCTCCTCTCTTCCATCAATCGGGAAGTCCACCTCAGCACCGTAGGATTTTCCAATCCACTCGCTCTGCATCTTCTTTACCTTTTCCGGCCAATCCAACTTATCCAGGTCATTCAACAGACGCTCTGCATATGCAGTAATCTTTAACATCCACTGACGCAGGTTCTTCTTTGTCACCGGAGAACCGCAGCGCTCGCAGCATCCGTTTACAACTTCCTCATTTGCCAGACCTGTCTTACAGGAAGGACACCAGTTGATCGGGAACTCCTTCTCATAAGCCAGACCCTTCTTGAACATCTGCACAAAAATCCACTGCGTCCATTTGTAGAACTCTGGGTCAGTTGTGTTGACTTCCATATCCCAGTCATAGATAGCCGCAATCTCATTGATCTGGCGCTTAATATTTGCCACATTCTCTGCGGTGGATTTTGCCGGATGGATGCCCATCTTGATCGCATAGTTCTCAGCCGGCAGACCGAATGCATCCCAGCCCATCGGATGAATCACATATTTTCCCTTTAACAGCTGGTAACGGCTCCAGACATCGGAGATTACATAGCCTCTCCAGTGTCCTACATGCAGGCCGCTGCCGGACGGATACGGGAACATATCCAGACAATAATATTTCTCTTTCTTTCCATCGTTCACATTGATCGGGCGCATTTGCCAGTTTGAACGCCATTTTTTCTCAATCGCACTGTGATTGTATGGGGTTGCCATCTTTTCATTCCTCCTAGTTTCTTCAAAAATTCCTATAGAGCATTTTTTGCTGCATCAAAACACGCCGACATCGCTTCAGCATCTTTTCATACAACACCAAAAACGCCTGGCTTTCTCATCTCACAAAGAGACGCAAAGCCAGGCGTGCGCGGTACCACTCTTATTCACACAAAAACGTGTGCTCTCAACTCCTGTAACGGCGGAATCCGTCAGATTCTACTGGGGAAACACATTCTCTTTTGTGTTTCCTTTTCTTTCTGCCGCTCCAAGGCCAGTTCCAAAAGTCTTCCCCGCGGCCTCGCACCCACCGGCCGCTCTCTGAAGGCATCCAACTTCTGTACTCTTCCTCTTCTGCGCTTTTCTCAAATGTTTAATTTCTCTCAGATGTCTGAGCGAGCACGAAGCACTCGACTTTCCTATCATAGTGGTGTCGTCGTCAGGCGACATGTCCGTCTAGGGTCTACATCTGATTTGACGCTATAGCTTAGAATTTATCACATCTTAAAAATTGTGTCAACTACTTTCCATTACTTTTCTCTGCTTTTTGCAGTATCGTGCTCCGCATGTACATGCCGTTTTTAAACATATCCATCACAGTCCCAAAACTTCCTCCAGCTTTCTCACAAACATTTCCAGCCCCTGTTCATCTTCCAAAGAAAACCGCCCCTTCTTCGGGCTGTCAATATCCAGCACACCCCACACATACCCATTCTTGTGAATCGGTATCACAATCTCTGAATTGGAAGCGCTGTCACATGCAATATGTCCGGCAAATGCGTGCACATCAGGCACGCATTGTATTCGGTCCTTTTCCACGGCCGTTCCACAGACGCCTTTTCCTACAGCAATCTTTGTACAGGCAATTTTCCCCTGAAACGGTCCTAACACCAGCTCACCATCCCGCATCAGATAAAATCCTGCCCAGTTGATCTCCTCCAGAGATTCATACAGAAGCGCCGCCGCATTGGCCAGATTTGTCACCTCATACTCCACGCCTTCTGCCAAAGCTTCCATCTGTGCCGCCATCCATACATAATCTGTTTTCATAGTTTTTTCTCCTCCATACTTTCCTTCTCATTTTCTTTTTCTTCATTTTTCTTGCTTTTTCTTCTGTAAACCTCTCCTGTAAACCTTTTCCTCTATGTTCCAATCCCCATTATCCCTGTGTTCCATACAGCCTCTACACCATCACAGAGCGCGCCAGGATCACTGCAGAGTAGAGCAGATACACCCAAAAACCAGGGCTTTTTGCCAGCGCCAGCAGCACATTCCCTCTTTCTTCGCGCTCTCTGGCCGGCAGAAAATGGATCTGCCTCACATTACAGCAAAGCAGCACAATCCCCGCTATGGTACATCCAATCAAAAGCAGCCCGTAAGCCGCCAGCATCATCATGGGAATTGCCCAAAACAGCGGACCTCTGCCTGCCATCCTCTCCTGCCATTTCACCAGCTCTGGCGCCAAAATCCCACCAAAGAAGTTGATGGCCATATGAAACTCGATAGGATAGCGGATTTTTCCTGTCTTTACATACAGATAAGCGAACAGTGCTCCCAGACCAAACGCATAGAAAAACTGGTAGAAATTTCCATGAGCCAGCGCGAAGAAAAATGCCGAGAGCAGAACCGCCGGAAGCTGCCCGAATCTAGCAATCCTGTCTAAAAGCAGTTTGCGAAACAGCCATTCCTCCACAATCGGCGCTAGTATCACCATAGAAAGCAGATTGAGCCACACATTGGACTCCATCAAAAGCTCTGTCATCTGGTTTGTTGGCATCCCCTTGCCTGTAAATACGCCCACAGAAAACATCATGGCGTTTCCGATAAGATTTCCAATGTACATAAAGGACATGCAGATAATAAAATACAGAATCCGTTTTCCTAGACTCCAGTATTCCTGCTGCACCCCTCCTCCCTTTGGCAGCAGCGAAAACAGCGCTTTTGACAGAAAAAATCCCACACCATACATAGAAACACAGCTCACTGTAATTGAAATCCATGCTTGGTTTTCCTCTGTCAAAAGCCCCAGACGCCGTAAAAGCAGCGACAGCAGCACCTGTGCCGCCGTTGCAGATACAAAAAAGCAGACATAAATCCAAGACGTTCTGTTGTACAGTTTACTCATAGTTCTCTCCTTGCGATCTCTCTTTTCGTTTCCTCTCCTAATTATACTACAAAAAAAGCAGTTCTTCTGCTGTTATCTTTTTCGTTTTTTTAATCAGCCAGAAAAACTGCTCTCTTCTTTTTGCAAAACTCTTTATAGAGCTTTTCATTTTTCATTCATGATACCATTCATGATAAGTAACATCCCCGCTACCCTCACTCCGAATACGCAAAATACGAAGTGGGGATAACGGGGATACTGATTCTGTGGTGAACTATCCATTGTCTAAAGCCAATGGACTTCCTGCTTCATTGACCTCTTCAAAACTCTGGTTGCCGTGAATTATTCCACCTCAGAAAATGCATCTTTTCCAAGGCCGCACAGCGGGCAAACCCAATCCTCTGGAATATCCTCAAAAGCAGTTCCTGGCTCTACGCCGTTATCTGGATCTCCCTCTGCCGGATCATAGATATAACCACAGACATCACATACATATTTCTTCATTATAGTTCCCTCCATTTTTTCCTGATTTTTCTCAGTTTTCTTGTTTTTATCTTTTCTAGTTTACACCATTTTTTGCAATTTGCCTGTTGTTTATCCAACAAACGAAAATTTTTAGACTTTATTTCTTTATTTTTTATGGAAGCAAACCCTTCATGTCCGCTCCTGACATGACTATCTTTTTATTTATTGCCCATCAGAGTAACCATAACGGCCTTCTGTGCATGGAGGCGGTTCTCTGCTTCCTCAAAGATTTCGTCCGCATGTTCCTCAAACACTTTCTCTGTAATCTCCTGTCCTCTGTAAGCCGGCAGACAGTGCTGTACCATAGCGTCCGGTTTTGTCACTGCCATCAAAGCATCATTGACCTGATATCCAGCAAATGCTTTCTGGCGCTCCTCCTTCTCACTCTCCTGTCCCATGGAAGCCCAGGTATCTGTAAAGACGATATCTGCATCCACAGCTGCTTCAAATGGGTCATCCGTCAGGAAGAAGTTCGGATTTTCCTTTGCAAATGCCAGAACCTCTGCAGCAGGCTGATAATTCTTTGGAGTCGCAATAGATACGTTAAGCCCCATCTTTAATCCGCCGACAATCAGAGAGTTTGCCATATTGTTGCCGTCGCCGATATAGCACATCTTCAGACCGGCAAGCTTTCCATATTTCTCACGGATTGTCATAAGGTCAGCCAGCACCTGGCACGGATGGCAGAAATCAGTCAGCCCATTGATAATCGGGATAGAACCCATCTTCGCCAGATCTTCCACTTCCTTCTGCGCGTAAGTACGAATCATGATGCCGTCCAGATAGCGGGACAGAACTCTTGCAGTATCCTGTACCGGCTCACCGCGGCCAATCTGCAAATCTCTCGCAGACAAAAACAGCGGCTGTCCTCCCAGCTGATAGATGCCAGTCTCAAAGGACACACGAGTTCTGGTGGAAGATTTTTGGAAAATCAGTCCAACAGATTTTCCCGCTAAAAGCGGATGCGGAATGTTATGTTTCTTCTCATATTTCAGCTGGTCTGCCAGATCCAAAATCTGCTTGATCTCGTCTGTACTGCAATCCAGTAATTTCAATAAGTGTTTCATATTAAAATACCTCCCTTACTCTCTCAATCGCCTCATCTATCTCCTCATAGGTAATGGTAAGCGGCGGCAGAAGGCGAATCGCATCTTTTCCTGCTGTCAAGACCAACACACCCTTATCCATGCAGGCAGACACCAGCTCTGCCCGCTTCTCCTCATCCACAATCACGCCGAGCATCAGTCCCATGCCGCGGATATTTTTGATTGTCCCATGGGAAATCTCCAGCAGTTTCTTCTTTATGTACTCTCCTTTTTCCGTCACCTCATGCAGAAAATCCGGCTGATTTACAATCGAGAGCACTGCATTCGCTGCTGCACAGCAGAGCGGACTTCCGCCGAATGTCGTTGCGTGAGTTCCAGGAGTCAGCACGCTGTCGCAGGTTTTTGCCGCCATCACAGCGCCAATCGGCACGCCGCCGCCCAGCCCCTTCGCCATGGTGACGATATCTGGCTGGATTCCATACTGCTGGAAGCAGAACAGAGAACCGGTACGTCCGATACCTGTCTGCACCTCGTCGATTATCAAAAGCAAATCATGCTCCTTGCAGAATGACGCAACATCCTGTACAAATGCCTTGTCCAGAGGCAGCACGCCGCCTTCTCCCTGAATCAGCTCCATCATCACGGCACACGCGGAAGCATCTGCTTTCTGCTTTACATCTTCCAGATTGTTGGCCTCAGCATAGACAAACCCTTCCGTAAATGGGAAAAAGAACTGGTGAAATTTGTCCTGCCCCGTCGCCTTCAGCGTGGTGATGGTTCTTCCATGGAAAGAATTTTTCAGTGTGACAATCGTGCTTCTTCCCTCTCCGTACTTGTCGTAGGAGTACTTTCTGGCCAGCTTGACAGCGCCCTCATTCGCCTCCGCACCGGAATTGGCAAAAAACACCTTGCCCATATCGCATGATGTCACCAGTGTCTTTGCGGTCTGTACCATTGGCTCTGTCAAAAACAGGTTTGAAATGTGAAGAAGTTTTCCTGCCTGTTCGCTGATGGCAGACACCAGCTCCTCTCTCGCATATCCCACACTGCACACACCGATTCCCGATGTCAAATCAATATATTCCTTGTTCTCTACATCCCAGACTTTAGAACCTTCCCCGTGGTCAATCGCCACTGCAAAACGCCCGTATGTCTGCATGACATAAGTCTGTTCTTCCTGCTTCAAATCCTGATATGTCATAACTGCAAATGCCTCCATATACTTTTGGTTCTTTTTAATAGAACATGGTTCCCACACCATCATTGCTCAAAAGCTCAATCAAAATAGAATGTTTTACACGTCCATCCTGAATGTTTGCACGCTCCACACCGCGGCGGACCGCCTCCACACAGCACGCCACCTTTGGAATCATGCCGCCGGAGATAATGCCCTCTTTCACCAGTGCCGGAACCTCAGACACCTGAATTCTGTGAATGGTAGTGCTCTCATCTTTTGGCACACGCATCAAGCCAGGAACGTCCGTGAGAAGAATCAGCTTCTTTGCCTTAAGCGCTACAGCCAGCTTCTCCGCAGCTGTGTCCGCATTGATATTATAGGCGGTCTCCTCGTCCACGCCCTGCGCAACAGAAGAAACAACCGGAATATAGCCTTTCTCCAGCATATCAAAGACTGGTTTCGGGTTCACATCTGTGATATCTCCCACATAACCGTAATCTGTGCCGTCCTCATCTTTCAGTCTGACTGCTTTGAACAGACCGCCGTCCATGCCGCCTAAGCCAATGCCGCTTCCGCCTGCAGCCTGCAGCATTGTCACCAGATTCTTGTTTACCTTACCGCACAGAACCATCTGCACGATATCCATGGTCTCTCTGTCTGTATAGCGAAGTCCCTTCACAAAATGGGATTCTTTTCCAATCTTTTTCAGAAGGTCTGAGATCTCCGGACCACCGCCGTGAACCAGAACAACCTTAATTCCTACCAAATTCAGAAGCACAATATCCTGAATCACAGCATTTTTCAACTCTTCGTTAATCATCGCATTGCCGCCGTACTTCACGACAATAACCTTTCCATAATATTCCTGAATATACGGCAGCGCCTCCACCAGTGTGCTTGCCTTTAACTCTGGATTTCTCTCCATATCCCCTATTCCTTTCGCCATTCTAACGTAGTATATCCATGTATCACGTCCGGTAGTCTCCGTTAATCTTTACATAGTCATAAGTCAAATCACAGCCCCAGCAGGAAACATTTCCGTCTCCCTCGGCCAATTCCACCAAAATCTCCACATCCGGCTCACTCAGAATCTTCTTTGCCAAATCCTCGTCAAAATCCAGCACAACCGAGTGGTCATACACCACAATCTGTCCAGCTGCAGACAGGAAGGTCACTGTGACATCTGCGATGTCAAACTCGGCACCAGAATATCCCATCGCACAGAGCACACGACCCCAGTTTGCATCTGCGCCGAACATCGCAGCCTTCACCAGAGAAGAGGAGCAGATGGATTTTGCCAACACTTCTGCTGTCGCCTCATCTTTTGCACCCTTTACGGTGCAGGTCATCAGGCGGGTAGCGCCCTCGCCGTCAGCGGCAATCTTCTTTGCCAAGGTTTCATTGACAAAATGCAGTGCTTCTGCAAACGCAGCATATGCAGCAGACTCCTCTGTAATCTGTGGATTTCCTGCCAGACCATTGGCTAAAACCACACACATATCATTGGTGGAAGTATCTCCGTCCACAGTCACACGGTTGTATGTCTTCTTCACATCCTGCTTCAGCGCCTTCTCCAACATTTCGCTGCTGATGGCACAGTCTGTCGTGACAAAAGAGAGCATTGTGCCCATATTCGGATGAATCATACCAGAACCTTTGCAGATACCGCCGATATGGCAGATATGTCCGTCTGCCTCAAACTCCACTGCAACCGTCTTCGGCTGGGTATCTGTCGTCATAATTGCCCATGCGGCTTCCTCAGAACCCGCAATGCCCTGCTTCATGGTGATATCTTTCACATGTTCCTCAATACATTCCACAGTCAGTCGCTGTCCGATTACACCGGTGGAAGCCACAACGATATCATCTGCGTCAATTCCCAGAAATCCTGCTGCCGCTGCCGCTTCCCTCTTCGCATTCTCCATGCCGTCCGGCGCGCAGGCATTGGCATTTCCGGAATTGACAATCACAGCCTTCGCCATGCCGTCTGCCAGATGCTCTTTTGTCAAAAGCAGTGGGGATGCCTTCACGCGGTTTGTTGTGTAAGTCGCTGCCGCATTGCACATCACCTCAGATGCAATCACAGCCAAGTCATTCTTCTTTATAGATTTACGAATACCGCAGTGGCAGGCACCTGCATAAAAGCCTGCTGCTGCACATACGCCGCCTTCTATTACTTTCATTTTCAACTGTCTCCTCTATTTATGTTCTATCTGTCCTATCCTCGCGCAGCCGCATCAAAGTACAAGCCCTTTTGTCTCGTCAAATCCGAGCATCAGATTCATATTCTGCACAGCCGCACCGGATGCACCCTTTCCAAGATTGTCAAACAATGCTGTCACAATCGTCTGTTCCTCATGGCCGCAGACAATCAGCTTCAAACTGTCTTTTCCCGCCATCTTATTTGCCGCTGTCATAACATCCTCACCGCCGAACGGTGCTACACTCACCAGCGCTTTTCCCTGATAATACTCCGCCAGTCTCGCATGAATTTCCTGGGCAGACACGTTTTCTCTCAGCGCCTCATTCTGCAGGCAGATTGTGGTTGCCATGCCCTTGTAATAATCATCCACCACCGGACAGAACACCGGTGGATGGGAAAGACCGCAGACTGCCTGAATCTCCGGCAGATGCTTATGTTTTAAATTCAGTCCATATATTCTCGGTGCAAACAGCGCATCCTCTTTTTCCGCACTCTCATACTGTGCAATCATCTTTTTCCCGCCGCCTGAGTATCCTGTCAGGGAAAATGTGGCAAGCGGATAATCCACAGGCAGAATTCCCATCGCCACGAGCGGATACACGCTCGCAATCACACCAGTCGCATGGCATCCTGGATTTGCCAGACGTTTTGCCTGCTGCACAGCCTCTCTGTGCGCTGCAGAAAGCTCCGAGAATCCATACGTCCATCCCGTCTTTGTTCTGTGCGCTGTGGATGCATCAATCACTTTTGTGGTATCATTCTCAATGAGTCCGACCGCTTCCACCGCTGCCGCATCCGGAAGGCACAAAAACACCAAATCTGCCTGATTCATCAGTTTCTTTCTCTCTGCTGTGTCTTTTCTCTTCTCTTCGTCTATCAAAAGCAGCTCCAGGTCATCCCTAGCTGCCAGTCTGTCATAAATCTGAAGGCCCGTCGTTCCTTCTTTTCCGTCAATATAAATTTTTGGTTTTTTCATAGCTCTCTATCTTATCTCACAAGTATTCTACTGATTTTCCTTAATAAAGTTTTCTATCGCCTGAATCTGTCTCGCCACTTCCTGCGGCGCCGGCCCTCCGAGCACCTTTCTCTCAGACACACAGGTCATCAGGTCGATGGCATGGTAGACATCTTCCTCGAAAATAGGAGAAAACTCCTTAAATTCTTCCAGAGTCAGCTCTTCCAGAGTCTTTCCTCTCTGAATACACTCTCCCACCAAACTTCCGGTAATCTTATACGCATCTCGGAACGGAACGCCCTTCTTTGCCAGATAATCCGCACAGTCTGTCGCATTGATAAATCCTCTGGATGCCGCTTTCTTCATGTTCTCACCCAGAAGCTCCATGGTCTCAAACATCGGAGTGAACACTTCCAGACACTGTTTTACGGTGTCAATGGCATCAAACACTGCTTCCTTGTCCTCCTGCATATCCTTATTGTAGGCGAGCGGCAGTCCCTTGAGCATAGTCAAAAGGGTAGTCAGAGAACCGTACACACGTCCCGTCTTTCCTCGAATCAACTCGCACACATCTGGATTTTTCTTCTGCGGCATAATGGAAGAGCCAGTGGAATAGGCGTCATCCAACTCCACAAACTTGAACTCCCAGGAGCACCATGCGATGATTTCCTCAGACAGTCTTGACAGATGCATCATCAGGATGGAGAGTGCGGAAAGCAGCTCAATGCAGTAATCTCTGTCCGACACACCGTCCAGAGAATTGTCAGTCACACTCGCAAAACCAAGCTCTGCCGCCACCATCTTTCTGTCAATCGGATGTGTCGTGGAGGCCAGTGCACCGGATCCAAGCGGCATCTCATCCATGCGCTCCTTGCAGTCAGTAAGACGGGTGATGTCGCGCTTCAGCATATTGGCATACGCCATCATATAGTGGGCAAATGTCACTGGCTGCGCGCGCTGCAGATGCGTGTACCCTGGCATGACTGTGTCGAGATTTTTCTTTGCCTTCTCACACAGAGCTTCCATAAAGCCAAATACCAGCTCGCGAATCTCATCAATCTCCTTTTTGACATACAGTCTCATATCCAGCGCCACCTGGTCATTTCTGGAGCGCGCTGTGTGCAGGCGTTTTCCCGCATCTCCAATTCTCTCTGTCAGCAGTTTTTCTATATTCATATGAATATCTTCGTATTCCAAAGAAAATGAAATTTTTCCTTCCTGAATATCAGATAAAATATCTGCAAGTCCGGCAAGAATCGCATCTGCTTCCTTCTGCTCAATAATCCCCTGCTTTCCCAGCATCTTTGCATGAGCCATAGAACCCTTGATGTCCTCCTCATACAACCGACAGTCAAAGCGGATGGAAGAATTAAAATCATTCACAAGCAGGTCCGTCTCCTTACCAAAACGCCCTTCCCACATTTTCGCCATATTTCCGTCTCCTTTTTTCCTTTTCGCCGCCTTATAAAAATCCATTTTTCCCTGATTTTGCTTTTTCTCGCGGCCCAATTCTCTTATCCGTTTAGATTCGGAAAGTGCTTCTTTCCGTATTTACACGAAAGCAGCACTTTCTTTCCTCTCTATTTTTTATTTTTATGATGATTTCTGATTATTTTTTCTTATTTCTTATTCCACACCTGGGAAATGCTTTCCAGTCTTTGCAGCCAGTGCGATATCGTTCAGGGCGCGAACCTTGATCGGCAGTCCGAACAAATTGATAAAGCCGGCGGAATCTGCCTGGTTGTAGCAGTCATCCTCATTGAAGGTAGCCATATCTGCGGAATATAAGCTGTATGGAGAAGTCACGCCTGCCGGAATGATATTTCCTTTGTACAGTTTCAGCTTCACATCGCCAGTCACAGTCTCCTGTGTGGAATCCACGAATGCGCTCATCGCCTTGCGCAGTGGTGTGTACCACTGTCCGTTGTAAACCAGCTCTGCAAACTTCAGTGCCAACTGCTGTTTGTAGTGGGAAGTCTCCTTGTCCAAAGTGATTTCTTCCAGTTTGCTGTGTGCCGCATATAAGATAGCTCCGCCAGGAGTCTCGTACACGCCGCGGCTCTTCATACCTACCAGACGGTTCTCCACGATATCCAAAATTCCGCATCCGTTTGCTCCGCCGATTTCATTTAACTTCTGAATCAGTTCCACGGTTCCCATCTCTTTTCCATCCAGGGAAGTCGGGATACCTTTCTCAAAGTGAATCGTCACATAGGTCGGAACATCCGGTGCTTCCTCTGGGGAAACAGACAGCTCCAGAAATCCTGGCTTGCTGATAGGCGCCTCGTTTGCCGGATCCTCCAGGTCCATTCCCTCATGGGACAGATGCCACAGGTTTTTATCTTTAGAATAGTTGGTCTCTTTTGTAATCTTTAACGGAATGTTGTGCGCCTCTGCGTAGGCAATCTCTTTTTCACGGGAATTCAGCTCCCAGAAACGCCACGGTGCGATGACATCCATCTGCGGTGCGAACGCCTTGATTGCCAGTTCAAAACGAACCTGGTCATTTCCCTTTCCTGTACAGCCGTGGCAGATAGCATCTGCGCCTTCCTTCAGGGCAATCTCGACAATTCTCTTTGCGATAATCGGACGTGCAAAAGAGGTTCCCAGCAGATACTGCTCATATGTAGCTCCCGCCTTCACGGTAGGAATGATGTACTCATCCACAAACTCCTGATTCAAATCTTCAATGTACAGCTTGGAAGCGCCGGTCTTCAGTGCCTTCTCCTCCAGACCATCCAGCTCTGTTCCCTGTCCTACGTTTCCGGAAACAGCGATAACTTCACAGCCATAATTTTCTTTCAGCCACGGAATCAATACAGAAGTATCCAGTCCACCAGAATATGCTAACACCACTTTATTATATTTCTTTGCCATTTTGTTTTTCTCCTCTCAAACTCTGTTTTTCGTTTTCATTTTCATTCTTTGTGTTTTTTCATTTTTCAAAGTATTTATATTTTTTCTATTTTCCGTTCTTTTCGGAATCATTGGCATAATTATACACATACATGAATAATAATGCAAGTGGTTTTTTCACATTTTTTGTTTTTTATATATATTATTGCTAACTTTTGAAAATTTCGATTAAAAATTGGGCAATTTGTTCATTGATTTCCCAAAAAATCCTGCTTTTACACTCTTTTGGCTCCCCTGTTTCACCTTTTCCCTCCAAAATACCTCTCTTTTCTGGTGACTCTTCCGTTTATGTTCCGCAAACTCCGCCTGTATTTTTTATGCATTTCTTTTGCATAAAATGTATAAAATTGCAGAAAATCCTCTCTTTCCCGCACAAAAAAAGAAGCGGCTGCCAAATGTTTCTCTGCAGCACGCTCCTATTATATTTTTATATCATCCTAACACCAGACAGCGCCGCCTGTCAGTTCAGCTCTGTTTTAGTCTTCCTTCTCCGCAGCTCTCGCCTCGATCTCCTTCTTTTGAACATCGCCAGGTGCCTGCTCGTAACGGCTGAACTCATACTCATACACGCCGCGGCCGCCCGTCATGGAGCGAAGGTCTGTATTGTAGCCGAACAGCTCAGACATCGGGATATCTGCCTCGATAATCTGTTTTCCGTGGTGGTCTGGATTCATGCCCAGCACACGGCCTCTTCTGCGGTTCAGATCGCCCATAACATCACCAGTAAATTTATCCGGCACTGTCACTTTCAGAGAAGCGATCGGTTCCAGGAGAACCGGATTTGCATCCATAAAGCCCTTCTTAAATGCGAGGATAGTCGCCATCTTGAATGCCATCTCAGAGGAATCTACCGGATGGTAGGAACCGTCTACCAGAGTCGCTTTCAGGCCAACAACCGGATATCCTGCTAAAGGTCCCTTCTGTACACATTCCTGAAGTCCTTTTTCTACGGCTGGGAAATAGTTTCTCGGCACAGAACCGCCAAAAATCTTCTCCTCAAATACGTATGGGGTCTCCAGATCGCCCGACGGCTCAAATTCCATATGTACATCACCGTACTGTCCATGTCCGCCGGACTGCTTTTTGTGCTTGCCCTGCACTCTGACTTTCTTTCTCAAGGTCTCGCGGAATGCGAACTTCGGCTTGGACAGAGCAATCTCTACTTTATAACGTGTCAGCAGTTTGCTCACTGTCACCTCCAACTGCTGGTCGCCGATACCATACAGCAGAGCCTGACGGTTCTCCGCATCGTTCACAACGCGCAGGGTCAGATCTTCTTCCATAATCTTTGCAAGTGCACTGGAAACCTTATCGTCATCCCCTTTGTTTACCGGCTTGTATGCCATGTAGGTATACGGCTTAGAAATTTCCGGTTTGTGGTATACAATCGGTGCGGAGCGCAGCGCAATGGTATCACCTGTCTGAGTCACATTCAGTTTTGCAACAGCGCCGATATCGCCGGCTCTCAGCTCAGAAACCTCAATCTGCTCTTTTCCTCTCAGCAGATACACTTTTCCAACTTTTTCTTCTGCATCTTTGTTTACGTTGTAAATCGTGGAATCCTGTTTCAGGATGCCTGTACAAATCTTCATCAGGCTGTATTTGCCGATGAACGGATCCACAATAGTCTTAAAGACTCTCGCGGAGAGAGATACTTCGTCATTATATTTCGCGGTGAAGCGCTCGCCTGTGGAGACATCAACACCGATACACTCATATCGATCCGGTGACGGGAAATATTTGTCAATCGCCTGCAGCAGTACGTTAAAGCCCTGGCAGTTGATGCCGGAACCCATCATAACCGGCACAATATTTCCATCTATTACATGGGAGCGAAGGGCAGCAGAAATCTCTTCCTGTGTAAACTCTTCGCCGGAGAAATAACGCTCCATATATTCTTCACTGGTCTCTGCAACCGCCTCAATCAGGGCGTCTCTCGCAATCGTCAGGTTCTTCTTAGAATATTCAGGAATTTCACACTCTACATAATCACTCAAATTTGTAAAACGGCGTCCTGCCATCTTTACGACATTGACGAAACCTACAAACTTTTCATTCTCACGGATAGGAAGCTGGAATGGCGCAATCTTACGTCCAAAGCGTGTCTCCAGTTTCAGTACCAGTTCACGATAGCTGGCGTGGTCATCGTCCATATTTGTGACAAAAATCAGTCTCGGGAGATTGTACTTCTCACACAGCTCCCATGCTTTCTCCGTACCAACCTCAATACCTGCCTTACAGTTGACAACAATAACAGCTGCATCTGCTACGCTGACAGCCTCCTCCACTTCACCCACAAAGTCAAAATATCCTGGTGTGTCAAGAAGATTGATTTTAATCGGGCCATTCTCTCCTTTATACTCCAGAGGAATCAGAGATGTAGAAATGGAAAACTGTCTCTTCACTTCTTCTTTATCATAATCACTGATGGTATTTCCCTCTGTCACTTTTCCCATTCTCTTTGTGACACCAGTAACCAGTGCAAGCGCTTCTGCTACTGTTGTCTTGCCGGCCCCGCCATGCCCAAGCAATACTACGTTACGAATCTGCTGCGTTCCATACACGTTCATATCAAATCCTCCTGTTTAACAAATTTTGTCTTGCGTATATTCTACTAAATTTTTCCGAAAATTTCAAGATATTTTACGCAATTTACACAATATTTTCGTTCTACGAGCAGTGCATATTACTGACACTCCAACGGCTAAAGCACGTTGGGTTCTTATATACATTCACTTCCAAAT
>JAUNGE010000062.1 GCA_030524675.1 bacterium
TATATAACACATGATTTCTATATGGCACATGATCTATCCTTCCATATGATACGTCACAAAACCATCCGTTGACTATCATGGGCGAAAACCTACCGGATAATCTGCGGACTCTCGTGAGTTATATACGATTAATAATCCATATTTTCCATATACTTCATATATTTTACAACCATGAGCGCAATCTTGAAGGTAATCGCGTCCTCAAATACACGCAGGTCGAGTCCAGTGCTCTTCTGCAGCTTATCCAGACGGTAAACCAGCGTATTTCTGTGAATATAGAGCTGTCTGGAAGTCTCAGACACATTCAGACTGTTCTCGAAGAATTTGTTGATGGTTGTCAATGTCTCCTCGTCAAACTCATCTGGAGATTTTCCGTCAAAAATCTCTTTGATAAACATCTTGCACAGTGGAATCGGAAGCTGATAAATCAAGCGGCCGATACCCAGATTGCTGTATGCCACCACATTCTTGTCGCTGTAGAAAATCTTTCCTACATCCAGAGCCATCTTCGCCTCCTTATAGGAGCGGGATACTTCCTTAATCTCATTGATAATGGTGCCATATGCGACATGTACCTTTGTCATCGCTTCTGTATTCAGCATGTCAAAAATCATATTTGCAGTCTTGTCCAGGTCTGCGTACCCCTCATTCGGCTTTAATTCTTTTACCATAATGATGTTCTTTTCATCCACAGCCGTGATGAAATCCTTCGTCTTAGTCGCAAACAGCGTACGAACTGCCTCCAGCGCATTGGTATCCTTCTCTTGTTTTGTCTCGATAATATACACCACCCTGCGGACATTCGTCTCAATGTGCAGCTTCTTTGCCCTGTTGTAAATATCCACCAGAAGCAGGTTGTCCAGAAGCAGGTTCTTGATGAAATTATCCTTGTCAAAGCGTTCCTTGTAAGCCACCAGAAGATTCTGAATCTGGAACACGGCAAGCTTTCCTATCATGTACACGTCATCGCTTCCGCCCTTTGCCAACAAAATATATTCTAACTGATGTTCGTCAAACACTTTAAAAAACTGATAGCCCTGTATCACCTGGCTGTCCGCCGGAGATTCTACAAATGCAAGAATAGAACTTTCATACGTTTCAGCTTCTGGAATCGTGGAAGCCAGCACCTTTCCCTCAATATCGCAAATACATAAATCAATTCTGGTAATTCCTTTTAACCCTTCAATCGTTGTTTGAAGAATCTGATTTGAAATCATATCGTTCCTCCTTACCGTATCATCAAACTACATGCAACTACATGCAAAAACTTTTCTTATTCTATCTTAAAGCAAAAACGCAAAAAATAAAAGGGAAATTTTCAAAATTTTTGTGTAAATACTGTGAATATTGTAAAAGAACACAGCGGGCAGGCCCGTCTCAGCTCCCCAACCCCTCACTTATGAGAGGCTTGACTGCTTTGTGTGCTGCGGCGTGTGCATCCTGCCCAGAGGGATTTTTATATAATAGGAAGTTCCGGAGGAATTTCCTATTATATAAAAAAACAGCAGATGAAACATCACATCTCATCTGCTGCATAATATACTAGCAATTACCTGTGAACCACCCATTGTCTAAAGCCAATAGGATTGCAGTAACCTTATTTCAAATAATACTTCACAAATTCTTGAGAAACAACCTGATACTAGTTGCAGATTACCTTCTCTGTCTCTTTGTCGAAGATATGAGTCTTGTTCAGATCCATAGCAACCTTGATGGTATCGCCAACTCTTGCTGTTGTTTTTGGATTTACTCTTGCAATGAAGTTTGTATCCTGAATATCGAAGTACAGAAGCACCTCAGCACCTAACATCTCGTATACACGAACCTTAGCGGTCAGAAGGCTCTTCGGGTTCTTAGCAACGATTTCTTCATCATCATGTAAATCTTCTGGACGAATTCCCAGGATAACGTCTTTTCCTACATATCCTTTCTCAATCAGAACTTTTGCCTTATCTGCCGGCAGTGTAACAGTATGGTTTCCACCGAATGTAACTGTAACATCGTTTCCGTTCTTAGCAACTCTACCCTCGATCATGTTCATCTGCGGAGATCCGATAAATCCAGCAACGAACTTGTTGCCTGGCTTATCGTACAGGTTCTCAGGAGAATCTACCTGCTGAACAACGCCGTCCTTCATAACAACGATTCTGGTACCAAGAGTCATAGCCTCTGTCTGGTCATGTGTTACGTAAATGATAGTTGTTTCCAGTCTCTGATGCAGCTTGGAGATCTCAACACGCATCTGGCCTCTCAGTTTAGCATCCAAGTTGGACAGCGGCTCGTCCATCAAGAATACCTTAGGATTACGAACGATAGCACGACCCATAGCAACACGCTGTCTCTGACCACCAGAAAGAGCCTTCGGTTTACGGTCTAATAAATGTGTCAGGTCCAAGATCTTAGCTGCTTCCTGAACTAATTTGTCAATCTGATCCTTTGGAGTTTTTCTCAGTTTCAGACCGAATGCCATGTTGTCATATACAGACATATGTGGATACAGAGCGTAGTTCTGGAATACCATTGCGATATCTCTATCTTTTGGCTCAACGTCATTTACTAACTTGCCATCGATATACAACTCACCAGAAGAAATATCTTCCAGACCTGCAATCATACGAAGGGTTGTAGACTTACCACAACCAGATGGTCCTACGAAAATGATAAATTCTTTATCTGCGATTTCCAGGTTAAAATCTTTAACTGCTACGAATCCGTTAGGATAAGCTTTTGTTACGTTTCTCAGTGATAAACTAGCCATGCTGTTTTCTCCTCCTCATTTTTGCTTGAATTTTTATTGCACCGGATTTAGCAGCCCCACACTGCAAGTCCGCGTTATTTGTGATATTCTTACTATACATGAAAAAGCAGAATTTTACCATATCTTTAATCACTAAAAATTAATTTTCCTTTTGTTAAATTTGTATATCCAATTATAATAATTACTAAGAAATACAAAATATTCTTATGGATTTTGTCTTTTCCTAACATTTCCGTCAGAACACCCATTCTGATTTTTTTGAGAATGTCTTACTTTTTTTATGATTTCTTCTGGAACCTCTCCAAGTTCGCTCCAACAGTTCCCCAAAATTCTGTGTTTCATTGTGTGTTTTTATCTTTTTTGTCTGCCTTCTTTTCTTCCTTCCTGTATCTCTCACCGTGTTTTTTGCTTTCACACATTTCTTCCTCTGATTTTTTTGCATTGTCAATGCATTTTACAGCAATTCAATTCCTTTCTCTGTCATACGGATTTTTTTCTCCTTCATCAGGTGGCCGGCTGCTCTCTTAAACGCATTTTTGCTTAACTGCAGTCTCTGCTTGATTTCTTCCGGAGAAGATTTGTCTGTGAGAGGAAAAACGCCGGAATATTCCTGCACCGCGTCCAGCAGTCTTTTTGCATCCGCATTGATCTGCACATACGCCTTCTCTCTGACGCTCAGATCCAGCTTTCCATCTTCGCGCACGGCAATCACGCGCGCCTCCACCAGATCGCCCACATTACATTCTGGGAAGAATTCTCTCTTCGGAATCAGGCCATAGTACTTGTCATCGACAGCCACAAACGCGCCAAACTGCGGCTTAATCTCATAGACATGCCCCTTTACTCGGTCTTCTTTCTGATAAGGAGAACCTGCCTGCAGATACGGGTATACATGCATAGTTGCCGCGAGACGGCTGCTCTTGTCCACATAGAGAGCCACCAATACCTGGTCCCCTTTTTTCACTGGATAGCTCTGCTCACGGTATGGAAGCAGAAGGTCTTTCTCCGTGCCCATATTTAAGAAAGCGCCGATGCGGTTCACCTCCTGCACCTCCAGCACAGCACATTTTCCCACTTCCAGCTTCGGAACGGCTGTCGTCGCAATCAGCCTGTCCTCAGAATCTTTATAAATGAAAACCTCCAGCATATCTCCCAACTTTGTGTCTGCCGGAACCTGCTTTCTCGGCAGGAGCACTGCTGCATCCTCATATCCTGGCTCACATACGTACACACCAAAATCTTTTTCTCTCACAACCTTTAATGTCTGTCTCTTTCCTAATTCAATCATAGCTCAATTCCTCTCCCTTCATCTGGTACACTCTTTTCCCGAAACGCCACCACAGCATAAGGCTGTCCATCCTCTCGGCAAAGCGATATCACTGCCTCTTCCCCAATTTTCCCAATTCTCGGAATCAAAATATCTCCCAAAACAGCGGCTTTTTTATAATCCGCCCGAATTTCTGAAATTTCTTTTTCACTGTTCCATGCCTCTCTCGCAATCTCCACATACTTTGCATTATTTACATGCTGGTTTGTGTCAATATGATGGGAAGCAACGACAATTCCCGCCTTCTGTTCATATTCCTTTGGAATCTCTATCTTTCTCGGAACAGCTCCCATCTCCAATCTTGGCCGGCAAGAACCGTACGGAAGCACATCTTCCTCCGCTATCCGAAGCGGCCTTCCTGTCTTCATATCACACAGAATCCATATCGAGTCCGCTCTCACCAGTTCCTTCTCTTCTTCATCCCACATTCCAAAATTTCGATACGCATAGATTCCCTTAGTTCCATAATGCCAGGTTCCGGTCGTTATTCTCTCGCCAAGTTCCGGCCGTCTCAAAATCTCAATCTTCCAGGATGATAAAAACCAAGCTTTCTGCACCTGCTTCATATAGTCCACCCCGACTCCCATATCCTCCGAGTGAAACGTGGTACAGTCCTGCAGGTAATTGATAATTCCTGTCACAGAAAGCCTCCCGCTCGCATCTGTCTCGCTGTAGCGGATTCTGCTGTCAAATGTATACATTGTATGTCCTCCGTCTCATTTTCTTTTCTGCAAAATCTCTTTTCCAAATCCAACTGTTTTTCTGCAGAATTCTTTTTCAATCTCTGTTATGTATTTTGTGACTTCTTCTACAAAAACATATCGCATAAAATTTTCTATAAAAAACGCACTACGGAATCGTATCACTTCCATAGTGCGGTATGCGCTGGGCTACAAGGATTCGAACCTTGAAAATGACGGAGTCAGAGTCCGTTGCCTTACCATTTGGCGATAGCCCATCAATTATTCAGATATTGCAACCTCAGTTGCGAGACTTATTCTAACTGTATATTTTCATTTTGTCAAGTACTTTTTTCATTATTTTTTCATTTTCTTATTTGCAAAATACCTTTCACCTCATAATGGAAGATACTTTACAAAGTAGAATTTACTTTATCTTTTATATTGGCAGACTGATGCACACAGGCGCTGCACACAAACTAATATAGGCAAATTAGGCAGGCAATGCCAAAAATCCGACATCACCTGCTATTTTTCTTCGCTTCTGTGCTTCTATTCCTCTGTTCTGCTTACCTTCCAGGAACCATCCTGATTCATTTCTATTCTCATATCTGGCAGTCCGCTTCCTGCATACAGTACAACCTTTACATTTCCATTTCGCTCTGCCTGTGTCACAATGCCTCTAGCAGTCTCTTTCTTTGTATACACACCAGAGTAACTTCCCTCTTCTGTCGGTTCCAGACATCCGCCTTCATTCTTTTTCTGACAGAGCAGAAGCGGCTCTTCCGAAGAATCATGTGGAATCAAAACAGAAAGAAAAATTTCCCGCTTTCCTGCCTGCAGCACTGCCCCGTCATAGAATGCATACTCTCGGTCCACCCAGATTTTCGGCTGGCATTGCAGCCCATAGCGATGTCCTCTCTGCGGATGGCAGTACACCAGAAGACTCTTTTGTTTCTCCTTCTCCGCCACAGCATCAGCCCACTGAATTCCCATAATCGGTGGATTCTGCAACTGCCAGATAGGGCCTCCTGCCATTCCCTCTGCATCCTTGCCCGGCATTATCTCGTCCACTACAATCAAGTAACCCTCTTTCGTCAGCAGCGTTTTCCTCTTCCATGTAGTGTCATATGTGTATACACCCTCATACAACACCTCTCCATAGCAGTCCATATTGACCTGTTCTGCCCTGCTTTTCTTCAGGACACCACCCTGCTGGTGATCTACATGCAGACTTCTCGTTGTGATGCGATTTACTAGGATTTTAATCGGTGTGCGCAGATATGTACTGACATCCGAAAAATACCGGTACTCAAAACCAATTCTTGTGTACTGTTTTGTCGTATTGATTCTTTCTTTCAGCCCTCTCCACAGTACATCCAGACGCCCAAACGGACAATGAATCCGAAATACTGGAACTTTATCTTCATATGTGACAGTCAGAAGTTTCTGCATTTCCTCTCTATTCAAAAGTTTCTGCGTTCCATTTACTGGATACCAGATCATCTGCATCTTTTCCGCCAGGTCATATCCATCATGGAAGAAATATTTACCTGCAGGACCAGAAAGATGCAGATTTTTAATCTCCACATCCACCTCATGGTCACTGTACACCACATTTCTGTGCTCATCTCGATTCCAGCTCATCGCCTTCTCAAACCGGTCTTTCTTTTCCGTCCAGTATTCTTTTGTAAAGGTATGAAGAGAAAGTGTCACACTGTCCAGATTCCACTCCTGATTTTCCCCTGCCATGCCGCGTGGATTGCTCAGAAAGATTCCATACGGACTTTCTGTATCCCGATACTGCAGTGGCAGCGGCATATCATAGTCATGAACAATAGGGCGTGCTTTCTCAAAATGCTTGTACGTGTCAAATGCCTCCAGACACATCTGATATCTCTCGTCTGGCATAAAGTGTTCCATCAATCGCAAATTGGCCGATGCGCAGTACCAGTGATTTCGCATAAGCCCCTCACTGTATGTAAAAGGAAACTCTTCTACGGCATCCTTTATCACAACTGTATTTGTCTGCTCCGCCCATTTCTGCCAACTGGAACGCTTCAAATAAAGAACTCCATCTGCTTCGTAATGATAAATATCACCGCGATTATCTTCTGACTCATGATGAAGTGTGTCATATCTGTCATTGATAACCATTCCCATATAAGGATTTCCTGGTTCTCTTGACGGATTCAGCAGAATGCGGTCTGGCACTTTTGCTGTATCTGGATACAGGCATTGTACCTGTGTACATCCGTCCGGCATTTCTCCCTCATGTTCTACCTGCTTTTCTGGCAGATTTCTTGGCGCGTTCTTTCCACGATATCCACCATACTCTCCAGCGGCCTGTACCTGCTCTGCTGCCCACAAAAAATGTTTGTCTTCCGTCACCTCATAGATTGCTTTCAGTGCTGCCAGATAACTGGACTGGTCATCCCCATCCCCCGGCGCAATCGCCAGACCGCTCGGGCTGATATGGTCCAGATACCGCAAAAATATCTTCCGGCACCTCTCTCCTCTCAGCTCCTCCTCTTTTCCCAGAAGAAGTCCCAACTGAATTACCCATGAAATATTATGTGCCACATATCCTGATTCATAGCAGTCGCCTCTCTCATACCAGTCTGCAAAGACTGCTTCTGCATATGTCCTCCACAGACAGCTCTGAGGCAGGTGTGGAAAGTTTTTTGCAGCAAATGCATGGCCCAGAGCATAGAAAAATGCGCGGTTATTCCCATCTCTCTCCCCCAGATTCAAAATATCCACAGCAAGTTCCTGTATATATCTGCGCATATCTGGTGTCACTTTTCCCTTTCGCGCCAGAATATCATACAGTTCCATCGACCACCCTTGGGAGAAAAAGCAGGTACGCAGTGTCTGAAAGATGGAGCTCGATTCATGCGCAGTGTCACTCTCCGTAATCTCAATATGATTTTCCTTATCATATCTGCACGCAAAACAGATAAGTTTCAGGCGTGTACATGCCCGTTCTACTGTATCGTCATCCTCACTTTTTGCCTCCTGCACGCCTTTCTTCAAAAATATCCGTACCGACATACTGGGAAATACATCTTCTATCAGCTCCCAAAATCCTGGTTCCTGTTCCAGCTTCTCTCTCAGATATTCTCTTTGGCTTATATTTTGATTCACATTTAGTTTTTCATTTTGACTTATAACTTGATTCTCTGCCTGATTTTCTTTTTGATTTTCAATTTGATTCATAACAGCTCCTGTTTCCATATCAGGAATCTATTTTGCATTGTACTTTTTTCTGTAAACCGTAGGAGTTTCTCCGTATTTTTCTTTAAACTGTCTGATAAAATAATGGGTTGTATTGTATCCAATCATTCTGGCAATTTTTTCTACAGAATATTCTGTGGCCACCAGAAGTTTTTCTGCCTCAGATAACTTGATTTCTTTCATATACTCTGTAATATTCATTCCTGTCTGTTCCTTAAAGAAACGACTGATATAGGACGGACTCATATGCATATTCTCCGCAATCATATTTAAAGAGATATCCTGGTCATAATGCTCTGCAATAAACTGCTTTATCGCATCTGCTTCCTCATGTTTTTTCGACTGTGTCCTAAAAACCGCAGTATCCCGAAATTCCTCCATCAGTCTCTTAAAATTTTCCTGAAATACCAAAATATTCTCAGATTCTATGATATGTTTCATTTCTTCTAGGTGAATCCCTGCTGCTCGTGCCGTATCTGAGACAGCCGATATGTATTTGAGCAGAATTTCCTGCCGCTTTTCGCTGCAGATGGCCAGTCTGTCCATATTTTCCAGAGTCTGCACCAAATCGCTTTGACATGCTTCCAGCTGGTATGATTTCAGCCATTTCACAAAATCATTTAGGTTGACTTCCGGTACTGCTTCCTTCTGGACAGCAAATGTTTCTGCCTCCCAAACCTGTTTTTCAGGATAAAAAAACTGGTAAGAAAGCATCTCCTTCAAAAAGGCAAACTCCTGCCCTACTTGCATGTCACCGCCACATTCCCGTCCCAAATACACCACAATTCTGCCACTGGATTCTTTTGCTGTCTTTTCCAGAAAAGAACGAATCTCCTCTCTGCTCTCTCTTACACTGACAACGGCAAGGATATTCTCCTCTGTCTCACCTGCAATCACTGTAGAATCTTTTACCAAATTCTGCATATCGTGGATGTATTTGTAAACCGCCATCTGTTTTGTTTCCATGCCTATTTCTTTCTGAAACTGCCAGGAAACCAGTGCTGGCTGACAGGGAGCTTTGCCAGAAAACCCGATATATGCTTTCTTTCCTTCCCAACCTTCGCCATGTTTCGTCTGATTCAGATACAGATTCAGCAAATAATTGTTTTTTATCGTCTCTTTATTGCTTTTTGTAAACTGTTCAAGACTTTGAAACTCATCACAAATTGTGTTTACAATCTCCTCCAGGTCCTGTTTTTTCGCTTTTTCTCCGTCTGGCAAGGTCTCCGTAATCAAATTCATCGCCTGCTGAATTGGTTTGGCCATATGCCTGGACATAACAAGCGCAGCAACTCCTCCAAGAAGAATCATTCCTGCAGTGATCCATATCATCCGCCCAATCAACTGGCGCACAGCCGGATAAAATCCGTCCATAGAAGTCTCTACTACAAAATACTGGTTGTTTGTCGGAGATTTCATACACGAAATGACAGTATTTTTCTCCATATACACACTGTAATTCAAACCTGGCTCAAACAAAAACTCCGGTTCCTGCCCTGTCCGTTCCATCTGCGGATGACAGAGAATCGTTCCATCCTGGCTTACAATATAAACTCGATCTTCCTCATTCTGATTCATCATCTCACTGATTCTGCTGCTGTTCATTGTAAACAAGATAAATCCTGTATTGCCCTGGCGGCTACGCCCTCCCAGGTTGGTAGAGTATATGATATTGTAATAAAAGGAATCCTCATCCGGATATTGAAATGCTGCTGTTATAATTGGAAAGGAAGCATCTTCTGAGATATTTTCCATTGAATAATAACTTAAAATCTTTGCTGCATCTTCTCCGCTCTTATATCCAAAACGGCTCGATATCATCTGCTGCCGTTCCCGATCATAGAGATGAATTTCACTGATACACGAATTTCCAATCACCTCACTGCGCAGATTATGGTGAATCTCATAAATTTCCATCGTATCCAGCCTGTTTTTGCTGTAAAACAGATTTCCCGCTTTTCCAGTACCAGATTTTCCCAAAAAATCCGTATACAGTTTCATCACAGGCTGAAAAATTTTTTCCTCATATAGCTCCACTGTTGCTCTCAACGTCTTCTGGTTCATCTCATCCACACTCTGCTGGTACATGCCTCGAAATGTCACATAAGAACTGACTGAAATCAATCCCACAATCACCCACACCAATGCAAAATAGGAAACCATCAATTTATAATTAAAACTATGTTTCTGATATTTCATATTTTTTCCGCCGCCTTCTCTCAGAATGCTTTCTGCCTTTTTCTGCTTTTTCTGTCTCTATCTTTATTTTATCAATTTTATACTTAAATGCAACAGATACAGCCTTTCTGCGGCGGACAACCAATTTACAGATGCCGCATCGCTTCGGTCAGCATCAAGAGTGCCATCGACTGTCCATAGGGCATCGCACAGGTTTCTACCTGATTATACTCCTCCACTGTCGGAAATACTGGAGTCCCCCTGGAAACACCTAAGACAGTTCCCTCTTCATCAATCTTCTCTAGGACACCCTGTACCGCCTTCATTCCAACACTCTCATACACTTCCGGCAGCAGCCCTTTGCGCACAGCTTTCAAAATTCCATAAGCAAATCCGCTGCTGGCAGATGTCTCCAGATAAGTGTCTGGATGATCTAAGATAGTATGCCACAGTCCGCTCTGATCCTGCATGCTGGAGAGTGCTCTCACCTGCCGTTCCAGCGTAGAGAGAAGAAACCACTCCACCCCTTCCCCCACAGATACTATGGAAAGATAATCCACCAGTCCAGCTGTATACCAGGAGTTTCCGCGTCCCCACAAGGCATCAGCAAAGTTATGGCATCCATGGAAGTTCCAGCCGTGAAAAAACAGCCCCGTCTTCGTATCGGACAGATATTTGATATGAACCAGAAACTGCCTGATACTCTCCTGAATCAGAGAATCTTCCTTCAGAAGCACGCCCATCCTTGCCAAAAACAAAACGGTCATATACAGAGTATCATCCCACAACTGACCATCAAACGGAAAATCGGAAGTAACATGCTGTATTCCGCTTTCCTCTGTTCTTGGCAGCCTCTCCATCACAGTTCTGCACCAGTCTTTCAGGTATGGCAAATAGGTTGCATTGCCTGTTATCTCATACAAATAGGTCATTCCGAGCATTGGGCATGTCGTGTTGACATTAACTTCCGGCAGGCCGCGCTCCAGATTTTTGTCATACCACCCTTTCAGATATTCCAACATTTTTTCATCTTGTGTCAGCTCATAATACTGAAACATGGCAAATAAAGCAACTCCCTGCGGCCATTCCCACTCTTCCATTGATACAATGTTATACTTGCATTTCTGCCCTGTTCCATCATCTTTTAAATTCCGCATCTGATAAATAAGTTTCTGCACAATATCTTCTATTATGTTTCTCTCTAGCACGTTTCTTTCTGCTATTTCTTTCTCTGCTATTTGTTTTTCTAGTATTTCTTTTTCTGATAGTTCTCTTTTCTGCATTCTTCTCCCCTCCTTTTTCTGCATTATCCTTTCACAGAGCCTACAACAACCCCTTTTACAAAATGTTTCTGCACAAATGGATACACACATAAAATCGGCAATGTTGTCACCATAATTGTCGCGGCCTTAATCGTTTCCGGATTGGCAGCAGATGCCAAATTGGGGTCATCCAGTTCCATAGCGGCAATCTGTCCTTCCAGAACAATTCTTCTCATCACAACCTGCAGTACCTGGTCTCCGGCATCCCTGATGTAGAGGGTACTGTCAAACCATGCATTCCAGTGTCCCACTGCAATCCAGAGAGCGAGAGTCGCAATAATCGCTTTGGAAATCGGCGCCACAATCTGAAAGAAAATAAGGATATCATTGGCACCGTCTATCTTCGCAGACTCCTCTAGGGACTCTGGGATACCCATAAAGAAATTTCTGGCAATCACCACATTGTAGGCCGAAATCAATCCTGGAAGAATCAAAACCAGCTTATTGTCCATCAGCCCAAGCTGTTTATTCCATAGATAAGTCGGTATCAGACCAGCACTGAAAAACATAGTGAAGACAATAAACAATGTCCAAAATGTCTTGTGCGGAAAGTACGTTTTTGAAAGTGGATAAGCGGCGCAGACTGTCGCCAGCACACTCAGGAAAGTCCCAACTACTGTACGGAATATGGAATTTGCAAACCCTGAATAGATGTATTTGTTTTTAAATACCTGCACATAATTCTGCAGGGTGAATTTCTCCGGAATAAAGCGAATCTGTGCAAAGGAAGACTCCGGAGAACTGAATGACAGGGACACTACATGCAGAAACGGCAGCAGCACCAACAGGCAGAATCCGCCCAAAAGCAGGAGATTAAATTCCTCAAACACGCTTATTTTTCTTTTTTTCATCTTGCTTTTCATCTTGTATTCCTCCTGTCATCTACCATAATCCATATTCATTGATTCGCTTGGATATCTGGTTTGTTGTAGCAACCATGATAAATGCGATTCCATTTTGGAACAGTCCCATCGCTGTCGCCACCTCATACTGCATTCCGCCGATACCACGTTTATAGATGTAAGTTCCCATTACTTCTGACACACTGTAAACACCCGCATTGTACAGGTTATAAATCTGATCAAAATCATCTGTCACAATCTTTCCCACTGCCAGAATCAGCATAATGGTAATGACTGGCGCAATCGACGGCAGAGTAATATAGCGCATTTTCTGAAACCTGCTCGCTCCATCCAAATCTGCCGCCTCATACATACTCATGTCCACACCTGCCAGTGCCGCAATGTACACAATAGACCCCCATCCAATGCTCTGCCAGATATGTGTTCCCACCAGAGTTCCTCTGAACACTTTCGGGTCGCCCAGAAAGAAAATCGGATTCAGTCCCAGACTCTTTAATAACAGGTTAAATGGACCGGAGGAAGGGGATAAAAACTGCATAAAGATACCACCGAGCACAACCCAAGAAAGAAAATGAGGCAGATAGCTGATTGTCTGAATGATTTTCTTCACCTTATTCTGCCGTATCTCATTCAGCAGCAGGGCAAACAGAATAGGCGCCGGAAATCCAAATATCAGCTTGTAACTGCTGATAATCAGGGTATTGCGGAAACTCTGCCAAAACGCCGGAGATGCAAACAACACTTTAAAATTCTCAAGACCGCACCATGGGCTGTTCCAGATTCCCTGCTTAATCTGGAAATTCTTAAACGCCAGTACCAATCCTCCCATCGGAATGTATTTAAAAACGATAAAATACACAATAGCAGGGAAAAACAATACCATCAGATAGCGGTATTTCCAATACTTCTTAAAATCACAGACAAATGCCTTCATATCTGCCTTTCACTCTTCCTTCCAAAATTACCTGCAGCCCATTCAGTATCCCTTCATTTTTCTTCTTGAATCGACTTTCACGTATGCTGATACCTGTTGCTGCAGGCGTGTCCATTTACTGTGTCTTCACGTTCTGATACCATTCATCGGCCTCTGCTGCCAGTGTATTTCCTCCCATGTTGTTCCAGGTCTCCACAAAGCTGTCAAAATAATCCACCGGTTTTGTCCCTGCAATGATAGCATAGTATGTTTCTTCCACAAAGCTGGTCAGTTCAGACTGATATAAAGATGCAGACGGCAGTGCGACAAACAGCTCTGTAGAATATCTGTATTTATCCGCATTCACAGATTTTGCCCATCTGATGGATGCCCCTTCCTCCACGCCTTCCCAGGATGGAGAAAACAGTGTCATTGCTCTGTGTGCAAAATTTGCGCTTCTTGTCTTATCATCGCTCCACGCCTCGGACATTACGACCGCCTTCTCCGTCTTTCCGTCCAGGCCCATTTTGTCCTCATAATGCCAGTTGATATCCTGAATGCCGTTGCTTGCTGTATTATAATTGTCTTTGTTCTCATATACCCAGTTATAAACCGAGAGAATCTTTGCCAGTTTGTCCGGCTCATCTTCCAACTGAGAGCCAAACACGATTTTTTCCTCCTTGATGGCCGCATTTGCAAATGTCCCCTGTCCATAAGGTCCTTTCGGAGGATTTCCCAACGCCACTTCTGCATCCGGATCAATCTTCAGCAATTCTTCCAGATTCTGTCCGTTCTTCGTTCCCTCATACAGTGCCGGCTGCCAGTGGTATGTCTGCCCCATGCCGGATACACCAATTCTTCCATTGATAAAGGAATGAGACAAAGCCCAATATCCACCCTGATTTTCCCCTGTGACAAACTCTGGATCAATCACGCCGTCTGCATACCACTTGGAAATCCTTTCCAGTGCCTCTTTCATTTCTGGCTGTACTGCTGCATTCACCAGATGCCCATCACGAACCTGCCACAAACCTGCGGCATGACTTCCCTGGCTGTTTACATAAGGGATATATCCATATGCGCCATACACAGCAGTCAGCGCACTCTCGGACAAGCCATATGTGTCGTTCTTTCCATTCCCATCTGGATCGTTGAATGTCAGTGCATAGATGGCTTCCTCAAATTCATCTAACGTCTCCGGCACCTTGTCAATTCCCACTGCCTTCAGCCAGTCCATGCGCCACGCCAGAGGTGCTCTTGCCACATTTACAGAATAATTGGGAAGGGCATACAGTTTTCCGTCAATCTTACAGTACTCCAGCGCTCCAGGTACATCTCTCTCAATCGCTGCCAGGACATTTGGTGCATATGTCTCCAACATTTCCATCGGAATCTCTGCCACAATCCCCTGCTCTACATATTTCTGAAGAATTGACTGATTGGCCACCTCAAACTTGTCTGGTATCTCACCGCCGATGATACGATTTGCCAGAAGTTCGGAAGCCTGAGAAGCTTCAATATCCCACACATCAAACTCTACATTGAAATTATCTTTGTAGAACTGAAACATTTCTGGATGATCCGCAATCGGTGCTACCTGATAAAAGCACCATGTATACTTGTATGTCTTATCTTCATCTGGTACCCAGGAATCCTGCACTGACTCGCTGGTCTGCTCTGCTGCTTTCTCTGTCTGGGCTGCCGCAGTCGTAGTCGTCTCTGTATTGGAAGTGCTTCCTCCACACGCACTGCATCCCAATGCCAGCGCCACTGCCAAAAGTAAACTTGTCCATTTTTTACTTTCTCTCATTCTCATACATTTTTTCTCCTTTTTTTCTTCTCTTTCTCCTTACATGTTCGTTTGTATTGCTACACCCACATCATACTGGCAAAATATCCAATCATCAATAAAATATATCTGTTTTTATCACACTTTTTTAAGCATTTTCAACAAATCATCAAGAAATTTGCATCAAAACAAAATCGTTGTATCACCAGATATTCCATTTCTTGTATCCGTTTTCCAGAGCAAAGTCAATTTTCTTATATCTTCAGCTCGTTTTCCAGACTCATTTTTCTTTATTTGTATCTTTGCTTCTGCCTTGTATCATTTGCTTATTTTATCTTTTTTTTATCTCTTTCACGCATATCCCCACTCTTGTATCCTATGACATTCTGCCCTTAATGCTATATAAAACAGCAACACAAAAAAAGATGCCATAACCCCTCCACATGCATTCATCATGTAAATTTTTTATGGCATCCTGTATTTATTTCTGTTCTTCTTTTACTGATTTGACATACTGCTTTTACCATTTCATCTGTGCACGCTCTTACTGTCTAAGCAAAAATTTCGCCCTATCCAAATCTCGTCTATTCACATAAATGATATATTCCTTCGCTATTTCCGCCTTCTCACCAAAGGAACCTGTATTCGCTCTTCTTCCAGCAGAAAAAAATGAAGAACTTCTGCGGTCAATGACCCTCACAGAATATGCAATCTTATTTTGTGATAGTATCTCTCTCACATCCGACTGCTTTTTCATATCATACGTACAAATTACTTCTGCACGATTCCAAAACCATATCATGGAATTCCTCCTCTCTGCTGCAGCAAAGCCTAACAAAGCGCTATCATAGTACAAAAGACCTGAACTCTCAATAAGAATTCAGGTCTCTCACGCACTGGGCTACAAGGATTCGAACCTTGAAAATGACGGAGTCAGAGTCCGTTGCCTTACCATTTGGCGATAGCCCATCAATATAATATCTGCAATCTCAAGCAGCACTCTCAACTGCAAAAACTATTATACTTACATATCGCCATTTCGTCAAGCACTTTTTTCAATTTTTATTATCTTTTTATCGAATTTTATCATCTTTTTTATCAGATATTTTTACTCTGAATTTTCTCTGTGAGATACATTCTAGTGTCCTTTCACTTCCCCAGAACAATAACTGTTCTCCATCGTAATCACACAGTAGCAATTCTCCTTCACCTTGCGGACTTCTTCTATTTTTTTATCAGATATTTTTACTCTGAATTTTCTCTGCGAGATACATTCTAGTGTCCTTTCACTTCCCCAGAACAATAACTGTTCTCCATCGTAATCACACAGTAGCAATTCTCCTTCACCTTGCGGACTTCTTCTATAATTTTATTGCGGAGACATTCTTTCGTTTCCGCTTCATAATCTCTCGGAACCACCAGGTCAAACACCAGATTGATTCTCTCTTTTCCTGGCACCATGCGAAAATCATGCAGAGTCAGTCTGGAGTCCAGCTGCGCAATCACATGTTCTGTGAGTTCCCTAAGTTCCTTCACCCTCTCATCGTGCTGCTCCACTGGGTCCATATGAATCACCAGAAAAATCCCGAGCACGCGAATCGCATCATGTTCAATTCTGTCAATAATCTCATGTGACTGTTCAATCGGCACATCATTCGCCACTTCGGCATGGATGGATGCCATACTTCTGGAAGGCCCATAGTTGTGCACCAACAAATCATGACTTCCTAAAATCCCATCATAGCTTTCCACAAACTCTGTGATTTTTTGATATACTTCCGGATCAATCGCCTCTCCAATCAGCGGCGCCAGTGTGTCCTTCGCAATATTAAATCCAGCCAGCATGACTGCGACCGAAACCAAAAGGCCAATCCATCCATCCACATTCCACCCGAAGATGCCAAACACCAGAAGAGACACAATGGTGGAACAGGTAGTCAGCACATCTCCCATGGAGTCCGCGGACGTCGCCAGCATCACAGATGACTGAATGCGTTTTCCCAACTTTCGGTTAAACAGGCCAAGCCACAGTTTCACCAGCACAGAAAGCAGCAAAATTCCTACAGAAACCAGATGAAACACCATCTGTTCCGGTTCCCGAATCTTTCCGATGGAACTCTTAAACAGAGAAAATCCCACCTGAATCACCAAAAACGCCACAATAAACGCGGAGATATACTCAATTCTTCCATGTCCGAACGGATGGTCCTCATCCGCTGGCTTTTCCGCCATCTTCACTCCCACAAAACTGATAATCGAAGAAGCTGCATCTGACAGGTTGTTGAACGCATCAGCCATAACCGAAATACTGCGTATCAATGCCCCTACAGTCAACTTCACGGCAAACAACAGCAGATTGCAGAAAATCCCCACTATGCTGGACAGGACGCCGTACTGTGTACGCACCTGAATATCTTCCACATTGTCATAATTTTTTACAAAATGTCTCACTAACCACTCTGCCATTCCCGCCGCCTCCTTTCCCATTTCTCTTAATTTTTTGTTTTTTTACTTTTCACTTTTTCTTACTATTTGCCTTTTCTTCTCTTCTTGCCTTTTACCTTCTCTTCCTTTTCACTGCTCCCTCTTTTTTGCCTTTTTCTCGTTCGTCTTTACCACAGAAAACCATTTCTGCGGAATCTCAAACACTGACACGATTCCCAGAACAATCGCCACTGCCACCTTCATCGCTGTAAAGCCACTGTCAAGCGCCAAAGAAAGCTCATTTGTCACAATGTAATAGGAAGTCCAGTAAATTCCCGCCCCTGGTACCAGAGGAAAAATCCCAGACACCAGAAAAATCGTGGCTGGACATCTCTCCCGCACAGCACAGATGCGCGAAAGTACAATCACCATCACCGTCGCAAAATAAGAGGCCATCTGAACCCCAGTCCAGGGTTCCAGACAGGCATACACAATCCAGCCTATCCCGCCAATCATACCACAATATCCATAGAAATGTCTAGGCACTCCAAACAATACAGAAAATGCCACTGTGCCAATCACAGCCGCTATCGTCTGCCCAATCAAACCATCTGCCAATAAACCTACCATTTTTCTGCCTTTCCCATGTTATCACGAATATTTTACAAGAATCTGTGATATCCTGTCATCACCAATCCCACTCCCATGGCAATGCACAAAAACACCAGAATTGCATCCAACATGCGGACAGACCCTGCAATATAATCTCCATCCGCGATATCCCGAATCGCATTGGTAAACGAAATTCCTGGAATCAAGGGCATAATCGACCCAATAATCATCTGATTTAGATGTTCCCCCACACCAATCTGGTACATAAAAACAGAAATCAGCGTCACCATGGCGCCGCCCACAATGTTCGAGATAATTTTTGAAAAATGAGGAGCGCCGAGATACAAAATAAAAATATACAGCAAAAAGCCTGCCAGAAAGGCAGCCGCACTGTCCCTTAAATTCCCTCCAAACAGATAACAGAATGCACCGCTGCCCACGCCTGCTGCCACAATCTGTACCCGATTCGTTTTCCCTGGCATATTCCGTATTTGCCTCAGACATTCTTGGACTTGCTCAACTGTATATCGTCCCTCCTCGATTTCCCTGGAAAGTTGATTCACCGCCGCCACGCGGTTCAGCCTCGCTCCGCTCACCGGAATGTGCTGCACTTTTGCATAATACTGCTCTCTCTCATTTCCCGCAGTCGCAAAAATACCATTGCTCAACACAAACGCATTCTCCGAATCCACCCCATAATGCCGGCAGATTCTGTCAATCGTCTCCTCCACCCGAAAAATTTCCGCACCGCTCTCCAGCAGGATATGCCCCGCTTCCACAGCGGCCTCCATCACCTGACGGCGGTGATCCAGCATTTCTTCGGCCAGTTTCTCTTCTTCTTTTTTCTCTTCTTC
>JAUNGE010000117.1 GCA_030524675.1 bacterium
AATGCCGCTGTCGATGCTGCCGTTAATGCTGCTGTCACAAACAATACAGATATTGTAAAAGTTCATGACATTGATAATGTCGTAAAAAAATTTGGCGTATCGCTGATGGAAGCATGTGAAGCATTAGGCATTACAGTCGAAAAGTACGAAGAAATTAAAGCAGGGGCATCCCAGACTGAACTGAATAAAACAAAATGATTACTGGTATTTGGAAGCATTGCAAAATAAATTCCTCTTCCCGTGAACAGTAAAAAAGGTTGCCGCATCTGTGATTTTGTAAATCTGATGCGGCAGCCCCTTTGCATAACGCAGATAATTGCCGATAGTATTCTATTGCATTTTTTTATACAGGTTTTTCAGGAAAGCGCAGACAAACACGATTAAGATGCCAAGTACCCAATAACACAAGAGGGGTATTAGCTGAAGTTGTAATCTGCTTAACATATATTCTCCTATGTCCAGAGAAAGTTCCCCTCTAAAGAGTGGAATAAGCACAGTCCTGATTGCCCATAACAAGCTTCCTGCTAAAATTCCGAAAAAAATTCGTTTTCCAATCATGCTTTTCCTCTTTATTTTTTATTATCTAAAGAACCATAACCCTTTACAGTTTGGGTACCTGCTGCAATATAAAACCAAATTTTATCGGACTTTTTTAGATTCTTTATTGTACAGATTCTGGAGGCACCAGGTTTACAGGTGTAGTTTCCGATAGACTTTCCATTGCAATATACTTCATAATACCAGTTACTGGTATTGGAAGACACCTGATCTTTGATTTTAAGATACATTGTAGAGGAACAATTGGTAAATTTGTATCTAGACCAACATCTGCTGAAGCCATGCGGGGTATTAGAATATTCAAAAGAATACTTTCCGCTTTTTGCAAAATCATATATTTTAGTTGGCTTATTACCATCACGGGTTTCAGGGCCAGTCAATAACTTATCAGAAATTTCCGTGTTTATATCAGGCATATCAATAGGTTCTTCCGAAAAAATATATGGTTCTGGCAAAATCGATTCTGTTATGTTGGATGCTAATACAGGAAAAGCGTTTATTCCTACCATCATAATTACACTAATAATAATAACTCCTAATTTTTTGAATGATGTTTTCATATAATAACTCCTTTACTTTTGCTATAAAGTGCGCGGGTTTATAGCTGGAAATTTTAAGGATTAGCTAACCTTGTATCTGATTGTACAATATTTACTGTGAATAGTCTATTGACAGAATAGACAAAATGACCTAATAAAATTAGGCCATTTTGTCCTAATAGATTTAGTGCAAACGAGATGAGAATATTTAATCGCTATCAATGTCCTCATAAGATTTTAAATAGGCTCTTAATTCGTCGGCGTCCTCCTGGCTCAGCTTCTGTCCGCCTGAGAATGCGGTAAGAAAATTTCCCAGCGAATTTTCAAAGGAATTTTTGCATAATTGTCTTACCCATGCCGTAATATGGGCATCTTTTGTCTGAGCCGGATAATATAAATATTTTTTGCCCGACATATCTACGAGGAATAATCTATTGGCATAATAAAAAAAGACCTAATGAAATTAGGACAATAAAGAAGGCGAACTCCAAATGTACCAAATTCGTTACTGTTTGAACCGCAGGGATGAAGAGTAACGATTGTTTTTCGCAATATAACTTGCAATCTGAAACGACTATAATTATAGTATACTTTGTAAACAGCAAAGAAAAACGGTTACTGTTTATACCCACGGTGTAAATGGTAACGAAAAACGAATTGTATAATAGTGAAACCCCATTGAAATATCAGGAGGTGGAGAGTATGGAATTATTGGATATTGTGGATGAAAACGGGGTTCCTACCGGGGAGATGGTAGACAGGGAGATTGCCCACCGGGAAGGAATCCGGCACAGGACGTCCCATGTGTGGCTGCTGCGGGAAAGACCGGACGGCGTGGAGGTACTGCTTCAGAAGCGGAGCAAAAATAAGGATTCCCATCCGGGCTGTTACGATATTTCCAGTGCAGGGCATATTCCGGCGGGAGTGGATTTTATCCCTTCCGCGGTACGGGAGCTGAAGGAAGAACTGGGATTAATTGTGGATGAAAAAGAACTGATCTACTGCGGACAGCGGAGATTTTGCTGGAAGGATGTGTTTTATGGCAGGCTGTTTGTGGATAACCAGGTCAGCAATGTATACTGCCTGTGGAAAGACGTCTCTACGGAGGAACTGACCCTGCAGGAGTCCGAAGTGGAAGAGGTTGTGTGGATGAATCTGAAAAAATGCAAAGAGCTTGTCCGGGAGAACAGGATAAAAAGCTGCATTATGATGGAAGAACTGGAACTGCTTCCGGAAGGCAGGGAATCATGAAGCCGCAGCAGTGTAACCTGTTCGCTGTTGGTTCACACCGCAGGAGTTTTTCTCCGTTTCAATAGGCAGGGTTGTTTCACGAAGAAAAATTTAAATTGTTAAACAGCGCATTTTTACGAGG
>JAUNGE010000118.1 GCA_030524675.1 bacterium
GTTACTGTTCACACCCACCTATCAGTTATTGTGAAAAGTGCTGAATTTTAATTTTTTTATTTGTGGATAAGTTATGACCGCCAGAGGAATCGTGTTTATGATTTTCCTGGCGGTTTCTTTTCCGAAAGATTATCCACATTTTTTTCGTAAATCCCGATATTTTCTGTCTTTCTCACCTTTGCCAGACCGGTATCCAGGATCATTTCCTATAGTTATCCACCGTCAAAATGACAGTGTCAAAAATGGCGAAGATTCGCTTTTTTAGGCACTTCTGGTATAATTATTCCAGAAAGTGAGGAATTCATATGGCTTTAAGCAAAGACGAAGAAATCGCCCTCCTCCACAAATCGATGGAGCTGCTGGAAGAAGAAGCCCAGGCAAGAGAGGAACTAATCGCGGCATTAAAAGGCAAGATTGAAGTCCTGGAATCCCATAATACCGAGCTGATATCTATGATAGATAGAATGCTGAATGTTGTAAAGAAAGGCTGACCGTATGAACATTTCCTTTGAACGTATCTCTATTCTTGAATACCGTTTAAAAGCAGCACAGGCTGAAATAACGGCATTTAAATCAGGGGAAAGGTACGTCCGGATGGAGAGCGAGTTTCGGAAAGCAATGCGTGCTCTGGAACGCAGAAACCGGGAGCTGGAGGAGGAACTGGCCAGGGCACACTGCGAGACCATCACAGTGCGAAACCAGTGGTTTGCAGTCTATGAGGATTTGGAAAAAGAATACTCCGGGAAGCTGCAGACTGCTGAAAAGGAAAATGTCTGCATGGAACAGCGGGCGCTAAAGGCTGAGCGCAGACTGGATGATGCCCTGAATAAGATCGCGGAGCAGCGTCAGCGGATCTATGGGTTGGAGACCGAACTGGAAGAGGAAAAAGGAAAAAATCTGAAATTAAGGGCACAGATGAATCGGGATTACGAAAACTCTTCCATTCCGTCTTCTAAAACGCTCCGTCACAAAAAGATCTCCAACAGCCGGGAAAAAAGCGGTCGGAAACCAGGGGGACAGCCTGGCCACAAGGGCCATGGCAGAAAAAAGCAGGTTCCTACCACAGAGCCAGTCTTGCTGCCACCTCCACAAGAAGTCCTGGATGACCCGGATTTCAAAAAGACTCCAAAAGTCATTATAAAGCAGCTCATCAACGTCCGTACAATACTGGAAGTCACAGAATACCACGCGGATGTGTATTATAACTCCAGAACCGGTGAGAGGATCCATGCGGAATTTCCTGACGGTGTTGTGGATGATGTAAATTACGGCGGAAGCGTCAAGGCTTTCCTGTTCCTGCTGAATAATGATTGCTGCACTTCCATCGACAAGAGCAGAAAGTTCCTGTCCGATCTGACCGGCGGCAGACTCAACATTTCCAAAGGTATGATAAATAAACTCAGCAAAGAATTCGCCGCAAAGACAGAAGCGGAGAGAAAAACTCTGTTTGCAGATATGATGCTTTCTCCTGTCATGCATACGGACTGTACAAATGCAAAGGAAAACGGTAACAATGCCTATGTTTATGTATGTGCCACCCCGGATGGAAAGGCACTGTATTTTGCCCGCAGGAAAAAGGGCCACGAGGGAGTAACGGGTACTCCGGTGGAAGACTATCAGGGTATTCTGGTCCACGACCATGATAAAACCTTTTATAACTACGGTTCTGACCACCAGGAATGTCTTGCACATATCCTGCGTTATCTAAAAGACAGTATGGATAATGAAGCGGACCGGACCTGGAACAAAGAAATGCAGTCACTGATACAGGAAATGATCCACTACCGGAATGGTCTCCCGCCAGAAGCAGAACCAGATGCTGAAATGGTCAGCAGGTTCGAAGAACGCTACCGGGCGACACTGCAGAAAGCAAAAGAAGAATACGATTACATTCCGGCAAATGCTTACTATAAAGAAGGGTACAACCTGTACTTGAGGATGGAAGAATACATGTCCAATCATCTTCTGTTCCTGCATGATCACAGAGTTCCCACCACGAATAATGAATCCGAAAGGTTACTGAGAAGTTACAAACGGAAACAACAGCAGGCTGTAACATTCAGGAGTTTCGAGACCATCGAATATCTCTGCCAATGCATGAGCATGCTTGTTCAGATGCGCCAAAATGAAGAAACGAATTTATTTAACAGAGTATCCCAGATATTTGGGTACAGAAAACCCGATGGTTTCAACTAAGAAAAGTCTACACCATCGGGTTTTCTATCGCAAGTTAACCTCTGAACAGTAAC
>JAUNGE010000119.1:0-1856 GCA_030524675.1 bacterium
GGAAAATATTCCTGCCGACTACTGGCTCATTCTTTGTATGTTTTATTACTGACTTCTTCCTGCAACAGCACTTTTCAGTGGACGTTTTCCTGTTACATTCTGTTTTTCAGCTATCGTGCCTGATCGGGGCACTTTGATCTTCACCTTAAGTGCTCAGACCAGCCACGAATTACTGTATTTTCCTGTTTCTTTATGCTGCCATTGCGATTTCCGGTCTTACGATATCTTGCAACATCTTCTGACCATCATAATCATTGCCCTTTGTCAGAATCATGTAGAAGATCCTGATCAGCTTACATGCAATCGCTATGACTGACTGCATCTTTTTCAGCGGATTTTTCGTCCTTGTCAGATAGTATTTGTGTATCGACTTAAACTCAGGATTTTTCCCGATTACCGAGATTGCCGCTTCATATAAAGCATATCTCAGGCGTTTTCTTCCTCTGTGGCTGATGCGACTCTCACCGTTGTGTTTTCCTGAATCATTGGAAACAATGGCATATCCTGCCAGTTTCTGCAGCTGCTTGGGGTTATCAAAACGACTAATGTCACCCACCTCTGCTACAAAACAACTCACGGTTTTTATCCCTACTCCATTGATTTCAAGCAGTTTATCGATATATGGAATCTCTGATAGTTTTTCCTCTATCTCCACCATCAGTTCATCCATTCGTTTGCTGTACACTTCATAATCAGCAAGAAGCATTCTGATCTCAATTCTTGCACTTCCTGGAGCCTCTGTATTTCCAATGCTGTGCTCTGCAACCTCTACCAGGGTCTTTGCCCTCTTCAGACCGGCGCCTTTCAGCTTTGCATCTCTCCATATCTGATTTACTCCATCCACTCCCAACGCTTTGATATCGACTGGAAGGGGTGCCTTTTTGATCACCATCATCCCACTTTTGGCATTCGGTTTCTTATAAACGTCTTTCATTTCCGGAAAATAGATGCTGAACCAGCGGGCAATTCGATTTTTGATCCTTGAAATCTCTTCCTGTGTCTGAATACGAAGGTTAGACAGACTTCTGATTTCTGCATAGATTCCTATCGGAATATATGGATATGAGAATCTTCCTTCATTTACCAGACCCGCAATCGTCTTTGGATCTTTACGGTCGTTCTTGTTCGGATTGTTGTCATCCAGTTCTTTAGACTTTTTAACATGATGCGGATTCACATGTACCGGCTTCATTCCCTGTTCCTGCAGGTACGCTCCAAGGTTTAGCCAGTAATGACCGGTAGGTTCCATTCCTGGAATTACCGCATTCTTACCATGTTTCTCTGCAATCTCATTGATCCATGAGCTGAATGCTTTAAATCCATCTTCATCGTTATTGAATGAGAATGGCTTCTTTGAGTACTCGTAGTTTCGCCAGTCAAAGGCCCTTGCGTAATGTGTTTCACTTCCAATATCGATACCAACAATTAAAGTTTTTTCCGTAATAGATTTAATTTTTGCGTTCTGTGTGTTAGAATTCATTTCAGATACCTCTCTGTTTAATAAGATTTTTTACTAACCGTCCAAAGTCAGTAATCTTATTTTACTCTGAGGTATTTTTTTCTCAACCTTCTTTCTCGGAATTCCTTATACTTGAATTATACAAGAAGCTCCTTAACAGTTTAACTAATGTTGTTTTACCACTTCCATTTGGTCCTTTTAATCCTACGATTTTTCCTCGCTCAATAATGTTGTTATAATTATCAAACAATAACCGATTTCCAACTTTTTTTGTAAGATCTGAAAACCTTATTTCATTTATCTGTGTCAACATCTGTTGTCCATATTTAATAGTTGATACTTTGCTCAGTATATCTAATCTATTCAATAGAACCCTAAAATTTTTATACTTTAAAAA
>JAUNGE010000119.1:1866-2206 GCA_030524675.1 bacterium
TACATTTTTTTATCGTTTCAGCATTACAAAATGTTTGTCCGTTAAATTTCTTTTCCTGCCACCTTTGATACAACGTTTCTCTTTCAGCATCATTCATTTCTTATCACCCTTATACTTTATCGGATAGTCTTACAAAGCATATTCTTTTATGAAAAAATAGTTATTTTTCAGAATCTCCGTCCGTATCTATATCTAACAACAACTCCTCAGCAACCATTTCTTTAATCTGCTTTCTATACTTACCCAAGACTTTCTTATCCCCTATAACAATTTCATCAAAAAGTGCTGCTCCAGACTTTCTTTTTAACACTAGTATAACTCAATTTAATTAGACATATGT
>JAUNGE010000120.1 GCA_030524675.1 bacterium
GGTTTTAAACTGTGGTTTAGCACCATTTTTTGAGTTCAACTCTTAAAGACAGGTACCACACTTCCCCATCAATATCCAGCCCCATCTAATACTGAGAGAACGCAGAAAAGAAGAAGAAATCCTCTTCTCTCTCCTCTTCCTCTCTATTTTTTCCCACCATCAAGGCACCACCACCACCCTTTTTTAAATTGTGAGAAAAAGGAAAAGAGTAAGCGCCAAATAGGTTCTTTCCAATTCTAGTTGATTTGGTAAAAATATTCATTTATGAGGAGCTTAGCTTTCAGCAATGCGAAACTATTTCTTCCATACATAATACGCTTTGTAAGTTTGATTTTATTTACACTACCCTCGGCCAAGCCGTTATTGTATGGATGGGTAATGGCATTTTTTACAGCCTGAAGATCATTTTTGAGGCCATTGACGTAACGGTCCAGTTTATCTATTTTCAGCTGTATAGCTGCTTCCATCCAGGAGTCCAACGCTTCGCTTTTTCTGGAAAATATAATACGATAGAATTCTTTCAATAACATATATAACTAGCCAAGGACAGGATATTTTTTTATTGAAGCTTTATATTGTTCTTCTGTGATCCCTTTTACACTTTCCAGTTCATGGTAGATAAGCTGGCACATGGTCTTACGGGGAATATATTCAACCGGTGTATCCTCCTGCACGGAAATACTTTTCTGATGGGTCCGTTCCTTTTGCATAAAGACCCTCAGGGATGCAATCATGCCTATGTATCCTTTTTGAGTTATGCATTCGTGAATCTTGGCATATGTAAATCCCCTGGCCCGCATTTCAATGACTTCCTGCTCATATGGTGCCAGTTTTCCCGACATTCTTCGGTCATAATGCCCATTAACCAGTGGACAGTTCTCTTTCAGATACGTTTTAACAGTCTTTGTGACATGTCCTGTAATACGGGTAATTTCGTCAATCGAATGCCCTTCAGAATATAGTTTACGGACCTCATTGATTGCTGCCTGTTTTTTCTGTATTTGTTCAAGATGCTGCCGTTCACGGGTGTTTTCTTCCTTCTCTGAGATTTCGTCTTCAGGCATCGAAAGATATCGTTTTATAGTTGTCACGGATGAATGAAGAAGAAGTGCGATATCATTAACCATATATCCTTCTGAACGTTTTTTCCGGGCAAATCGTATCCTTTCCGAACGGTTCCTTGTATCATATAGGGCCTGCATTTCCGGATCTTGTGAAACAACAGGGATTGCTAAACGGGAGGGAAACAGTCTGTACATGTATTCTTCCACCGCCCCGGATAAATTTTCCAACAAATGGAAGCGGTCACTAATCTGTAATGCTTCCGGATGGGAATTAGTTGCCGCAGAGACATACGTCTGTGCACTATCACGTGAAATGACCTGAAGATTTGGATAGGATTTTAGCCATTCCTCAACTTTGCTCGTTTCCCTGGAATCCAAGAGGTCAATAATCCTGTGGGTTTCCAGGTCAACCATTACTGTTCCATAAGTATATCTCTTACGAAAAGCAAAGTCATCCACACAAATCTTTGTTATACTAGACTTATCCACAACTGCCGGCATTTTTTTAAGCAGATCACAGATGCTGCTTTTACAGATCTTTACGGAATCCGCCTTTAATAAGAACCTATTTGGCGCTTACAGAGTATCTACTAATGCAACAAATTTATCTCTATTACTTGATTTTACTGATGCACTTACTACCTCTTCTACAATCTTTATATAATCAATCTGATTGTTTTCTAAATATTCCTCCATAATTCTTCTCTGCTTACCATCTGCCTTCTCAGCCTCATTTACTTGTAAATACGCATATACTTTCACTCTTTGTCTCCTTTTTGATGCACAAATATGTGTTTAAATAAAGGTGAACACGATTTTTATGTTGCTCTTGCTGTTTTATCCACGAAAACCACTACATTTCTTATAGTTATTAGCATTTCGTACCATTTTTAAGTATTCGATATTCAGATACCATTTTTAGCACCTTTTCATGCTATTTATCCATTTTCTCCCCTCCTATTCATCTGAATTCCCCTTATTTTCAGCATAAACATCAAAAAGTACACAAAATAAGGGGTTCCATACTATTTAGCAATAATACGGAACCCCTCATAAATCAAAGGTTTTTATCTGCTCAAATCCGAGCAGCTATTTTTATTATTTGTTGTTGATAGCTGCCTGAGCTGCTGCCAGACG
>JAUNGE010000121.1 GCA_030524675.1 bacterium
GGACATTGATACCGTCCACATTCTCCGTATAAATGTTGCCGCCGATGTGACCTCTTCTTTTCTTTTTCTCTTATTCTTCCTCTTATCTATTCCTGCTGCCGGCATATTTACTTTTCTCTGCACTCCCTTATTTCTCCCCTTATTTCTCTCTGCACGCGCATCTTTCCTCTCTCCCCGCGTTTTAGAGGAATCACGATTTTTGCTGCCAGAAATCCTCCAACCAGATTAAAAATTCTATCCTGAGGTATCAAAAAGTCCCGATTGCCAGACAGCAGGAAACGTTCCCCATTCTCTTTTTGAAGTTCCCACACATTTCCCGCCCTTTGCAAAAACTGGTCCTTCCACGAGGCAATCACCGGAAGACACCACAGGACATCTCTTGTCTCACACTCTGCTTCCATCAAAAAGCCTTCTTGTTCCCATCGATACTGCATCTGATACAACTCCTGCCCCCGCTGCTCTCTGTCACGCAGAGTCCCCTTTGCCGCAATGCAGACTGCATCGCTCTCATCCGCTGCCGCACGCTCCTGCACCACAGCCTGCAAATCGTTGCAGCTTCTGAAATAGCACCCATCTTCCTCATACTGCAGCCGCGGCGTCAGAGCAATATCTCCCATATCCGGCGCCAGCTGCATATTTCCATGTTCTATCATCTCATATTTCGTCATGGTTCCTGCAAAAATCGGGCCCGCGCCGTCTGCCCAAAGCATAGTCAAGCTGCCTCCATGCGCGTGTCCTTCTTTGCTGTACACAATATCATAATCCGATACTGTTCCTAGAAATCCATGTTTTCTCACCAACCAGACGCGAATGGATGGAAAGAAACGAACGCCATTCATCCGCTCTATCGGCAGAAGAAACTCAGATGACAGAGAGTCGGATAACAAAGTATCGGTTTCCTGCTTTCCTCTCAAGAACAGCCACTCGGCTAGCGCCTTCGCATGGCAGAATGTGTGGTGCACGCAAGGCGCTACCTTGGCCTCCTGGTTCATCCATCCGCCATACAGCAAACCTCCTTTTTCTGTATCATCCCCTGTACATTCACACAAAAGCCGCATATTTCTCATCACTGCTTCACGAAGAACCGGCTCGCGCAGCCCAGCCAAAGCCCAGCCTGGCGCGCAGCCATCCGATGTTCGGCTTCCCCAGTATGCCCACTTATTATTTCTGGTTCCCCAGCTATTGTTCCATGCACCATCCGGCAGCATAAAAAGAAGGTGTGTTTTCATGGACTGTATCGTCTTCTCATATACTTCCTCATCTTCTGCCAGCACCGCATAGTGAAGAAGCGCTGACAGGGATTCTTCCACATTATAACCTAAATCCACCGGACGGCATCCTTTTTCACTCAGAGGGCATCTGGAGAGTCCTTCCCCATAAAATAATCCATCCACCGTAAAATAATCTAAAGACCAGTGCGCCAGCTCTCTCGCCTTTTTATAAAACAGATTCTCCCCAAACACCATTCCTGCCAACTCAAACAGATAGGACGCTGTCACAGGATAATTGATGTTTCCAGAAAATTCCATAATATGTTCCATCAGATACCAAACCGCACGATACAGACGCTTCTTCCACGCTTCCACAGTCATCTCATCCAAAAGTTCTGAGAAATCCAAAAGCGATTCTGCCAAGCCAATCCCCGCAAACACAGTGATTCCCGCCCAGTCGCTGTCAAAATCGTTGAGATAGCGCCCATCGGGCTGCACCATATTTTCACTCCACGAGAACAGCAGCTTTGCACTCTCCAGATACTTCTCATCCCCCGTCTGTTTTCTCAGATACAGCATGGGATAGATGGCATCCGCACATCTGCCATGAATTCTGCCGCACGCTGGACACAGAATTCCTCCCCGAAATATTTTCTGCGGCATTTCCCGAATCTGGCAGGAAAGAAGAGCATCGCACCAGCGCTGCAGCAGCCGCTCCTCCCAGCCCTCTTCCCAGCCCTCTTCCTGCATACTATTTTTTTCCATCTTGTCTTCTGTCTCCTTTCCTGTTTTTTGCGTTGTCTTCCGCCTCATCTTCTGCATTTTCACCCTACCAAAACCAATTTTCCCCAAACAAAAACCTCCCCGTTTTGCTGGATATCTCACATTTCAAAACTGCATGCCAAACCGCATACTGTATCTTTACCATGACTTTCTGTATATTTCCATGA
>JAUNGE010000063.1:0-3958 GCA_030524675.1 bacterium
AAAAGCCGAACATCAGGAAAAAAATAAAAGAAGCACATAAGAGAAGAAAATAAGAGAGTCCCAGAAGAATCGGTGTTTCATCCTTCTGGGACTCATTTTCAGTTATGACTTAATCGTATAAAACAGTATAACAGGTGTTCTGTGATATTTATATTTGATGATTCAGTCCCTTATATGTCGTGTACCAATCAGTGCGTTACAACAATATCATAGCCGCCGTTGCTGTTTTTGGTTACTTTGTAGGAAGTACCATCGCTGTCTTTTACAGTGCCGCTGGTCTTGATTTTACCTTTTTCATTTACCAGATAGCGCTTACCATCCACGGTCTTGATTTCATATTTGGTGCCGTAATCTGCGGTTATGAGTGTGCCGTTCTCATAGAGATATCCATTCTTCGCACCGGTATAAGCACTTCCGATACTTCCCAGCTTGCCGGTGGTATCCATATAGAACTGCTCACCATCAATTTCAATTTTTCCGGTTGCCATGCGTCCGTTCTCCTCGAAGTAGAAGAGGCGTCCATCCGAAGTCTCGATCAAGTCGGTCATCATATATCCGTTTTTGTCAAAGCAGTATACACTGCCGTCGATTTTTGCCACACAGTAGTTGTCATCCAGTTTTGTGGTTTTGTAGTTTGGATTGTAGGCACGGCCATCGCGGAAATAATACCATCCCTCGTCATAATCGTCAGGAGTCATAGTGTACATCCAGCCGTTTACCTGCTGTCCACCTGCGTTGTAGTAGCGCAGAGCATCTACATTCTGTTTGTTTGTCAGATTATCAAAGTAAGAACTGGTGAAATCGGAGAGATTTACCCATCCGCTGAGCATACGGCCGGTGCCGTCAAATGCGTAATAAGAACCATCAATTTTCTGCTCTTTGCTGAAGGACATTTTGCCATTGCTGCCGAAGTAGAACCAGTATTCTTCGTTGGAATCTTCATCATCCGGATATAGATAACGCCATCCTATCGCCATAGCGCCGCTGTCATCCAGATAGTAGGTGGAATCATTGGAGTTCAGCCATCCTGTTTTCATCTTATAGTCTTCAAAATAATAGCGCTGTCCATTGATGGTCTTCCAGCCGCTCTCCAGGGCTTTTCCTGTGTCGGAGAAGTAGTACCAGTAAAGGTCGCTGTCCCATTCATCGTCACCTGGAAGTCTTTGCCAGCAATTTTTCACCATGGCACCATCGGCTCCCACGTAGTAATTGCCGTTGATTAAAGAATTGACAGCCATCACACCATCGCTGTTCAGATAATAGAAGTTGGTGCCGGATGCATCTTTGCGCCACTCGTCAAATACCTGCTCGCCGTCAGAATCAATGTAAATCCACTGATTGGCACTGTTCGTAGTCCAACCAGCTGCGAATGAGGTGACTGCAGAACCAAGAGTCAACAGGGCGGTCACAGCAAAAACGGAAATTAAATTTTTCTTTTTCATACAAATCCTCCTTTATAACCATATAATAGTTCTGTTTTCATGTTTTGATATGATATATGCATTGCATATTTGAATGTACCTATCAGAAATAAAGTGATACCATATACGGGTTATACTGGTATTTCTATTTTCTTGTTTTGATTATAGCATAAATTACCAGAGGAGTTTTGAAATATATCTTACAACTTCATTAAACTTTTCGGATTTTTTTGTATTTTCGGATTATATTGCGATTTGCGAAAAAGACAACACAATTTTTTGAAAATTCCTGCTTCTTTGAATATACATCGAGAATTTTCAAAATGTGTATCCTAGAATATTAAAAAATTCATATCGCGTTTATACTTATAAAAAGTGTATGATGAATCTTAAAAGATGGTAAAGAATGGGGGCGGGTTCTTGACAAAGGCAGGAAAAAAGAGCTATTCTAAAGTATCTGAAGACCATATTTTGAAGGGAAAATTGAGGTTAGCTTCGAGATGAGTCTGATGCAGCTTCATCTATCCGATGCCATATGTCTGTGCAGGCGAGCATGCACAACATGGTCGCTGTCAGGGACTTTCATGGTAAACAGGCATGCCTGCTGTCAGCAGGCAGCAAAAGAGAACAAAAGAAAATGAACGAAGGGAGAATTTAAAGTATGGGTACTGAAAATAGCGGGAAACAGCCGAAAGAGCCAAAAAAACCGTTGGCGTACTATCTGGTAATGTACTATGTGATTGCCATGGTTGTGGTGGCATTGTTGAATGTGTTTGCATTTCCATCCATACTGGAGCGTTCGGTGCAGGAGGTGCCGTACAACCAGTTTCTGCGTATGGTGGATAATGGACAGGTGAAAGAGGTGTATCGCGGCGACACAGAGCTGCGTTTTGTGATTGAGGGAGAAAATGGCCGTCCAGTTTATTTTAAGACAGGAAATTTCCCAGATGAAAATCTGACAGAGCGCCTGTATCAGGCAGGCATTGATTTTAGCGAGGAGATTCCGACGCCGGTTTCTCCATTGACGAAGCTGCTGAGTTGGATTCTTCCGTTTGCAGTGTTCTTTATACTGGGGCAGTTTATGATGCGCAGAATGACTTCCAAAATGGGCGGAAATGCCATGACATTCGGAAAGTCCAACGCGAAGATTTATGCAGAAAATGAGACTGGAAAGACGTTCGCGGATGTGGCAGGAGAGGATGAGGCGAAGGAAGCGCTGAAAGAGATTGTGGACTTCCTGCACAACCCGCAAAAGTATGCGGAGATTGGTGCGACGCTGCCGAAGGGCGCGCTTTTGGTTGGCCCTCCTGGAACTGGTAAAACGTTGCTGGCAAAGGCGGTAGCGGGAGAGGCCCATGTGCCATTCTTCTCCATCTCCGGCTCAGAGTTTGTGGAGATGTTTGTTGGTATGGGTGCTGCGAAGGTCAGAGATCTGTTTAAGCAGGCGAACGAGAAAGCGCCGTGTATTGTGTTTATTGATGAGATTGATACCATCGGTAAAAAGCGTGACGGCAGCGGCATGAGCGGAAATGATGAGAGAGAGCAGACCTTAAATCAGCTGTTGACAGAGATGGATGGATTTGATGGAAAGAAGGGTGTTGTGATTTTGGCGGCGACGAACCGTCCAGAGTCTCTGGACCAGGCTCTGCTGCGTCCAGGCCGTTTTGACCGGAGAATTCCAGTGGAGCTGCCGGACCTTCGAGGCCGTGAGGCGATTCTGCGTGTGCATGGCAAGTCTGTGAAGCTGGAAGATAGTGTAGATTTCAATGCGATTGCCCGTGCGACTTCTGGTGCGAGCGGTGCAGAGCTTGCGAATATTGTGAATGAGGCAGCGCTGCGCGCGGTTCGTATGGGAAGAAATGTGGTTTCTCAGCAGGATTTGGAGGAGAGCGTCGAAGTGGTGATTGCAGGATACCAAAGAAAGGGCGCTGTGATTCCAGAGAAAGAGAAGCGGATTGTGGCTTATCATGAGATTGGACATGCACTGGTTGCTGCCTGCCAGAGCCATTCTGCACCAGTGCATAAAATTACGATTATTCCGCGCACATCTGGTGCTCTGGGATACACCATGCAGGTGGAAGCAGGAGAAAAATTCCTGATGAGCAAAGAGGAAGCGCTTGACAAGATTGCGACGCTGACAGGCGGACGTGCGGCGGAGGAATTTATGTTCCATTCCATCACGACAGGTGCATCCAATGACATTGAGCAGGCGACGAAACTTGCCCGTGCGATGGTGACACGCTATGGTATGAGCGATCAGTTTGGCATGGTAGCGCTGGAGACAGTGACCAATCAGTACCTTGGTGGAGATACCTCCCTCACCTGCTCTCCAGAGACAGCGCGCAAAGTGGATGAGGAAGTGATTGAGGTTGTGAAGGCGCAGTATGCGAAGGCATTGGATATTTTGAAGACGCATGCGGGAAAACTGAATGAACTTTCAGAGTATCTGCTGGAGAAAGAGACCATCACTGGCGAGGAGTTCATGGAGATTTTTGAGCGCTGATAGTTTTTGGATTCATGCTGATAGTTTTTGAATT
>JAUNGE010000063.1:3968-16873 GCA_030524675.1 bacterium
AAAAAAGAATAAATACAAAAAAAGAATAAAAAGGATAACAAAAATAAAAGCCTGCTGCTGCGGATAAAATGTCTGCGGCAGCAGGTCTGTTTGTTTAGGAGAGCATTTCGGGCAGGGTATGCGGCATATGAATGTACAGAATTCCCGCCCAAAACTCTTAAAACCGAATTGTCACATTAAAAGCTCTGTTCGCATCTGCTGCAGTTTGGATTGCCTGAGAAATCTGTTCAAGCGGGAATTCTTGTGTAATGATAGTTTCCAGGTTCCATGCTCTGCTTGCCATGATTGCCATGACATCTCGGACATCCTCCGGAAAGTAACCACCAGATCCAATAATACTTTTCTGTGCATATGTCATGTGTAGGAGGTCAAGCTGGCGAGGTTTGTTGTTCACAGCTACTGATACAAAGCGGCTGATGATTTTCCCGTACTGTATGAAAGAATCCAGAATATCTTCTGCACCAGCCGCGTCGATCCAGCAGTCGATGGCCGGTACCATGCCAGTCAGAGAAGGGGCGCTTCCAAAGTAATCGGCAGCCTTTTTTATAAAATTTTCTGTTTTGGTGTTGCAGACAGCAAAACCAAGATTCTCCGCGATTTTCAGTCGGAAATCGGATATGTCACAGAGCATGACTTTGTCCATTCCGAAGTATTTCAGGGCTACGGCCGCAGCCAGACCAATCGTTCCACAGCCAAATACCACGGCATGCTCGCCTTTTTGAGGTTGTCCTCGACGGGCAGCGCGACAGCCCACTGTGAACGGTTCGATTAGGCAGGCCAGTCTGTCAGAGATTTCCTCTGGAACAGCATAGAGGGAATGGTTGCGCCGAGCTTCAGGAACAAGAATATACTCTGAAAAGCCGCCGATAGTACCGGCTCGTCTGGTGTCATTTTTGGCATAAAGAGGATAGGGATAGACTCGCTCACCGACTTTGAATTCCGTTACATTTTTACCCACTTCTATGATGCGGGAGACTGTCTCATGCCCGAACTCACCGCCTACCTGGATTCGGTGGCCGGTGTTCGGCCCTTTTGTATAGACTGCCACATCAGTTCCGCAGATGCTGGAATAGATATTTTGAATTACGACATCGTTATCACCACAAACAGGGTTGGGCAATTCCCGAATTTCTACGTTTCTCTGTCCGAAATAAATCGCTGCTTTCATGTAGTATGCCTCCTGATTTTCTTGCTTCTTTTATCATAATCGGTTAAAATAGGAATTGCAATCATCAATCTTTCAATTTGTGTTGGAACTTTGGAGGCACCTTATGAACAAGAAAAACAACAGACAATTTCAGGGTTCTGCTGCACGCATGGAACAAGCTATGTTAGAACTGATGAATCAAATACCATTTGAAAAAATCACAGTACGCCTGATATGCGAGAAAGCGGGTGTGAATCGCTCCACTTTTTATGCGCATTATATTGACATGTATGATATGATTGAGCAGATGGAGACAAATCTGCGAAGGAGGCTTATGGATCATTATCCTTTTCCTGGAAGCGTAACGCCTCTATCTCTGGAATCTTTCATTCCGTTTTTAGAGTTTATTCGGGAACACCAAGATTTTTATCGGGTTGCTTTGAAAACCAGGCGGGAATTTCCGCTGAAACAGGGGTTTGAACCGCTGTGGAATCAGGTGATTAAACCGCTCTGCTTAAAGGCTGGTATTACATCGGAAAATGAAATGCTGCTCTACTTTGTTGGGTTTCAGGCGGGCTTTACCATGATATTGAAATGCTGGGTAGAGAAGGGATGTATAGAACGTGTAGAGACAGTCGCACAGATTATCCAGAATAGCGTTCCATCTGTTTGGAAAGGTGAGTGAGGATTTCTGAGAGTTTCCCTGTTGCCCAGGAAACGTTTTTATAAATGAAACGATACATGATTTGAGAGAATGAGATGCGAATGGCGAGAGAAAAATTTAAAATGAAAAATCATTTTTTCGGTGACTTCTATATAATGGCGTGATAGAATAAAATGTACGGGATGTGGAATGTATTTTTTGTATGTATGATAGTATGTTCGACGATACCTGGTTTTCAGAAAAAAGAAAGAAAATGGCAGCAGTCTGCATGGCAGATACGCAGAAGCGTATGGATAAGGCAGACAGAGCCGCGTTGGAAATGGAGAAAGATAAGATATGAAGATTGTAGTTTTGGCAGGAGGAACCAGCACAGAGAGGGATGTCTCTCTGAGTTCCGGAACAAAAATTTATAAAGCTCTGAGAAGCCTGGGACATCAGGTGATTCTTCTGGACGTGTATTTGGGGTATGAGGGAGAATGTTCTGGTTGCTCTGCGGGTTTGAGTGTTTTTGAGATGGAAAAGGACTGGTCTGAGGGAATCAGCAGCATTGCGAGCACAGCGCCGGATATTGAGGCAGTGAAGGCTATGAGAAAAGACGGCGGAAAAAGCTTTTTTGGGCCGCAGGTCATTGCGCTCTGCCAGAAGGCCGATATTGTATTTTTGGCTCTGCATGGGGAAAATGGAGAAAATGGAAAGGTGCAGGCAGCGTTTGATTTGCTCGGTATCCGCTATACAGGAACCGATTATGTCAGCTCCGCGTTGGCGATGGATAAGGGGTTGGCAAAAGATTTGTTTGTGCTTCACCATGTTCCTACGCCGGCTGGTGTCTGCGATTATATGGAAAATTTACAGAAAAAAGTGCCGGAAGAAGTACCGTTCCCCGTGGTGGTGAAGGTATGCAGCGGCGGTTCCAGTGTCGGCGTTTCGATTGCGCGCAATGAGGCGGAGTATTTTGCAGCTGTGAAGGAGGCGGCAAAGTACGATGAAAAAGCGATTGTGGAACAGTATATAGAGGGGCGTGAATTCTCTGTCGGCGTGATTGAGGGAAAAGCACTTCCGGTGATTGAGATTGCACCATTAGCTGGTTTCTATGATTATAAGAATAAATATCAGGCAGGAAGTACCATTGAGACTTGTCCGGCCGACTTGCCAGGGGAAAAGGCGAGAGAGATGCAGGATGTGGCGGAACAGGTATTTTCTGTGCTGCACCTGAAAAAATATGCGAGAATGGATTTTATGATGGATAAGGCGGGAAAGGTTTATTGCCTGGAGGCAAATACATTGCCTGGAATGACACCTACTTCCCTGATGCCGCAGGAAGCACAGGCGATTGGGAAAAGCTATGAGGACTTGTGCCAGTGGATTGTGGATATTTCCATGAAGGACGAATAAGAGATGAAAGGTCCGCAATGAAGGGTCTCCAATGAAGGGTCTGCAATGAATGTTTGTATTATAGAATACTTGTGATGGAATGTTTATAATAGAATAGTTGCAATGAATGTTTGTAATTGCCCAAGCTCAGGAAAAAAGGCAATGCTAAGAAAACGCTCATCTGTGCTGTGAACAGCAAGTGGGCGTTTTTATTCTGCCTTTATTCTGAAAATAGTTCAGAAAATGGGAGAACATTCTTTCTTTTGCAGAGGGACCCGTTTTCCTGACAGATATTAGAAAGAATATTTGAAAAATAGAACAGGTGTTTACAAGAACGAACATTTGTGCTATACTTAGAAAAAGAAAATTCAAAAATTTTTTGTATGTTGATCGCTTTTTATTGGCAGAATCGGGAACACTCATGGAGAGGCAGGATGAAATTGGTCTGCACGTAAAAACGTGTCTACAAGGAGGACAGGCAGCATTATGGCAAGGCAGTATATTAAAATTCGCGGGGCAAATGAGCATAATTTAAAAAATATATCTCTGGATATTCCCAGAAATGAGCTGGTGGTTTTGACGGGACTGAGCGGGTCCGGAAAATCTTCTCTAGCTTTTGATACGATCTATGCGGAAGGACAGAGACGCTATATGGAGTCGCTGTCTTCCTATGCGAGACAGTTTTTAGGGCAGATGGAGAAGCCGGATGTGGAGAGCATTGAGGGGTTATCTCCAGCGATTTCGATTGACCAGAAGTCTACGAACAGAAATCCACGTTCTACAGTGGGCACTGTGACGGAGATTTATGATTATATGAGGCTTCTGTATGCTCGAATCGGCATTCCGCACTGTCCGAAATGCGGGCGCGAGATACGGAAACAGACGATTGACCAGATGGTGGATCAGATTATGGGGATGCCGGAGCGGACTAGGATTCAGCTGCTGGCTCCGGTTGTGCGCGGGCGCAAAGGCGAGCATGTGAAGGTGTTGGAGAGTGCCCGAAAGAGCGGTTATGTCAGAGTGCGCATTGATGGAAATCTGTATGAGCTGTCTGAGGAGATTAAGCTGAATAAAAATAATAAGCACAATATCGAGATTGTTGTGGACCGTCTGATTGTGCGGCCAGGGATTGAGAAGCGATTGACGGATTCGATTGAGACGGTGATGAAGCTATCTGATGGATTGATGATTGTGGATGTGACAGACGGCGAGCCAATACAGTTCAGTCAGAGTTTTGCCTGCCCAGACTGTAACGTCAGTATCGAGGAGGTGGAGCCGAGAAGTTTTTCCTTCAATAATCCGTTCGGCGCCTGCCCAGACTGTTTTGGTCTAGGATATAAGATGGAGTTTGACCTGGATTTGATGATTCCTGACAAGAGTCTGAGTATCGCTGAGGGTGCGATTGTAGTGATGGGGTGGCAGTCCTGCACGGATAAGAGCAGTTTTACCAGAGCGATTCTGGATGCGCTGGCGAAAGAATACCAGTTCAGCCTGGAGACGCCGTTTGAGCAGTATCCGAAAGAAATTCAGGATATTCTGGTGTATGGAACAAAGGGAAAGCAGGTAAAAGTATACTACCGCGGCCAGCGCGGAGAGGGCGTTTATGATGTGGCGTTCGAGGGGTTGATTGAAAATGTGAATCGGCGTTATCGGGAGACGTTTTCGGAGAGTTCCAAGGCTGAGTATGAGACATTTATGCGCATCACGCCGTGTCAGACCTGCGGTGGTCAGCGCCTGAAGAAGAGTTCTCTGGCCGTGACAGTGGGAGATAAGAATATTTTTGAGGCAACGAATCTTTCCATCACGAAGTTTCAGGAGTTTTTGAATGAACTGAAACTGACGCCAACACAGGAGATGATAGGGGAGCAGATTTTGAGAGAAATTAAGGCACGAATCAGCTTCCTGATTAATGTGGGGCTGGATTATCTGTCTTTGGCCAGAGCGACGGGAACGCTCTCTGGCGGCGAGGCACAGCGAATCCGCTTGGCGACACAGATTGGTTCTGGATTGGTGGGTGTAGCCTATATTCTGGATGAGCCAAGTATTGGGCTTCATCAGAGGGACAATGATAAATTGCTGAATACACTGTTTCACCTGCGGGATTTGGGAAATAGTGTGCTTGTGGTGGAACATGATGAGGATACCATGCGGGCGGCAGATTATATTATAGATATTGGGCCAGGAGCGGGAGAGCACGGAGGAGAGGTCGTGGCTGTAGGAACGGCGGAGGAGATTATGCAGTGTGAGGCTTCTGTGACGGGGGCCTATTTGAGCGGCCGGATGCAGATACCTGTGCCGAAGGTGAGAAAAGCGCCGACAGGGTGGCTGAAGGTGCGCGGAGCAGCGGAGAATAATTTAAAGCATATTGATGTGGAGTTTCCGCTTGGCGTGATGACCTGTGTGACAGGCGTGTCCGGCTCAGGAAAGAGTTCTCTGGTGAATGAAATTTTGTACAAGGCACTGGCAAAAAAGCTGAACCGTGCGAGGACCATTCCAGGAAAACATGATGGTATTGACGGTGTGGAGCAGTTGGACAAGATTATTGCGATTGACCAGTCACCGATTGGCAGGACTCCGCGGTCGAATCCGGCGACCTACACAGGTGTGTTTGATTTGATTCGGGATTTGTTCGCGGCGACTTCCGACGCAAAGGCAAAGGGATATTCAAAGGGGCGTTTCAGCTTTAATATCAAGGGTGGACGGTGCGAAGCGTGCAGTGGTGACGGCATCATTAAGATTGAGATGCATTTTCTGCCGGATGTGTATGTGCCGTGTGAAGTGTGCCACGGAAAACGGTATAACAGGGAAACTCTGGATGTGAAATATAAGGGAAAGAGCATCTACGATGTGTTGGATATGACGGTGGAGGAAGCGCTGAAGTTCTTTGAGAATGTGCCGTCGATTGCGAGAAAGATTGCGACGCTGAATGACGTGGGACTTTCTTATATTAAGCTGGGACAGCCGTCCACACAGCTTTCCGGCGGAGAAGCGCAGAGAATCAAGCTGGCAGCGGAGCTTTCTAGGCGCAGCACAGGAAAGACGATTTATGTGCTGGATGAGCCGACAACTGGACTTCATTTTGCCGATGTGCATAAGTTAGTTGAGATTTTGCACCGATTGACGGATAACGGAAACACGGTGGTGGTAATTGAGCACAATCTGGATGTGATTAAGACGGCAGATTATCTGATTGATATTGGGCCGGAAGGCGGAGAACGAGGCGGAACTGTGATTGCGAAAGGAACGCCGGAAGAAGTGGCAGAAAATCGAGTTTCTTATACAGGACAGTATGTAATGATTTATTTGTATTAATTTCTGTAGAATATCTGTGGAAATATCTGTGGGTGTCTGCGAATATGTGTAATGCAGAGATAGATTCAAGTACCTCTCAGCGGGGCGCGTATCGTGCAAAAGAACATGATGAAGCACAATACTTCTGCGCACCGCTTAGGAGTACTAGTCAGGTGGGTCTCCCTGCTTGTATTCTTTGATTTCTTGAAAAAGTTTTAGAAAGAGTTTTTCAAGAAATTTTTGAAGAATTCCTTGAAGAATTTTTAGAAAAATTCTTTGAAGAAATACAGAATCAACATTCAAATATTGTGGAAGAATGTTAAGCAGGGGTGGGGTAACTCACCTGAGTCAGAAGAAAGCATGGCTCTTTCTGAAACGGATAACTGTATAGTAAAACTTCAAAATTTGGAGTTTTTCCGGCATGTTATGCATGTTATTTATCATGAACAACTCATAGGCAATTTATAGGCAACTTATAGGCAGCTATGCAGAATCGAATAGTTCAATAGAAGCCAATCATTCAACAAAATCTGACAACAAAATCGGATAGTACCTGTTACAGCAGGTCATTGTCAGAGGCGGCTTTATAAAAGAGTGCCAGTGGCAGGAAGGATTGTCCAAATGTCTTTGTGCCGTCGCCCTGTACAATGACGGAATCTCCGACATGCTTTTTGCCAGAAACGGTGCCTTTTACTGGAGTGTTGATGGTATTGCGGAACGTGACTAGACCTGGCTTTAAATAGTCGGCGTTTCCCGTCAACTCATAGGCATTCTGCAGAGCTTCCATAATTAAAGGATTGTTTCCAAGACGGTTTAAACTTGGGAGTTCTTTATAATAGAAGGTTCCATCTTCCAGCATACAGTTTTCAATCATGTCATCCACCGCATCCAGAATCATGTGCTTGATATGTTCTTGTGGGCGGATGCGGTAGTAACGCATCAGACTGCTCGCGGCAATGGAAATCATAAACACCACGTGGATTGCCACATTGTCCAGATAGGGGGACAGCCATTGGCCGTATTCTTCTTTCCATTCTGTAAAGTGTCCGACAATCCAGTCACACTTTTTCAGCCATTTTTCATCGTAAGTTTCTTTGTAGAGTGCTACCAGCGTGCGCAGGGCCCAACCGGTCTCGCGAGCATTGATGCCGCCCTTTTGGTGAAACATCGGCGTGTCCAGAAGGCGCAGAACATTTTCACCAATGCCGATAGCTGTCTCGAGCGCGCGCGGATTACCGGTGAAATGCCAGGTATCCAAAAGTCCTTCCACCCACTCGTGGCTGCAGACGATGTGGCCGTTTTTACAGTGGCCGTTCGTGTGCTCCCACTGGCCACCGAACAACAGCGGGTCATTGCTATAATGGCATACGTCCACGTCCATCCAATGGTCTGCTGCGACAAGGCCGTAGTCGAGAAAACGGCGAAGTCCGGTGCGGGCATACATCACATAGCAGGCGTGCGGATAGTCGTATTCATTGTTTGTCCAGACTGGTTCATCGCCGCCGCGTCCCTGACTGGTGTAGCCAGGGTCCGGAGAATCTCCCCAGTTCATCATGCCGTAACCGCGGGAATGTGAATCGCCTCGGCGGGTCAGAAAGCTCTCAAACTGTGGATTTTTCTTGTCTGTGAAGACATCTTCAAAGACATTGGCTTCATGAAAGACTTTTGGCGCGATGTGGCATTTGTCCGGCATCTGATAGATGGTACTGCGGTTATTTAAAGACTGTAAGGATTCGTCAGATGCATGGAAATGCAGAAGCACACGCTGGCAGCGTGCCATGCCGGACTGCATTTTTACTTTGTCTGTGCCTTCTGGAACCAGAGAGATGACTAATTTCTCTGCGTCAGCCTCCACTGCTTTCGGATAATTCTGCTGACCCTGGTAGACAGTTGCGCACAGGCCCTGCTCGCTGGTGGTGCGGTCACAGAACAGAGTTCCGTAGAAGACTTCTGCAAAGTGCTCATTTGCTTCATAAAGAAGGTGATGGGAGTCGATGAGCTTTTTCACAGAAGCGCCAGTCTCACTGGTCAGGAAGTTTGTCTTGTAGTTGGAATTGGCAGCGCAGGTGCGGACTGTGGGGGTAGTTGCAGTGTTATGGGTAGTGTGTTCTTCTGTCAAAGAAGATACTGCCGTATCCTGGATGGTGAAAAGCAGCGAACGGATGGGAAGTTCGTCCTCCGATGTATTGATAAGACGGTATTCTGCTTCCAGCCATGGTTTTCCGGCCCAGGCCGTCAGGCGAATTTCCGCATGAAGTTCTCTGGCAGGATACAAGGAACGCTCACATTTTTCCAGTACAGCTGCATTGGGACGAAGAACAGCCTGGCCTTCCAGAATTGTAACTAGGTTTCCTTGCTCCAGCACGCGCCAGGACAGAATATCCGTGGAGTATGCAGCAGCGTGAACTGTGTCAGTGGACTCTTCGGTCAATACTGGAATGGAAAAATGATAATTCTCGTAACTGCGTCCTTCGGCGGTTACGTTTTGAATCAGTTGGCTGGTATGTGGGGCGACAGTGAAAGTCAGAGCGCCAGTGGAGACAGTAAAGCTGTCTTCCTTCCTATTTTCTGATATTTGATTGACATAATATGTTTTCGCAGTCGCTGTCTCAGCTTCTCCAGGGAATGCGAGATAGCAGTCGGCAGCAGCGTTTGACGGCAGGTCTGCAAGAAAGCGAATGTGCAGCCAGCGAATGGAGCCGTCGTCCCAGACGGAGGTGACTTTAAACTGTGCGGGGTAGTAGGAATTATCCTGGATGACTCTCAAGCCCTGTGTGGAACGCAAAGTTCCTTTGGCAAAGGGAATGGCTGTCTGGCAATGTTCCTGTTCCCGTCTGCCGCTGTAAAGTTTGTCAAAATGAAGTTGAATCATAGTAGTTTCTCCTTATAAAGTAGTTTCTCCTTATAATTTTCTTTCCATATGGCTTTTGTCAGATAACTTTCTTCATATGGTTTCTTTCCATATGTCTGAAGTGAGTGGAGTGAATAAGGTGGCGGTTCATAAGATATGTTTGCTTATTTCATTGCATTTAATCTATGTGTATTGTATAACAAAAAAGTTTTAAAATCTATGGAATTTTATGCTTATATTTTATAAAATACAGAAATTTTGTCATAAAAAGTAGAGAATATAGAGAAAAAAATGAACTAAAGTAAGAAAAAGAAAAACGAAAGAATTTTGCTGTTCAAAAAAATGAAAATACTGCCTAGGATGTATGTGATAAAAGCGCGAAAAGCATGTTGTTTGGTAATATTCAGAATAATGATTAAGAACAAATCCTGTTTTTGGAGTATTTTCAGTTATTTTTTTGAGGAAAAAAGACTTGTCATGGAATGATTCGTAGAATATAATGTTATGTACATAAATCTAGGCAAGATAGGTACATGATTCCGCATCCTATGGGCTGTATATGTATAGATAAGTACAGAATGAGTATAAAGTATGTATTGAAGGGTGGAATTGTGGAAACTTGATGGAAAAGTAAGGTGCTATTGAGCTGAAATAACCAGGTAAAATAACAGGAGGACTCCAGATGAAACAGGAAATGATTGTAGTATTGGACTTCGGCGGTCAGTATAATCAGCTGATTGCGAGAAGAGTCAGAGAGTGCAACGTATATTGTGAAGTGCATCCATATTACATGGGAATTGAAAAAATCAAAGAGATGAATCCAAAGGGAATTATCTTTACGGGCGGCCCGAACAGTGTGTACGGGGAAGACTCTCCGAGATGTCCAAAGGAAATGTTTGAACTTGGAATTCCGATTTTGGGAATTTGTTATGGTTCTCAGCTGATGGCATATATGCTGGGCGGCAGTGTGGCTACAGCGCCGGTCAGTGAGTATGGGCGTACAGAGGTAGATGTGAAGACAGATTCCAAGCTGTTTCGTGGGGTATCTCCAAAGACCATCTGTTGGATGAGTCATACAGATTATATTGAGACAGCACCAGAGGGATTTGAAGTTACTGCACACACGCCAGTTTGTCCGGTTGCTGCGATGGAGTGTACAGAGAAAAAACTGTATGCGGTACAGTTCCATCCAGAAGTTATGCACACACAGGAAGGTATGAAAATGCTTTCCAATTTTGTGTATGATGTTTGCGGCTGTGAAGGTAACTGGAAGATGGATTCTTTTGTTGAATCTACGATTCAGTCCCTGCGTGAGAAAATTGGCGATGGAAAAGTGTTGTGTGCTCTTTCAGGTGGTGTAGATTCTTCTGTTGCAGCAGTGCTTCTTTCCAAAGCAGTTGGAAAACAGCTGACCTGTGTGTTTGTTGACCACGGTCTTCTGAGAAAGAATGAGGGAGATGAGGTAGAAGCTGTATTTGGACCGAATGGCCCTTATGAGCTGAATTTTATCCGTGTTAATGCGCAGCAGAGATTTTACAGTAAGCTGGCAGGAGTGACAGAGCCGGAAGCAAAGAGAAAGATTATTGGTGAAGAGTTTATCCGTGTGTTTGAGGAAGAGGCAAAGAAGATTGGCGCAGTTGATTTCCTTGTACAGGGAACCATTTATCCAGATGTGATTGAGTCTGGTCTCGGAAAATCCGCTGTAATCAAATCTCATCACAATGTAGGCGGTCTGCCGGATTATGTTGATTTTAAGGAGATTGTAGAGCCACTGCGCCTGCTGTTTAAGGACGAGGTAAGAAGAGCCGGTTTGGAGCTTGGTATTCCAGAATATTTGGTATACCGTCAGCCGTTCCCAGGTCCAGGTCTTGGCGTGCGTATCATTGGAGAAGTAACCGAGGAGAAAGTAAAGATTGTACAGGAAGCAGATGCGATTTACCGCGAGGAGATTGCAAAGGCTGGCTGGGACAGAAAGCTGGGACAGTACTTTGCGGCTATTACCAATATGCGCTCTGTGGGATGCATGGGTGATGGAAGAACTTATGACTATGCGATTGCGCTGAGAGCTGTTCTGACTTCTGATTTTATGACGGCAGAGTCTGCAGAACTTCCATGGGAGATTTTAGGAAAAGTGACAACTCGAATTGTAAATGAAGTGAAGGGAGTAAACCGCGTGTTGTATGACTGCACCGGAAAGCCACCTGCAACGATTGAGTTTGAATGATAAGCAAAACCCCGATTTTCCTTTAAAATAAAGGATTTTCGGGGCTTTATTTTTGCGAAAAGTACCAGAACAGTACCACTTTTGCAGATTATGAGGGTTTTTCTGGATTTTGCCACCCCGCCGGAGCCAGATCGGCACCGGAGCTGTCCTCCAGCTTTTGCGCCATGTTGCCATGCTCATCCGGATAAAGATGGCTGTAAAGCTGCAAGGTGGTTTGGATTTTTTCATGCCCCAGGCGCTCCGATACAAGCAGGATGGAGGCACCCATTTGTATGAGCAGGCTGGCATGGGAGTGACTAAGCTCGTGGAAGCGACAAATGGATATTCTCTCGTGGAAGCGGAAAATGACATATGGTATGATATTGTCAGAGGCTACGGTTTACGCCGTAGCCTTTTTCGTCGAAAGGGGTATTTTCATGGCACGAAAAAGCAGAAAACATCAACATGCAGAAATGGTTAGGTCTTCTACCGTCCAAGCAGTAGGCTATGTTCGACTTTCAGTTGCAAATCAAGAAGAATCCTGTTCTATTCAAAATCAGAAGTTTATTATCGAGTGCTGGGGCGATCAGCACCAAATTCCTATATCGCATTACTATATTGATAACGGTTTCAGCGGCAAACGGTTTGACCGCCCTGCGTTTCAAAAAATGATTGAAGACATCCTTGCGGGCAAAATTAACTGTGTCATTGTGAAAGACCTCTCTCGCTTGGGAAGGGACTACATTACCACCGGTTACTATATTGAAGTCATTTTCCCAGCTAACGGAGTCCGATTTGTATCTGTAAACGATCAGTTTAATACGATTGATGGTATTACCAACCAAGAACATCCTTACAGTTCCAGGATTCGGGTACCAATAGCAAACGCATTTAATGAACAAGTATCTATTGAAATTAAAAAGAAAGTGGAGGTGACTTTAGATATGAAAGCACAACACGGTACATTTATTGGGCCAAGAGCCCCATTCGGCTACCAAAAATCAGAATCGAACCACGATCAACTTATTCCTGATCCCAAAGCAGCTATTATTGTCCGAAAAATCTTTGAGTTAGCAGCGAATGGCACTGGTGTGACTGCCATAGTTCGGTATCTGAACGAGAAATATATTCCCACACCGATCCAATATGCCAGGTCGAATGGTTTAGCTGGAAACTATGATGATGGCAGCGGAGATTGGAATAGCAGATCAGTTAAGTACATCCTGACCAATCGAACCTATACCGGCATGCTTGTACAAGGGAAAGAAAAGAGGGCTGTTGTCGCAACACATGAGCCCCTGGTAGACACGGATACCTTTGACGCTATTCAAAGGTCATTTCAAGCGAAAGCGTTTAACCTCACCACAAATAGTCAATC
>JAUNGE010000014.1 GCA_030524675.1 bacterium
GGAAATAGGTTTTCCTGTATGTATATTGTAGCATATATTTTACTGAAAAACAAGTATTTTTAGTAAAGTATACATCTCTCACCATAATGCCATTCATCCCACGACCTAAAAGGTCATGGGTTTTCTGGCTGGTTAATTATAAAATCTGCCATAAAAGCTGCCATAACGTCGTCCTGCAGACCGTGTAAAAGCTCCTCCTTCAAAGAAAAAGTCGGGCTATTCCTTCGGTAATCCGAAAAAATAGCCCGACATATTTTACACATTTTACTTCTTAATTTACTTCGCAGATTCTGTTTTTCTGCTGTTTTCCTGGCCTTCTTGGCCTTACCGCTTGCTCTTACTGTTTTTCTGCTCTTCTATCATCGAGCTTATTCTCAGAGCTTATTCTCAAGCTTTTCCTACAGAACCGAACAGTTCCATTTTTTCTCTTACAGTCTGCTTGATTGCCTCTGTGCCTGGAAGGAGAAGCTTACGTGGGTCATAGCCCTTGCCCTGTACGTCCTTGCCTGCCTCGATGTATTTACGTGTAGCCTCAGCAAAGGATAACTGGCACTCTGTGTTTACGTTGATTTTTGCAACGCCCAGAGAGATTGCCTTCTTAATCATATCCTCCGGAATACCTGTACCGCCGTGCAGAACTAATGGCATATCGCCTACTTTTGCCTTAACATCCTCTAATACATCAAAACGAAGTCCTGGCCAGTTTGCCGGATATTTTCCGTGGATGTTTCCGATACCTGCTGCCAGCATGGTAACACCTAAATCTGCAATCGCCTTACACTCGTTCGGGTCTGCACACTCGCCAAGGCCTACAACGCCGTCCTCTTCACCGCCGATGGAGCCAACCTCAGCCTCTAAGGACATGCCTTTCTCCTTGCACACCTTTACCAACTCTGTTGTCTTCTCAATGTTCTCTGCAATCGGATAGTGAGAACCATCAAACATGATAGAAGAAAATCCTGCCTCGATGCACTTATAGCATCCCTCATATGTTCCATGGTCTAAGTGCAAAGCAACCGGAACAGTAATCTTTAACTCTTCCATCATCGCTTTCACCATAGCAGCTACAGTCTTAAATCCAGTCATATACTTTCCTGCACCCTCGGAGACACCCAGAATCACTGGGGATTTTAACTCCTCTGCTGTCAGCAGTACTGCCTTTGTCCACTCAAGGTTATTGATATTGAACTGACCTACTGCATACTTTCCCTCTTTTGCTTTTTTCAGCATTTCTTCTGCGGAAACTAACATTTTATAATCCTCCTATCTTTTCAAGCGTTTCCCTGGGGGCTTTTACCCTTTATCGCTCTTTAGGTCATTATATACCACTCTGAAAGTCCCGTCAAGCGGTCAACTGTTCAGATGGGCTTGCACATCTGAATAGTTGAGCATTTGACGGGCTAACCTGTATGAATCACTTAAAACCCAAGAATCTTTTTCACAGTCTGTGGCATATCGCATGCAGCGCACTGCAAATTGTGGCGAATCTGCGCATGGCGAATTTCTTCTACCGCATTCGGCACCTTCACACCAGAAATTTCATGAAGCTCATCAATGTAATCCAGGTCATCTGCCTTGTTTTCTTTTCCCTTAATGGCCTCCACCACACTTCTTGCGAACTTATATGGACTCGCTGTAGATGCAATCACAGTCTTTCTTTCTCCTGACACATCACCATTCTGCGCTGCTGCGCGGTACACTGCGGATGCCACTGCGGTGTGCGTGTCAATCACATATCCAGTATTTTTATATACATGTGCAATCTCTGCTGCCACTTCCTCCTCGGTCGCAAATCCGCCGATGAAATCGCACATAAACTGCCGCATCTCTTCTGTCACGGTGTAAGAACCAGTCTGTGCCAGCTCCTTCATCAATTCTGCATTTTTCTTCGCATCTGCGCCGCAGCTCAAATAAATCAGGCGCTCAAGGTTACTGGAAATCAAAATGTCCATGGATGGAGAAGAAGTCAGGATAAATTCTCTGTTTCTATCATACGTTCCTGTACGGAAGAAATCATACAATACCTTATTTTCGTTGGAGGCACAGATCAGCTTCGCAATCGGCACTCCAATCTGTTTTGCAAAATAAGCAGCCAAAATATTTCCAAAATTGCCGGTCGGCACGCACACCTGAATCGGCTCTCCGTCCGTAATCTCTCCATTCTCCAGGAGTTTTGCGTAAGCATATACATAATATACCACCTGTGGAACGAGACGCCCAATGTTGATGGAGTTGGCAGAGGAAAAACGGAATCCTTTCTCATCCATCTCTTTTGCAAATGCCTGGTCGTTAAAAATGGCCTTCACACCGCTCTGTGCATCGTCAAAGTTTCCATCGATGCCCACAACAGACGTATTTTCACCTTTCTGTGTCAGCATCTGCAGCTCCTGCACTCTGCTGACGCCGTTCTTCGGATAAAATACAATGATTCTGGTCCCTGGAACATCGGCAAATCCAGCCATAGCAGCCTTTCCAGTATCGCCGGAGGTCGCAGTCAAAATCACAATCTCCTTATCCGAGTGATTCTTCTTTGCAGCAGTTGTCATCAGATGCGGCAGAATGGAGAGCGCCATATCCTTGAAAGCAATCGTATTCCCGTGGAACAGCTCCAGATAGTATGCACCGTCTGCTTTTGCCAGAGGTGCAATCTCCTCCGTATCAAATTTTTCATCGTATGCTCTGTTGATGCAGTTTTTCAGCTCTTCCTCCGTAAAATCGGTGAGAAACAGCTTCATCACTTCATAAGCGGTCTCCTGGTAGGTCATCTTGGAGAGAGCCTCCATGGAAATCTCCAGTTTCGGCATTGTCTCTGGTACAAACAGGCCGCCATCATCTGCAAGCCCTTTTAAAATTGCCATCGAAGCGGTAACATGCTCTTCGCCGCCGCGTGTACTTCTGTAATCTACATTCATGCTCATTATCCTCTCTTATTCAGGAAGTGAAATTTTTAGGTGCTTTGTGTTTTTTGATGCTATTGTTTTAACATATTTTCTCTATGCTTGCAAGCAAAAGCGTGAAAAGTACAGGATTTTACTCAATCTTCGCAAAAATTTTCGCGGCATCCTCTCTGCGCAGCGCAATGACAGCATTTCTCACAAGGTACGCGGCAATCTCTCCCTTTCGCCCTCTCAGCACACATTGAATCCTGGCATCCTGCTCGAATCCCAAATCCTGCAGCCGTTTTGCCATATATGGCTCATGCGCCATCCAGACAATCGATGCGCTCTGTCCAATTTCTATATAATTCATGGGAACTACCATGTCGTCTCCCCGAAAAACCGGCGTTGTTTTTATTGTACGCACGTCTTATTGGTTTTGTGCGGCTTTGCCGTCACACTTCCCTGCATTTCACATATTCTGTCTGTAAGATGATACCATCATGCCGGAGGGACTTTTCATGTCTCAATCTTCTCCTGTTATCGCACTGGCGGGAAATCCCAATGTGGGCAAAAGTACACTTTTCAACAGCCTGACTGGACTGAAACAACATACCGGCAACTGGGCCGGCGTCACAGTCGCCTGTACATCAGGAACCTTTTCTCAGGAAGGACGGGAATACACTGTGGTGGACCTCCCTGGAATTTATTCTCTTGACACACGCACAGAAGAAGAGAAACTGGCAAAAGACTTCATCACATCGGGCATTGCCGACTGCATTGCCGTTGTCTGTGATGCTACCTGCATCGTTCGAGGACTCTATTTACTGAAGCAGATCGAAGAACTGACAACTCAATCAGAGGACCTCTTGGGGCATCTGTTTCTCTGTGTCAATCTCTGCGATGAGGCAAAGAAAAAGGGAATTGTGATTGATTTTGACATTCTGAAAGACACACTCAAAATTCCTGTTATCGGAACACAGGCACACAAAAAGAAAAGCACACAGGCATTGAAAGAAGCGCTGGCGAGCGCAATCTGTGCAGATTTCCATATTTCTGATACAGATATTTCTGATGTTCCCGATTCCGTTGCTTCTGATGTCGTCTGCTCCAGCGATATCTCAGGGCCTAGGGATACATGGAATCCAAATTCTCTGGCCGAAAAGGCCGTATCCTACACCAATCCCAACTACCGGCGCCGTGAAGAGAGGCTGGACCGTATTCTGACAGCCCCTTTTTTCGGTGGTCTGCTGATGTTTCTGCTCCTGCTTCTCATTTTCTGGATTACGATTGCTGGAGCGAACTATCCTTCTTCCCTCCTCTGGAAACTGCTGCATAGCTTTGAAGAGCCGCTTCTCACCTTTTTTGGCTTCCTTCATGCTCCGCTGTGGATGACGGATGCCCTGATTTTTGGAGTTTACCGCGTCGTATCCTGGGTAGTCTCCGTCATGCTTCCTCCCATGGCAATCTTCTTTCCACTCTTTACTCTTCTTGAAGATTTGGGCTATCTTCCCCGCATTGCCTTCAATTTAGATGGCGCTTTTAAAAAGTGCCAAACATGCGGAAAACAATGTCTTACTATGGCTATGGGGTTTGGATGCAATGCCGCCGGTGTGGTCGGATGCCGCATCATCGACTCCCCCAGAGAACGCCTGATTGCCATTTTGACAAACTCCCTTGTGCCTTGCAATGGCCGTTTTCCCACTCTCCTCATGCTGATTTCTTTCTTTTTCATGGGAACTGCCGCCGCAGACACGAAAAATGCAGCTTCCTCCGCCCTAGTCTCTCTGGGCACTGCGCTGCTTCTCACCTGCTTTATTCTTCTTGGAGTAGGCATGACACTCGCTGCATCATTCCTTCTGTCCAAAACGGTCTTAAAAGGCATCCCTTCCTCCTTTACCCTGGAACTGCCTCCCTACAGGAAACCGCAGATTCAAAAGATTCTGGTTCGCTCTCTGCTTGACCGGACACTCTTTGTCCTGGGAAGAGCACTCGCCATCGCTGCACCGGCGGGCCTTTTCATCTGGCTCTCTGCCAATCTCGCATTTGGAGACAATGGCCTTTTCTGGATGGGCAGCGGCGTACCAGCAGACAGTCAGAGTGTTCTCTCTCTGATTACCAGTTTTCTCGACCCGCTCGGACATCTGATGGGGCTGGATGGTGTGATTCTGACAGCTTTTCTTCTGGGATTTCCAGCAAACGAAATCGTAGTCCCCATCATTCTGATGGCGTATCTGCAGACAGGGCACCTCACTGCGTTCTCCTCTACATCGGAAATGTTCTCCATTTTTACCGCTAATGGGTGGACGTTTGAAACCATTCTCTGTATGGCTGTTTTCTCTCTGTTTCACTGGCCCTGCTCGACTACCTGCCTGACTATCCGCAAAGAAACAGGGAGCTTAAAATGGACAGCTGCCGCATTTTTGCTCCCTTCCTGTATCGGTTTTCTTCTCTGTACCTGTATTCATCTGGTTATAGCTTCGCTCTGAGTTTCTTATAATGAGTTTTTTTATAATGCGTTTTCTATAATGTGCTTTTTATAGTAAGTTTTTTCTAGTAAGTTTCTTGTAGCAAGCCCTTTACAGCGAATCTCTTATAAGCGCTCTCTTCTAAAGTACCTGAATTTTCTAAAATTTCCGGCTTCCGCCGTTGAAACTGCGCCCAGAGCTTCTGTGAGAATTGCTCCCGCGGTAACTTCCTGAACTCCGGCTGGAGGAGCTGCTGCGCCCGCCTGAGCTTCTGGAAGGCGGCGGGTTTTTCGGAATTCTCACCGATGTGACGTCCTTTCCCACCAGAATATCCGTCTCCTTTCTCAGAAGGAAATGGGACTGTGTACGGTAGCCGCTCTGAAAACCGGTTGCCGCACTTTTTCCTGGTTTCCTTCTATATCCGCCTGCAATACTGACGCACGGAAGAAACGCCAGAAGAAATGCCGCACCGCATGCAGCCGCAATCTCCACTGATGTCAGACTCTTCTTTTGCTGCACTGGCTTCATCTCCACATAGACATCCGTATCCACTCCAGCTTCCACCACATAGGATACCGTATCATTCACAGCGAGAAGAGCGGCATCTGCATAGGCGCCGTCTACCACATAAGAAAAAGCGTCATCTAAAATCTGGTCCCTGCGTGTGTCTGTCACATAATAATTCATTCTTCCCACAGGAGAATAAAAAATTTCCCGATTATCCATATCAATCAGAAAAATCATTCCGCTGTACTCTTCATCCAGTCCAAAATCTCCATCAATATAAAAGTCTTCCCCATAGCGCTCCGCCGTCTTGCCCTGTGCATCCTCTGTCGTCACTACCACAAAATCCATAGCTGTCTTTTTCACAGCATCCTGCATCGCTCGTTTCAAGTCATCCCGCTCACTCTGTGAAAACAATCCGGCATTGTCATAGAGATGCGCTTCCCTCTCCTCCGCTCTCACGCAGAACGCGCCCGCCTGAAGAAATACCACCAGAGATACTAAGACAAGCAGGACGCACAAAACGAGTTCCTTTTTTCTTGCTGCTTTTTCTATTCTCATATCCAGTATCCCCCTATCAAAAACAGAATCAAAAGCGGAAAGAAAATCCCTGCAAACAGCAGCATCAATTTTTTCTGGTCCACTGGAAGCTGTCCGCAGATTTTCTCAGTCTGTCCATTCAGAGCAAAATAGTAGACTTTATCCCTCGCCTTATCCTGATACGTCAGCACCCAAACTGGAAGGAGCACATAGTTCCAGACTTCATTTCGGATCTGAACATCCTGCTGCTGAATCGTAAGCCTGTTGTAGCCGGATTCTGCCTGCCCTTTCAAATCCGCTCTGGCATACTGTTCGAGTTCCGTATAGAGGTCGTCTTTAAAAACTGTCGATTCCATATCCCGCTTTTCCGCCCCGAATCCCGAAAGATATCCGGTGGAAAATGGCTGCACCTGTGCCATATCATAGGGAAGCACTCCTTCTATCAGGTCCTTATCCGCTTTCTGCAAAGCATTTCTGGCAATGTTTTTCACATCCATTCTTCCAGAGCGGGACACTGAAAACCGTTTGGTCTCTGTATAGCGCCTGTCTCCACTCTGCCATGTGCGTATCTTCGTCCCCTCGCCGCTCAGACTGCCGTCAATCTGACAGTCAAACATCCAGTAGGGAAAATAGATTCCGGACAGCTTTTCAATCTGACTTTTCGAGAAAAAGTCATTTGGCACAAAACGTTTTTTGTGAATCCAATCAACAAAAATCTGCTCTGCCTTTTTTCTGTCAATGGCAAACGGAATGACCTCATTCGGCTGGAAGGTTCCGCTGACTCTTCCGGAAAGCACAACCGGATTATGGCAATAATAACAGAACGTAGCTGCTGTCGTCTCATCTGTCACAATCTGGGCGCCGCAGTTCGGGCACTGATACAGGATGGCATCCCCCTGCTCTTCCCCGCCTTCTGGTGCCTTCGTCCCCTCCTGCTGCCCTGTTTTTTCCTGCTCTTTTGTGTCCTCTGGATACAGCTCTTCCAGTTCTTCCTGCGTGAAAATAGAAAAACAGAACTCACATTTATATTTCTGCGTATTCGGGTCAAACTGCAGTCCTCCCCCGCAGTTTGGGCACTTATATGTAAGAATCATCTCGCCTCTTCTCCCCCTGTCTAGTCATCTTTTCTAAACTACCCTATCGAGTTTATCCTATCTGGCCGGTCCCGTTCATTCATCCTCTCGGTTTTCCGCACTCGGAGCAGAATTTTCCGGTATTCACGCTGCCGCAGGAACAGGTCCACGGGCCATTTTCCGCTGGTTTCGGGCTTCCGCACTCGGAGCAGAATTTTCCGGTATTCACATTTCCGCACGCACAGGTCCAGGTGGCTGCCATTTTTTTTGCCGCCGCACTTTGGGTATGCCCCATACTTCCTGCTACCCCAGCACTTCCTCCTGGCATACCGCTCTGCCCTGCATATCCGTCAGCGCCCCATCGCTGGTTCATCTGCATCTGCTGCATATTCGCTGCAGAAGCACTGCCCATAAAGCCACCTGCATTCTGCATACCAAAGCCCATGCCCATATATCCTGTTGCAGCTCCTTTTGCGTTGGAACCAGCTGCCTCCAGACCGCGTGCAATCGCGCCCTGCACATATCCCTCGCGCACCGTTGGGTCCCCCAACATGGCGCCCTGGTTTCTCATATTGATTAACTTCTGTGACTGCTCATCGTAGGAAAGGCTCGCAATTCCCACCGCCTCAATCACCATGCCGCGCCGCCTGCACCACTCCTCGTCCAGCACATCAGACATATATCTTCCCAGCTCGCGGCTCTTGGAAGTCACAAAAGAAATGCGTGTTCCGTCCGCAGACATCTGGTTGATAGCCGACTGCAGAGCTTCCAGAAATTCATTTCGGTACTGTTCATTAATGCTGCCGATTTCCACCCGCTCTGCATTTCTCGGCACCACCTCAGCATAAAATTTCAGCGGGTCTGTGATTCGTATCGAATAGGTGCCATGCGCGCGCAAAAACAGCTCCGCATTATAGAAACTGTCAAAATAATTCACTGGAGTCGGCGTGCCGAACTTGATTCCCTTAATCTCCTGAAGATTGATAAAATATACCTTCTGCATCGTCGGAGTCGCACCGCCGTACTTGATGCGCTCAAATGTCTCCGTGAGCGCCTCGCCAAACTGCCCGTTAAACATAGATGGCATGGAAGAAGTCTGCACCACATAGTAGCCTTCCTCTGCGGTATAATCCACCACTTTTCCACCGTCCACCAGCATCATAAACTGATTTGGATACACATGAATCACAGAACCATTGGAAACCGTGCTGCCGGTTCCACGCACGTTCTGCCCCCTGCGCATTTTGATTCCGCTCACAAAAACGGTCTGGCTGTCCATATCATCTGGCTCTATCACTTCCAGCCACTGGTCTGCCAGCGATTTTCCAACTGCCTGCACTGCTGCTCTCACTATTCCCATATCCGCTGCTCCTTTTCTATTCTTTTCCTGTTATTTTTCTCGTTCTATTATTTCTCTATTGGATTCCTTTTTTCCTGCGTTCTTCGCATTTCTATTTTATTTTCTTCGTCCCTTTACTGGCTCAATCGCCCTCGCAGCGGCAAATAGGAAAAAGAGCGCCAGCGCCACCTGTAAAAATACACTGACTCCCACCCAGTGCGCCGTAACCCAGTTCTCCGGAAATCTTCCAAACTGCTGCTCAAACTGGCGCATCACCTGGTTACTGCCCGCCTGCTCGTTGATAATCAGGTAGAATGTCGCTGCCGGATTTAAGAGCAGCAGATAGCACCCCGCTCCTGCTCTGGGCATATCGTCTCCAATCGCCGTGTACACAGAAGAATTCATGCTGTTGATGGAGTAAAAGAAATGATTGAACGCATATGTCCCCGCCACCAGAATCAGCGTCACAATGTATGTCACCACGGAAGCTACCATAGTTTTTCCAAATACAGCCGAGAAAAATAGCCCCATGCTGCCCACAAACAGTGCCGTCACAGTCAGATATCCCACAAGCATTGCCAGGTCAGTTCCGTTCACACCGCCATACACAAACACCAGCGACAGAACCGGAAGGCTGGAAATCAGAAGCAGAATGACCGTCTGCAGCGACGCCATGATTTTTCCGATCACAATCTGCTCTGTGCTCATATCGGTTGTCAGCATCAAATCCAGCGTCTGCCGCTCCCGCTCCCCGCTGATGCAACCGGCCGTGATAGAGGGCACAATGAAAATTACCAGAATAAACTCGATTGTCGCCACAAAAATGTACAACTCCAGAAAACTGGAATAGCGCACCTCCGCCGTCATACGCACCTGCTCCATCACAGAGTACATGTTAAACAATGCCACAATTGCCAAAATTCCATTAAATGCGAGCATCATCAGCGCAAGGCGGAAACTGCGCGCCGACACTCTGCTCTCTTTCTGAAAAACCGGATTTATTTTCATGAAACATCACCGCCTTTTTGGTCTATAAACTGCATGAAAATCGATTCCAGGCTTCCTCTCTCCCGCATAAAACCGTTGACAGGCACCTCCGCATCCACCAGCCGCTGCAAAAGCACCGCCTCATCCCGCTTCTCTCCGGTGAATCCCACAGCAATCTCTTTTCCCTTGATGGAGATGGTCTGCACATACGGATGACTCCGAAGAATCGCCATCGTTTTTTCCACTCCATCCAGAACCGAAATCAGAAGAAGATTGGAAGCGTTTACTCTCGATAAAATATCATCAATCGAGCCCTTCGCTACCATCTTTCCCTGGTCGATAATACCGATATCGGTACAAATCTCCGACAGTTCCGATAAGATGTGGGAGCTGATAAAAATCGTCTTTCCCTGCTCCTTCAATTCTTTCAAAATTCCCTTCATCTCCAGCCGGCTCTTCGGGTCGAGTCCGGAGGATGGCTCATCCAGCACCAAAAGTGCCGGATCGTGAATCAGGGCCCTCGCCATGCAGAGCCGCTGCTTCATTCCGCGGGACAGTCCATCCACATAGAAATCCATTTTTTCATCCAGGCCCACCTGCTCTAGCAGCGTCATGCAGCGCTGCCTCGCCAAAAGCCCTTCCATCCCGCAGCAGGATGCGAAAAACTCCATATACTCAGATACCTTCAGATTGTCATACACGCCGAAAAAATCTGGCACATAGCCAATCTTTTTTTTCAGCGCTTTCCGGTTTTTCAGGGCATCCACTCCATCCACCGTTACGCTCCCGCTGTCCGCCCTCAAAAGTCCTGTGATAATCTTGATGGTGGTCGTCTTTCCAGCACCATTGCTGCCGACAAAGCCGAACAGTTCTCCATCCTCAATCGACAGGTCCAGACCGTCCAATGCATGAAATTTTCCATATGTCTTATGTAAATCTTTGATTTCCAGCATTATCGTTCCCTCCCTATCACAAAAATTGTCGGCAAAATATAATCCCAGGTGTTGGTCTCTTCGTCATTCTTCTGCACATACTTGACTGTCAGCGTATTTTCTGGTGACAGATACGGCTCCAGTTCTCCGTGTTTAAACCTCTCTTTCTCTTCTATCAAATCATAGGTTCCTGTATTGTAGTTGTAGAAATATATATTTCCTGAAAAAACAGACAGATAATAATATTTCTCATTATCCAGGAAGACGTCCGAAAGCGGCTCAAACACCACCTCGTCAATATCCAGGTCATTTCCAAGCGCATACTCCAGAATCAGCGGGTCCGGTCCATACATGGAATTACTGTCCTCATAATAATTTCCACTCGCCACTCTCGGGCTCTTGGAGGTCGCCAGCCTGTAAACATATCCATTCCGTTTTTCTCCCAGAGCAATCGGGGAGACCAGCATAGTACGCCCAAAACATTCATACTTCTGCTCTGCCAGAAAATCCGGATTTTGGTTTTCCTCATAAAATGCAACCACAACTGCACCCTGTGTGTACTGGTTAAAATGCTTCTGCATATAGAACCAGATCATATTGGAACTCTCCAAAGCCGCCAGATATTCACTGTCCTGAATATCTGCTTTGTTATATTTATCATAGCCGGACAGAAACTGTGCTGCCACATAGCAGTTTGCCAGCGGATAGCGGACAGCCTGCTCGCCGGACAATTCTCTCGTCTCATTCGGCTGCATATTGCCCAACTGCACCACACTGCCGTACATCACAATCGCAGCATTCTGGATTTCAAACGGATAGCGGTTTGTCACATAGCCATACACACTGCCGTCAAACAGCGTGACCTCACCTTCCAGGTACTCTCCTGTGCTCTCCTGACTCTTCTCCATCTTAAAGTATTTCGGGGTGAAAGCCACTGCGTCCTCCACTGCAATCGTTGTGTGGTCTTTCCCATAGCGGATGCTGACCTGCGGTTCCTCTGTTCCGGTAAATGCTGGTACTTGCTCCATATAATAATAGCGGTTATCTCTCGTCATGGGCTGCAGTGTGTAATCCGAATTCACCTGCACTTCATAGCTTTTATTGTACGGTACACGCACATTGATGTATGTCGTATCTGCCGAGGAATCCCTGCTCGCCTCATGGATGGTCGCATAGCTGAAAAATGCGGAATACAATCTCGTGGAACCGCCCATCATGTAGATAATCCCTGTGAATCCCAGAGAGGAGAGTATCACAGCTGCGCGATAAAAACGTCCCAAGTCTCTCTTCTTTAAAAACAGATAGAGTCCAGGCCCCACAAAGAGCACGTAGATAGCCATCACTGCCGTATACAGCTCCACCTTCGGAAGCTTGTTCGCACTTCCTGACTGCACCATATTCTGCATATCCCAGTAATCCGCCGAATTTTGCTGGTCCTGATAGTTTGCCAGCTGCATCAGGCCATCCTCACCGTAGATTTCTGTGAACATTTTTCCGAGAAAAGAGGGCTGCTCTCTGCAAAACTCCTCGATGTCCACAAAATCGAACGCCGCCACTGCGATTTTTCCCTGCTCCTGATGAATCATAGTCAACAGCGGAAAATCATCACTGGAGAGAAGCACCTGCCCATTTTTCAGCTCAATCTTCACACAGGGAAGCACCAGGCCGGAGTCCCCAGGACCAGATTTGCCATACTCCGTGCCGAATGTCACTTCGCGCTCGGCCGTCTCGCTGTATAGCAATCCCATATAGTCCTCATCGAGAATTTCCAGTGTCTTTTGCGGATTGTTTCCGGTTCCCAAAAGCAGTGTTCCGCCGCGATTTACCCACTCCACCAGAGTGTCCTGCTGCGTGGGGGAGAGCACGTTGACATCAAAATCTGTCACCAGAAGGACATCCAAAAGGTCCATCTCCAGCAGATTGTCGGGAAAAGTCTCGGCACTCATCGGAATATAGCGCGTCTTCAGGATGCTGTAATAAATCCCCACATTGTCAAAATAGGTGAGATGTTCCTGACTGTCACTCAAAACTCCCACAAACAGCTCTGCATTCTCCTTGTTTGTGTCCATCTTGAGGCGTTTTTTGGCTATCTGCCTGCCGTCTGTGTCTGTCAGAGTCAGATACAGCTGGTCTCGCTGCGACACCAGCGGAATGTGCACCATCTCTGTGCAGGTGCCCTCTTCCGGCAGGGAAATGGGGTACTGGTACTCATAAATCTCATAGTCGGCTTCCATGGAAAGTACAGACAGCGTCCCTTCTACAGCCTCTCCAGGATTTGAAAACTGAATCAGAAGCGGCACATAGCGGCTTCCTTTTGCAATATTCTGATATCCGTATGTGACTTCCATCGAAATGTCATTTTCCAGCCCGCTCTGCACAGACGCCATCGCGCACATTCCAATTCCAGTCCCTATAAAGAGGAAAAGCAGAAGAACGACTGCCGCCTTCCGCCCCTTACATCTTTTCATTTCTTTCACCTGATTTTTCACCCATTCTTTCCGAATCGACAACGGCTGCGCATAGGCATCCCCACCACACCCGCACATCTATCTGCACATTCATGCGCATATGCAGCTGCCGCATGTCTGCATTTGCCACATATTTTATAGCAGCCATACTCAATGCAGCCGTTACAGATTCTCTTTATTTACATCAAAATGTACCTGAAGGCGCACAGTAAAAACGGTGCCGTTCAGGTCACTTTTCACATCGATTGTGCCGCCGTGCATATCCACGATACTCTTTGCTATCGCGAGGCCCAGTCCAGTACCTCCGGTGTTTGTGGAACGCGATTGCTCCACCCGATAAAACTTGTTGAACAGAAGCGGCAGCTCTGCCTCCGGAATCACATAGCCATAATTCGTCACTGAAATCTGCACGGTCTCCTCCTCGGCTTCCACCTTGACGATGACACGTTTTCCCTCCGCTCCATATTTGATGGCGTTATTAATCAGGTTGTCAAACAGACGCGCCATCAGATTTCCGTCCGCTGTAATCACTTTCGCAGGAACATTCGTCTGCAGTTCATAGTACAGATTTTTCTCTGCAAAGCTGGGATAAAATTCCTCCAAGAGCTGCTCCAGAAGTTTCACGATATCCACCTGGCTGACGCTCATGGACATCTTTCCATAATTCAGTTTGGTAAATCCGAACAGGTCTTCTATCAACTTTTCCAGGCGGCGCGATTTTTTGTAGGCAATATCGATGTATTTGCAGCGCATCTCCTGCGGCAGGTCCGGCTTCTGCGAGAGCAGTTCCAGATAACCGATAATCGACGTCAGAGGAGTCCGCAAATCATGCGCCACATTCGTAATCAGCTCATTCTTCGTCCGCTCCGCCTCGCGCTCCTTCTCCATCAGCTCCTTGAGGTCATGTGCCATCTGGTTTAGATTGTCTGCCATCGTGGAGAACTCGTCGTCCCCGCGCACCTCGACCGTGGTATTAAAATCGCCCTCAGAAATGTTCTGCATCGCCGCAGAAATCCGGCTGATATAGTCCAAAAAACTTTTCTGCATCAGGAGAAATGAGATGGAAAACATGCCGATTCCAAGCAAAACATACACCATCGTCATAAATGTGGAAGAACTCAAAATCCCGTACAGAGCGGATGTGCTGTAATTTGTCTTTTCCATATACCGCGTAATCATGCCGATATTGGTAATCAGAAAAATCTCAATCAGGCACGTAATCACCGTGCTGTAGAGAATGTTACTCATGACGCGCGTGTGGAAACGCTTGCTCATATCATTTTTCAATTTTGTATCCTACCCCCCAGACAGTTGTGATAATCTTATTCTGCCGGCTGTCCTCTTTCATCTTCCCGCGAAGTCTACGGATATGTACCATAACCGTATTGTTCGCCTCATACACTTTCTCATTCCAGACTTTCTCAAAAATCTCATCCGTGCTGAACACACGTCCTGGATTCGAGGCGAGAAGATATAGGATATCAAACTCAATGGGAGTCAGTTTGATTTCCTCGCCGCAGACGATCACCTTGTGATTGTCTTTGTTGATGACAAGGCCGCGGATGGAAATCTCATTCTTCTCCTGCTCTGCCTTCGCATTGTTTGGGTTCAGCTGGGTGTAGCGGCGCAGCTGGGATTTCACTCTGGCAGTCAGCTCCAGAGGGTTAAACGGCTTTACCACATAGTCATCCGCGCCGGTTCCCAGTCCCAGAATCTTATCCAAGTCTGTGGAGCGCGCACTCAGCATGATAATCGGGATATTGTTCGTCTCCCGAATCTTTCGGCACATCTCCAGTCCGTCCATCCCCGGCATCATAATATCCAGAAGTACCAGATGAATGTCCTCATTCTCCAGTATTTCCAGTCCCTGCATGGCATTTTCTGCTTTATATACTTTATATCCGTCACTCACCAGATAAATTTCAACCAAATCCGCAATCTCTTTCTCGTCGTCTACTACCAATATTCCAATCTGAGACATAAAAAATACCTCCCTTGTGATTTCAGAAGTTTCACTAAAAACATCTTACCACAAAAAAGGTATTTTTACATTACTTTTCTCTTACAAATATTTTGTGTTTCTGGAAGGAATTGCCAGACTTCCTATCCTGCGCACAAATCCACTTCGCCCAAGCACCTCCATGGGATTTCCCCTGGCTGCGCTGCCGGTATCCACATCAGTGCTCGCTCTCCGCAGGAATGAACACTCTCGTATTTCCTCCCAGTTCCTGCAGCTTCTTCGCATTCTGCTCGGCCTCCAGGCAGAACGTATCCTGCGCGCAGATAGCCGCTTTTCCTCTTCTGTCTGGCTTCTCGTAGCTTCCGTCAGGCTTCAGGATATGCGCCTTCATGGTGTCTGCCAGCTGCACTGCCAGGATGTGCTTTACTTCCTCCTTCAGCTTTGGATCCTCCACTGGGAACAGGATTTCCACGCGCTTATCGAGGTTTCTGGGCATCCAGTCGGCACTTCCCATGTAGATTTCCTCGGAGCCAGCGTTTGCGAACCAGAAAATGCGAGCATGCTCCAGGAAATTGCCCACGATGGAACGGACCTGAATGTTCTCGCTCAGACCTGGAACGCCTGCACGCAGACAGCAGATACCTCTCACAATCAGCTCAATCTTTACGCCTGCCGCGCTCGCCTCATACAGCGCGTCGATAATCTCCTTATCACACAGAGAGTTCATCTTTGCAATCATGTGCGCTTCCTGCCCGTTCTTCGCATGTTTTGTCTCTCTCTCAATCAAACGCAGGAATTTCTTTCTCAGCCACAGCGGTGCGACAGAGAGCTTATTCCATCCAAGCGGCTCTGAATAGCCGGACAGCATATTGAACACAGCTGTCGCATCCTCGCCAATCTGCGGATGACAGGTCAGAAGGCCGCAGTCCGTGTAGAGTTTTGCCGTGGAATCATTATAGTTTCCGGTTCCCAGATGCACATAGCGGCGGATACCGTCCTCCTCTCTTCGCACTACCAACGTAATCTTACTGTGCGTTTTCAGGCCGACCAGACCATAGATAACATGGCATCCTGCCTTCTCCAGCATCTTTGCCCAGATGATATTGTTCTCCTCGTCAAAACGCGCTTTCAGCTCCACGAGAACGGACACCTGTTTTCCATTGTCCGCCGCCTCTGCGAGCGCTGCGATAATCGGAGAATTGCCGCTGACGCGGTACAGCGTCTGCTTGATTGCCAGTACGTCTGGGTCTTTTGCCGCCTTTCTCACGAATTCCACCACTGGATCAAAAGTCTGGTATGGATGATGCAGCAGAATGTCGCCTTTGCGGATGTTGGTGAAAATATCGTCGTCGTTCATCAGTGCCGGAACCATCTGCGGCGTGTATTTTGCGGTCTTTAAATGGTCAAATCCAGCCAGACCGTACATCTTCATCAAGAATGTCAGGTCCAGAGGACCATTGATACTGAAAATATCGTCATTCTCCAGCTTCAGTTCTTTCTTCAGGATTTTTAAGAGGCGCTTATCCATCTTTTCCTCAACCTCCAGACGAATTGCCTCTCCCCACTGCCTCTTTTTTAGCTGTTTCTGAATTTCTTTCAGAAGGTCGGCCGCCTCTTCCTCGTCGATATCGAAATCGGCATTTCTCATGATTCGGAACGGATGCGCACAGATAATCTCATAGTTTAGGAACAGTGTTTCCATGTTTTTCTCGATGATCTCCTCCAGAAGAATCACCTTTCGCATCTCTCCCTCCGTCGGAATCTCCACGATTCTTGGAAGGACGCTCGGCACCTGCACCATGGCAAACTCCAGGTCGCCCTCGCCCTCTTTTTTGTGCACCAGAGCAGCGATATTTAGGGATTTATTGCGCACCAGAGGAAACGGTCTGGAAGAATCCACCGCCATCGGCGTCAGAACCGGATACACTTCCTCCTTAAAATAGCGGTCCAGAAATTCCTCTTCCTTTTTTGTCAGATTTTCATGAGCGCCAATCACAGTCAACCCGTTCTGGCGCAGCGCCGGAAGCAGGGAACGGTTGTATGTGGAATACTGCATCTCCACCAGCTCGTGCGTCTTCTTTCCAATCTCTGTAAGCTGTTCCTGTGCAGTCATTCCTGCAATGTCTCTCTTTGTATATTTCGCATGCACCATATCTTTCAGGGATGCCACACGCACCATAAAGAACTCATCCAGGTTCGATGCTGTGATACTCAAAAATTTCAGACGCTCAAACAGCGGCAAACTTTTATCTCTCGCCTCGCTCAAAATACGGCAGTCAAACTCGAGCCAGCTCAGCTCTCGGTTTACATATTTTTCTTTTACCTCCAGTTTTTCTTCCATCTCTATCCCCTCCTTTTTTGTTTCAGAACCGGACGGATTCCAAAGATTTCCTCAAAGAAATCTGCCTTTAAATCAAAGGTGTATTTTTCCAGCGACATATCATCCTGGTACGGCGTCGTAATCACCAGTTTATTGTCCCGCACGCTCATGTGGCAGTCCTTGAACTTCTGCTTGTGGCTGCGGTCCATGGAATTTGCCAATCTCAAAATGGCAGTCATCTTTGCGATGGTGATGACATCCTGCTCCAAAAGACTGCTTCCTGGCGACTGTACTTCGCTGTAATGGAAGGTTTCCAGATTATACTGCACCACATTGGCGATGATTTCCCGTTCTCTGTGGGACAGTCCGATAATCTCTGTAAACATGATAATATCATATCCGCACTCACTCGGTGCTTTCATGCTGACGAATTTACCGCACGAATGTAGAATCGCCGCAATCTGTAAAAGCAGTCTCTCTCTGTTTCCCAGCCCATGATATTTCTTCATGGCATCAAAAATGCCCAGCACATGTTTCTCCATCATCTGGGTATGTACACCGTGACAGCGGTAGCGCTTTGCCATATTGCGGGATGCCGCGAGGATATCTTCCTCAAAATTGTGTTTATATTTTATCTTTCCGATGCTCTCTCCGTATTCCGCTGCCATACCGTCAATCAGCAGCACGCCTGGTATCCACACCATCTGCGCGCCAGTGCTCTCCAGAATCCGCTTCGCCGTCATGACACACGGCTTTACGACACTCGCATATTCTGTCGTCAGGTCAAACCGTCTCTCAATCTCATCGTTTTTCATCTCAATCATCAGACGGCAAATCTGCTGGAAATCCTCCGCGCCGATAAAGTTGCTCTGCTTCTCCTGGTACATACGCTTTGCCCAGAACAATAGGCTGTCGCCAACCAGAATCAGATTTTTCACTTCTCTGTCTTTCAGATACATCTTTTTGAAGGTGTGAAGCTCATTGTCCACCATCTCCTCCAGGATGTTCTGGTGAATCTCCTCACTTCCCTGGATAGTCGCCAACATCTCGCGAATTCTGAGCGCACCCAGACGCAGATTCTGTGTGCTCACCAGCGTGTCCTTGTCAAACAGGGAGACCTGTGTGCTTCCGAATCCAAGGCTCGCAATCGCTGTCCCCTGCTGGATAATCTCATTAAACGTGTCGCCCTTTGTAGCAAGCGCCTTGTAAAGTAAAAACTTCTGCTCCGAATTGCTGATTGCCTGCACATCCAAGCCAGTTCTCACCTTAATCTGGTCCAGCACAATCTGGCGGTTTTTCGCCTCTCTCAGCGCACTCGCCGCATATGCCCGATAGTTTTCTACACGGTACATCTTCATAACCTTGACAAAATCACTCAGAATCAGGCACAATTCTTCCACCATCTCATAGCTGATTTTCCCATTTGTGAATGTATCCTTTCCCAAAGCAATCTCACGGCGCAGATGGTCTATCTTTTTCATTCCAAACTTAGAAGAAATCTCATAGATACCCAGCTCCAGCTCAAACGACCCCACTTCTATCGCCGCAAATACATGAATTGCCATGTTCCTCACTCCTTTTCCTGCTTTTTCAAACGGTACCCTTCCCCAAGCCATACCGCACTTAAATTTCTATTTTTTCTTTTCTATTGCCACTCTCGGTCAGAAAACCTGTCTATTTTCTCCCTAAAAGCCAGGTGATAAACTGCTCTGCGCTCCGGCCTGACATACCGCCGTGGTTCAGCTCCCACTGGTTCGCCAAAAGCAGCAGTTCGTCCTCTGGCATCACAATACCGCGACGCTTTGCGAGTTCTGTCACAATCTTCTGGAACTGCATCTTGTCTGGAAGTCCATAGTAAATCGTCACACCGAATCTGGCCGCCAGGGACAGTTTTTCCTGAACCGTGTCATTCATGTGCAGCTCGTCATCCAGCTCTCTCTTGTCGCTGAATTTCTCACGAATCAGATGCCTGCGGTTCGAGGTCGCATAAATCAGCACATTTTTCGGGCGCTTTCCAAGACCGCCCTCGATAATCGCCTTCAGATATTTATACTCCAACTCCGACTCCTCAAATGACAAATCGTCCATGTAAATGATAAACTTATAATTTCTGTCCTTCACCTGCTCAATCACATCGGACAGGCAGTGGAACTGGTGCTTGTAGATTTCAATCATGCGCAGCCCACGGTCATAGTATGTGTTCAAAACCGCCTTAATGCTGGAAGATTTTCCGGTTCCGCTGTCACCGAACAGCAGGCAGTTGTTCGCTGCGCGCCCTTCGATAAACGCCTCTGTATTCTCAACCAATTTCTTCTTCTGGCTCTCATATCCCACCAGACTGTCCAAGTATACATGCTCCACATTAGTAATCGGCTCAATCCGTGTTGTCTCATTTTTATCTATCACGCGGAATGCCTTGTTCAGGCCGAATTTTCCCACGCCAAATTCTTTGTAAAACGCAGTCACACAATCCTTAAACGCCTCGACGCTCTCTGCCGCCTCCAGCGCGCGGGACAGCTCCATAATCCGGTCACGTACCCGCTTATTGAACACTTTTCCGCTATTTTTCTCCTGATGATAATCGGACAGAATGTCCCAGACACCGTCCCCGCCGAGTGTGCGCAAATCCCTCTTGAACAGTTCCATCAGAATCCGAAAATCGTGGCACACCAATCTATCCACATCGCCCTGTATCTGGCCGCGGATTTCGCAGGCAGTGCTGAATGCATTCTCATGATTTGCCAGGCAAAGTGCTAAAAATGCGTGCCACAGATTTCCCTCCAATCCATATGTATCGGCCAGCTCGACCAGCTTTCCTGCCATGCAGTATGCGTTTTCCTCATCTGGTATTGCTGCTGTAAACAATGCATCCATTCCCTCAAGAACTGCCTGATATTTTAAATTGCGGTATAATACTAATTGTGATACTTTCATTTTAGCTGCATCCTCCGATTTTTTCCAGTAAACTTTATGTAAAACTCTGTAAGTTCTGTATAACTACTTATGAAATCTTATATTTAAAATGCAATGATACTACTTATAATTTCCTAAAATCTTTACATTTGACGCCTCGCTGAAAATTCCTTTCAGGGCATTTCTCACACTCGCCTCTGCCAAATTCCCCTCAATATCCACAAAGAAGCGGTATTCCCAAGTTTTTCCTGTGATGGGGCGGGACTCGATTTTCATCATATTGACCTGATTGAAAATAAAATTTCCCAGCATATTGTAGAGAGAACCACTGACATGAGGAAGTTCAAAACAAATACTGACTTTGTTCGCCCCTTTCTCATAAATCGGACGTTTCGCTACCACAATAAAGCGGGTGGTATTGTTTTTATTGTACTGAATTGCGTGCTCCAGCACTTTCAGGCCGTAGAGTTTTCCGGCAATCTCACTCGCCACAGCAGCCTGCGTCACATCATTATCCTCCAGCACTTTTTTCGCCGCGACTGCCGTGTTCTCCACGCTGATCTGCTTCCATTCCCTGTGTGCATTCAGAAAAACAGAACTCTGCATCAATGCCTGCGGATGGGAAAATACGGTTTTGACATCTGAGAGAGTTGCATCTGGCGTTCCTAAAAGCGCATGGCTGATCGGCACATACACCTCCGCTACTATGTAATTCTGATATTTTACCAGCAGGTCATAATTATCTGTCACAGCTCCGGCAGAAGAGTTCTCAATCGGAAGCACCGCATAATCGGCCCTCTCCTCCTCCACTTCCTTCATCGCGTCGTCCCATGTCTTCACATGGTACATCGGCGTATTTTCGCCAAAATACTGGATAGCGGCCGCCTGGCTGTAAGCGCCTTCCACACCCTGGTACACGACACGGATTCCCTCTGTGGGAAGCTTCTCCACCTCCAAAAATCCCATATCGACTTCCATGCCATGCTCGGCCAGCATCTGATACTGGTACCTTCTGCTGATAGTCATCATCTGTGAAAACAGTTCGCGCATCGCCTGGCTGTTAAATTCGCTGTGTGCCAGCGCGCTCACCGCATCCAGTTTCTGCTGCTCCCTCTCTCTGTCATACACGGCCTTTCCCGTCTGAATCTTAAATTCTGCCACATCCGCGCAGAGTTTCATGCGCTTCTCTGTCAGTTCCACAATCTCATTGTCAATCACATCCAGCTGTTTTCTGATTTCCTGCAAATCCATGTTGCTCTTATTTCCCTTTCTGATTCCTTATCTTGTTATCTCATTTTTTCTCATGTTCGCGCTCTTCCAGCTGTGCTTTTAACATTTCCAGAATCACGCCCCGCACATAGGCCCCCGCAAATTTTCTCTGCTGTGGCTCCAGTGCTTTTAAATCAATCGGTTTTCCGTACTCTACAATCACATGCGATTTTTTTATTCTCGGAAACTGCTTCTCAAAAATCTCCGCTGTTCCCGTTATCGCCACCGGAATGACATAACAACCGCTCTTCTCTGCAATTTTTAAGCTGCCCTCCTTAAATGGCAGCATTTCCAGCACTTCCCCGCGGTTTCTGGTTCCTTCCGGAAAAATCCAGACTGAAATTCCCTTTTTTACCTGCTCAATTCCAACAAGAATGGTCTTTAAGCCCTCTTTCACATTTTTCCTGTCCAAAAACAGACAATTCACATTTTTCATCCATTTAGAGAGGGATGGGATTTTTTCCATCTCCTTCTTTGCCACAAACCCCATCAGGCCAGGCACTGTCGTATATCCGACCAAAATATCAAAATAACTTCTGTGGTTTCCCACAAACAGTACTGCCCTGTCTGCTGGAATGTTTTCCGCTCCACGCACAGTCACGCGCACACCCGCCAATTTTAGAATCAGACGGAACACTGCCTGTACTATATGCAGGCTTTTCCAGTTTTTCTTGTGTGGGTCTTCGTTTCCCAGCCTGTCCAGCCATGCCAGATACGGCAGGCTAAACAGCAGAAACCCAATCACAATAGCCGCCACGAAAATCAAACGAATCATACGTACCTCCCCATTTTCCTTTTTCTCTTCATTATAGTCAAGTTATGGGGGAATTACAAGCTTTCATCTGGCGCTTTTTGAGTGATTTTTTCCAAAAATAGCCCTGTCATAAACCAGAACGGAGCAAAGTCCAAGCGAATCAGTCCATCAATATTTGTCGGACATCCTGTGTAGTCCCAGGGACAGATGCCAAAGACCCGAAACATTGAACCGCTCATATACTCCATCAAAAAAATCAGCACCATAAACAAAAATCCATGACGCAGCAGTTTCACAAGAACCGCATGTCTGTCTGCATACTGCAAGAACATTGCAAGCGGTTCATCCACCCACCGGTCCACCAAGTCTCCTACGGGTCCTAAAAGAGCTCCCATCCCGTACACCGGAAACATCAGAAGCGAAGTGTGTGCCATCATAGTAAAATCGCGCAGAATCAGAGAATGAAACGACGTAAACACAACCTCCAGGCACCATCCGGCGACGCCGCATTTAAAAAAATTTCTGACAAAATTTGTCGCTTTTTGACTAAAAATACCAGTTATTGTTTTCATGATATTTAGTATGAAAACAATAGCTGGCATTTATGCAGGCAGCAGCCCATTTTTCAGTTCCATCTTCTTCCATGAGATTTCTGATTCTACAAAAATTCGGCTTCTTTTCTAGCGATACCTTACAGAAGTGGGGACAGCAGACGGCTTCCCTGTTCCTTTACTCTCAGCCACAGAGGACGGTTCTGATATTCTTCCGGCGTCACCTCATGACAGTGGGACAAATCGTCCAAAAATGCCGCTTCCAGCACTTCAGTCACCTGCTCATTGTAGAGCACTGCATTGACCTCAAAATTCAGCTCAAAGCTGCGGATATCCATATTGGCCGTTCCATAGCTGCATACAATCCCGTCCACCATCACACCTTTTGCATGCAGAAAGCCGTTTTCATACGTATAGCACTTTCCGCCTGCCTCCAACAAATCTCCCATATAGGAGTAAGTCGCCCAGTACACAAAAGGGTGGTCCGGCTTGCAGGGAATCATCAGCCTGACATCGATTCCGGAGCGCGCTGCAATGATAAGTGCAGAAAGCACAGCATCATCCGGCACAAAATATGGTGTCTGAATGTAAATATGATTTCTCGCCTTGTGAAACAGCTGCAGATAGTTGTCTCGAATCTGCCGGTTCTTCGTGTCAGGGCCACTGTCAATAATCTGGATTCCCACCTGACGAATCGGAAGTTTATGTTCTGTTTTCCATTTCTTCTCTGCACCGTTTTCCAGAACGGTTCTCAATTCCTCTTCTGCATTATTCTCCATCTTTTCTTCAAACTCTTCCGGATGCTCACTCTCAGGCAGATTTCCAAAATATTTTACGTTCAGGAACAGATTTTCCTTTGTTGCATAGTTCCAGTCCAGCGCGAAACGAATCTGCAGACTGAGCGCTGCCTGCCCTGTAATTTTTAAATGTGTATCCCTCCAATACCCGAATTTGGGGTCTTTGGAAATATACTCTTTTCCCACATTGAATCCGCCCACATATCCGATTTTTCCATCAATCACCACGATTTTTCGGTGATTTCGATAATTCACGCGCAGGTTCAGACGCCCCAGTATTGGCGGGAAAAACTCGCCGCACAGAATTCCTGCCTTTTTGATTTCTCTCCAGAGCTTTTTCGGCATAAAACGCCCGCCCATTCCGTCATAGAGAATCCTAACTTCCACACCTTCTGCAGCTTTCTTCTTCAAAATTTCCAGAATAGACAAAAACACTTCATCATTTTTAATAATATAATACTGAAAATGAATGTAGTGTCTGGCATTTCTCAAATCTTCCTTCAAATTGCGGAATTTTTCATTTCCGTCCGTGAATACCTCCACCTGATTGTCCAGTGTCAGCACAGCTCCGCCAGTCTCCAGATTATAACAAATCAAATCCTGATAATCCCTGGACAATGGCTCTATATCTGTAAATTCCTCACTATATTTTCGGATCATCCTCTCCTGACTGCGCACAGAGCGGGTCATAGTATCCTCTATTTCTTTTATATGAAACATCCGTTTTTTTCTGAAATCCTGTCCCAAAATCAAATAGAAGAAAAATCCCACAATCGGAATAAAATACAGACAGAGCAGCCAGGTCCATACCGACTTCGGGTCTCTTCTCTGAAAAAATACAATCATAATTGACAAAATCATGTTAATATAAAGGATATTCTGCAATGCCCAATCGATTGCATCTCCTAAATACTCCCATATCTCCATAGGCTTCATCTCCCTGCTTCTTACACTTCTTTACACCTTTTAGTATCTCTCAATCTCCTGTCTCTAAACCACTACTTTGAAACGTCTATTTTTATCGAAGTAACTTTTATACTGTTACTATGAAATTGATGTTGGGGTCAAAAGGTATTTTGACCCCTTTGATACCGGATTGCTCCGCATTATATGCTCCTGGTATCATGAAATTCGAAGCACTCGGCTTTCATATATAATAGCCCCTGTGCTGGCAGGCATATCCAAACAACACATGAAAATTTTGAGGAATTACCATGAACACCAAATTTATTCGTCAGCGTATCACAGACCTGCGTCTTCTGAGAAATTTGTCAGAATACAAGCTCAGCATAGCGCTCGGACACAGCAAAGGATATATACAAAGCATTGCTTCTGGCCATTCAATGCCGTCTCTTGAATCTTTCTTAGAAATCTGTGACTACTTCAACATTACTCCATATGAATTTTTCAACGACCAGCTCACTCTTGAGCGCCCCCAGATTCAACAAATTCTGTATTACTTACAGCAGCTGCCAGACCATGATCTAGAAATGATAAAAGATATTGCAAGGCGCTGTCTGGAAGCTGTTGAACAGCAAGAAACCGGACTATAAAAGCAGGGGGTGCCAAGCAGTCCCCACTGCCTTGGCTCCCCCACTGTTTTCTCGTTCACAGACCACCCGTTGTTCTCTTTCTGTTCTCTCTTATCTGCTGCCTAGACCCCTGATACCATAAATGTCACATTTCCCTCAACTTCATATGTTCCATATCCGGCTGGAAGAATCAAGTTCATTCCTTTTTTCAGGGAAACGCCATCAATCGTTCCCTCTCCATCAATCGTGCTGATCATCTGGAACGGCTCATTCTGCTCAAAAACAGCCTTTCCTGTCACAGTCACCTTTGTTACACTGTAGAATGGGCAGCGAACCAAGAGTTCTGCCTCAAATCCATCGCCACTCGTCTTCTGCACTGCAAAATCATTTTCCTGGTGCGGGCAGCGAATCACATCGATACTCTTTTCCAGGTGCAGCTCTCTCGGTTTTCCATTCTGGAGACGGTCGTAATCATACAGACGATATGTGATATCGCTGCTCTGCTGAATTTCCAGAATCACACTGCCGCCGCGTATCGCATGGACCGTGCCAGGATTTATCTGGAAGAAATCGCCTTTATGCAGCGGACGGATGCGGATCAGATCCATCCATCTCTTGTCCTCAATCATCTGTTTGAGTTCTTCTTTGGTTTTCGCATTGTGTCCTACCACAATCGTGCTGTCCGGTTCACAGTCCAGCACGTACCAACACTCCGTCTTTCCGAGAGCACCGTTTTCCTTCTCTGCGGCATACGCATCATCTGGATGCACCTGGATGCTTAAATGCTGTTTTGCGTCGATAATTTTCACCAGCAGCGGGAATACTTCTCCCTCCAGATTTCCAAACAGCTCTCTGTGATTGTCCCACAGCCAGCTCAGAGTCTTTCCCTCAAAGGCTCCGGAAGAAATCACACAGTCTCCGTTTTTATGCGCACTAATCATCCATCCCTCTCCAGTATGGTCACTCGGAATGTCATAGCCAAACATGGTATGCAGCTTATTTCCTCCCCAAATGACCTCCTTAAATACCGGATTCAAAAAAATCATCTCTCCCATTACTTCCATCTCCTTTTTTAACAGCCTGCCTTCCCAGCTGTGATTACAAAACATCTGAAAAATGCGGGCGCAGTTTCTTGAACATTTTCAATCCAAACAACATCAACACTATCGTAACACCCCAGTAATATAGTGTCAATGTCGGCCTTTCCACAAACCAGTTTCCGGTCAGCATACTGTCGCGGTATCCTGCCACAATATAATAGAACGGATTCAACTTTAAAGCGGTCGCTATCCATGGCGCTTTCTCGATAAACATGCCTTCATCGTACATAATCGGCGCCATCCACATGCCAAACTGCAGGCAGATGCTGACAATCTGCGACATATCTTTAAAAAACACCTGCACCGAACAGGTAAAATACGTGATGGCAAGTGCTAACATCGCTGCCGCAAAGGTGTAATACAAAATCTGAATCCAGGTAATCATCGGCATCTTTCCAGAAACCAAGAACAATCCCAGCATAATGCAGATAAAAAACATATGCACTGCCATCGCCGAGAGAAGTTTGATAATCGGCAGAATTTCCACACGAAAGACTACTTTTTTCACCAGATAATTGTACTCCTGCAGGCAGTTTGTTCCTGTGTTCAGCGCTTCACTGAAAAAGAACCATGGCACAATACCTGGCACCAGCCAGATGACATAGGATGCGTTCGGCACCGGCGGCTGACTCTTAAATCCATATTCACCAAAAATAAACCAATAAATAAATACGGTGACAATCGGCTGAATGAACATCCAGACGATTCCGAAATAAGAACCGACAAACCGTTTCTTAAAATCCGCCTTTGACAAATCGAAAATCAGGCGCCTTTTTGCAGCAATCTCTTTCAGCAGCGAAAGAATATATTCCATTTTTGCTCCTCCGTGTGAATTCTAACCATTTTTACTCAAACTTAAATGTTTCCTTCAAACCTTTCCAGTTCTTGTCCTTCTCAGAGAGAATCAGCTCCATGCCCTCCTCAATCGGCCACTCAATGCCGATATCCGGATCGTTGTACAAAACGCCGCCCTCATCGCCTGGATGATAGAAGTCTGTGCACTTGTAGGCAAACTCTGCCTCGTCGGACAGTACCAAAAATCCATGCGCAAATCCTTCCGGAATATAGAACTGTTTCTTATTATCCGCAGATAAAGTCACACCGAACCATTTGCCGTATGTTTTGGAGTTTGCGCGCAGGTCAACAGCCACATCAAACACCGTTCCGCGGATAGCACGAACCAGCTTTCCCTGCGGATACTGCTTCTGGAAGTGCAGACCTCTCAAAACCCCCTTCACTGACATAGACTGATTGTCCTGCACAAACTGCATATTCAGTCCAGCTTCTTTGAAATCATTCTGATTGTATGTCTCCACAAAATATCCTCTTGCATCCTTAAATACAGTCGGCTCAATCACATACAGACCTTCAATCTCACAAGTTGTCACTTTAATTTTTCCCATTGCTTTTTCTCCTTTTTTGCATAATGGTACCCGCGCCAGCAGGCATGTACACTTAGGTTATTTTACAGGAACGCCTACAAACCTGTTCTCGTATGTTCTCATTATAAGGACTGACGTAAGGTTAGTGTCAAGCTGTTTTTTTAAGTTTACGGAAGGAATTATAACACTACAATCGCATACTGACAATACTAAACAGGCGCAGCAGCACATATCCGTTTCCCAGACACATAAAATACAGAAGTTTTCGGTCATGGTTCGCTGTCAGCCGCAGCCCTCTGCTCTTGATTGTCAGAAGCACAAAGGGAAGGAGCGGCAGAAAATACCGTCCCTGCACTCCATGAATGTACTCGGCGCTCAGAGGAGTCCAGGAAATCAGCATGGCCGTCATCACGCCGATGGCGCAGACAAAAAACAGCGCCCAAATCCATACTTTATGTATCCATGACAGCTCTGCCTTCTCCCCTGGTTTTAAAAAACTCATCACAATCAGGACGCCGGCGAAGACCAGAATCAGAAAAAACGGCACATTGAGGACAGGGTCCAGATTGCCCAGATAGCCGCCGAATGCGGATACAAAATAGAACTCTCCCTGAAGAAGCAGAGTTTTATACAAGATTTCTGCATATTTTACAGGATTGTGCAGCAGATATGGAAGACTATAGCCCTCCTCCCCAGCCCAGCTAACAAAATTGTCCGCACCGCCGGCATATGAGGCGATGACTTGGCTGTTCACCAAAACCATGCTAATGACAAAGGCTGCCAGCACAGATGCCGCCGCAATGCCCCACTGCTTCCATCCTCCAAATTTTTTCACCGGAATCAGCAGCGCGAACCCCAAAACCACAGCATACACCATTTTGCACGGTCCCATCCAGGCGATAATCGCTGCCAGAATCGTGATGTCCTTCCATTCCACCTGATTTTTCCGGTATGCCAGATACAGGCAGTATGATGCAAAGGCAAAACACATCACAATAATCATGCCATCGTAGGAAAACGAAGCCGCCAGGTGCAGCGTCATCGGCAGAAGCCCCACACCGACCGCCAGCTCTTTTCCAAATGGCAGCATCTGAATAGCCCAGGCGCCAACCGCCGCAAAAAACAGCAAGTTAAAAAAGCGTCCCATAAATGCCAGACCGATACTGCTCATGCAGAACACACGCGCAGCAGAGATTCCGAGTGCCTGCGGCAAATATGCGAGAGGCGTCGTTTTTACCGGAAGTTGGCAAGAAATCATCGTTCCCTCTTCTTTGACCCCAAACAATCCTCTCTCATGAATCAGAGCATATGTCTCCTCATCCAGCTTCTGCCCCAGTGTTGTCCTCCCATTCCATCCCTCTATCTGATAGATATTGTCGATAAAATCGTCCTCTCTCCGAATGTAGACATACCCGTCCTCATCCGCCTGCTCTTTTCCCATCAGCTTGTTGGACAGCTGGTAGGCGCTGATATAATGGCGCACTTCATCCGGCGCCGACAGAGGCGGCAGCACACACAGGTACAGCGTCCCGAGCACCAGACTGCTAACCACAAAAAATACTTCCATGCTGCACTGCTTTTTTAACAGTATCCAAGACGCCAGGCCGAAAAACGCCAGAATCACTGCGAACAGAATACCATACTGCTTTAACAGCCACATATCGCCGCTTGCCGCAGCCCCTGTGTATGTGTCTCTGAAATGCCAGAGTCCAAACAGAAACACCACGCATGGTCCCAGTATCTGAATTGTTTTTATTCTTTTGAACCGCTTTCCCCTATCCATTTCAAAAACTCTCCTGACTTTTATGCATGTTCGCTTACTTCCAGTATTCCTTATTGCTGCTCAACCGCACGACCAGACGCTTCGGAAGTTTTTTATACTTCTTTCCCAGACGATAGCCCGTATATTTGCACAGACTGAGCCATGCCAGGGAGCCAATCAGCCAAGGTTTTCCCTTCTTTACAAGAAACCAGGCCGTTTTTCCCACCAACTTCATGCCCTCGCCCTCCGCCGGCACATTCGCAAACACATCCGGAAACTCTGCCTGAGAAACACCAAGGTCAAAATTTCGGTGCAGATACCCTATTCCACTGTAATTGTGAGAATGAATCACCTGCGCGGACGCCTGGTAGGCAATCTGGTATCCTGCATGAATCACACGGGCAGCAAAAATCATATCCTCATTGAATATGGTCTTATCCACAAAACCACCCAGCTCCACAAATACGCTTCTTCGATACGCAGCGCAGACATTGGAAGCAAAGTATGTCTTAATTCCCAGCTCCGGCAGGTCCGCAAGCGACTTCACAGCGCTCTTTTTTGGATAATTGAACATGCGGGTATACTGTTCAATCAGGCGGCAGTTCGTTGCCGGAAGCTGTCTCGCATAGGCAACGGCCGTCTTCTCCTCTTCAAACGCCTCTAACAGATGCTTTACCATACTGCTGTTAAACGGCACTGCATCCTGTGTCATAAACAGCAAAATATCTGCATCTGAAAAAGACGCTGCCAGCTTTCTCGTGCCGCCGTGGTCGTACTCTGCCTTGGAGACATGGTGCACCTCAAACTCCAGTTTGGACGGAATTTTCGTCTCCATCTTGTTGGATTTCCACCACTCCTCGTCCGTATTCATCAAAATCAGTTTTCTGACGGGCACATTCTGCAGTGCCAAAGCTTTTAACATTCTCTCAAATTTTGCGTCCGGATGATATACCGGAATCAATACATCTACAATAAAAGATTTCACCTTTTCCTCCTCATATTGTGCCTGTTTCGTCTTTGTTTTCATTCTTCGGCTTTCTTCCTCAGTTTATTCTTTCTTTTTCTTCTTTGGCTTCCGTCTCTCTCTCCACGCTCTCTCTCAGTTCCCGCAGCTCTTTCTCCAAAAGCGCACACTCCTGGGTCAATTTTTTCACCCGCAGAGACATATGTGACAGAGAAAGTGTCATCCCAAATATCAGGGCCAGAGAGAAGCAGAATCCCATAAAAAACAGCATGTTGCTCGGAACCTGAATTCCCAGAACATCTGCCACCCATGAAGTAAACGGAGTGCAGACCGAAAATACTCCAACTCCCACGCACAAAAGCATCCACGGCATCGCATATTTGAGCGAAAGGGTCTTATTTTTCACCATCCGGACCAGCAAAAACAGCATCACCAAAGCGGCTGCAACCACGATAATCTGCATTTTCAGACTCATATATCTCACCATCCTCCTGAGAGTTTCCCATTTTCTGCCTTATTTCCGCCTCCACGCTGCAATCAGAACTGCCATCGATACTTTTACCATATAGTACACGGCGTCCGAGGAGGAAATGGAGGAGACTCCGCCCTCCCTCGCACGCATTTTCACCGGTACTTCCTTAATCTTCATTCCATTCATCAAGAGCGTAACAACACTCTCCGGCTCCGGATAATCTTTCGGATACTCCTGCGCAAACAGTGCAATGACTCGCTTATCCACCATACGCATACCGGAAGTCGGGTCTGTGATGGTTTTTCCGGTTAAAAGGCGGATTAAAGCTTCAAAGAAGCGAATTCCCATGCGCCTGGTAGCGGAAGACTGAAACCCCTCCTTCTCGAGAAAGCGGGAGCCAATCACCATATCCAGTCCTTCCTTCTCCATGCAGTCCACCATCGCCTGCAAATACGCAGGGTCGTGCTGTCCATCTCCATCCATCTGCACGGCCACATCATACTGGTGGCGCAGTGCATACTGGTATCCAGTCTGGACAGCGCCGCCGATTCCCAGATTGATTGGAAGATTCAGTATATTAAAATGATTTCTCTCACATATTTTTCTGGTATTGTCTGTAGAACAGTCGTTGATTACCACATAGTCAAATTCCGGTGCATATTTTAAAATGCGCCTGACTGTCGCCTCAATGCATTCCTCTTCATTATATGCCGGAATAATGATTAATTTTTTCATTCGCTTTTTTTCTCCTACAGCTCGTTGGATTTTTCACTGGATGCATACAAAGTTGTCAAAATTTTTGCGATGGGACTCGGCCAGAATTTTAAAAACATCTGGTAGTCTTCCTCGCTTCTCCCCGTCTTTCCAATCACCATGCTGGTTGTCGAATCCTCATGAATTCTGTGGTAAACCAGAATCTCCCTGCAGTACAGAAAGTCTCCCTTCTTCCTGGAAATCTTCTCCCACGCCTCCCAGTCCTCACTGCAGAGAAATCCGTCCGAAAACACAGGGGTGGGCAAATTTGGCCTGTAATAGGTTACGGTCGGACAGCTGATAGGATTTCCAAAAGCCAGTATGCCTCTGCGCACAAGACGGCTTCCCGCAAATGCAGAATGTTCCAGTGGAATCAGCATCATCCTTTTTATTTTGAGCAATCGGCTGTTTTTTACCCATCGTTTTCCCCGTATTTCTCCATAATCTGTAAATACTAGCAGTGGGTGCTTGGATGCATTCACCTTTTCCAGCACTTTTTTTGTATAGCTTCTGCAATAAAAGTCATCTTGATGTGCAATCGTCGCCAGCGGCGTCTTTACTTTTGACAGACCAAAATTCCAGTCCTGCGTGATACCGCCTTCCCCTTCATTGATAAACAGAGGAATTCTGTATTTCTCTGCCATAGTATGCAGAAACGGACTGTCTGTTGACGTCACCATGATAATACTGGATTTCACCGCCTGTTTTTTCAGAGACAAAATACATGCCTCCAAATATGGGCTCTCTTTGTACGCACAAATTACAAATGTATGCTCTTTCCCCGTGAGATTCATTTCCCATTCCCCTTCTTCTCTCTAAAAAAGAAATATGCCGCATTGCCACCAAACCCCAGCATCAATGCCATCATCAGAACCATATAAGAAACGGCGCCGCCAAAAATCCCGCCCATTCTCACACAGACAGGAGAAATCAGAACTGCCAGCACAGCCACCACGCCGTATGTTCCAAAAATACACTGTTGTTTTTTCATAATAATCAGCGTGTAGTAAAACAGAGTCATAAATGCATTCCACGCACCGCCCAGGATAATCAGAACCAGTGCCGGACGGCAGCTCTCCAGGGCATAGCGGATATTGGAATATAAAAGTCCCAGAACCGGAATTCCCAAAATCCACGCGCCGCCCACAGCCAGCACCGTCAACCCCGCAATCACCGCCGCCAGCTGCAAAATCAGTCTGGAGAATCCAGAAAAATCCCTGTCCTCCCATGCGATCGACATTTTGGTGAGAAATGGGCGAATCACAAATCCAGCCACCAGATTGATCACACTGGTCGGCATGAAAATCGCGCCGTACACTGCCAGGTCTTTATCCAGCATAATGTCCTCAATCGCATATTTGGCTGCGGAAAAAATATAAAAATCCAGAACAACAGAAAAGAACAGCAGCGTGTTGTCCCGCAGCAGATTCCAGCTTGCCCCTTTTGCCTTTTTCCAGTCAATGTTGGGCAGTTCACGGATGATGCAGACATCAAACAGCAAAATTCCCAGCACCTGAGCCGCCACTGCCACCGCACAGGCAGTCACCAGGTCCTTTGTCATTGTCAACACACCGAGAAAAGAAAAAACGGAAAGCAGGGTACGGAATGTGTTGGATTTTCCTGTCAGATACAGCCGCCCGCTGCGCTGAAATTCCGCCTCATAGGTGTCTGCCAGCGCGTCAACCACTTTATAGCAGACCATCAAAAAGACAGTCCATGCTTTCTGACTGGTATAATCGTGGATTCCCACATAAAACATGCCGAATACGAGCGCTATCGCACAGGTAAACAGTCTAAGACTCAGATATTCTCCAAACGAATACTTTCTGCTCATATCTGTAATCTGAAACGGCCGGATTCCAAAATATGCCACCATAAACATGTGCTGTCCGAATGTGCTGAAAGCAAAGGTAAAAATACCGCCTTCCTGCTCTCCCACAATCTGAATCACTGCAATACTCAGCACCATGGACGCAAATGCATAGATAAAGCTGCCCGCCATATTCCAGAGCATGTTTTTTCTGTCCAGGTCTTTCTTGTCATCGCCGATTATCCAACGCGAAAATTCCTTCATGTGTCATTCTCTCCATCTTTCTGACTGTGCGGCTGCCGCACTCTGTATCTATACTGTACCCATACTGTATCCATATGCCTCTGCATAGGAGCATATATATGATGTTGGGGTCAAAAGGTATTTTGACCCCTTTCTGTCTGGTCTTCGTCAGCGGACCACTCTCCGGTCCGCATATCCGCGAAATTCCAGAATTCGGTCATAATCCTCAATATAATCCACTTCTGCCCAGAACATGCCGTGGATTTCCTCCACAAAGACTGGCTCTTTTCCCACCAGCCCATACACCACATTTTCCCACCAGACAGAATGTTCCTGTTTCCTGATTTTCCTATTCATTTCCTCAATAAACCACCGGATAAAGTCGCCGGAAAAGTACCCGATGCCGATGTACTCTCCGCTTGTCTCCCACTCTTCCAGCTCCTTGCCATATTTTTTCAAAATCCCGTCTTCGTACAAAAATTTGTAGTCCGCCTCTTTTTTCCGGCTTCCGTCCGCAAACATTACCGGCGATTTTCTGTCCCAACAAAAAGAACGCACGGCGCCATCTTTCGCTGTGCAGGCAGATTCTGTCCCATACTTTAAAATATAGTCCATCAGCCGTTCTTCCAGATAGACATCGCCATTCATAATCACCGTATCCTCACAGGGTTTTAAAAATTCCTGCGCAAACCATGCGGATGCGATGCTGTTTGTCACATCAAAAAACGGATTTTCATAGTACTGAATTCCAGGATATTCCTTCAGGACGTCCCGAATCACGTCCGCGCGGTATCCGAGCGCAATCGCAATCTGCGACACACCTTTCTTCAAAAGCGTCTCCACGGTGTACTGAATCAGCTTCTTTCCGCCCCCAATGTCCACTGTACACTTTGGATTGCCTGACAAATAGCGGCTGATGCGGGTTCCCCTGCCCGCCGCCAGTATCATCACTCTCATAACAGTCCCCTCCCTGCCATATCTTTTAGGGCATCGACCAATTTTGTATTGTCCTCCTTCGTCAATGCACCGATGTGCCCGACCCGAAATATCTGGTCTCTGAGTTCGCCCCCATTCGGGCAGACCCAAATTCCATACTCCTCCTTTAAAACAGTCACAATGTCGAGGGCATGTCCATGCAGCGGCTTTAGAGGCGTCATGGCATTGGATAGAGACTCTGACGCAATTTGAAGCGGCAGTCCTCTGATTTTCTCTCGGAAATCCTCGGCCAGTCCGTGAGTTCTCGCCACCTCGGCCTCCACACCACATTCTTCCAGTGCCTTTAAGCGTTCTTGCATCTGCAGCAAAATCCCGACAGCCGGAGTGAACGGCGTCTGTCCCCGCTCTCCGTCCAAAAGTGCGCGCTTTAAATCCAAATACATTGATTTTGTCGGATTCTCCCTCACACGCTCTATGGCTCTCTCTGAGAGAACAAGCATGGAAATCCCAGGAGGACAGGCCAGCCCTTTCTGAGAACTTGCAATCATCACATCCACGCCCTTCTCTTCCATAGAAAATGCATCTGCCAGAAAAGAGCTGATGGCATCTGCCACAAACAGCAGATGATTTCGCTCACAAAAGGAAGCCATCAAATCCAAATCGTAATGCACCCCTGTGGAAGTCTCATGAACATTCATCAGAAGTCCTGTATAGCCCTGGTTTTCAAACGGGCGCAGCATTTCCTGCGTGACTGCTTTCCCATACGGCACCGAAAGTTCAGAAAATGGAATCTCATGCATCCTGCAAAGGTCCACAAAACGCTGTCCAAAACTCCCGCCGTTGACTGCCAGCACCCTATCTTTTTTTGAAAACACATGCATCACGGCGGACTCCATGGCGGCCGTTCCAGAAGCAGTGAGAAATACCGCTCTTGCCTCTTTCGGCGCTTTTGCCAATTTCTTTAGTATGCGCTCATTTTCCTTCATCAAAGCAGAAAACTCCGCCGTCCGAAAATAGGGAATCTGTTCTGCCCCTATGGCTCTGACCTGCTCCTCCATCTGCACGGGCCCCACTGCAAAATTTATCATTCTATCATTCCTTGTCCTCATCTTCTCCGAAGCTCAATTTTTGTGGAAAATGCGTCTTTCTGTCCTCCACCGGAGGCAGTTTCATATACTCGCCATACTGATTGGTGAGATTTTCTTCCAGATTCTGCACAAAATTCAGCCAGGTATCCTCAAACGGCAGTTTCTTTAACGGGTACATTTTTGTCTTGTCGATGACATTCCAGAAAGGATTTGTGTCTGGAAGAAAGGCCATGCGCCTTGTCTTTTTATCCTCGTAGCGGCGGCAGACCATCTCACAGTGCGCCCGAAACAGCGCTGGACGGATATGCAGCGCTCGAATCGTATGATGTACTGCGCTGCACACTGCCCAAATTACGTTTGCCTTCCAACCTTTCTGGAACAGATACGGCTTCGGCACGCAGGAGAGCACCAGAAGTTTGCTCCAAAACCACGCCTCCCATGCCTGACGCCTGTACGCTCTCTCATCATCTGCCACATTGTCCAGCACATACAAATCCAGGAAAATCCCAAACGGACAGTCCAAATCCTTCAAAGGACGCTCCTGAAACACAGTGCCGCATTTGCAGAACCTTGTCGTCATAAGTGGATAATTTTCGTCTGTCTTATTGTTTAAAATATAGTATTTTCCCCTCCACTCTCTGCGCACAATCTGGATAAATTTCTCAAAATCCTTTCTCGGCATGGCAATATCAATGTCATCATCCCACGGGATAAAACCCTCATGGCGCAGCGCGCCGATTCCGGTTCCGGCAATACCAAAGTACTCCAGATGGTGAGACTCACAAATTTTCATAAAATCCTTCAGCATCGAAATTTCTGTTCTCTGAATTCTCTTAAGTGTCTCCGGTTCATAAAATTCAGGCATGTCCAATCTCCTTTTTATAGTCTCCCTATCTATCATTTTCCTATCTATTGTTTTTCTATCTATCGTTTCCTTATCTATCCTTTTTTACCTGTCATTTTCATAGTATACCGTGTTGGTTCAGTTCAGGTACTTTTTCACACACTGCAAGGCAGAAGCAATCACCTTGTCCATGTCATAGTATTTATATTCTGCCAGACGTCCACCAAAAATCACACGCTTCTGCTCCTTTTCAGCCAGTTTGGCATATTTGTGGTACAGACTCTGGTTTTTCTCATCGTTCACCGGATAATATGGCTCCATGCCCTCTTGCCATGCAGCCGGATATTCCCTCGTAATCACAGTTTTTTGCTGTGTTCCAAACTCAAAATGCTTGTGCTCGATAATTCTCGTGTACGGCACTTCTCTCTCTGTATAGTTCACCACAGCAACACCCTGATAATTGTCCGTATCCAGCGTTTCCGTCTCAAAGCGAAGGCTGCGGTACTCCAACTTTCCAAAACAGTATCCATAATACGCATCAATCGTTCCTGTATAAACGATAGTCTCTGCCAGCGCGTCAAATGTTTCCTTCTCTTTCAAATAATCGGTGTTCAGACGAATCTCACATCCCTCAAACAATGCATCAATCAGGACATTGTAGCCGCCAATCGGGATGCCCTGGTAAGTGTCGTTGAAATAATTGTTGTCATACGTAAAGCGCACCGGAAGCCTGCGAATAATAAAACTTGGCAAATCTTTGCAGTCGCGCCCCCACTGCTTTTCTGTATATCCCTTCACCAGCTTTTCATAAATATCCGTTCCAACCAGACTGATTGCCTGCTCTTCCAGATTTTTCGGTTCTCCCAAAATCACAGCACGCTGCTTGTCAATGATAGCCTTCGCCTCCTGCGGCGTGGAAATCCCCCACATCTTGCTGAATGTGTTCATATTGAAAGGCATATTGTACATCTGTCCCTGGTACTTTGCCATCGGGCTGTTTGTGTAGCGGTTAAATTCTGCCAGCTCATTCACATACTGCCACACTTCCTTATCGCTCGTGTGAAAAATATGTGCTCCATATTTATGCACATGAATTCCTTCTATCTCCTCGCAATACACATTTCCGCCCAGATGCGCCCGTTTTTCCACAACCAGCACCTTTTTTCCACGCTTTACTGCCTCATGCGCGAACACGCCGGAAAACAGTCCGGCTCCTACCAAAATATAATCATATGCTTTCATTTTTCTTCCTTTACTCCGCTCATTTTATTGTTCGTTTTGCATCTTCGCTGTCTCATAATTAATCCGATTATACTCTGCTTTGTATGGGCTTGTCAAACCTTTGACAGCGTTTACGGAAAAAAGCACTCCCAAACAGCATCCTGGCCATTTAGAAGTGCTTTGTATTTCTCTCTTTCTGTACGATAGTGCCTGCTTCCCTCTATTTCCTTAATAGAACAGTCTATTTACTGCACTGAAAATACCGCGGATAGAAGATCTTGTGATGTTGGAGCTGATACCCACGCCGTAGGTAGCACGGCCGTCTTTCTTGTCCATCAGGTGAATGTAGGTCGCTGCCTGTGCACCAGAACCGGACGTCAGCGCATGTTCGGTGTAATCGAGCACCTTGATCTCGATGCCAAGGACATCTTCCAGACCTCGCTGTACCGCATCAATCGGTCCGTTTCCGACACCCTCGAATGTCTTCTCAATTCCGTTCTCTGTGTAAGTGACAATCGCAACCGTTGCAAAATTGCCATCTCCGCAGTCGCGGTCCGTAATCTGGCATTTTCTGAAATGAAGCGGCTCTTTGCGCTCCAGATAATTCTTCTTGAACTGCTCCATAATCTGCTCTGGAGCCACCTCGCCCTGCTTCTCTGCAATGCCTTGGATGATATCCGCAAACTCTTTGTGCATGCCTTTTGGCAGTTTGAATCCGTAGAATGTATCCATAACGAACGCTACGCCGCCCTTGCCAGACTGGCTGTTGATGCGGACAATCGGCTCGTACTGTCTTCCCACATCGGCCGGATCGATCGGCAGATACGGCACTTCCCAGTACTGTCCGCCTCTCTCTCGCATCGCCTGCATACCTTTGTTGATGGCATCCTGGTGAGAGCCGGAAAATGCGGTAAATACCAGCTTTCCTGCATATGGATGTCTCGGATGTACATCCATCTTGCAGCATCTCTCATATACTTCAATAATCTCGTTTACATTCTCCAGATTCAGCTGCGGATCAATGCCCTGAGAGAACATATTGTAAGCGAGTGTCAAAACATCCACGTTTCCGGTGCGCTCACCGTTTCCAAACAGAGTTCCCTCCACACGGTCGGCTCCTGCCAGAAGTGCCAGCTCTGTCGCTGCAATGCCAGTACCTCTGTCATTGTGCGGATGTACGCTCAAGATAATGCTGTCGCGGTCCTTAAAATGTGTGTTCATCCACTCAATCTGGTCTGCATACACATTCGGAGTGGTCATCTCCACAGTCGCCGGAAGATTGAAAATGATTTTATTGTCCGGCGTTGGCTGCCATACGTCCTGCACTGCAGTGCAGATTTCCAGCGCATAGTCCAACTCTGTGCCGGTAAAGCTCTCCGGAGAGTACTCAAGGATAATCTCTCCTGGGAAATCCTTCATCAAATCTTTCACCATCTTTGTTCCCTCGATGGCAATTTCCTTAATCTCCTCACGGTTTTTGTGAAATACTACATCTCTCTGCAATATGGATGTGGAATTGTAGATGTGAACCACTGCCTTCTTCACGCCCTCAAGCGCTTCAAAGGTTCTCTTAATCAGATGTTCTCTGCACTGTACCAGTACCTGCACCACAACATCGTCCGGAATCAGTTTGCGCTCTACCAGCTGGCGAAGAAAATCATACTCAATCTGGGAAGCAGCCGGAAAACCGACTTCGATTTCCTTAAAACCCAGCTTCACTAAAAGATTAAACATCTCAATCTTCTCTTCCACCACCATCGGCTCAATCAGCGCCTGGTTTCCGTCACGCAAGTCCACGCTGCACCAGATCGGTGCCTTCTGAATTTCTTTGTCCGGCCATGTTCTCTCCGGAAAATCTACTACCGGAACTCTTCGATATCTCTTATAATTCAACATAATCTCTTTTCCTCCAAGTCTGTCTATTTTCCTGTTATCATTTTGCAGTCGATGAACCTCCCCTTCTTCTGGCGGGCAAGTCTCAACGCGCTCGTCCTGTCTCTTCTATTCACTCTCTTCTCACGCCGTCGTCAAAGAACGGCAGTCGGTCCAGTGCATGATAACAATGGATGATAAACAAAACTGGATTTATAAACCTAATCCCATCTTTATCAGTCCTTTTTTCTGTGGTTTTCGCTCGCTTCCTAGTAAAGCTTCTTTTCATCTGCCCTCTCTCCAGTTTTTCAAACAGCTATATCTGCTGATACAGACATCACCATACCAAAAATCTGGGAGTCCGGACCATGTATTTCCTAGGGTCCGCATGAGCGACTGTTTTTCTATTTTATCATACCTTACAAAATGTGGCAAGGTATTTTTCCAGTATATAAGAGTTATCCATTCTTCTTGGCATCCTCTTTTGTAATGCGCACATCCATCTGGCTGGCTGGAATCTTGATTCCATTGTCCTCAAACTCCAACTTGACGCGCTCCAAAACCTCCCATCTGACATTCCAGTACTCTGATGCTGGCACCCAAATCCTCCCTCCAACAATCACACCGCTGTCTGTCAGAGAGTCCACCAAAAGCGTTATGCCTTCCTCTTTGAGGTAACATGACTGTCCTTCCAAAATCTCTCCTATAATCTTCTTTGCCTTTCTCAAATCGGAGTCATAGCTGATGGACACTGTGATATCCAGACGCCTCTTGTCCATCGCCGTCGCATTTGTGAGAGGCGAATTGGAGAGTGTGCCATTGGGAAGTACAACAATTTTATTATCCGGTGTTGCGAGCGTGGTGTACACCAATCCGATATCCTGCACGGTTCCCTCTCCTGAATCTGTGACAATGTAATCGCCAACCTTAAAAGGCTTCATCAGCAAAATCAAAACGCCGCCTGCAAAATTCGCCAGACTTCCCTGCAGGGCCAGACCCAGAGCCAACCCCGCAGAACCGAAGATGGTCACAATCGAAGTGCTCTCAACTCCTATGTAATCTGCAATCATTAAAACTAAAACAGCATACAGAAGCGCATTTGCCACAGACAGCAAAAAATGGCTCAAGCCAGTCTCCACTGCCAGCCGTTCCAAGGAACGTTTCAGCATACCCACCAACATACGGTTGACCTTGCGTCCCACAAAAAAAATCAAAATGGCAATAAGTAAATGAGTACCCAGACTGATCAGTCCAGGTACTGCATTTTTTAATGATTCCATAATGACAGAGGGATTCGCCTGTTCCAGCGCTTCTGCTAAATTCGCGGTATCTCCACTATTCAGCATCATACATTCTCTTTCTAACTCACTTTCTGTCCTTATTTTCTCTCACTTTTCACTTTTCTCTCGTTCTTCTCCTGACAGCTATATTTCCAACAGCTGTTTCTGCAGCAATCGTTTCTGTGACAGTTCTTTTTTTGACAATACTTTTGACAGTTCTTCCTTTATTCTTCTGTCTTTTTCTCGGTCTCTTTCTTTACCGTTTTCTTTGTCTTCGCAGGCTTTGGTGCTTTTTCTGCCTTCTTTACCGTCTCTGCTTTTTCTGTCTTTTTCACTGTCGCCTTCTTCGCTGCCTTTTTCTTTTCCGGTGCAGGTGTACATTCAAAAATCTGCACTGCCATAGGCGCCAGCTTTATCGTGATGGAGTTTTCTTTGTCATCCCATGCCACTTCTTTCGAGGACTTCGCTCTCGGGTTCACCATGCCGCTTCCGCCGTATTTCACATCATCACTGTTCAAAATCTCTTTGAACTTTCCTGCAAACGGTACTCCCATGGTAAATGCCTCGTCCGCAACCGGTGCGAAGTTGCATACAAACAGCAGTGTCTCTTCCGGTTTTTTGGATTTTCTGACAAAAATGACAATATTTTTCTCATTGTAGCTGCAGTTGATCCACTGGAATCCTTCCGGCTGATAATCCATCGTATACATGGACGGATATTTCTGATAAATGGCGCTCAGATCTTTGACATACTGGCGCATAGTTTCATGTAGCGGATACTGCAAAAGCTCCCATTCAATGCTCTTGTTTTCGTTCCACTCATTCACCTGCGCAATATCCTGTCCCATGAAGAGCAGCTTCTTGCCAGGATGTCCCATCATAAATCCGTAGGCCGTGCGCAGGTTGGCCGCCTTTGCCTCCAAGGAAGCACCAGGCATCTTTCCGATCATGGAACCCTTTCCGTGAACAACCTCATCGTGCGAGAATACCAGAACAAAATTCTCGCTGTATGCATACAGCATACTGAAGGTCAGCTTTCCATAATTGTGGTTTCTGAAATACGGGTCGCACTGCATGTAGCTTGTAAAGTCATTCATCCAGCCCATATTCCACTTGTAGTCAAATCCCAGGCCATCATCCTTCACATCGCTGGTAATCTTCGGCCACGCCGTGGACTCCTCAGCAATCAGAATCGCACCGTTTGTTCTTCCCTTGAAGACAGAATTCAGATGTTTCAGGAATTCCACAGCTTCCAGATTTTCATGTCCTCCATAGATATTGGCAACCCACTCACCTGGATTCTTTCCGTAATCCAGATACAGCATGGATGCCACAGCGTCCATGCGGATACCATCTGCATGGTATTTCTCAGCCCAGAACAGGGCGTTTGCAATCAGGAAGTTGCTGACACCAGGACGGCCGTAATTATAAATCAGAGTACCCCAGTGCGGATGTGCGCCCTGTCTCGGGTCTCTGTGCTCATACACACAGGTGCCGTCAAACTGCGCCATGCCCCAGGCATCTCTCGGGAAATGTGCCGGAACCCAGTCCAAAATCACGCCGATTCCCTGCCCATGCATGTAGTCCATAAAATACATAAAGTCGTCCGGTGTTCCATAGCGGCTCGTCGGTGCATAGTAACCTGTCACCTGATAGCCCCAGGATGCATCCAGCGGGTGTTCCATCACAGGAAGCAGCTCCACATGCGTGTATCCCATTTCTTTTACATACTTTGCCAAGTTATGAGCAATTTCACGGTAATTGTAAAACTCAGAACCTACAATCGCCTTTCCATCCTCATCCACAGCAATCTCTTTGTGCATCCAAGAGCCAAGATGTACTTCATAGATGAACATTGGACTTTCTTTCTGTGTCTTCGCATTTTTTGCGCGCTCTTTCATCCATTTCTCATCGTTCCACTGATACTGGTTGATATCCCAGACAATAGATGCTGTGTTTGGACGAAGCTCTGCGTAGTTGGCATACGGGTCTGTCTTCAGTGCCGGATCCCCGTTTCTGAATTTAATCTCATACTTGTAGACATCTCCGACTTTCATTCCTGGAATGAACAGGTCAAAGATTCCTCTCTCTCCGTCGCCAAGCCGTCTCATCTGATGACGGCGTCCATCCCACATATTAAAGTTTCCCACAACACTGACACGCATAGCGCACGGCGCCCACACAGCAAAATACACGCCGGACACGCCATTGATCGTCATAGGATGCGCGCCCATCTTCTCATAAATCTGATAATGAATTCCCGCCTCGAATTTCTTTAAATCTTCCTCTGTAATCTGTGAGGCATACGCATACGGATCATATACTTCCTCTGTCGTTCCATTGTCATACGTCACCAGAAATGTATATGGCATCACAGTCTTTCTCGGAAGCAGCACTGCAAAAAATCCTTCCTCATCTGCCATCTCCATCGGATATGTCTTCCCTGAAGACAGAAGTTTCACTTCCACTTTCTCTGCTGTCGGAATCAATGCCTGCACCAGAACGCCCTGTTCTGTCACATGTGCTCCCAACAAATCGTGCGGCCGGCTGGCTTCTGAATAGATTAATTCCTCAATGCCTGCCCAATCCATCATATCATATAATTGTCTGTCCATGATACAACCCCCTTATTTTCCCTTTTGTTCGCACAATCATTTGCCTTGCGGCTGTCTTCATTCTATCATCTTCCCAACTATCCCGCAAGGTTTTCAGTATTTTTTTTACCTTTTCCCACCGCTGTCTGGATATTACGCTGTTTTTTTCAAAAAATGGACATGCATAAAAGTCTAATTTTTCTCCCTGTAATAGGCTAACATCAAATCTACCACTCTCCCATAACTCTTCACACCGTCTTCTTGACTGTTTATTTTCAGATAGGTGTCATTCATCTGGTTCGCAGCTTCTGCCACCTTCCCCTCATACTGGTCCCAAAAAAGATTATTGCGGTTCATATCCTCTCTGGCTCTCTCTGCCACTTCTTCCATGAATCCTATGTACGCCTCCCGACCGGTAGTCTTTGTCCCATCCGGCAGCTCAAACGCAGAGACCGAGTACAGGGCGTTCGTGGCATGAATCCACCCGAGCATATAGCCGCTGTAGCGGAACACTTCGGACGAGGATTCCACACAGGCCAGATAGCCGATAAAATTTGCTTCATCCTCTCTCATAAATCCCTTCAGATGGGACAGTTCATGGCATACTGTGTGCGGAATATTGTAGGGCGTCATGTCCGCATTATAGTTTGCCTCAATCGTATATGGACAGTACACTCCCGCCAGCTGTGTCACAGACAAAAACCACGAGACAGCCAACGGTTTTGGCCTCGGATAATATCCGGAAAGCTGCGGATACTGCATTCCCAGATTTTTCATAGCCTCTATGGATTCCTCTGCATAGCGCTTTGCATCCCAGACGTCTTCCCAGTTTTCCATTTTCTCCTGCGCTTCCATCTCCTCGACTTCCTGGACGCTCTGATTCAAACGGTCCGTCAAATCTCTGCACAGTTCCCACAGCTCCACGGCAGAAGAATCCCGCATTTCCCAGTTTAAGTAGGAAGAAAATGGCTGATGGTAATAATTGATTCCGCACGCTGTGCTGAACAAAAACAACATCATCCCCGCCAGCCATACAGTGCGTGAGAACATCCACATCGGCTCTTTCCAGTGCCTTATGGTAAAAAACACAAACAAAATCACCAGCGCATACCCGCCAAATTCCATCAAAGAAAAAGGGAACAGAGAAGAAACTCTCCCGATTGTCCCCGTCAGAACCGGATACACCCACTGCACATACCAGTCTGCAAACGCAGTGCTCCCCTTTGCTGTCTGACGAAGCCCGACTCCTGTCAGTGCAAGCACTATACCTGCTGCCATAAAGATACAGTCGCTCTTTCTGCTGAAAATTTTCAAAATTTTTGTATTTTTCGTATCTTTTCCATTATCCTGTCTTCTGAAACTCTTTAACATTCGCGTATTTTTCCCATTCGGTCTACTCTTCACGTCTTTCACTCCCGCCGCTGTGTATTTTCTGTGATTCTTTCTTTTGCTCTGCTGCCAAAATCCCTCAAAAATCCTTTTTTGTAGTATAAAACAATTTTTCTCTCCCGTCATCCATTTTTACGATACATTTTTCTTTCCAAATCTTACTATTTTATGAATCCGCTTGCACAATTCTCTAAATTCATTTACACTGTAAATGGTCTTACTGACCAAACCATATCTTGCTTACATGCAATAGGAAAAGAGGATGCTTTATGGACAAGAAAAAGAAGAACGTCACAAACCAGACAGAAGAAAAAACTCCCATTAATATAAAAGAAGAAATTATCAGTTGGCTAAAAATTATCGTGATGGCTGCCTGCATCGCCATTTTTTTAAATTCCTGTATCATTGCCAACAGCCGTGTGCCAAGCGGTTCCATGGAAAATACGATTCCCTCCCACAGCCGGATTATGGGTTCTAGGCTCAGCTACAAATTCTCAGAGCCGGAGCGCGGCGATATTGTGATTTTCCCTTTCCCCGATGATGAGTCCATCTACTATGTAAAACGCATCATTGGCCTTCCTGGAGAAACAGTGACAATCGAAGACGGAAGAATTTATATTGACGGGAGCGAAACTCCACTGGATGAGCCATATTTAAAAGAAGAATGGACCACTGACAACAGTGGTTATGTCTTTGAAATCCCAGAAGACAGCTACCTTATGCTCGGTGATAACCGAAACTGGTCGCGCGACGCCCGATACTGGGAAAATACCTATGTAAAAAAAGAAAAACTGACCGCCAAAGTGCTCTTTGAATATTTTCCAAAGCTGAAATGGCTGGATTAAGCAAAGCTATCGACAAAAGAAAGAACGAAAAAGTCCTTACCGGAAACAGTACAGACTGTGATATGTAATATGAGATATGTCACACTCCGCCTATTCTTCCAGAAGGACTTTTTCTTTTGTATTATTGATTTCTTTTTATTGATTTTGTATTCTTGTTTTTTTATTATTGGCTTCCTATTCTCGGCATCATGTAAGGTGACTGAGTCTTATTCTTTCTCATGTTCACCAGAGAAATGAAAGTCGCCGCTTTTTCCGCCGGTTTTCTCCAGAAGATGAATTTCTGTCATCACCATTCCTTTGTCGATCGCCTTACACATATCATAAATCGTCAGCAAAGCGACATGCACTCCTGTCAGTGCTTCCATCTCCACTCCCGTCTGTCCGGCAGTTTTGACGGTACACACAGCCTGAATCTCCCCTCTCTCTACATTCGGGAAAAATTCAACACTGCACTTCTGAATCATCAGCGGGTGGCACATCGGTATCAGTTCCCAGGTCTTCTTCACTGCCATAATACCTGCCACCTGTGCCACTGTCAGAACATCACCTTTCTTCACGGTGCGTTTCATCACAGCATCCATCACCTGAGCACCTACACGAATCGTTCCCACTGCGACGGCAGTGCGGTTTGTCTCCTGTTTTCCTGAGACATCCACCATCACTGCGTTTCCGTCTTTGTCAAAATGCGTCCACTCTCTTTCCATCATCAGCCTCTTCTCACAATGATTGTCCATACATATGACGTTGGGGTCAAAAGGTATTTTCTAAGGAGCTGTCATCCTGCTGCCTGCCCTTACACTCTCTTTGCATAGAGCATAAAGGAATCATAATTGCCTTCCGGCATGCCGATTCGATAGCCGCCATGCATCAGGGCAGAGCCAGTATACTGCTCTCCTCTCACCTCATACACAGCGCTCTCGCAGAGTCCTTTGAAGCGAACTCTGGTCGGATAAGCATTTGCATGCACATCAGTGAAGATAATGCTGATAACCGCATAGGATTTATCCTTCGCCGCATACTCCCACGCCACATAATCCTGGTTTTCAAATGGGCTGCTCAGACGATAGTAGTCACCGAACTGGAACAGGGCATAGTGTTCATTGTAGGTCTGTATCTGTCTGCGCACTTCGTCCTTTTCTTCATCAGTCATCTTACTGATATCCAGCTCATAGCCAAATGTTCCCTGCATAGCACAGATAGCTCTGGTCTTTAATGGCGTGACACGTCCGTTCTGGTGATTCGGGCACACAGATACGTGCGCGGAGACCGAGGACATTGGATAGCAGAAGGAAGTCCCGTATTGAATTCTTGTTCTCTCAATGGCATCTGTGTTATCGCTGCACCAAATCTGCGGCGCATAATACAGCATACCAGCGTCAAAACGACCGCCTCCGCCGCTGCATCCCTCCAGCAGAAGCTTTGGATACCTCTGCAGCAGATGTTCTGTCACTTCATAGAGTCCCAACACATAGCGATGCAGCACCTCGCCCTGACGGCTCGGCGGCAACAGTGCGCTGTAAACATCGTTGATGCTGCGATTCATATCCCACTTGATATACTCGATATTTGCAGAGTCCATAATCGCATACAAGCGTTCTTCCACATACTCTCTGACATCTTTTCTGGAGAAGTCGAGAACCAGCTGATTTCTGCTGCGGACTGGCTCTCTTCCAGGAATCTTAAACGCCCACTCCGGATGCCTGCGGTACAGGTCACTGTCCTCAGAAATCATCTCTGGCTCAAACCAGATACCAAATTTCAGTCCCATCGCATTGATCTTGTCCACCAGTTCTTTTAAGGAACAGCCCAGCTTTTCCTCATTGACGAACCAGTCTCCAAGACCGGAATTGTCGCTGTCCCTCTTTCCGAACCAACCATCGTCCAGAACCATCATGTCCAATCCCAGATTTGCCGCTTCCTTCGCAATCGCAAGCAGTTTTTCCGCATTAAAGTCAAAATAGGTTGCCTCCCAGTTGTTTACCAGAACCGGACGCTTTTTGTCCTTCCACCAGCTCCGAATCAAATGCTTCATGTAGGTATCATGATAGCAGTGAGACAAATCAGTCATACCTTTGTCAGTATAAATCATGCAGACTTCCGGCGCTGTAAAGGTCTCTTTGTCCTCAAGTGTATAACAGAAGTTCTCCTCCTCGATTCCCATCAGAAAGCGCGCTGTATCAGACTGGTCCACTTCCACTTTTGCCTCAAAACCACCACTGTACAGCAGAGAAAACCCATAGCATCCCCCCACATCCTCTGTCGTGTGTTTTTCCTTTAAAATCACAAACGGATTGTGCTGGTGGCTGGAAGTTCCTCTTGTACTTCGGATTCCGGAAATTCCGTGCATCAGCGGCTGGCACTCAAACTGGCGCTCCAGCGTGTGCTTTCCATAGAAATGAATCATTTCCAAGTCGCTGCGGTCAAAATCCACACAGGCAGACAGCACTCTGTGAAGCTGTACCGGCTTTCCGGTATGGTTCTCCACGATCACAGAGCGGGTGATAGCGCCGGTCTCCTCAAACACGCCGTACAGCAGACGAACATAGAGTTCCGAAAACTGGTCTTTCAATACCACTTCCAGAGTCGATACCGTCTTATCTTCCTTGTCGGCGAACAAAGCTGGCAGTCCCTCTAAATGGTATTTTCCCTCATATATTGTGTAATCCCGATAGCGCAGGTCGCAGGAACATGCCCCACTTTCTCCCTGCATACAAAAACCATCAATACGAAAATCACCATTTCCAAATACCGGATATTCCTGTGGAAGACAATCCAAGGAATACTCTCTTTGATAAATGCTGTCTGCCGGATTTCCAGAAAAACCGCGATCCCTTTTTGCTATCACATAAGATAAATCACTTCCATCCATAACAGACCCAAAATACGTATGAAGCAGCACTCCATGGTCATCTACCTTCATTTGATAGGTACTTTTCTTCGTCTGCAAAGTAAATGTCTGTTTTTCCTTGCAATAGTAAACTGCCATAATATCCTCCTTTAACCTTAATAAGCATGTCACACCAACCACACAAATTCGTATGGCCCAAACAGGATACGGTTATTATAAGAGCGAATGGGCCTTCCTGTCAACATGTCATGCATTTCTCCAGGCAGTCCAAACCAGTCAAATGTGGATGCATCCACCCACTGCTCCGTCTCAGAGAAGTTTGCCAGAAACATCATCTTATTTTCTTTATGATATCCAAACACAGCCTGATTTCCCACATCTACCGGAGTAGACTTTACATCTGCGCGGAAATACTCACAGGATTTGCGAATTTCCAGCATTTTCTTAATTCCAGAGAAAATTCTTCCCTGAATACTAGCCAGATCATACCGTTTTTCTGCGTTCTCCCAGTTCATTTTTCCTCTATGCAACCATCTGGAATCTCCTGCCAGTTCCTTGACCTCTTTGTAACTCCAGTCATTTAACTGTCCAATCTCATCTCCGCTGTAGAACAGAGGAATTCCTGTATAAGAGATAATAATAGAATTCAAGAGCAGAATTCTCTTAATTGCCAGTTCTATTTTATATTCATGTTTCTCTTTCAGCGCCTGCTCCAGCCCGCACATGGATGCCATAGTGCCGCTGTTTCTCGCATCCAGTGTCACCGGATTGAACTCGTACAGTTCACCCACAGAAAAACTTCCTGGATAGCGTCCTAACATAAACTGAATGATAAACTGTTTGTGCATTTCCGGATCAAATCCCAATTCTCTCAGGATTCCAGTCTCAAAACCCCAACCAATGTCATCATGACATCTCGCATAGTTGATCCAGACACCATCGGATGGCACACCATAGTCTTTTGCTAGGGAACGCTCCATCAGGCGGACATCGCGTGTCGCCAAGGAATTCCACAAAAGAACCATCAGAGAGGCATTGTACATGACATTGCACTCTTTCTCATCTCTGTCACCGAAATATTTGACAATCTCATGCGGCTCCACAATCGCCTCGCCCAGAAAAATAACGGACGGGCATACATCCTGAATAATCTCATACATCATCCGAAGCAGTGTATGTACATTCGGATGGTTCATACAGCTCGTTCCCACTTCCTTCCACATATAGGGAATGGCATCCAGGCGGAAAATATCGATTCCTTTATTTGCCAGTGTCAGAAGCACTTCCACAATTTTGTTGAACACTTGCGGATTTCTGTAATTCAAATCCCACTGGAATTCATAAAAACGGGTCATGACATACTTGTGCATATCCGGATAATATGTAAAATTCTTCGGTGCGACCTCCGGAAAAATCTCTGTCATCGTCTTCTCGTACTCGTTCGGAATGGTGTCATCGTCAAACATATAGTACATATCATTATAATCTGGATTTCCATTTTTGCATTCCTGCACCCAGGCATGTTCCTTTGCTGTGTGATTCAGGACAAAATCGATGCATGTGCGGATTCCTTTTTCTTTTAACAACCCCACTACTTTTTCCAGCTGGTCCATGGTGCCCAGTCTGTCATCCACAGCCAGATAATCTGCTACTGCATATCCTCCGTCGTTGTTTCCTTCTCTGGATTTTAACAGCGGCATAAAATGTACGTAGGTAACGCCCAAATCTGCCAAATAATCAATCTTATCCTCAAAACCATACAAATCTTTGGAAAAACGGTCTACATACAGCATCATACCGGCCATTTTTTCTGACATATACCAGCCGTTTCCCAGTTTATCCTGCTCTTTTAAAGCAGCACTTCTCTCCTTTTTGGCCTTCTCAATGATCTCTTGAAGCTGGTTCCATCTATAATCGGTCAGGTCATTCTGCCCATATAAATTGTAATACTTCTGTTTTAAACTCAAAAACGACACCTCCTTGTTTCAATCCTCGCTTATTTTGTTAAGGTAGCTCCATCTTATCTCAAATGGCGACACCACCTCTACTTCTGACAGATTCCTACTGCACGAAAGGCGGGACTCAAAATCGCTCTGTCATCAATATTCTCTCCAACATTCTGATTTTGCGTTCCCGCCTCTCTTATATTGCTAATTTTCTGCGTTTTTGCATTTTTGCTGTGAATAAAAACTGCTTACTTCACCGCACCGTTTACAACACCGCTCAGAATCTGCTTCTGGCAAACAATGTAGAACAGAAGGATTGGAAGCAGAGCCAGCAGGTAAGATGCAAATGCCAGGTTATAGTTTGTACCAAACTGTGTCTGGAAGTTTAACTGTGCCAGCGGCAGAGTATTCTTTCCTGTACCAGACATGATAACCAGCGGAGTCATAACATCATTCCATGTACTCATAGCTGTCAGGATTGCTACCGTTGCGTGCATCGGCTTCATAATCGGGTAGATAACCTGCCAATATGTACGCCATGTGCTGGCACCATCTACACGGGCAGCCTCCTCCAGAGCAATCGGAATATTCTTTAAGTAACCTGCATACAGCATCAGATTAATCGGCATGTAAAATACCGTGTACAGAACGATAACACCAAACATATTGGCAATTCCCATCTGTGCAGTCTGTTTTACCAGAGGCATCATCAAGATTGCGAACGGTACGAACATACCACTTACAATGTACAGATAAACAAAATTATAAAATTTGCTGGAAGCCATGTTTCTTCCAATCGCATAGCCTGCGATGGAGTGAATCAGCATAGCCAGAACAATCACTGTGATGGTAATAATCGCACTGTTTCCGAGAGAATGCCAAAAATCAGTTACTCTCATTGCCTCTGCAAAATTTGCAAAACTCCAAGAAGCTGGAAGTGCAAGCGCACCATAAATATCATTCGTCATTTCAGATGGCTGCTTAAATGCAATCACAACTGTCATGTACAGAGGAAAGAAGATTGTGATACAGCCAATAATCAGTAAAATTGTCACTGGCCAGTTGACATTCTGACCAACTTTTTTCGTTTTCATCATAACTGTTCCTCCTTCTTACTGGAAGCTGTCATCTGGAAGACAGAAATTGCTACAATCACTACGAAGAATACCACTGCATTGGCACTCTGGAAACCGAACTGACCGCCGCTCATACCGTTCTGATAAATCAGGTAGGAGATAGACTCTGTACTCTGGGAAGGGCCGCCCTTTGTCAATGCCATGATCTGATCAAATACCATCAGGAAGTTCTTCATACACAGCACCATATTGATACTGAAGAATGGAATAATCAGCGGGAATGTCAGGTGCTTGAAACTCTTCCAACCTGTTGCACCGTCAATGGAACCAGCCTCATACACGTCCTCCGGAACTGTCTGAAGACCGGAAATGTAGATAATTGTGTTCATAGCAATCGCCTGCCAAGCACCAACAATTACGATTCCAATCCAGGCCGTGCTAGTTCTGGAAAGAATACTGGTACTGAGGAAGGAAATTCCAAGTGCCTTGCCCATCTGAGACAGAATGTATGTGAAGAAGAAACCAAACACATAACCGATAACCAGTCCGCCCAGAATGTTCGGAATAAAGTAAATACCACGAAGAACATTTTTGCCTTTGATTTTTCCGTTTAATCCCAGCGCAAGAATCAGGCTGATTACATTTACCACGATAGTGCCCACTACTGCATACTTAAACGTAAACAGATAAGATTTTCCGACACGGGAATCGCCAAATAAATCTTTGTAGTTTCTAAGGCCAACCCAGTCATAATCACCGTATCCCTTAAAGTTTGTAAAGCTGTACATAAAACCTTTAATCAACGGCAATGTATTGAAACAAAAGAATAAAGCTACTACAGGAATCGTAATCAACAGAAATGTCAATTCCCGATCTGTCATTTTTCTCTTTTTCATCCTATTGTCCTCCCTTCTTCTGGTAGTCCTGAACTTTCTTGATTAAATCTCGATTGTAGCGCTGCCAGTCGGTATCGAAACGAGTCATAAATGTATCCAGAGCATTTGCGCTGTCATCCATCAGAAATGTCTGAATCATAGCATCTACAGACATCTCACTTGGATAGTGGTGATCCTGGTAGTCAGCAATCTTACCCTCGTTGATATACTCTACCATGCCATCCAGTGTGGAAGGAAGTGTAAATTCGCCTTTCTTACATGGAACTGCACTCTGGTCATCCAGATAAACCTGAACGTTCTCATCCTCTAACAGGAAGTCCAACACTTCATATGCCGCCTCTTTGTTTGGGCAGTTTGCCATAATGGAGAACTGCAAATCATTACCGGAGTTCAGAACATTCTCCTCTGCATTGTTGCTTGCAGGGAACACGAAAGAGTCAATATTCATAGTTGGATTTACAGTCTTAATCTGCGATATTGCATAGCTTCCGATTACATACATTGCAGATTCCCCTCTCGCGAATGCTGTACATGCATCGTTATAGGAGTATGCATACGGGTCCGGCTGTGCATACTGAAGCAGAGATTTTGTGATAACAGCAACCTCTCTGTATGCTTCAGAGAAGGTAGCCTCTCCGCGGTTTACCTGATTGCAGATATCCGTCGGAGCCAAATCTACACAGATTGCGTTCCATGGCGCCAGACAGGTCCATGTATCCTTAAATCCAAAATACAGTGGCTGAACTCCTGCTGCCTGAATCTCCTCGCACAGTGCTGTAAACTCATCCCAAGTCGTGGGAATCTCCCATCCATACTCATTGAAAAGGTCTTTGTTATACAGAACACCTGCTGCGTTCGCTGCATACGGCACTGCATAAATGCCGTCCATCGGTATGAACTCCAGGGTCAAAATACCTTTTGACCCCAACATCTTTATATTTGTATTATACATATCTCACACATATAATACCAAATATTTCCTTATTTAGTAAAGAGTTTTTGGTAATTTTTTTTGGAATTTTTTTACATTTTTCTTTTTTCTTTTTTATAATTGTATGTTTTATATAATTTTCCCTTTTATATGTCTCTTTTTTAGGCTTTTTGCATATTTTTTGTTTTTTTCATTTTCTACTTTTATGAACTCATTTATCTGCCTTTATTATCTGCTATACACGATTCTATCTGCAAATTCCACGTGTCAGTTCGTATGCTGCTTCCTCACACAACAATTTCCAAATTTTATACAGAGCCTCCCTGGGTTCCGCATATACCAGCCCAACCATACCCACAAATGCAAGAAAGAAAAAAAGCCCCGCTGCCACAATTCTCACACATTCTTTTCCAATTTGCCAAAAATGCCAAAGCCCAATCCCCCGCTCCACAATCACTTTATCTTTGCCGACCCTGTATTTCTTTCTCAATTTTTTCTGACGTGCTTCTCTCTTCTTTGTCTCCACACTCTTCTTCTCTAATATACTCTTATACTTCATGTTTCATCCTCTAACACTTCACATACTTTCTTTCTCCTTTTCTATGCTCCAGCTGCCTCCTAGCCCAATCCCTGTATCCAGCTTCTCATCTCTTTGGCAAAAGCAGAGAACGGCACAGCGGGGCAGAGGCTGCAGTATAGGAAAATGGATTTGGTATATAATTCATAAAATAGGTATTGTCCGCTTTTTCCATCATCATTTTCCTGATTTCCTTTCTCTCCTCCTCACACACAAAATCAAACAGGAATCTGTCACATGCATCCCCATATTTTCGTAATGCCCACTCAGTCGCCTCAATCTCCTCCGGTTTTACGCCGCACACCAAGAGCAGCATATCCTGCTCCAGAAACGAGATTTCTTCAAATGACTCTTTTGAAACTGTGCCATAATCTTTTACCAGAAAATCATATTCTCCTGCGCTCCCTTATCTCCAGGTTTCTTTTTTATACAGAGAAATTCCCTCAAACTTCACTGCCCCAAATTTTTCTCTTCTTGCCTTTTGATAGAGCTGCAGTACTTTTTCCGGATAATCGGAATCATTCATTTCAATATAGCAGGCGCGATATCCTGTAATCTGCAAATACTTTACAATCTGCAGCGTCTGTGTCGTCACCCCGATTCTGGGAAGTGCTCCAGCAACAGCGATTGTCTGTAGCCTCTGTCTTCTCAAATACCTTCCTCCCTTTCTTTCCCTTCTTCCACTTTTCTACGGACACTGCTGTCTTTTATCCTTATATTCTGATATATCCACCCGCAAAAAAAGAACAAAAACAGCAGCGCTGCCAGAGTTATCCCTGCCATATCTTCCACTTTGATTTCTCTGCCATCTTCCTGCAAATGTTCTTTTGTGCTTTCTGATGTCTTCTTTTTTTCACTCTCTTCTATGCTCTTTTCTATATTTTTTTCTGTGCCTTTTTCTATACTGTTGCCTCTATCCCTCTGCTTCTCATACCAAGCTGTCAGACGCACTTTAGAATCAAGCCCTCTCTCAGGCCGATACCCATAGATCATCTCCTGTTGTTTTCCTACAACGGCTTCTCGGACAATTTCTCCGGTATACACTGCAGTGTAATCTCTCACCAAGCGCTCCACAAAAACAGCTGCCTCCCTGCAAAGCCCATACTCCTCATCCAGCCAAGTTCCTCCATTCCAGCGCATATCGTAAATTCGGTGTGTGTCTGTATCCAACCCTTCCTCCTGAAGCAAAAACTCCTCCATTCCTTCTAACTGAGGTCTCTCATCATCATGTGGTATCATCTTTCCGTTCAACATATAAGATGCTGCCTGGTATTCCCGAAACAAAACAGTAAAAAATACATCCCTCCTCCAATACTCTCCTTCTTCTATGACAGAGACAAGAGCTAAATGCCCATTCTCTCGATTCTTTTCAGTCGGAACCGCAAAGATATCTTCCAATCCATAAAAATGTTCTTCTTCCGTCACGGCAATACGTGTTTCAGGCAAAATCACATCCACAATCTGAGCCTCCAGCAGCTGGTAAATCTTCCCATCCTCTTCTATATACGGCTCTGGTGTCTCCAAAATCTCCTCCGTGCTTTCATATACATCTGAATACTTCGTAATAGTCTCCATCTCTTCTTCTATCATTTCCTGAGAAATCTCTTTCAGCCTGTAAATCCCATCCCTTTTTTCTAAAACAGGTGGAAACTGACGAAGTACTTCCTCTTTTTCCTTTTCTTTCACAATCACCTGATGATTCACCGTATCTGCGCCAAATACTTTTCTGCCTTTTGATAAAGGAAACAGCAGAAAGAAAGCGCTCAGAATCAACAGCACCATTTTCTTCTCCCATCGTCTTTCCACAGTTTCCTTCCCCCTTATCTCTTATTCCTTATCCCTTGCCCCTTACCTCTTACCTCTTGTTCTTTGTCCTTTACCCCAACAAACTTCTCTGCTAAAAACAAATATCGCTCTCTTATTTCTTATTGAGATATACTTGTTATTTTATATCTTTATACAATATTATTATATCTCTTTTTAAGCATTTGTCAATATTTTATTTCTTTTTAAGAAACTTTATTTCGCAAAAAAACTTCCCTCTCTTCATCTTCAAAGAAAGGGAAGTTTTTTATATCTGTCACTTTTTTTGCATATGTCTATTATTTTTCCTGCATATGCCCCTGTGCTCTCATCACTTCAATAACCTGGTCCACATACTTCTCGCAGATGTCATGTTCTGGCGCCTCCACCATCACACGTACCACTGGCTCCGTGCCACTCTGACGCAGCAGAATTCGTCCGGTCTCACCCAGAGCTTCTGCCACTTTCTTCACTTTCTCCTGCACCTTCTCGTCATCCTGTGCTGCTGCCTTATCCAAAACACGCACATTTTTCAGAACCTGCGGATATACTTTCAGGTCAGAAGCCAGTTTGGAGAGGGTCTGTTTCTTCTCCAGCATCACTTCCATCACTTTCAGAGAAGTCAAAATACCGTCTCCTGTTGTCGCATGTTTGCTGAAAATAATATGGCCAGACTGTTCTCCTCCAAGGCAGTGTCCATTTGCAGACATATTTTCGTAGACATATTTATCGCCTACCTTTGTCTGTACATAGTCGATGCCCGCCTTCTCCAAAGCCTTATATAATCCAAAATTCGACATGACAGTTGTGACAATCGTGTTGTTGACTAATGTTCCGTTCTCCTTCATGTACTTTCCGCAGATATACATGATAGCGTCTCCATCTACAACATTTCCGTTTTCATCGACTGCCAGGCAGCGGTCTGCATCGCCGTCATATGCAAATCCCACATCCAAACCATTTTCTTTCACGAATTTCTGAAGCCCCTCAATATGAGTGGAACCGCATCCGGTGTTGATGTTCACGCCATTCGGCTCATCATTGATAACATAAGTCTCCGCTCCCAATGCATTAAACACATTTCTCGCAATCGCGGATGCACTTCCGTTTGAGCAGTCCAGACCGACTTTTTTATGTTTAAAAGAACGAGTTGCAATCGAAATCAGATATCCAATATAGCGGTTTCTTCCCGCTGAGAAGTCTGTGGTGCGGCCGATTTTCTCTCCGACAGCAAGCGGAATCTCTGGCATCTCTCCATCCAGATATTTCTCAATTTCATCAATCACAGAATCTTCCAGCTTCTCGCCATCTCCATTGATTACTTTGATTCCATTATCATAGAATGGGTTATGGCTGGCAGAAATCATGATACCACAGTCAAAGCCCTCGGTGCGGACAACATAAGAAACGCTCGGAGTTGTTGTCACATGAAGTAAGTAAACATCCGCACCTGATGCGGTCAGACCAGCTACTAGAGAATACTCAAACATATAGCTGCTCCGTCTGGTATCTTTTCCAATTACAATCTGTGCCTGATGATCCTTTCCATAATACCAGCCCAGAAAACGCCCAACCTTAAAGGCATGCTCCACAGTCAGTCCTTTATTTGCCTCTCCTCGAAATCCATCTGTTCCAAAATATTTTCCCATACTAAAACCTTCCTTTTTTTAATTTAGCCAAATATCCTACTATTTATATATATGGTATTCGTCCCTAAACCGACACGCCTGCCGTCAGCAACAATGATTTGCCACTTAGTATATCACTTTCCCTGATTGGTGTCAAAAGAATTTCACCGCCTGCAAACAAAAATGCCCTTCTTTTGCAAATATCTTCTGATTTCTGTTCTGTATGCAGTGATATCATATCATTTCTTGCAAACGGGACATTCTCCTCAGAATCCTTTCACAAAAGAGGGACATGTTTTCTTTCTGTGTGTATTTTTATATTCTACTTCTTTCTCAAGTCTGCCTCATCCAGATAGCGGCCGAGTGCATCCTGCCAGGAAGGAAGGCGCATAAATCCATTTTCTTCCAGTTTGTCTTTATCCATCCGGCTGTTTTTTGGTCTGGCTGCTTTTGCAGGAAATGCGCTGCTGTCCACAGGAGTCACTTTGACATCGCTCATACCCGCTTGGCGGAAAATCTCGCAGGCAAACTCATACCAACTGCAGAGTCCTTCATTTGTGGCATGATATCTGCCATATTTCTCTGTCTGAATCATATCTACAAGAAGTCTTGCCAGATCATACGTATAAGTCGGAGAGCCAATCTGGTCATCCACTACGCTGACAGCACCTCTCTCATTTCCCAGACGAATCATGGTGCGGATAAAGTTTTTGCCATTCACGCCGAATACCCATGCAATGCGGACAATAAAGAACTTTTCTGTCAATGTCTCCACTGCCAGCTCACCCTCATACTTTGTCTCACCATATACATTTAACGGCTTTCTCTCATCATCTGGCTCCCACGGGCGAGTTCCTTGTCCGTCAAATACATAATCTGTGCTGATATACATGAGCTTGCAGTTCAGATCTTTGCAGACCATGGCGATATTTCTGGTTCCATCTGCATTGACTTTGCGGCACACATCCACATTGTCCTCTGCTGCATCCACAGCCGTGTAAGCTGCGCAATGAATCACAGCATCTGGAGCGGCTTCTGTAATCACCTTTTTGCACGCGGCAGCATCCGTGATATCCATCTCATCCACATCCACACCGATTCCTTCGATTCCTCTTTTGGCCAGCTCATTCATCACATCATGGCCGAGCTGCCCTTTTACACCTGTTACCAATACTTTCATCTATTTTTTTCCTTTCGCTTTTCCCAAATCACAGGCAAAGCCCACCAGATACTGTCAGCTTTTTCCATCTGCCAGTATCTGCCTGTTCTTATCATGTTCTTATCAGTCTGCCAGTCTCTCGCCGTACATTTTTTCAAAATACTTGCTGTACTCTCCACTGATAATATGCTCCCACCACTCTTTATGATTCAGATACCACTCGATAGTCTGCTGAATTCCGGTATCAAACACATATTTCGGCTTCCAGCCAAGCTCTGTCTCTATTTTGGTCGGGTCAATCGCATAGCGCATATCATGACCTGGACGGTCTGTCACATATTTAATCAGGCTCTCCGGCTTTCCTAAAGCCTTCAGGATTGTCTTGACAACTTCCAGGTTTGTTCTCTCGTTGTGTCCGCCGATGTTGTACACTTCACCGACACGTCCATTCCGCACAATCAGGTCAATCGCCACACAGTGGTCCTCTACATGCAGCCAATCACGCACATTCTCGCCTTTTCCGTATACCGGAAGTTCTTCGTCATCCAGAGCACGGCTGATAATCAGCGGAATCAGCTTTTCTGGGAACTGATAAGGGCCATAGTTGTTGGAGCAGCGGGAAATCGTCACCGGCAGTCCAAAGGTTCTGTGATATGCCATCACAAACAGATCTGCACTTGCCTTGCTGGAAGAATATGGACTGGATGTGTGAAGCGGTGTTGTCTCCGTGAAAAATAAATCTGGACGGTCAAGCGGCAAATCCCCGTACACTTCATCTGTGGAAACCTGATGGAAACGTTTCACACCAAATGCCTTTGCCGCATCCAGAAGCACAACGGTTCCCATCACATTCGTCTGCACAAAAATGCCAGGGTCCTTGATGGAACGGTCTACATGGCTCTCTGCTGCGAAGTTGATGACAACGTCAAATTTTTCTTTTTCAAACAAATCAAACACAAAGGAACGGTCTGCGATATCACCCTTCACAAATTTATAGTTCGGCTTATTCTCCACTGGTTTTAATGTTTCCAAATTTCCTGCATAAGTCAGCAGGTCCAGATTGACGATTTCATCCTCCGGATATTTATTTACCATATAGTGCACAAAATTTCCTCCGATAAATCCGGCTCCGCCAGTTACCAAAATCTTCATATTTTCAATCTCCTTTATTTTTCTATATCATAATAATATCAGGGTCAAATGCACGAAGCAATCCGTGATATCAGGTGTCAAAAGATATTTTGACACCTATGTTATCCTGCATTTACTTATTTATCAATATATTTTCCTGCCAGAACATCCATCAGATACGCACCATACTGGTTCTTTTTCAGCGGCTCGATATCCTCCAGCAGCTGGTCCTTTGTAATCCAGTGATTCAGATATGCAATCTCCTCCAGGCAGGCAATCTTTCTGTGCTGATGTGTCTCTACTGTGCGGACAAAATTCGTGGCATCCACCAGAGATTCATGTGTTCCTGTATCCAGCCATGTGAACCCCTGTCCCAGAAGTTCCACATCTAACTCGCCCTTTTCCAGATAAATGCGGTTTAAATCTGTAATTTCCAGCTCACCGCGGGCAGATGGCTTGAGGTTCTTTGCATATTCCACAACTTTATTGTCATAGAAATACAATCCTGTCACACAGTAATTGCTCTTCGGATGCGCCGGCTTTTCCTCGATGGAAATGGCCTTTCCGTCGGAATCAAACTCCACGATACCAAAACGCTCCGGATCATCCACATAATATCCAAATACAGTAGCGCCTGCTGCCTTATTTGCAGCGCGAACCAGACGTTTCTTCAGGCCGTGTCCGGCAAAAATATTATCTCCCAGCACCATTGCCACAGAATCCGTTCCGATAAATTCTTCTCCAATGATAAAAGCCTGCGCCAGACCATCCGGAGACGGCTGCACTGCATACTGCAGATGGACTCCAAACTGATGCCCATCACCCAAAAGCGCCTCAAACCTCGGCGTGTCAAGCGGTGTGGAGATAATCAGAATATCCCGAATTCCTGCTTCCATCAGAACCGACAGCGGATAATAAATCATTGGCTTGTCATAAATCGGCAGAAGCTGTTTTGATGTTACCATTGTCAGCGGATACAGTCTTGTACCGGAACCTCCGGCTAAAATAATACCTTTCATGTTTCCTCCATTCTGTGCCTCGCACAAGTTCTCTCTTTCTATTTTTGTAAACAATATTTTCTTCTATTCTATATTTTTACACAAATTTTGCACATGGATTTTTTCATAAATCACAGATATCTCAAAAATGGCTCACGGATGCTTTTCGTTTTTCCCAGTGCGGCACAAAAAAACTCCTGCATCTTTTGTGATATGCAAAACTCCGTTTTTCTTCATCTTCTCTTCCAGAAATGTCCGAAATTCCTCATAACGGTTTCCTAAATATTCCTGCTGATTTCCATGACAAGATAAAATATAATCCAAAATCGGCTGGCTCTGTGTAATCCGCAGCTCATCCTGATAGCGGATGCATCTCACATCCTCAAAATAGCGCTCCAGCATCTCCTGCCCATTCTCCAAGCCGAACACATCGCTCAGGCGCACTTCTGAGAGATTGATTCTCTCATCAAACTCATGAACCATCTCAGAAATCTCCTTCATATGGGAACTGCTGTATGTACTGCACAAAAAGATGCCATCTGGCTTCAAAACACGCTGCACTTCCCTGAGCGCCATATCCAGATTTTTCAGATAAAACATCACATGATTGGCAGCAACCCTGTCAAATACCTGCGGCTCTGCCGGTATCTGATGGCAGTCAAACACTTCATACTGAAAGCGTGCATCGTCTCCTAACTGCTTTCTGGCATCCTGAATCATCCCAGATGAAATATCAGAAAGTATAATATGGCAGCTTTCAGGAATCCTGTCCAGATTTGTCCTCCAGAATTCTCCATTCCCACATCCAATTTCCAACACCTGCATTCCCTCTCTCAAATCCATCTGCCGGAACATCCATGGAAACCATCCTTCTGGATTCACACTAAACTCTTTGTGCAGCTGAATCCGAACACTGGTATTTGCCCCTGTTTTGTACTGTTCTGCCAGGCTTTTCTCCATGCTGATCATGTGAATCAGATGAAGAATCGCTTTCCAGTCCACCGTTTTTTCCTGCTCCAAAATCCGAGACGTCTCATTGAGTGCTTCTTCCACAAGGTGCAGCCCTTCAATCTTATTTCGTATCAGTTTTTTCTGCATTTCCAGAGAATTCCGAACATAGTCATTCACCGTCTCATTCAGTGAAATAGACTGAATTTCCTCCAGAGAAAATCCCAGATATTTCAGAGTCAGGATTTTCTGAAGTCTGGCAAACTCCTCATCCGAATACAGGCGGTATCCCGCGTCACTGATTTTTGACGGCTTTAAGAGTCCCTGCTTATCGTAATACCGAATCGTGCGCACTGACACATTCGCCTTCTTCGCAAACTCCCCTGTTGTATACAAACGCCCCTCCATTTCCTGCCTCCTCTCTGATAATACCATCATAAGGGATGACGTAAGGTAAGTGTCAAGTATTTTTCTGATATTTTTTCTAATATTTTGATGATATCAGGGTCAAATAGACATAAAATCCGATGCAAGCTTGCTTGCAGGAGGATTTTTGTCCAGTTGACCCGCCAAAACACCGAAAAGTAGCCATTTTTCGTAGAAAAATGAGCGGATTTGAGGTGTTTTAGAATTGCGTGAGTGCGCAGCACGGAGCAATTCGTGATATCAGAGGTCAAATTTTATATTTGACCTCAACATCTTGATGATATCAGGGTCAAATAGACATAAAATCCGATGCAAGCTTGCTTGCAGGAGGATTTTTGTCCAGTTGACCCGCCAAAACACCGAAAAGTAGCCATTTTTCGTAGAAAAATGAGCGGATTTGAGGTGTTTTAGAATTGCGTGAGTGCGCAGCACGGAGCAATTCGTGATATCAGAGGTCAAATTTTATATTTGACCTCAACATCTTGATGATATCAGGGTCAAAAAAACTTCAGAAATGATTCTCACCCTGAACCATCCCTGAAGTTTCCTGAAGCTTTCTAAAATTTTCTGTTATTTCCTGCTTTCCTGCTCTTTAATTTTCATTCATTTTTGCCAGTTTGGCGGCCTGGTCCGCTGCGATTAAACTGTCAATGATCTCATCCAAATCACCATTCATCACAGAGTCGATCTTGTACAGAGTCAGCTTGATTCTGTGCTCTGTCACACGGCCCTGCGGGAAATTGTAGGTACGGATTTTCTCAGAGCGGTCGCCCGTGCCAATCTGACTGCGGCGCTCTGCTGCCTCCTCATTCTGGCGCTTCTCCATCTCCATATCGTACAGTTTGGAGCGCAGAAGGCGGAAAGCCTTATCCTTGTTCTGCAGCTGAGATTTCTCAGTCTGGCTGTAAATCACAATACCTGTAGGAATATGTGTCAGACGCACAGCGGAATCTGTCGTGTTGACACACTGTCCGCCGTTTCCTGACGCACGCATAACATCGATACGACAGTCATTCATGTCAATCTGCACATCCACTTCCTCCGCTTCCGGCATAACGGCAACTGTCGCCGTGGAAGTGTGAATTCTGCCGCCGGACTCTGTCTCAGGCACGCGCTGCACACGGTGCACACCGGACTCATATTTGAATCTGGAATATGCGCCCTGTCCTGTCACCATAAACACACACTCCTTAAAACCGCCCAGACCGCTCTCGTTCACGTTAATCAGCTCGGTTCTCCAGTGTCTGCTCTCTGCATAGTTTACATACATGCGGTATAATTCAGACGCAAACAGTGCGGCCTCGTCGCCGCCCGCACCTGCGCGGATTTCCACCATAATATTTTTATCATCATTCGGGTCTTTCGGAAGAAGAAGGATTTTCAGTTCCTGTTCCAGACTTTCGATTCTCTTCTTTGCGTCAGAGAGTTCTTCTTTTGCCAGCTCTCTCATCTCCTCATCTGTCTCTTCCTCCAGAATCATCAGGCTGTCTTCCACATCCTGTTTTGCTTTCTTATATGCAGTGTATGCCTCCACAATCGGCCCCAAATCGGACTGCTCTTTCATCAGTTTACGGAAACGGCTCTGGTCCTGGACCACATCGGGATTGTTTAACTCCTGGGTCAGCTCTTCATATCGTTTTAAAAGGTCATCTAATCTATCAAACATTTTGGATTCCTCCTGGCATTTTTCCTATCTTTTGGCTGGTTATCTTTTTACTGATTCTCTTTTGATTGATTATCTTCCATACAGCTAATGCGGCCCATCTCCGCCCCTGCGAAGGCCCTCTCTCGCATCCGGCAGATATTCTTTCACACTCCACATTGCTGCTGCCACTCGGTCATTTCCCGCCAGGTCCGAGAGAATCCGAATCTGCTCAAATCCACATTCCGAGAGAATGTGCCGCAGTGCCTCTCCCTGGTCATATCCAATCTCAAAATATACCCGCGCACCTGGCTTTAAATATGCTGGTGCTTCCGCCGCCAGCCGCCTGTAAAAATACAGTCCGTCCGCACGTCCATCCAGTGCCATCCGCGGTTCATGGTCTCGCACTTCCGGCTCCAAGCTTTCAATCACATCCGATGGAATATAGGGCGGATTCGAGACAAGAACATCAAATTTTTCCAGAAATGTCAAGTCTTGGACATTTGAAAACAGGTCGCTCTCCAAAAGATAAAACTCTGTCTGCGGCTTGCCTGTCTTCCAGCACATCTGAATCGGTGCTTCCCGCATGCAGATTTCCTGCTTTTCCTTTGTCTCACAGCCGCCTTTTTTGCGATATTCTGGATTCATATACAGCTGTCTCACATTTTCAATCGCCACACCCAATGCCTCTCTCGACACATCCACTGCCGCCACCTGTCGGTATCCGCCCCAGACCGCCAAACTCAGCGCAATGCAGCCGCTTCCGGTACACATATCCAGAACCCGCATATTTTTGTCCTGACATTCCTTTAACACCAGCTCCACCAGCGTCTCTGTGTCCTGCCTCGGAATCAACACATGCTCATCGACCAGAAATGGCAGCGCCATAAATTCCTGGCTCTTTAAAATATGCTGGAGCGGCACTCTCTGCTGCCGCATATTCAGCGCATCCAGGTACTTTTTATATCCCGCCTGCAGCGCGCTCTCATCCAACTCCTGCCTTTTTTTCAGAAGGTAATGTGTCCTGTCAATCTGAAACGCATCCGAAAGCAGATACCACGCATCCAGCGCCGCATCCGAAATTCCTGCCGTTCCCAAACACTCGGTTCCCATATGAAGCAATTTTTCCAGTGTCTGAGTTTCCAGTGTCTGAGACATCACATCTCCCTCCTTTCAATTCTGTATACGCTGATATCATATCCCGCAACTCAGGACGCCTTATCTGGAAAATTCTCAGCCAGATACGCTCTCCAGTCAAACACATCCTCAACCGCGGCAATCGCCACCTCAATCATGGAATCATCCGGCTCTTTTGTCGTCAATCCCTGCATCCAAAGACCTGGTTTCGATAACAGATTCATAATTTTAGAATCATTTCTCCCTGCCAAGCGCAAAAACTCATACGAAACTCCAGCAATCACCGGAATCAAAATAATCCGGCTCAAAATCCGCAGCCACACAGTATCTACGCGAATCACCATAAAAAACAGAATACTGATTATCATAACAATCAACAGAAAGCTGGTTCCGCATCGCTTGTGCTCTTTGGAACTGTTTCTGACATTTTCCACATTTAACTTTAGCCCATGTTCCACACAGTTGATGCATTTATGTTCTGCTCCATGGTACATGAACGTTCTCTGAATATCCGGCATCCGTGAAATCAGTTTGATATATCCGATAAAAATCAAAATTCGGATAATCCCTTCCAGAAATGCCATCACAGTGTCCGATGAAATAAAATTCCGAAATATATTTGCGATGAGAAGCGGCAATATCATAAAAATGCCAACTGCCATAATCACAGAAAATACCATGACAAACCCCATCAGCATTTTTTCCAGCTTCTCTCCAAAAACTTTATCTAACCACAATTCAAACCTGCTCGGCTCTGAGTCCTCATCGTCCTCAAAAAAGCTGGCAGAATATGTCAGTGTGCGCATTCCCAGAACCATAGAATCAATAAAATTGAACACACCGCGGATAAAAGGCAGCGCAAGAACCGGATATTTTTCTGTCATACTGACATAGGTATCCTTTTTCACCATAATCTCGCCGTCCGGCTTTCGCACCGCAGTCGCATAGACATCTTGATTGCGCATCATGATGCCCTCAATAACTGCCTGACCTCCAATTCCTGAATATTTCATAAATACATGTTCCTCCATTCTAAACGGCTGCCCCACCGGTACAGATACAACCAGTCAGGTGTCACCAAAAGTTCTGCAAACAAGCTCTGTATGACAAAAAGGGGATGCTGCAAAATGAATCGTCAACTTCTGCAACATCCCCATATTTTCAAAAACTGTTTAGTTCATGCCATACTTACGGTTGAACTTATCAATACGTCCACGAGCTGCAGCAGCTTTCTGCTGGCCGGTGTAGAATGAATGGCACTTGGAGCAAACCTCCACGTGGATATCTTTCTTTGTAGAGCCAGTTACGAACTCATTTCCGCAGTTGCAGACAACTTTTGCCTGATAATATGCTGGATGGATTCCTTCCTTCATGATAATCACCTCTTACCCTTTCCTATATTTGCGGTTTCCAACCGCAGGTGTATCGTCCTTACGTGTAATCGTCTTAAAGACAGCTTAGTCAGTATAACATAATTTTTTTTCAAATGCAAGAGGATTTTTTATCAGCAAACTTTACATTCTGTTCTCTATTCCACTCTCTATTCCATTCTGCTCTACAGTGTTCTCATCTTCCGCACAGTTTCCACAAACTCCCGATTGTTTCTAGTCTTTGAGAAAATATCCAAAATCTTCTCCACGCTCTCATCCGCCTTCATACCGTTTGTCGCGCGGCGGATAATCTCCACTGCCTCCGCTTCCTCCGGTGTCAGCAGCAGGTCATCTCTTCTGGTTCCGGATTTCACGATGTCAATCGCTGGGAACACGCGCTTCTCAGACAATTTTCTGTCCAGAACCAACTCCATGTTGCCGGTTCCTTTGAACTCCTCGAAAATCACGTCATCCATACGGCTTCCCGTCTCCACCAGAGCAGTCGCCAAAATTGTGAGGCTGCCGCCCTCGCGCATATTTCTCGCGGCGCCGAAAAAGCGCTTCGGCATGTACAGAGCCGCTGGGTCAAGGCCTCCGGACAGCGTACGTCCGCTCGGCGCCACTGTCAGATTGTACGCTCTCGCAAGACGGGTAATGCTGTCCAGAAGAATCGCGACATCCTTTCCATGTTCTACCAGACGTTTTGCTCTCTCAATCACCATCTCGGACACTCTCTTATGGTGTTCTGGCAGCTCATCAAACGTAGAGTAAATCACTTCCACGTTCGGTCCCTGAATCGCCTCCTTGATGTCCGTCACTTCCTCCGGACGCTCATCGATCAGAAGAATAATCACATGCATCCTCGGGTGATTGGTCGTGATTGCTTTTGCAATCTGCTTTAATAATGTCGTCTTTCCAGCTTTCGGCGGCGACACAATCATACCTCTCTGTCCTTTTCCGATTGGGGAGAGCAAATCCACAATCCTCATGGAAGTCGAGGTTCTTCCGCTCATCTCCAGATGCAGTTTCGAGTTTGGGAAAATCGGAGTCAAATCCTCAAAATTTGGCCGCTTCTCCGCTACACTTGTCGGATATCCATTGATAGAAGTCACATAGAGCAGCGCAGCAAATTTTTCCGCCGCTGTCTTCACTCTTCTGTTGCCGCGGAGCATATCGCCTGTTTTCATGTTGAAACGGCGAATCTGGGAAGGCGCCACATACACATCATTGTCGCCAGGCAAAAAGTTTTCACAGCGGATAAAACCGAATCCATCCGGCATCACTTCCAGAATTCCACATGCCTCCACACCGCTGTCCAAATCTGACAACTCCTGCGCAGACAATTCTTTGTATGCATTTCTGGAATAGACTGCATTTCCCTTCTGCTGTCTGGAGTTTGTCTCGTTCATCCGCCCATTTCCATCCGCCTGCACAGAGCGCGTCTGCATGGATTCCACCTGTCTGTCCGGTACAGCCATCCTCTGTTCAGAAACCGCCACAGCTTCATCCAAAGCTGCTGCATTTTGGTTATTCTGATTGCTCTGACTGTTCTGAGCACTCGAACTGCTCTGATTATTCGGATTGAAAGCTGCGGACTTCTCATCCGAAACAGCCACTTTTCCTTCAGCAGTATTCTTTTTTCCGTTTGAAGCAGATGCTTTCTCATCTATCTCACACAGCAAATCAATAATCTGTGATTTGCGCAACGCTGCAACGCCTTTAATCCCTTGGCTTTTCGCCAATTCTCTGAGCTGGGTCAAAGGTAATGTCTGTAATTTCTCACGCATATATTTTTCTCCTAACTTGCTTATTTGTTTTCCTTACTTGGAAATATGGCATTATTTAATTTTATTTATCTACTTTATGTATTGGGGGAACCTTGAAATGTTTCCTGCGTCTATGCAGAACATATTTTTTAATTTTTTGAAGGAAACATTCTTGCTGGTCATTAGATAAAGAATTTAGAATCAAAAGATATACTATATAGTATAGACCATTCTTTCCGAAAAAGAAAGCAGTTTCTGAATTTTTTTATTTTTCCGCCCATCGCCCGATACACTTCACCTCTACAACAAGAGTCATAACAAGCGTTATCCTGGCAGGAGATACGCTTCTCCCTCCAGGATAATGCTTCTGGCAGATTGCAGACAAATTACAGTGCCCACAGCGGCAATACTCTGCTTTTATTTTTGATAATTTCCCAGTTTCTCGATGAACTCGAGATACTCTCTCACTTTTTTCTCATATCCAAGCTCGCCTGGCTCATAGAATTTCATGTCCCCGTCTTTAAGTTTTAGCACCATAATAGTTTAAGACTTCTCTCCATACCATAT
>JAUNGE010000015.1 GCA_030524675.1 bacterium
CTTCAACCAATGGCAAATAAATCTCATAGGCTTTCTGATGTAATTGGACTATCTGTTCTGCAATCTGATAAATCTTTTCATCCATTAGATTGCCTCAAAATATTTAAGTGCCTCCGTTATCGCTTCTACCTTTTCTTTCGGCGGATACTTTTTCGGCCGTTTCAATTCCTCTACTGCATTTGGTGCATCATCCATTGCCAGACCTAATGACCGCTTTACCTCTGTGATATATGCAGTATGCACCTTAAATCCATATTTCTTCTCCACATATTCCTGAATCATTTTATATGTGATTTTTGGTTTCGGCTGATATTTCTTTGCACGCTCCACTATCGCATTCAAAGGCACTTTTCCTTTGCCTTCCCCAAATTCCACTTTCACATTAATAACAGTGTCTGGTGATTTGTGGGACAAGAGCACAATACTTTCGACTGTTGTCTCATATTCCAAGGGAAGTTCTTTAACTTCCTCGCCGTCAATCGGCACAGGGAAATTGAACACAATGTTTTTAATCCAACAGCCGTCCTTCCTCTTTTCCGGAAACATATCGATTCGCTCAATAAAGGCTTTCATAAACTCTTTCTGCTCCGCTTCCGTTGCAGAATTATAGACTTCATCAAACGCCAATAAGAGCTGATAGATATTATCACCGGAAATTTTCTCTTGTCTGATGCTGCGGATCTGATTTTGCAGCTCGTCAATCTGCGCTTCGATTTCACCTATCATATCATACTGTTCATCATAACGGCGCTGCAAATCTAAAATTTTTCTGTCATAATGGGCATCGTTGATGTCTAAGGTATCCATCTGACGCTCTAATCGGCTTTTCGTACCCAAGACCTGTTTTAATTGCCCTTGCAGAACAGAAACCTGTTTTTCCATATCTTCTGTATCAACAGCCGTTCCAATCTTCGCTTTAATTGCTTCCACAAACCGGGGCTTGTTGACCATAGCAGAAATAATTTTTGCCACCATTTTATTGATTTCCGTTTGCTCAATGTTGAGCCGGAAACTGCACTCATGCCCCGTAGCCGTCACCGTATTTTTGCAGTAGTAATAATATCTTGTTTTCTTGTCCTTGCTGTGAGCTTTGGCAATATTGCCGTACATACTTTTGCCGCAGCATGGACATTTCAGGATGCCGGACAGGATGTGTGCATGGTCTGGATTATTCACTTTTTCCCGCTTGAAGGAATTGAGCTTACGTTTATCCTGTGCCAGTGCCCAATCTTCTTCGGATATGATAGCTTCATGCTGCCCCTCATAGATAGGGAACTCCGATTGCTCAACCACGTGCATTTCATTTCTCGTACCCTGTTTCTTTTCGGTTCTCCGTCTGCCATAGGCGATTTTACCCATATAAACAGGATTGTCAAGCACATCCAGCACAAAGTCCCTCGAAAATCCGGGAATGGTATTGTTCTGCCGCAGCTTCTTTACATAGCCATTCCGATTCAGATATTTGGCAACTCCGGCAACACCATCGTTAGTGTGGATATAGCGGTCATAGATGACACGGATAACTTCGACCTCGTCCTCAGCAATGACAAGATTACCGTTTTCCAGCTTGTAGCCATAGGGAGCAAAGCCGCCGTTCCACTTACCTTCACGAGCCTTTTGCTCTCGTCCTGCCATTGTCTGTGTTCGGATATTCTCTCGCTCAATCTCCGCAACCGCAGACAGTACCGAAATCATCAGCTTACCAGCATCCTTGGAGCTGTCAATGCCATCTTCTACGCAAATCAGATTGACTCCAAAATCCTGCATCAGCTGCAAGGAATTGAGAACATCTGCCGCATTTCTGCCAAACCGGGAGAGCTTAAAAACGAGTACATACGAAACGCCATCTTTTCCATCTTGAATGTCGTTCAGCATCCGCTGGAACTCCTGCCGTCCTTGGATATTCTTTCCGGAAAATCCCTCGTCAGAATACTCTCCGGCAATAACCATATCCTCGTATGCCGCATATTTCCGCAGCTTATCTCGCTGGGCATCCAAGCTGTACCCATCAACCTGTATGGCGGTGGACACTCTTGTATATAGATAACATTTAATTTGCTTCTTTTTCAGAATCGCCACCTCCCTCGTCTATTTTCTTTACCATCAATCCTTCGTTGCGGACATAATACTCCAAAAGCCAAAGCACATAGTCCGGTGCATGGCGATTATCCAGTTCCCACTCTGTCATGGTGCGATATGGGATATGGACACATTTGCAGAAGTCCTTCCGGTTCATGCCTGTGCTTTCCCGCAACTTTATAATTCTGTTTTTACTATCCATCTGATTTTCTCCATAAAACAAAAAATACACGTTGCGTACTTATTATAGCATGGCCAAGTCAAGTACGCAACGTGTAAATTGTAAATTTTTACGCAGCTTGTCTATTCAAAGGCTGCGCTTGTTTATCATCATCGGAACACTCCATTTCTTTCAGAGCATCCGCATCTTTATTTTCCAAGACCTGATGACCATACTTTTGAATCAACCGGGTCATTACATCCACACAGCGGTCAAATGCCGCATTATATTTTGCTTCCTCATAATATTTAGTCAATAGGCAAATCCTCCATAAATTAAAGTTCCATATTCCATCCGTGCTTGCGGGCAGGAACTTTGTGTTCACGAGTTTCCTTTCCTCTGGCGAGGATGGCAGAAAGAAAAGCCCTGACCCGTTCTGCTGCGATTTCCAACGCATCCAGATAGGGCTGGGCTTTTTCTTTCAGTTCTTTATATTTTTCGTTCAGTTCGTCATGCCGCTGTTTCCAGATGGAAGCGGATTTTACAGCGGAAGCCAATTTTTCTTTCAGGCGTTCATTCTCAGCATTGAAGATAATTCCGTTTGTGGCGTATCGTTTCAGGGTATCGCACTGGTCTGCTGTGAGGGTGACATTTCCGGTGAAGGAATTTTTCTTACCCATCGCTTCAATATCCTGCACGGTCACTGCCACCGTCTTTGCAGTCTTGGTTTCCTTTTTCAGAGCTTTCAGCTTCTTTTCCTGTTTCTCCACAGCAGATTGGGTATCCGCCAATGTTTGTTCCGCTTGGTCTGCCCGTGCCGTCACAGCTTCCAGACGCTGGGTTTCGGCTTGCACCTTAAACTGAGTAACGGTCAGATGTTCCTCGGTGCTGCCACGCTCTCCACGCTCCACATCGGTATATCCGGCAGCTTGCATGAAATTGAAAAAGTCATCCTGCAACACGCTGTAGGACGACTTCAAAATCTTTTTCCCTTTTGTGTTCAGCATCGGATTTCCGTCCCCGTCAAGAACAGGTTTGGATTCCCATTTCTTACTGCGGCTGACCTGCATGATCGTTTCCTTGACTGTTCCTCGGAGTGCTTCGTCCTTGCACCGCTTCGACCAGAGAATCTGTTTTTCCACCACCGGGATATAGACCACATGGAGGTGGTAGTGGTACACATCCTCGCCAAGAGCTTCGGACATGGCACGGTTGCGCTCATCGGCGTGCATGACAGCAGAGAGAATATACTGCTCACCGCCCACAACCTCCACGGCGGCTTTATAGGCATCGGCGTAGAACCGTTTGGCAAATTCATAGCCGCCGTGATTGTAGAAGTAAGCAGAGTTCACATCGAAAACCAGCTCGCCGTATTTCACGGCATCCGCTTTCAGGCCTCTGGTGGAGATCACCTTGTCCTGTTCCATCTGCGCAAACATTTCTTCGTAACCGGCTGTCGGCTCTTTGAAATGAATGTTCAGAAAAGAACGCTCCGGCACGATGTCCTGGTTGCTGTAACTGTCTTTTTCCCGTTCATTGTGTTCCTGCACCTTTGCCAGATCATCGGCAGTTTCAATGTCCTGATGGCGGGCTACGGTGCGGTCAATTCCATCATTTCTTGCCATGGGTCATGCTCCTTTCCGAGAGAGATTTGCGAGGGCTGGGGCTTGCGAGAGGCACTTTTTCAAAGTGTAATAACCCACTATTACACTTTCATCCATACTGGCTGCAAAGTGCCGTGGGCTCTCCGAGGGCTCTCGTCGTCGCAAACTCCATATCACTCGCCCTGCCGCCAAGCAGCAGGGCTCATTCATTCCGTTGTTCCTCCTCGCCCCAAAAAGTCTACCGACTTTCCGGGGACCCCATTGGGGAGTGCGGTCACTGCGGTGACCTCTGCTGTCCAGCCCGAAAAATGTCCCTGCCCTTTTTCTCTTGTCCAGCCTGTCTGCCAGCGGAATTGCACCACAATCCCTTGCAGACAGCGGTAGCGAACAATCAGCAGTTTTGCCGATTGGATTCACTGCCAGTCCATAGGAAGCACTGCGGAGCTTCCTATGGGGACGGGAGCTGCGAGGGGATAAGATACGCCGCATCATCGCTCCCTCCGTTTCTGCCATACGATGTCATAGCCCAGTACATCTGCAAGCTCAATGACCTCTTTGTAGCGGATGCTTTCTCTTTGCAGCTTTGCGGACAGATTGGAAACGCTGTCCGACCAGTCGTGTTCCTCCGCCAGTCTGTCCACGACCTCCTGCATGGTAAATCCGGCACGGACGATCTGTGCCTTGATTTCATTTCGTACATTGCTCATATTGAAAAACCTCCATAATTTTGTTCATGAAAAAGCGAAGCAACTGCGCCCATTGGCGTGTCCGCTTCGCTGTACCGTGTAATATCTGATTTTTATAAAATGCGATAGAAATATCGCCTGTGATGTCCTGCCCATAAGCGACCCTATCCCATTTCACTGTTTTGTTTGCTTTGGTCTGAAACAGTGAAAACAGCTATCTTTTCGCAAGGCTGTTCACTGTCCAGAGAAGCACTGTTTCGCAAAATGATTTCGTCATGCGGTCAAAGATTTTGCGGTTTCCATTACCATTGATTTCGCATCCCCAAAAATGAGGGGAGGAAAGCTCCCAAGACAGAAAAACGATAATAAGCGAAAAGTACGTGTACCAAGTGTACGGTTGACACTCGGCTCCATCCGGTACGGATGGTACACGTACTTCTGAGTTACTGCCGCTTTCACAGGAACGGTCTTTGCAGAAGTTCGATGCCCACAAATCCTCTGGCAAATCGCCCGCCGCCGATGTTGACCTTGTTGGTGTATTCAAGGTTATATCGGCTTTCATTCTGCTTTAGAAAGGAACAGAAACTCTTTTGAGAAAGGCTGTTCAAAGCGTTATCATCGCACCACTGCTTATAAACAGCGTACAGATTTTTGGAGCTTGCTTCATAATCTGCCCGGAAGCGGATATATCCCTCAGAAGCCAGAAAATCAATGATGTTGTTTCCGTCCGAAACGGCATCGTTCAGATTGTCCAAAGCCGACTGGCTCAGGGTAAATCGAAAATCATTTTTAATCAGGCGGTGCAGTCCCTCCAATGCCCAGAGGAAGATGCCCTCCGCTTCGGCAGCCATCTTTTCCGCAATATAGGGATCATCTTTTCTGTTTGGGTCTTTCTCCTTGGTTGTCAGAATGATCTGCCTGCGGAAGAATCCCACACTCCGGTCATGGAGTGCTTGCAGCACACCGTTTCCAAGCCCGATGAACCGCACATATAAATCTCCCTGATAGCTCTGTTGTCTCTTTCTCTCCAAATCCATCGGCAGCTCTGCGGTGATAATTGCCTTGATATTGTTGGTCTGGGGCAGTGCTTCCAGCTTCATATCATCGTCCAGCATCAAAAGCTCATGTTCCAGATCGGCACGGGCAAAGTTGCTTGTCTCCACCTTTGCCACGCTTCCGGTTTTCATGTTGGTTCCCAACAGCGCACGAAGAACAACGCCGATCCGGCTCTTGCCTTCGCCGCCCTTTCCGGTGAGCATGAGCATCTTCTGACCTTTGGTTGAGGGAATGAAACAATAGCCGATAAATTCCTGCAAGGTCAAAATGTCCTCTGGCTCTAAAAGCTGGGACAAAAAATGCAGCCATGTGACTGGCTGCGGAGCGTCTGGAAGATAGGCAACAGGTAAGCGATTGCGGCAGTAATCTTTTTCCGTGCTGAATGTGCCATCTAAATGATAGGTGCCGTTTGCCACATGGATGCGGTCTTGGTACAGGAGAAGATCATCAGCACAGCACTCCATTCGCATTACATCCAGTAGATTTGTGACCCGTTTTGCAATGTTGCTGGTCACATAGGGCTTGATACGGTCATAGATTTCTTTTTTCAGCCTGTTTTCATCGTTCACAATGCCATTGACTGTGAAAAAAGTTCCGTTTACCGTAATCATGGGATAGTCCCTGAGAAATTCTTCACAGAAAATGACTTCGTTGATTGCTTTTCCGTCAAACCATACCGCAATATCAGCGGATGGGTTCTGTACTGCTTCTTTGCTCATGGTGCAGTTCCTCCTTTTCCTTTCGTGCCACATAGTCCTGAAGGAAAGCGATTTTGCCCTCCTTCATAAGCCCATCCACCATGGCAACCCGTTCTTCCAGAGTGCCTACGGTCAGAATGTCCGCCAGATATTCGATGTGGTCAAGCATCTGGCAGGCTTCCACGAAACGGTCATCCAGCTTGTCCTCCGGCGTTCCGGGTGCATACCGATCTTTCCAATCTTCCAGCAGATGCAGATAATCCGTCAGCACCCGGAAGCAGAGCATTTCATCCTCCCGGAACTGACGGATATGGGGACGCTTTTGCTTGAGGGGAGCTGCCACGGCTTGTCCCGGCTCGGTGCTGACACCGAAGTCCGCAGCCAGTCTTTGTGCCGCTTCGTAGTTGCTGAGATCAAACAGCTTTGCTACAAAGTCAATTACATCTCCCTTGGCTCCGCAGCCGAAGCAATAGAAATAGTCCTCGTTCAGCTTCAAACTCGGATGCTGGTCATTGTGGAACGGACAGCAAGCCATACCGTTTCGGTTGACCCTCAGCCCGTAGTGTTCGGCGGCTTGTCTGACCGGGACTGCCCCCTTGATGGTTTCATAGATTGTCATTGAAAATCCTCCGTTTCATAGTTTTGGAAAAAGAAAAACACCCGCCGGGTGGCAGGTGCTTCGCTCCTTCTACTATGGTTATGCCGGATTTCGCAAAAAACAGGCTAATCGGAGGACAACCCCGTTTCAAAAAACAGGACAGCAGTAGATTTCTTCACATTTGGATGATATAATGATAAGAAAAGGAAAACAGGACAGGAGAACGAATATGAATCAAGAATTGATGACGCTGGACTTCTGGCAGGACACGGTCATATACGAGGCGAAAACACTGCCCATCGGCACTCTCGCCTGTGATGCGCTGAATGTATCCGCCGATACCCTTGCCCGAATGAACGAGCAGTGCGACAAAATCAATCTGCTGCTGGGGAAGCTGAATGCCGCTCAGGATGCTTCTGCATTGTTTCCTATGGTAAGGGAAGCTGCGCTGACGATGCTTGATATTCTCAGCATTACCCCTCCGTTTTCCTATATGGACATCCCAAAGCACCGGGAACGGATTCAAGCAGTCTTTACAGCGGAGAACGCACAAAAATATGTAGAGTTCGCAATCAAGGCAGCGACTAATTCACTGCCATTCGATGAAGTCCCGATGTATGCGGATGCCATGATTCTCCAACGCTACACGGCGGTTTTCGGACATCTGGCATATTCTCTTGGCGAGTATCAAAAGGCTATGCTTGATTTTGCCGAAAAAACGGATGGCAATGAAGCAGACCGTACAGCAGAAGGATTTGCAAAGTTATTTGGCACCTGTTTTCCGCCGGAGTTCTCCATCACGGAGGGCAATGCCTGGATGGCGGCATCCAATAGCTCTGTGCAGTATGTTTCTACGCTCCGTCCCGGCTATGATGTGCCGATGCTGGTCAAGCGGATGCACTTTCTGACTTTCGTAGGGATGTTCCGCACGGATTTATTTGAGGGTCTGTGTGTCGGTCACGCACCAAAGAAATGCCGCATCTGCGGCAAATGGTTCCTGACCACCAACGCAAGGCACACAAAATACTGCGGTGGATATGCGCCGGGGGACAAGCTGCACCGCACCTGTCGGCAGATTGGCAATCTGAAAGGCAGAACGCAGAGGGAACTTGCGGACGATCACCCAATAAAACAGGTATATGTAACCCGGCTGAATACCATAAACCGCTATGTGAAGCGTGGTACTTTGGACGCTGATCTTGCCAAGGCTATGAAGAAGCTGGCAAAGGATAAGATGCTCCGGGCAATCAGCGATGTTGCCTATGCCCGTGGGGATTATGGAAAAGAAATGGAACAGGATGCTTTGCAAAGCGAAGCTGAAAATCAATGAGGTGTGATATGAATAAAAAAATGCTTTTTGGTATTACGGTTGTTAGCTATTTGATAATATTGTTTGCGCTGGTTTTTATGAAAGAGCATATCAGAGCAGTTAACCTTATTCCGTTTGGTTTTGTTAATGACTATATAGTAGATAAACAACCGCTGGGAATAGCGAATATCGTTGGAAATTTATTGATGTTTATTCCGATGGGTATTTTCTTATCCATGATTAACCAACGACATGATAAAGTGTTATTTATGCTTATATTGGCTTCCGTGTGCATTGAGGTTCTTCAATATGTGTTTATTAGAGGTGTATCTGACATTGATGACGTTATTTTGAATAGTGTTGGTGGACTAATTGGTATTGCTTGCTATAAAATATCAAAAAAATGGGGGAATAAATCCGACACAATGCTGTTGCTGCTGGTATTGTGTGCTTTGCTTATTCTTATTGCTTTTTATTTATGCTTGCACTTCGGCGTATTTGGATTCAGAATCCGCATCTTTTGAGTAATTGACCAATCCCAGTTTCACTAAAGGAAAAACATAATCGATACAAAGGGAGGTGCGTTGCTATGCTGAGCGAATACACATGGAACATGACCGGGTACAAGCCCAAGTCCGTTCCCAGTACGCCTGACGGCGGCATTACAAGATATATGGCAGAGCGCATCTTCCAACTGGAACCGGAGCCGCCAAAGGTAGAGAATTTCAATGATTACATTTTGTCCGCCCTCCGGGAAAAGGATCTGAATTACTTTTCATTTTTCCTGCACCACTATGAGCAACAGCTCAACAAGCGCATCCGCTCATTTCTTTGCACGGACGGAACCGACCAGTATGCCCCGGAGCGTTTTTTAGATATAAAACTGTCCTGCCGGGAAGCTATGCTCCAGAAGCTGCCGGACTATGACCTCGAAAAGGGTGCTGAATATGCCACCTACATCTATCCCTTTATACGGGATGCTATGCTCCGTTTCCGTATGGGAGAAGAACAATGGTCGGTATCCTCGCTGACCCGCTACAAGATGCTCCGCACAATGGCATGGCTTTACCACAACACGAAAGATGCCATTGGTGAATTTGTAAAGAAATACGACTGCGATCTTGCGCTGGCGGAGGAATATTTGAAGGTTGTCCGTGGTATCCGCAATCAGCAGCCATTCTTTGTGACCGAGCAGGACGAGGACGGCGAAGAAACCGGCGAGGATGTGACCCGTGACGATAGCTGGAACTATGCGGACATTCTATGGGATGGCATACAGGCTGAAAAGGTGCGGAAAGCATCTGAAAAGCTGAACTACCGAGAACAGACTTTGCTGGAAAAGCGGCTTGCCATCTGCATGACCTGTGGGCGTGTCGGTTCATGGAAAGACCGCCCCACCTTTGAAGAACTGGCTGTTATGTTTGAAGGCAGCTCCGCCAGCGGTGCGGAACGAGCCTACCGGAAAGCGGCAGAACATCTCACCCTATTGCTGGTCGAAAATGGCGGCGTCCATGCAGTTCGGTTGAAACAAAAGTCCAAAACCAAGCGAAAAAAGAAAATCGCCACCGCAGTCTACGAATATCAGGCAGACTGTGATGGCGAATGGGGCGAAATTGTATTTGATTTTGAGAATAACACAGAGTCGATCGTCCGGCTTGCAGACTGGGATACCATGATCTCCAATGTTTTTGCAAAACAAGCAATACGGTATCTCTTGAATTGTGAAAATGAAAAGCTGCCGAAAGAAACCATGTTTGCATTTGAGGTGTATGAATAAAGGCGAATAAAGTTTACCAGCCATAAGAAGAAAAAACTCGAAAATAAAAAAGCCGCTGCCGCATGGTTGGTTCCATGTAGCAGCGGTTTGGTGTTAGTGGCATCAATTTTATAGTTCACGCCGCTTCCACTGATTTAATGCAGCAGCGATACAAGCACCCACAATAGCGAATGTCAAAACGACAAAGGAAAATCGGAATCCGCGCAGTGCCACCTCATATACATCATAGTACCGCAGAGGGGTCAGGTAGTCCAAAATCTGATTTCCTGTGTACTCGGCAGTAAAAGCGATCATGTAGGCAAGCAACATGGAAATCGTACCTGTCCTCACCGCAGCCTTATAGGACATAAACAGGCTGGCAAACAGCAGCCCCAGAGCGAAAAAGAGGAACTGGGTAAAGAACATTCCCATGGTTGTGGTGAGCACTGCTCCCGGCTGTTCCAGACCGCCCAAAGGAAGAACGATTGTAAAATAATTACATAAACCGCTGAACAGGGCGAACACCAGTAGATTCACCGCCGAAACGATCACCTTCGCCAGTACAATGGTTTTCCGCTCCACAGGTTTTGTGAACAGGTATTCCGAGGTTCCGAACTTTTTTTCCTTCGCCACACAGGACACCCCCAGAGACATGGCATAAGAGAACGCCAGCAATCCTTCCCAGAAATAGATGCACACATACCAGCCAAGGGATGTGGTTAAATCGCCTTTGACCCCAAACATAATCATGATCAATCTCGGAAATTGGCTGACCATCGTTGCCATTTCATTCAGACTGTCCTGTAGAGACAGAAGCTCAAAATAGCAGAAACCGCACAGAAGCAGCATGATCCCTAACCAGATCAACAAGAGCCTTCTGGTTTGGCGGAACTCATTTTTAATCAATGTTTTCATGTTTGCACCCCCTTATGAACGAAACTGAATATCTTTTTTCAGAAAGACACCGTAAGACAGCACCAAAAACAGGGTAACCAGCAACACGCCCCAGCCAAGATAGGTCATATCATAGAAGCCAGTTTTAGAAATTTTTGCAGCTCCAAAGAAGGAGTATGGGGACAGGAAACTGATAGCCCGGTTACTGATGATGTTGGAGAAGCTGGTTATGCAATACTCCACAAACACGACTAATCCGGCGGTCAGCAGCGGGCTGCGGTTGCGTGAAAACAAAATTCCCACCATCAGTCCCATTGCAGCGAAGAACAGCGTAACAAGGGTCAGGGACAGGGCAAGCAAGAAAAACTCTCCCCATGGAGTTCCGGAACGAAACATTGCCATGGCAAAAAAAGAAGCCAGCAAATACGCAGCACCTACGACCACCACTCCAATCAATACAGTCAATGCCTTTGCCCAATAGATTGTTTTCCGAGGAAAGGGCTTTGTAAACAGGTATTCCGAAGTTCCTTCCGTACATTCTCTGGTGTGAACAGAAATGCCGAAGTGCATTCCGAAAACGCCGGAGGCAATCATAAAAAAGCTGGTCAGAAACCCATAAATGCCCAACGGGGAAGTCAAGTATTCCATCGATACGCCGACACTCCTGTAAAAGTCCGTGGTGCCCATGGTTTCAAAGAGTTCCACGGAGGCAACATCCAGGAAGCTGTAATAAGTCGGTGTCATCAAAAAGATACACACAGCCAAGGCAATGGCCCAGCCCAGGATATAGGTTCGATGCCGTTTCAGTTCATATTTCAAAATGACCATACCTGACACCTCCTTACTCATAGTAGTGCATGAAGATTTCCTCCAAAGAGGGCTCTTCCAAAAGCACATCGTCCAAATGCAGCAGGTGAAGTTTATCAATGATTGCTGTGATATTGCCGTTATACATAAAGGAGACAGAGGTCTTGTCCGGGTTCTCAGAGAAATTCGCAATACCAGGCAGCTCCCAGAAATCACTGGAAATCGGTGTTTTGGTGGTAAGGCTGACCTTTTTATAACCGCTTTCCCGTAGCTCTCTGATAGACTGGATGCTCATAAGCTTACCCTCTTTTAAGATTGCCACCCGGTCACACAGCTTCTGTACCTCACTGAGTACATGGGATGAGAAGAAAATGGTGGTGCCCCGGTTGTTCTCCTCCTTCAGAATATCATAGAATGCCTGCTGGATCAGCGGGTCTAAGCCGCTGGTAGGTTCATCCATGATCAGCAGCTTGGGGGAAGTCATAATAGCAGACACGATGCCCACCTTTTTCTTGTTGCCCAGAGACAGGTCTGCAATCTTCCGGGACAAATCCAAATTGAGCCGTTCGGAAAGCTCATACATTTTCGTTTCACAGTCCATGGCGTATAGGTCGGCAGTGTATTGCAACAGTTCCCGCACCTTCATGTTTTCATAATAACTGTTCTCGCTGGGGAGGTAACCCACATCTCTGGCAATGACACTTGCCTGACTCTGGCAGTCAAAACCAAAAATAGAAGCGTTGCCGCCGCTGGGACGGATCAGACCCATCAAAGTGCGGATGGTGGTGGACTTCCCCGCACCGTTTGGGCCAATAAAGCCAAAGAACTCGCCCTGATTAACTGTGAGATTGAGGTTGCTGATACCTCTGTGTTTCCCATAGTGCTTTGTCAGTTGGTTCAAGACAATAGCATATTCACTCATTTTAAATATTCCTCCTTATAGAAATTGTTTTTTAGAATTGATATGGTTTTTTCAAATTCATTCATAACTGTTTCAAAATCAAAAACGCCTGTGTTACGATAACGAGCTGCATACCCCTCCGCCATCACTAAAAGCATATTGTAAACAGGTTGAGCATCTTCGGGATTTTTGAACTTTAAGGAATCATCTTCTCGTAAAACCATTTTATTTCTGAAAGTCTCTGCTTCCATCTTCAATGAAGCAAGTAGGTCATTGACTTCAGGAGAAGCTTCTTCCCAAACACTTGCTATAAATTGAGTAATAAACGGGTGTGTTTTCATTGCAGCCATTTTCATCTTGCTGGAAACCAGAATGCGGTTAAACAAATCGGTTTCTGAATCAAGTATCGTTTGGTCAAACGAAGGCATAATGATTTTCATACAATATTCCAACAGGTAGGTATACAGCTGCTTTTTGTTGCCAAAGTACTGAAATACGGATGCCTTTGAAATATGCGCCGTTACAGCAATATCGTTGACAGAAGCCTTATCATATCCAAACTTACCAAAGCACTGGAGTGCCGCATTGATGATGGTAATTTGCTTTTCCTCGCTTAGTGCAAAAAATTTGTCCATTTGAATTCCTCCTTTTTGAGTGACCGATTCGGTTATTTATAGTAAAGCATAAATAACCGATTCGGTCAAGATATTAAAAATCTAATTCTTTGCCAACATCCACTACCAAAAAAACGCCTGTACGAGCATTTCTCATGCCCGCACAGGCGGCTTGCTTTATCTTTGGCAATCAATCCAAAGGTTTATATTCTGTTACGGTTTTCAAGTAAGTTTCCGCATCACCGTTAAGGATCAAATCCGCATAAGCTGCCGGATCGTTATAAATTAGATAGTCCAGCTCTGACCGCTGATACATATTGTCTGCAACCTCATTTTCAACGGCGGTGCAGTCTATAGAAATCATACTGCCGTCAGCGAAGCGAAGCTCCACACAGGCGGTATCCATATTGAACTCACAAGAAGTCACCTTATCCATAAGAACCTCCAAAATACGGGATTAAATCATCCCAAAATATTCAAAAGCTTCTCGGATTGCGTTCTCTTTTTCGGGCGGACACTGGGGCTGTCTGGAATCCTCGGCTTTAGCCAGGTTGTAGTTTTTACCGACATCAAGCCCGCATTTTCTTTTCACCTGAGAGATATAAAGGCTTGATACTTTCAATCCGCTATGTTCCAGCACATACTCCTTGATTTGCGAATAGGTTGCCTTATCTTGAAAATCAGACATATCCATATCTTCCAAAGAGAACTCAACCCGAACCTTTTTTGAGTCGATCTCACCCTTGGAAAGCAAGACAACCGTCTCAATATTTCCGGTCGCGGGGAACATATCCACACAACATACCTTCTCCACCTGATATCCTCTTTCTTGCAGTACGACCAGGTCCCTTGCAAGACTCGTCGGCTTGCACGAAACATACACCATTCTGTCCACCCCAAATCCAATAATCTTCTCCAGCGCCTTCGGGTGGATTCCGTCTCTCGGCGGGTCAAGAACAATCAAATCCGGCTTATCTTCCAGAGTTCCCACGACCTTCAGCACATCTCCAGCCAGGAATTCACAGTTGGAAATGCCATTGCGCGCTGCATTCTCCTTCGCTGCCTCCACAGCTTCTTCCACAATCTCCACGCCCACGACTTTCTTCGCCACAGATGCCGCGATCTGCGCAATCGTTCCGGTTCCGCTGTACAAATCAAATACCACTTTATCTCTGGTATCTCCTATGTACTCGCGTACCTTCTCGTACAGCACTTCTGCTCCAAGAGAATTGGTCTGGAAAAAGGAGAACGGAGAAATCCGAAATTTCAATCCCAACAGCTCTTCATAAAAAAACTCCTGTCCATACAGCACCTTCGTACAATCGCTCTGCACTACATCTGCCAGACTGTCATTTTGAATGTGCAAAATTCCCGCAAATGTCCCTTCCAGCTCCAGTCCCTGAAGAAGTTCTGCCCACCTTGTAAGAACGGCTTCTTCCTGCCCGTCAAATTCCTCCGTCTGCGTTGTCGTCACCAGCGCGGCCAAAATTTCCCCTGTTTTTATGGCCCTTCTCACAAGAAGATGACGCAGATAGCCTGTGTGCTGCATTTTCTTATAGAAACTGGTTCCCATCTCCTCAAAATATGTCTTTGTCGCTGTGAGAATCCGGCAAAAATCCGGATGCACTAGATTGCACTGGTCCGTTGTCACAACATCATAAAAACTGCCTCTTTTATGCATCCCCAGCGCCATCGGCCCGTCTTTCACTTCATCTCCAAAGGAAAATTCCATCTTATTGCGATATCCTGTCTCCAGCGGACTTCCCAGGATTCCCTGAAACGGGAGTTCTCCTTTCACCACTTCCAGCAGCAGTTTTTTTACCTGTGTCTCCTTTAAGGCAAGCTGCGCCCCATATGGCAGTGTCTGAAACTGGCATCCACCGCACCGTCCAAAATGCGGGCAGACACGAGCATCATCTTTTGTCCGCTCTTCCGCCGCCGGTGCCAGTACCTGCAGCAACTGTCCCTCACATCTTCCACTCTTTTTCTTCTGAATCCGAAACTCTACCTGCTGCCCTGGAATCGTATTCTTCACAATCACTTTCTGCCCGTCCACACGGACAACTCCCTTATTCGGGAAGTCCAAACTTTCCACAATACCTGTATAAATTTCACCTTTTTTCATGCTTCCAAACTCCTGTACGTTTTCTTCACTCTCAGTTCTATTTTGTTCTGTCTTCTTTCCGTTTCTATTTGGCTTTTTCTTTATTTTTTCTATTTCACTTTTTCTATTTTACTTTCTTTTCTGTTTCTTCTCTATAATGCGGCATTTTGTTTTTCTCCTGCCTGTCCCAAAACCGAAAAAAGAGTGCCCCAACACATTCCCCTGAGACACTCTTCCTGATTAAATGGCTAAAATTGACAATTATTTCTCTTCTTCCTCTTTCTCTTCCTCAAAGAAATCGTCATCAAAATCATCATCGAAGTCATCCTCAAAGTCTTCGAGATAATCTGGCGTAAAGAAGCGGTACACACCATAAGCGATAGCTGCTACTGCTGCCACTGCTCCAATCACTGCCAATACCCAGAGAATACAGTTTTTCTTCTTCTCTTCCTCCTCTTTTTTGTGAAGGAAATCATTCAGCTTAGTCGCATTGATAATCTCTTCCATCTTTAATAATGCGTCTCTGCTCATTGCGTCAAATTTATCTTTGTTCATACCTGCCGCATCCTTTCTTCCATCTTTTTTGTTATTATACCATCCTTTTTGATTTTTTACTATCCGTTTTTTATGACTCTTCTATCTTTTTTAATTTTGCAAAAGAAGCAAATATCTTTCTGGTGCCCACCTTCTCAAAATCAACTGTCACTTCATAGTCTTTTCCGGCATCCTCAATCGCCAGCACCTTTCCTGCGCCGTATTTGATATGGCGCACTTTGTCTCCCACCGCATATCCCAGATTATCCTGCTTGGACACAGAAAATGTCTTTCCAAAACCTGGATTCATGCCGCCTGCTGCCTGACTCTTCGACGTGCTGCCCGCATAGGAAGAGTTTCCCGTATAAAAAGAATTGCCTGCATACGAAGAACTTGGTGAGGCATACGGATTTGACCGCTTTTCAAATACTGTTTCATCCAGTTTTCGTCCAGCCCCGCCAACCTGGTAAGAATTCGTCTTCGAGCCAAACCGACTGACTCCCTGTGCCTGCGATTGTGCCTTTTTCTTATTCCAAGGGAGTCCGCCCCCAAAGCTGTCTGCAAAATCATCTACATCATCAGAATAACGGCTCTTTCCCTCAAAAGAAATTCCTCTCTCAAGATGTCTGTCCAAAAGATTCACCGGAATCTCCTCCAAGAAACGGCTGATTTTGGAATACCGTGTCTCACCGTTCACCATTCTCTGTTTCGCGGCACAGAGTGTCAGCACCTTTTTCGCTCTGGTAATTCCCACATAGCACAGACGGCGCTCCTCCTCGAGTTCCTCGTTCTTCCCTTCCTCGTCAGACGCAGTGATGGACATATAGCTCGGGAACAAACCATCCTCCATACCGCACAGGTACACTCTCGGGAACTCCAGCCCCTTTGCACTGTGCAGCGTCATCAAAATCACCTTATTTTCGGAATCATCCACACTATCCACATCTGCCACCAGAGCTACCTGCTCCAGAAATCCATCCAGAGTCGGCTCGTCCTCCGTCATATCATAGGCAGCCGCCTTGCTGACAAATTCCTTGATATTGTCCAGACGGCTCTCAATTTCCACAGGGTCATCTCCGTCTTCAATCTCTTTCTTATATCCTGTCGATGTCAGAATGTCCTCAACAACTTCCTGCACAGAAAAGTACTCCAGCTTGCTCTTCATCGTCTGAATCTGGTGCACAAACTGTTCAATCTTATCTGCAGCACGCCCAATGGAAGGAATCTCACGCACCTCCAGAAGTGCCTCATAAAAACTAATATCCTGCGACTCCGCATACTGCAAAATTTTGGCTATGCTCGCAGCCCCGATTCCTCTCTTTGGCACATTCAAAATTCTCTGTACCGCCAGATTATCCTGTCCATTTGCAATCGTCTTTAAATAGCTCAAAATATCCTTAATCTCTTTTCTCTGATAGAAATTGACCCCACCCACCAGACGATACGGCACATTGTGGAAGATGCATTTTTCCTCTATCAGACGGGACTGCGCATTCGTTCGGTATAACACAGCACATTCCTGATAGGACTCCTCACTGTCCATGATATCCTGCACAATAAAGTCCGCCTCATCTGCTGCTGTGTCAAACTGACGCAGATGAATCTTATCGCCCTCTTCATTCGCAGTCCAAAGCGTCTTGTCCTTACGGCTCTCATTGTGGCGAATCACCTCATTTGCAGCATTGAGAATATTCTGTGTGGAACGGTAATTCTGTTCCAGTTTAATCACAGCAGCCCCAGGAAATGCCTGCTCAAAACTCAGAATATTTTTGATATCCGCCCCGCGGAACTTATAGATGGACTGGTCATCATCTCCCACCACGCAGAGATTTCTGTACTTAGATGCCAGAAGCTGCACCAGCTTAAACTGCGCCAAGTTCGTGTCCTGGTACTCATCCACCATAATATAGCGGAAACGCTCCTGGTAATGCTCCAGCACATCCGGTGCACTCTGAAACAATTCTACTGTCTTTACAATCAAATCATCAAAATCCAGCGCATTGCTCGCATGAAGCTGTTTCTGATACTCTTCGTATACCTCCGCCACTTTCTCCATCCGGTAATCCCCTGCCGCCTGCGCAGAGAACAGGCTCGGTGTGATAAGCTTATCTTTCGCAGCGGAAATATAGCTCATCATCGCTTTTTCCTTGTACATTTTCGGGTCCAGATCCAGTTTCTTTAAGACCTGCTTCATCAACGTCTTCTGGTCATCTGTATCATAGATAGTGAAGTTTGTCTCAAACCCGATTGCATCAATATGGCGTCTCAGAATACGCACACAGGAGGAGTGAAATGTACTGACCCAGATACTCTCCGAACCAAAGCCAACCAGCCTGTCCACACGCTCCCGCATTTCTTCTGCCGCCTTGTTCGTGAACGTAATCGCCATGATATTCCATGGATTTACTGCTTTTTCTTCAATTAAGTACGCAATTCGGTGTGTCAGCACGCGGGTCTTTCCAGAACCGGCTCCTGCCAGCACCAAAAGCGGTCCCTCTGTGTGAAATACCGCTTCTTTCTGTTTTGGATTTAAAGAATCATACATTGCCATTTTTTACATACCACCTTTACTCGTAACAGTGTACCATATTCCGGATACTCTGTCACGCTGAATTTTATCTCTTTCCCACTCTCCATTCTTGCCTTCCTCTCCCATTTCACGCATCTGCATACTTCCACATGATTCCGTATAATCCTGCATAATCCTGTATAATCCTGCATAATTTCCCATAATTCCGTACAATTTAACACCATTCTACCCCATTCAACAACTTTACGCCGCCGATTTCCTGTGTTATACTGTAAAAAGCAGACTGTATCCGCTTATCGGTCCGCTTTTACAAACTACACAGGAGGTCTTTGTATGAAAAAGTTCATGCAGGAATTTAAAGCATTCGCCCTCAGAGGCAATGTCATGGATATGGCAGTCGGTGTTATCATCGGTGGCGCCTTTTCCGGTATCGTCACATCTTTGACGGACAACTTTATCAATCCTATTCTTAACTTCTTTACAGGACATGCAGTTTACACACTGACAGATGTTGCTGGATTTGCTTCTGCGTTTATATCTGCAGTTATCAATTTCATCATCATGGCTTTTATTCTGTTCTGCCTGATGAAAGCCATCAACAAAGCTGCCAGCATCGGCCAGAAAAAGGAAGCTCCAAAAGCTCCTACCACTAAAATCTGTCCATACTGCAAGAGCACGATTCCGATTGATGCGACTCGCTGCGCACACTGTACATCCGAACTGACAGAATAAAGTCAAAAAACGAATCAAAAAAGACATAGAAAAATCAGACATCACAGAACACGCAAAAAGAAGCTCTTCCGCCCCATTTCTACTTTCGGGCAGAAGAACTTCTTTTTTTACTATCTCAACCATCCGAATTATCTAAAAAAGCCTGCGCCAAAGAGAAATGTTCTATTGTAAAACCCTATTTCTGTATGATATACTTCAAGTAACAAACAGACCCGCGCTGACGGGTATCAGTGAGTTATAAGTATCATCTTGTCATCACATGTATGATGCTACATTTATGATTCAGGAGGGAATTTTTATGGATTTCTATGCAGAAAACTATGGAGCGGCAGCCGACGGCATCACCAACGACGCCCATGCCATTCAAGCGGCGATTGATGCCTGCCACGAATCTGGGGGAGGAAGAGTCGTATTAAAGAGCGGCAAAAAATATTATTCCAGCTCATTGATTTTAAAGGGAAATGTAGACCTGCATCTGGAGCGCGGTGCTTTCCTGCAGGCCCACGCGGACATTGACACTTATTTTCATCCGAATGCCGGACAGAAAGACAACGGTGTGAACGTCATCGGTACTCCAGTTACCTTAAAGCCATCCTATGCATTTATCTACGCCAAAGACGCGGATTTCTGTGCCATCACAGGCCCTGGCGTCATCGACGGCAACGCAATGGCCTTCGTAAAGCGTGTCAGCCAGTATTACATTACCGGAGATTTCTATCCACGCCCAACTCTGATTTATGTAGAACACTGCAGCCATATCACTTTCTCCGAGATTATTCTGCAGAATGCGCCATTCTGGACGCTGCATCCGGCAGGCTGTGACGACGTTCTGATTTCCCAAATCCGAATTCTGAATAGCTTGGAGGTAGCAAACTCTGATGGTATCGACCCAGACCATTCCACCAATGTGCGGATTATCGGCTGCCATATCACTTGTGCGGACGACTGCATCTGCTTAAAGAGTTCTGCTGGAAACATGGAATATGGTCCGACCAAAAACGTGGTTATCTCCAACTGTACTCTGATTTCCACTTCTGCCGCCATCAAAATCGGCACAGAGGGAACCGGAAATTTCGAGAACCTGATTGTGGACAACTGTATCATCTCGGACAGTAACCGCGGTATCTCCATTCAGATTCGCGACGGCGGCAATGTGCGCAATGCCTCCTTCTCCAATATTATCATTGAGACAAGACGTTTTGCGGACTGCTGGTGGGGATGTGCAGAGCCGATCACCATCTCCACCCACAACCGTGTGGAGGACATCCCATCCGGCCATATCTCCCATATTCGCTTCTCCAACATCACCTGCGACTCCGAAAATGGTGTATTTTTGAGCGGCAGCGAGGGCAATGCTATTGAGGATGTAACCTTTGAGAAAGTTCATGTAACCATGCGCGCAAAGAGCAAATGGCCGAGAGGTATGTATGACCTGCGTCCTGGTTTTGGCAAAGGAATTGAGCAAATCAAATCTCCAGGCTTTCTGCTGCGCCAAGTGGACGGCGCCGTCATCCGCAACTGCAGTGTCACATTCGAGGGCGAGGATGTATCCGATTTTGGTGAGGCATTCCGCGCAGAAAACTGCCGCGGTGTAGAGCTGGAAGGATTCTCTGGCCAGGCGGCAAGAGAAGAGCTGCAGGATATCGTAATCTGCTAAACCAGTCGCATACCCTCTGTCAAAGCAGATAGCAATACCAACCAAGATTGCGCATTACATTCATACACATAAACAATCATGCCAGGAAATCTCCGCGCAGACATGCAACCATTTCCTGGCATTTCCTACTCTCTCATTTTATCTCATTTTGTTTCATTTTCTTTCATTGACATTATATTTGATACTATATTTACCACCTTATTTACCACCTTCTACAAATTTCGCTCATTCTCCTCTTGCCATATAGTAATTAATACTATATAATAAGGTTTAGAGGTGACATTATGAAGCTAAATAACCAAAAATTAGAAGAACTGTTCCAACATTTGGAATCTCTGCACCACATTCCTTCAGCAGACATTCCCAATATCGATCTTTACATGGACCAGGTGACTACCCTTATGGAAAAACATCTAGGAAATTCCAGACGCTATCCAGAAGACAAGATTCTCACCAAGACCATGATTAACAATTACGCAAAAAACAATCTGCTCCCCCCTCCTAACAAGAAGAGATACACCAAGGAACACATTCTGCTCCTGGTTTTTATTTATTATTTTAAAAATCTGGTTTCTATTGGGGACATTGAAGAAATCCTTCGGCCAATCAGCGAACATTACTTCGCAGCTCCAGATTCTCCAATTTCCCTGGAGGACATCTATAACCAGGTATTTTCCCTGGCTCCTGAGCAGACAGAGCGCATGAAACAGGAACTTTTCACTCAGTTTGAATCTGCCCAGTCTCTCTTTCCGGACCTTGCGGAGGAGGACCAGGATACCTTGCGGCTTTTTGCCTTTATCTGTGAGCTTTCTCACGATGTTTACATGAAAAAAATGCTGATTGAAAAACTCGTTGACGAAATGAAGGCCGAAACTCCTGCAAAAAAGAAATAACACCCATACTGCAAAAATCTCAGGTTATCAGACGCAAACCATATTTGTTTCGCTGTCTGACACCTGAGATTTTTATGTCATTTTTATCCCATTTTATCCCATTTTATCTTTTTTTATCTGTTTTGTTTGTTTTTTTGTTCCTTTTGTTGTTTCTGTTTCCTTTTTCTATTTCTTTTATTGATTTCTTTTGCCTATCTCTTTTATTTTCTCTTGGCTCTTATCTTTCACCCACTCTGGCAGGTTTTTGCCATTTTAGCAGGTAGCGCCTCCCACCAGATGCAGCTTTGCACCGATAATCTCATCTCTTCTCTCCAAAATCTCATTGCCCAGAAGCTGTTTCTCCACATTCTCAAAACCGATTCTCTGGATGGTATCTGCGAAACGCTCTCCTGTCTTTCCCTGCTCACGGAACAGAAGGATTGCCTTCTCCACCACCTGCATCACTTCCTCTTCGCTTGTAAAAATCTTTCCAAGTGGAATACCGTGTGCATACCGTTTGCCCCAGCGCCCGCCGATATAGATGCGGTATCCTTCCTGCATATCGTCGTTTGCATGGAACGGACATTTTCCCACACATCGTCCGCAGTGGTTGCATGCCTCCATATCAATCTTTAACACGCCATCCACCAGCTTCGCAGCGCCGATTGGGCAGGACGCCTCCACCTGGCACTTCGCACAACCGTGGCATTTCTCCTCATTCATCAGAGGAACCCTCTGGCCGATGATTCCCAGGTCATTCAAATCAGGCTTCACACAATTATTCGGACATCCGCCAACTGCAATCTTAAACTTGTGTGGCAGCTTTACAGAAGCATATCCTTTGTAGAACCTCTCATGAATCTTATTTGACAAGTCAAATGTGTCAATCAGTCCATACTGGCAGGTCGTGCCTTTACAGGAAACCACAGGTCTCACCTTTGAACCGGTTCCGCCCGTCTCCAACCCTTCTTCTGCCAGAAATGCACGCAGATCGTCAATCTTGTCGTACGGTACGCCGGAAAGCTCCATCGTGAGACGGGTCGTCATTGCGATATGTCCATCTCCGAACAACTCTGCTGCCTGCGCAATCTTCTCGCTCTCCTTCGCCGTCACACGCCCGTTTCTCGTGATGACTCTGGCGTTAAAACAGTTTGTTCCTTTGTTATGTAAAAATCCAAGTGCTTTCACACGCTTGATGTCATCTGCACTGATTGTCACTTTCTCCGCAGTATTCTGCTTTGGAATCACATTGAATGTCTGACCGCCTTCCAGAACCATTGTATTCGTGTATCCCAAATATTTCAGGCGATTCTGGAGCAGATAGGCTCTCTTTCCTCTTGTACAGACAAGAAGCAGTTTTTCGTCTTTTCCGACATTGGGAAGCGGCTCTGTCACTTTCGCCACATCGACAAACAGTGCGCCTGGAATCGCTGGTGCGCCTGCTGCATCCACAATGCGGTAATCTGCATACTTTCCTGCCATAAAATCTGCCGGTGAGGCGCTCTGCATCGTTCCATCCATCTTGTTTTCCAACACATGGACCGCATGAACGAACGGATGAATGGCAGTTGAAAACGGCGGCGCATATGCCAAGTCCAGATTTTCGAGGTCGGAAAGACAGGCGCCCATCGAAATCGCCGTCACCGCCACATCTGTCACCTTGTCCACAGCCGCGCTTCCCAGCACCTGAAGTCCCAGAAGTTTCTCTGTCTTTTTCTCTGCAATCAGTTTGATAATCAAGCTGCCTGCACCTGGATAATAGTGAGCCTTATCATCCTCCACAACAATAACGCTCTCCACATCATATCCGGCCTGCTTGGCCGCCGCCTCCGTCAAACCGGTGCGCCCCGCGCACAGTTCGGGCATTTTCAGCACTGCTGTTCCCAGAACGCCTGGATAGGAAACGTTTTCTCCGCCCAGTGCTCTCGCCAGTGTGCGTCCCTCCATGTTGGCGGAAGACCCCATCGGGGACCATGCGCGCGCGCCTGTCTGCCGGTTTGTCACACAGACACAATCACCAGCCGCATACACGCCATCAATGCTAGTCTTCATCTGTCCATCCACCGCAATCGTGCCGTTTGGCATCATCTCCATGCCAGTTTCCTTCAAAAATGCAGTGTTTGGACGGATTCCAAGAGACAGCACCAGAACATCCGCTCTCAGCTCTCCTCTGCTCGTGCGCACGCCTTCCACTTGGCCCTCTCCCAGAACAGCTTCCAGCCTGGTCTCTGTCAGCACCTGAATTCCTTTTTTCTGCAAATGGCGCTTTGCATAATCGGCCATCTCCACATCGAATCCAGGCATAATCTGGCCTGCCAGTTCCACAACAGTCACTGCCATTCCTTTTTCTGCCAAATTTTCTGCCATCTCTAGGCCGATAAAGCCACCTCCAGCGACCACTGCGCGCTTTCCTGCCGTTTTCTCCATCGCCTCGACATAGCCACGCAGCCCTTCGGCATCCTCAGGCGTTCTCATGCAAAATACACCGGAAAGCTCACTTCCTTCCATATTCGGAACCACAGCAGAAGCACCGACTGCAATCACACATGCATCATATGTATATGTTTCTTCCTGTCCAGTGCGCAGATTTTTCGCAGTCACCTGCTTCGCACTTGGGTCAAGACGCACTGCCTCCCGCTCAGTCAAAACCAGTGCTCCTGTGAGAGCCGAAAACTTCTCTGGCGTATTCACAATGAGCTGTGATTTTTCTTCAATGAAACCACCCACATAGTAGGGAAGGCCACATCCTGCATACGAAATGTTCTTTCCCTTTGTCAAAATCGTAACTTCCGCGCCTCTGTCCATGCGCTTCATCTTAGCGGCAACCTTCGTTCCTGCTGCCACACCCCCGATAACCAGTACCTTCATCCTTTACCATTCTCCTTTATTTTTTCTCGCACAAAACAGTTTGGACACACCGCAGCATACCCTAACAAAATGCGCCTCATACGGTAACATACAGCGAATTGTTTCTGTATGCCACAAAAATCTGCCAAAAATTTACTCTTCCTTCGCTTCTTCTCCTGCAAGACGGGCAAAAACCATATCATATCCATCATTTCCATAATTTAAGGAGCGGTTCACACGGCTGATGGTAGCAGTGGAAGCCCCTGTTTTTTCTGTAATCTCCAGATAGGTTTTTTTCTCACGCAGCATTTTCGCCACTTCATATCTCTGAGATAAAGAAAGAAGCTCATTCACTGTGCATACATCCTCAAAGAAACGATAGCATTCCTCCGGATTTTTCAGTGCCAAAATTGCTTCAAACAAATGGTCTACAGCGTCCGTTTTTATTTTTTTATTCATCTCACATAATCCTCTTTTCGCAGTATTTTTTTCAAGCATATCCTCTGATTTCACATTTTAACACATTAACGTTGAAAAATCCACTTCTTTTTCTACTACTTTGTCTCCGTTCCTTTTTCCTTCTCTTTTGCTTCTTTCTATCCCTTTTTTACCTTTTCTTTCCTTCTCTTCTGCTCTTTTCTCACCCTTATCCAAACTTCTTTCCTATAGCATAAATTTCTCAACCACATGCGCCACGCCATCTTCATTGTTTGTCAGAGTAATATAATCTGCTGCAATTCGCACTGGAAGCACGCCGTTTCCCATCGCCACGCCAAGTCCTGCATACTGCACCATCGTCAGGTCATTGTAGCCGTCGCCGCAGGCAATCATCTCCTCTCTCTTCAAGCCAGTCACCTCTAGCAATCTCTCCAGAGATTTTGCCTTGTCAATGCCTTTTGGAAGAATCTCCAAAAAATATGGCTCTGAACGGTACACGCTGAAATCTCTTCCCAGAGCAGCTTTCACTCTCGGCTCCACTGTCGCGAGGTAATCCCCATCATCCAGCATCAGGAATTTTACCACCGGAAACTGAATGCATTCCTTGAAATGGTCCACCTGCTCTACCTGCAGCTTATTAATCATCGATTCCTTCTTTACATAAGGGCAGTCCGCCTTCGGAGTCACAATCAAATCGCCGTCATATGTCAAAATATTGACGCCATACTCCTCCGCCAGACCAATGATTCTACTGTTTGACTCCACTGGCAGCGTGCAGGAGAAAACAGTCTCCATCGTCTGGCAGTTGATAATGATGCCTCCATTAAAAGAGAGAATAAACCCGCCGTATTTTTCCAGCTCCAGCTCTTTCGCCAACGGCATCACCCCATACGTAGGCCGTCCCGATGCTAAAACCACCTTTTTCCCTCTCTCCTGCGCCTCCATCAAAACTTGTTTTGTCTTTGGAGTAATCACCTTTTCACTGTTTGTCAGCGTGCCGTCCAAATCCAGCACAATCATCTGATATGCCATCTCCAACCGTACCTCCCCATTTTTCTCTGTATTCTTTCCTTGTATCCATCATTTTACGTTTCCGCAGTTCCTGCTCTCTTCGTATTCCTTGCCTTGACAGGTAGTGTAATTTATTAAACGGACATGCCTGCTGGCGCAGGTACCAGCATGCATGAAAGTCGATTGCTCCGTGCTTTGGACTTTCATAGTAAAGTATAACATTCTCCAACTGAATCGACAACCAGAAAACACCTTTCCCGCAAAAGAAATGGAAGTACTGTATGCGGATATGCTACAATACTTCCATCTGCCTGTATGTTTCCTGTTCTTGTTCTTTTGTTTTCTTTTACTCTCTTACTTTTCTTCTGTCTTCTCATCCGGATTCTTGTCCAGATACTCATCAATCTTCTTTACCAGATTGTCCGGAATCCCTGGCTCGACTGGGCAAACCACCGCATTGACCATTTCATCGGCAAATTCCATCACATATCTCAATGTCTTTTCCAGCGCTTCCTCTGACAGATATTCCATCACATCGTATCTTCCATGGATAAAGGCGCTGCCTGGAATTCCAAAACGGCAGAAATTGATTGCTGGCACTTTTGCATCGGAGAATGGGATAGAATCGCTGGAATAGATATCCTGGCTGACATCTACGGCATATCCTTTCATCTTCATCCAGTAGTCCACAAAATGCACCATGGACTCCTGCGCCATCACTTTTGTCTTCTCCGCGCCAATCACAGGTCCTGCCACATCCACATTCACCATCAGCTTGTGGTTCTTCAGTTCATCCTTGTGAGCCGCCACATACGCCTTACTGCCTTCCAGACCGATTTCCTCGGAACCAAACCAGTTGATCTTCACTGTGCGAAGCGGCGGATTCTGGGCAAAGAAATGGGCCAGTTCCATCAAAATCACAGAACCCGCGCCATTGTCATACACACCTGTACTAAATGGCACAGAATCGTAATGCGCGCCAAAAGAAATCACCTCATCTGGATGTTTGGTTCCTGGAATCGTCAGGCAGACATTGCGGGATGTGAGTTCGCTTCTCTCTCCCTCCAGAGTCACAGTCACCTTCTTTGCTCCTTTTGCCACCATGTCAAAAGCATCTGCCATGCGAACATGGAATGCGGGAATGGAACCATACTTTTCCATCACCTTGCGCACTTTTCTCGTATCCAGGTCGGTCTCCTCCAGACGGTCGCGCAGTGTGCCGCCCATAGAAACGCATCCCGCCACGCCTGCCTGAATCAGCTTCTTGTAATTTCTGAAATTAATGTAGGAATTCACCAACACAATCTTATCTTTTGCATCTGCCAGATTCACATCCATCGCATTCTCCACATACAAAAACTCTGCGGTCAGGCCTTCCGGCGGAGTGTTTTTCGCACATTTATAACCAGTCACGGTATATTCTTTCTCATATGGCTCTATCACCTTTAAGGTTGCCTTTGGCTGCGGCGCATCTTCAATCGGGAACTCCTCAATCTCTGCCTTTAAGCCAATTTTTCCCAATTCTGCCATCAGAATACCGGCAGCCTTCTCCTCTTCTTTGCTGCCCGCAGTACGAATAAATCCAATTTCTTTCAATAGTTCAAATGCTCTTTTGCTCTGTTCGCTCATGCTTATGACCTCCAATGAAACATTCCTTTCCTATCATTACAGGAACAGTCCTGTAACCAGATTGAAGGCGCAAAATGCGCGCCTTTTATGAGAACCTGACTTGCACCTTCTCATAAGTTATAGTATCACAAATCATAAAGATAACAAACAGAAAATTTAAAAAATATGCATAAAACTCGATTTAAACTTTTGTCTTCTTCCAATTTCCCTTTTTATAAAAGACAACCGACATGACAGTGGCAATCGACCATCCAATCGGCCAAGAGAGCCAGATGCCAAGTGTCTGAAATTCTGCCGCGAGCACATAGGACAACACCACACGCAGAATCAGGTCGCTGAATGTGCTGACCATAAACTCTCCCATTGCGCCAGAACCGCGCAATACACCGTCCGCAATCAGCTTAATCGAGATGACAAAATAAAACGGGGAGACCACACGCAGGAATTCCATACCAGTTTTCATTGCCAGTTCACTGTCGCTGGTCAAAAACAGTCCGATAACCGTCCGTCCCAGGAAGAAAAATGCGATAAAAAACGGAACCGCAATCGCAAATGCCATCATAATTCCGGCTCTCATGCCCTTTTTCACACGTTCTGTCTTCTTTGCGCCGAGATTTTGCGCGGTAAAACTGGAAACACCATTTCCCAGCGTCGTAAAACTGGTGATTGTGAACGTATTCAGTTTCACAGCCGCCGAATATCCAGCAATCACAGAAGAACCGAAGGAGTTGACAAGGCTCTGGATAAAAATATTTCCGACAGAGATGAAGCTCTGCTGCAAAATACTCGGAACCGCGATCAGTGCAATTCTCTTTAACATTTCCATGGAAAACAGAGAAACTTTCCCCTCCGTCTCTATCGTGTCCAAACGACCTTTCAGCGTAATGGCAGCCAGCACACACGCCACTCCCTGCGCCAGAAACGTCGCCCAGGCGACACCGGCAACCCCCCAGCCAAACCATGCCACAAAGATGTAGTCCAGCAAAATATTTCCTAGGGAAGAGCCAATCAGAAAATACAGCGGCGTTCTGGAATCTCCAAGGGAGGTAAACACACCTGTGATAACGTTATACAAAAACAAAAATGTAAAACCGCCGATATAAATCTTTAAGTACAAATCTCCATCTGAAAAAATATTTTCCGGCGTGCGGATTCCCCGCATCAAAAGAGGGCTGACACCAACTCCTGCCACTGTCAGAATCAGCGACAGCACAAACGAGGTTGTCAGCGTCGTCAGAACCGCCGTCTTCATATCCTGATAGCGCTTTGCTCCAAATAGCTGCGAAATCACCACAGAACATCCAATGTTACTTCCCACTGCAATCGCCATAAAAATCATCGTAATCGGATACGACGCTCCCACCGCCGCCAGAGCATCCTCGCCCGCAAACTTTCCTGCAATCACACTATCTGCAATGTTATAGAGCTGCTGAAAGATCACACTGACAAACATCGGCAGCGTAAAACTCCAGAGCACTTTCTGCGGCTCACCTTCTGTCAAATCCCGTATCATTGTTATTCCCTTTCCTTTCCCTTGCATATCATGATGTTGGGGTCAAAAGGTATTTTGACCCCTTTGATACCATATGCTTTTTTTCCTTGTTCTTTCTCCAAAAATGCATTATACTACAAAAAGTATCATAAAAATAATGAATTATTTTTATTTCTTTCATAGATATTTTCTATGATATTACATCTTTTTCGGCTTTTATCTTCACTTTTCAGAAAGGAACGTACACTGCTATGTCCGTACATTTTGATTCTTACCGCATTTTTTATGAAGTGGCGCGCTATGGAAACATCACTTCTGCCGCAAAATCTCTCTATGTCACGCAGCCCACCATCACGCACTGCATCCGAAAACTCGAGTCCGAGCTGCACTGCACACTTTTCACGCGCAGCCAGAAAGGTGTCACGCTCACGCCCGAAGGAGCCATCCTGTACGAGCATGTGCGCGCTGCATGTGAAACCCTCTGGGAAGGTGAAAAAAAGCTGGCGGCCCTGCGCACCCTCTCCGCTGGGGAGGTCCGCATTGGCGCCAGTGAGACAACACTGCGCCATTTTCTGATTCCATACCTGCAGAAATTTCGCAGCCTCTACCCGAACATCCGCCTGAAAATGGCAAACAGCAACACTCCTGATATGATTCAGGACTTAAAAGATGGGGTAATTGACCTAGCTATCCTTGTCACATACCCTTCCCAGGACACAGACGGCATGGCAAACTACCCTCTCACCTCTTTTCAAGACATTTTTATCGGCGGTGCGCCCTATCTATACTTAAAAAATGGCACGCATCACTTGAAAGACCTGCTGTCTCTGCCTTCCATTGCCATGGAACCTGGGACAGCAACCAGAAGTTTTTTTGACAGATTCTATCAGAAACATGGACTGGTGCTGCATCCGGACATCGAGCTTGCTACCTCCGACTTAATTGTTCCTTTTATTGAGAGCGGTCTGGGCATCGGTTTTGCGCCGTACCATTTTGCAGAACATGCCTTAAACCAGGGCTCTATTTTTGAAATTCCTCTCGTAGAAACCGTTCCGAAAAGACAGATTTCTCTCTTAAAAAAAGAAGGCGCCGTTCTATCTGTCGCCGCTGAGACCTTTTTTGATCTGTTTTTCTGAAACGCCAAACAGATTTCTATCCGTTTCAAGTGCCAAATACCCGCGCCAAACGCCAGCGCCATAACGCCAGATAACACGAAAAACAACAAAATCCCTCCCCCGTATTCTAAAAACTTCATTCCAGAATACGGGGAGGGATTCTATTTTATCTCATCTTCTAACGTTTCCATCACAGCTTTTACATCAGATACTCCATCTTTCCCTTTGTTTCATCCTCGCTCGGTGCTTTCACCGAACGCGGCGAAATTTTGAAAGCGTATCCGCCAAAAGCAGACCAGTTTTATACCGGATAAGATTTATCTTTAGCCAGAGTCACGTCTACTTTGGTCTGCTGTGCCTCGCGGTACTTGAAGAATTCTTCTGCTACCTTCGGGAACAGAGCGTAGGACAGAACGTCCTCATCCTGCTGCTTCCACTGTGCGCACTCTTTCTCAAACTGAGGGAGCTGCGGCGGAATCAAATCTGCCGGACGGCAGGTAATCGGCTTCTCATCACCCACTACCTTCTTCTGTACTTCTTTGTTGAACGGTTTTACAGTCTGGCCAAACTCACCCATCAGAATCTTCTTGGACTCTTTTGTCACCATCTTGTATCTCTCACCAGACAGAACGTTCAGCACAGCCTGTGTACCTACAATCTGGGAAGACGGAGTTACCAGAGGCGGCTCACCAAAGTCTTTTCTTACTCTCGGGATTTCTTCCAGAACCTCATAGTACTTATCCTCAGCGCCTGCTTCTTTCAGCTGAGAAACCAGGTTTGAAAGCATACCGCCTGGTACCTGGTACTGCAGAGTCTTGATGTTTACACCCAGCACCTTCGGATTCAGAAGGCCTGTCTCCAGAGCTTTCTCACGAATCGGGCGGAAGTACTCTGTAATCTCAGCCAAAAGATTCTGGTCATATCCACAGTCATACGGAGTGCCGCGGAATGTCTCGACCATAACCTCAGTTGCCGGCTGGCTGGTTCCCAGAGCCAGTGGGGACATTGCAGTATCAATGATATCACAGCCTGCCTCCACTGCCTTCAGATAAGTCATGGATGCAACACCGGATGTATAGTGTGTATGCAGGTCAATCGGCAGGTTGGTGGATGCCTTCAGAGCACGAACCAGCTCATCTGCCGCATATGGAGTCAGAAGACCAGCCATATCCTTGATACACAGGGAATCTGCGCCCATATCCTCAATCTTCTTTGCAATGTCTTTCCAGTAATCCAGTGTATAGGCATCTCCCAAAGTATAGCAGAGGGCAATCTGTACATGTCCTTTCTCTTTGTTTGCTGCTTTTACAGCTGTCTGCAAGTTTCTGATATCGTTCAGACAGTCAAAAATACGAATGATATCAATACCATTTGCGATGGATTTCTGCACAAAATACTCTACTACGTCATCCGCATAGTGGTTATAACCTAAGATGTTCTGTCCACGGAACAGCATCTGCAGCTTGGTATTTTTGAATCCATCTCTTAACTTACGCAGTCTCTCCCATGGATCTTCCTTCAGGAAACGAAGAGATGCATCAAAAGTCGCACCACCCCAGCACTCTACTGCGTAGTATCCGACTTTATCCATCTTGTCGATAATCGGAAGCATCTGCTCAGTTGTCATTCTTGTAGCCAACAGAGACTGGTGAGCGTCACGCAGGACGGTCTCCACAATCTTAACCGGCTTTTTCTCTATCTCAGCCATTGTTTTTCCTCCTCAAATTGTTTCGTCTTGTCTCGTCTTATTTCACTCCAAAGATAGCCATAAAGGTACCAGCTGCAACCGCTGTACCGATAACACCAGCTACGTTTGGTCCCATCGCATGCATCAGAAGGAAGTTTGTCGGGTCTGCCTCAGCGCCCACCTTCTGTGATACACGGGCTGCCATAGGAACTGCGGAAACACCGGCAGAACCAATCAGCGGGTTTACCTTTCCTCCAGTTACTTTGCACATAATCTTACCAAAGATAACACCGGCAGCAGTACCCAAAGCAAACGCGATCAAGCCCAGGACAACGATCTTGATAGTTGTCACTTTCAGGAATGCCTCTGCACTGGTGGTAGCACCTACAGAAGTACCCAGAACGATAACAACGATATACATCAAAGCATTGGATGCTGTCTCAGCAAGCTGCTTTACAACACCGGACTCGCGGAACAGGTTTCCTAACATCAGCATACCAACCAGCGGAGCTGTGGTAGGAAGAATCATACAAACAACAACTGTAACAATGATCGGGAACAGGATTTTCTCCAGCTTGGAAACTGGACGAAGCTGTTCCATCTTAATTTTGCGCTCTTCCTCTGTTGTCAGAGCCTTCATAATCGGAGGCTGAATGATTGGCACCAGAGCCATGTAGGAATACGCAGCTACAGCAATCGGGCCCAAGAACTCGGTCTGTCCCAACTTACCAGCAAGGAAGATGGAAGTCGGGCCGTCAGCACCACCGATAATGGAAATCGCAGCTGCTGCCTTGTCGTTGAATCCCATAAAGATTGCCATAAAATATGCGCCATAAATACCGAACTGTGCTGCTGCACCAAGCAAAAAGCTCTTCGGGTTTGCGATAAGCGGACCAAAGTCTGTCATCGCGCCGACACCCATGAAAATCAGGGAAGGCAGGATACTCCACTCATCTAACAGGTAGAAGTAATGAAGCAGACCGCCGATGCCGTTGGATGAATCTTCAATCGACAGCATAATATCCGGATAGATATTAACAAGCAGCATACCGAAAGAAATCGGAACCAGAAGCAGAGGCTCAAATTCTTTCTTGATAGCCAGATATAAGAAGAGAAAGGCTACCCCAATCATTACAAAGTTTCCCCATGTAAGATTTACGAATGCTGTCTGCTGAAGAAGATTTCCCATTGTAGTCATAATATAATCCATAGTGAATCCCTCCATGTAGAATGTCTTCGCAGCGCCCATTTCCCATCAGGCACTGCACGCAACTCGTTTGCCTTAGTTCAATGTAGCGATGGTTGCGCCAGCCTCTACGGAATCACCAGCAGATACGTTGATAGTTGCAACAGTTCCGTCCTGCGGAGCTACGATTTCGTTTTCCATCTTCATAGCTTCCAGAATCAAAAGAACTTCGCCTTTCTTTACAGCCTGTCCAACGCTTGCTTTTACGGACAGAATCTTTCCAGGCATCGGAGCTGCTACTTTCACAGAACCAGCTGCACCTGCCGGAGCTGCTGCTTTCGGAGCCGCCGCTTTTGGTGCTGCCTTTGGAGCTGCTGCTTTTGGTGCCGGTGCAGAAGCTGCGCCTGTTGCGCCCTCTTCTACGGTTACTTCATAAACATTGCCATTTACGGTAATTGTATAAGTTTTCATGATATTTCCTCCTAAATCTTTACGCTCTTTTCCATTTTGATGCCGGTACGCGTTTGATAGAACGTACTACCAGGCCGTTTGTTGAAGTATTTTCGGATGCTGCTGCAATCGCCGCTGTGATAACTGCAACCAGCTCCAAATCATCTGTCACATCTTCTTCCACTTCTTCCACTGTCTCTACAACAGGAACTGGCGCCGGAATCGGCTGCTTCTCAATTTTAGCCTGTTTCTGTCTTTCTTCCCACGCATGAATAAACTTAAAGCAGTAGATCAAAAGACTGATGAAAATCAGCACCAAAAATACAGTTCCCATACCCATCAGGGTATTCAGGCCGGCTTTTGCAAGTCTCTCACCTGTGGAATACACAGGGTTAAAGCTCATGGAAGTGTACTCGGAAACCTGCTTGTCAACGCCCATAGAAAACGTCATTTTACGTTTTTCATAGCTGGCATTGACCTTAATCATATATCCGTCACTGGTCTGGGTAACTTCAATATCATCAATCGCCACAAAAGCGCCCAGGTCTTCCTGTACGCCCTGCCAGGAGTCCAGAGCGGCATACATAATGGTATCTTTCTGCAGTTCTGTCTGCTCTTTGTAGGAAATCAGGTCGGTCTCTGTCAGACCGTTGAACATCTCCAGAAATTCTGTACCGATCTGCTCCAGGTTGGCAGCCAAGGTCACATCCACGCTGTCATCCTTTGCGGTGGAACACGCCGTCATTCCGAAAAGGCAGGTAATCATGCAGAGTACCAGTAAAACTTTCTTAATATGCTTCATAATCATGCCACCTCGCCATTAAACCGTACCATGCTTTTTCCCTGGACGGTCCTCTCTCTTTGTGAATAACATATCAAATGCTGCTGCCAGACGCTGTCTTGTCTCGGAAGCCTCAATAATATCGTCCACATATCCTCTCTTTGCTGCTGCCAGTGCACTCTGCTGAAGCTTTGCATACTCTGCCGCTTTCTCCTCAATCAGAGCTACGCTGTCAGAAGCCTCTGTAATCTCTTTCTCGTACATAATCTTTGCAGCTGTCTTTGCATCCATCATGCCAATCGCTGCGTCTTTCCATGCATATACAATATCTGCGCCGATGGACTTGCTGCCCATGGTCAGGTAAGCGCTGCCGTAAGCATTGCCGATGACTACTGTCACCTTCGGAACGGTTGCATTCGCGAATGCATAGGTCAGTCTTGCAGCTGCCTTTGCAATCTTCTTCTCGCTGCACTTGCAAGCCTTGTAGCCCTCCACATTTACCAAGGTCAGAACCGGAATGTTGAATGCGTCGCAGAAGTTCACAAACTCTGCTGCCTTGTCGCAGCCCTTTGCAGAAAGAACCGGATCAAAAGATGCGGTTTTCTCGCCGTTCTCATCATATACTTCTGTGCGGTTTGCCACACAGCCCACTGTGCATCCGTTCAGGCGGATAAAGCCTGTCACCATGGACGGCTCAAATGCTTTCTTTACTTCCATCAGGAAGCCATCATCAGAAATCATGGAAAGAGCAAGGCCAGTATCGCCCACACAGTTCTCAATTCCCTCACAGATACGGTTTAAATCATCGCTGCACTCGTCATAGGACATATCATCTTCATTATTGGATGGCAGAATGGATACCAATGTACGGATTTGTTCCAGAACAGATGCCTCGTCGCCGACAAAATCAACCAGTCCTGTTTCCTCACTCTGGAATTTTGCAGAGGAAGTATCACACTTGGAAGCATGATTTCCGCTCAGTGCATTCGGAGCATTCACGAATACTTTCGCATTCTTCTCTTCCATAAAAGTGAAATCGGTCAGGGCAGAAGCCACTGCCATACCGCCGCCGCAGGTACCAAACACTGCTGCAATCTGCGGAATCACGCCGGAAGCCAGAGCCTGTACGCGGTACAGACGTCCAAATCCATCCAATGCATCTGTTGCCTCCTGCAGTCTCAAACCGGCACAATCAATCAGACCAATAACCGGCTGTCCCACCTTCATCGCCAGATGATACAGATTTTCAATTTTCTTGGCATGCATCTCACCCATGGAGCCGCCCATTACAGACGCATCCTGGCTGTACACATACACAAGGCTGCCATTAATTGTACCGTAACCGGTAACAACACCGTCAGCAGGTGTTTCCTGTGCTGTCATGTTGAAGTTCGTGCTTCTGGCTGTCACATAGCCGCCCACTTCAACAAAACTGTTCTCATCAAGCAGACTGATAATTCTGCTGCTCGCTGATGTTTGTGCTGAATTACTCATTTTGCAGTCCTCCATTTTGTAAAGTTTGTAAGAGCAGAGTCCGAATTTATGTTCTCTGCCTAAATAGGAATTCCAAATTTCTGCCGATTATAATTGTATAATTTTTTAACAGAAATTTCAAGTCTTATTCCAGATTTCTCAGATTTTTTTCAAACTTGTTTTCTTCCTCTTGCAATCTCCTTATGTGTAAGTTACAATGGCCTTGCAAAAAAACTTCAGGGAAATTTTGTAAGAAAGGATACAGAAGGACAGAAAAATGACAAAACCAAACATCTTAGTCGGACAATCTGGCGGACCAACCGCCGTCATTAATGCCAGCCTCTACGGTGTCATCACAGAGGGACTCTCACACACGGAGGAAATCGGAACTATCTATGGAATGGTACATGGAATCGAGGGATTTCTTGCGGGAAATTACTTAAATTTATCGCAGGAACTCCATGCAAATGACCTCGAACTCTTAAAAATCACTCCGGCAGCCTATCTTGGCTCCTGCCGCTTTAAACTTCCAGAAGACTTTTCTTCTCCTGTTTATGCCGCTCTTTTTGAAAGATTTGAGGAGCTGCATATCGGAGCCTTCTTCTACATCGGCGGCAACGACTCCATGGACACCGTCAGCAAGCTCTCCCAGTACGCCGCTGCTCACAACAAAACCATCCGCTTTGTCGGAATTCCAAAGACGATCGACAATGACTTAATTTTAACAGACCATACGCCTGGATTTGCCAGCGCCGCCAAATATGTCGCTGCGGCTGTGCGCGAAATCACTATGGATTCCTGTGTATACCACAATCATTCTGTCACCATCATCGAGCTGATGGGACGCCACGCTGGATGGCTGACTGCTGCCAGTGTTCTCGCCAGAAAACATGCAGGGGACAATCCGGTACTTATTTACCTGCCAGAAATTCCTTTTTCTCTGGAACAGTTCTCACACGATATCGAGAGAGTGTTTCAGACGCACCGCGCCGCTGTTGTCTGCGTATCAGAAGGTATCCACGATGCGGATGGCAAATTTATCTGTGAGTATGCTTCTTCCGCCCAGGTGGACAATTTCGGACACAAGATGCTGACTGGATGCGGCAAATTCCTGGAAAACTATGTGAGAGAGAAATTCCAGATTAAAGTCCGCTCTGTGGAACTGAATGTCAGCCAAAGATGCAGCAGCATGCTGGTCTCTCGAACCGATATTGAGGAAGCGGCCCTGGCCGGTTCGTTCGGCGTACAGGCAGCCCTTTCGGGAAATACTGGATGCATGGTAGCATTTGAGCGTGACAGCAGCCATCCATACCAGATGCACTGCGCTCTGCATGATGTGACAAAAATCTGCAACCAGGAGAAAAAATTCCCGCCAGAGTGGATTACGAAAAATGGCACCGATGTGAGCGACGAATTTCTGGAATATGTCACTCCGCTGGTTTTGGGGGAAGTGGAACATGTGATGGAAAATGGTGTTCCGAAGTTTTTATATCGAGAAAACTATTAACATCTTGAAATCTCTTGTATCTTCTGTTTTTGTTACTTTTTAGGGCAATATTGTAAATTTCCCCGCCTGAAGCAGATGCACTCTGCCAGGCGGGGACTCCTATCTGTTTTATTCACACAAAATCGCTTTCAGTTCTTCCACGCTCGCTGCAATTTGTCCGGCTCCGGCATTCTCCAACTCTTCCCGACTGCCATATCCATACAGCACGCCAATCGAATCCACACCGACCTGGGCTGCTCCCTCGATATCGTGCTTTCTGTCTCCGACCATGACAACCTCATCCAGAGGCGGATTCCCCAGACATTCCAGGGCATACTGTATCACTTCTGCCTTTTTTGTCCTTCCTCCTTCATAGATACTTCCAGCAATCACTGTAAAATATGGTGCCATCTCAAAGCGCTCTGCAATCATATTTGCAAAATTTTCCGGTTTGGAAGTGGCCATCGCGATAACTTTTCCCTGTGCCGCAAGCGCTGCGAGCATTTCCAAAATTCCTGGATATCGCCTGTTCTCCCAGATTCCCTGCTTCTCAAAGTACTCTCTGTATTTCCAGACCGCTTTTTCGGCGTCCTCCCTGGAAAAACCGTGGTACTCCATAAATCCGGCATAGAGCGGCGGCCCGATGTACCCCTCCAGCCTGTCCAAATCCGGCTCTTCTATCCCAAACGTGCGCAGTGCGTACTGTACGGATTTTGTAATTCCTTCTTTCGGGTCTGTCAAAGTTCCATCAAGGTCAAATAAAAGATATGTTTTCTTCATCTCATTCCATCCTTTTTTGAATATTTTTGTTGCTTTTCTCATGCAAAACAGGGACTGGCAGCATTTTTTTGCAGCAGTCCCTGTTATTCTTTCTAACATGTATTGAAAAAATTACTTAAAAAATTCATGTTTTTCATGGCTGAACAGATATGTCAGACTCTTGTCAAACCAGCTTACATTGGAGCCTCCTGAACGTGTGCGGTTCATAAAAAATAACGCTCCCTGTGAATAATCCTCTCCTGCCAGTGCTCGGTTCACACATGCGACGGTCTCATCTGTCACATTCACCCTGTTAATGGAACCATTGCTGACCGGTGAAAACTGCCTCGGCGCATACACGACCTTTTTAACGGAATTCGGAAATTTCTTACTTTTCACCCGATTGATAATCACATTCGCCACCAAAATTTTTCCCTTTTCGTCGCAGATGCCGGCTTCCGCCTGTACAATTCTAAGCAGCACATTATAATCCTCGTCGCTGTAGGAAATCACAGCATTTTTTCGCCGTTCCTCTTCCTCGCGCGCTTTTCTCTCTTCTTCTTCTGCCTTTCGTCTCTCCTCTTCTTTTCTGGCAGCTTCTTCATCTGCCTCAGCCTGTTTTTCCTCCGCCCACTTTGTAAATTCTTCCTTCGATTCTGCTTCCAACTGCTGCTCCATGGCAACTGTCTTCGCAACAGTATCTCCCACCAATAAACGCCCGTTTTGTCTCAAATCGGTAAGTTCAACTTGTATGTTCGCTTTTGTCACTGCTTCAATGGATGTCTCCGCCGCCAGAGCTTCCTGGCTGCCCACACGGAATTCAAAGACTGTCAGAGAGCCTGCCAGCATGGAAGCGCTGAGCAAGAAGGCAACAGAAGTTTTTTTTCCTTTTTTCACTTTCTTTGCAAATGTCTTTCCGTATGTTTCAACCCTTTGAAGAAATGAGTGTTCTGTAAGCATAAAATACTCCTCTTTTCTTATCAAATTGACCTGTCTGCCCATGCAGACATTGCTACACATTTTTTGTTTTTTCAGGGTTGTTCACATTCTAAAGACCATTTGTCAAGAAGTCAATAACTTTTTCACAACTTTGTTACATTTTTTGTGCAGAAAAATTAACTTTTTTACAATTTTATTACATACTTCCAAATATTTTCCCGCTAAAATCTCAATTTTTATGCATTTTATAGAGTTCCATTTGAACCATTTGTTACAAATTTGTTAATTATTATTTCAAAATTTCACAATTAAAATCTCATCATTTTCAATTATGTAACCTTCAAAGCGCGCCTTTTCACCGTTTTCTTTGTATTATTTTCTTTATATTGCTTTCTTTGTATTATCTTCTTATAATTCTCTCTGTGTTGTTTTCTTTTGGCTTCGCTGTATTCTTCTTTTCCTGTCTCAACCTTTCACCAAATCTGCCTCTGTCGCCTCCAGAAAGGCAATGATTTCTTCTGGTTTCACCAGAATCTGCCGTCCTCTCTGCCCCGCGGAAAGAGCAATCGTATCCTGCAGAATGGCTGTTTCTTCTATAAAGGTAGGAAACTTCTTTTTCATCCCAACTGGGGAGCAGCCGCCGCGGATATATCCTGTCACTGGCAGCAGTTCCTTCATCGGCAGCATCTCCACTTTCTTATCCCCTGCTGCCTTTGCCGCCTTCTTCAAATCCACCTCCTCATCCACCGGAATACAACAAACAAGGTACCCCGTCTTCTCTCCTTTCAGCACCAGCGTCTTGTACACGCTGTCATGTTCCACACCGAGCATATCCGCGGCATGGCTGCCAGACAGGTCATTCTCATCCACCGGATATTCTCTCGCTTCATAAGAAATTCCCGCCGCCTCCAAAATCCGCATCACGTTCGTCTTTTCTATCTTCTCTTCCGCTTTCTGATTTTTCTTTCCCATATATTTTTGCAGCTGTGTGCCTACACACAAAACATGGTATCCACTTACCGGCGCCTACAGCTACATTCGCCTCCTTCTGTTTTGAGGTTTGTTTCTCCTAGTATGCAGAAAAAGCGGCTGCAAGTTTCTCTCCTGCTGCCGCCCCTCTTATTTTTTACGTCTAGGAGCACCAAATGCCCCTTTTATGAACGCTACTGTGCATAGAAACACTACTGTGCATTCGTGTACTTAATCAGACCGCCTGCCTCAATAATTTTCTGCATGAACGGCGGGAATGCCTGACCCTGATAGCTCTGTCCTTTTGTCTTGTTTGTGATAAGACCGGAGTCAAAATCAATCTCCACCTCATCGCCATCCTCGATGTTCTTTGCTGCCTCTGGACACTCGATAATCGGCATTCCGATATTGATGGCATTTCGGTAGAAAATGCGGGCAAATGTCTCCGCAATGACGCAGCTCACACCTGCACATTTAATAGCCAATGGTGCATGCTCTCTGGATGAACCGCATCCAAAGTTCTTGTTAGCAACAATGATGTCACCCTTGTGTACTTTATTTACAAATTCTTTATCAATGTCTTCCATGCAATGTTTTGCTAACTCCATGCCATCTGTCGCATTGAGGTAACGAGCCGGAATAATGACATCGGTATCTACATTATCTCCATATTTGAATACTCTTCCGCACGCTTTCATCGCAATCCTCCTGATTCTTATTCATTCTCTCTGCTTCTAACTTCTATTCCTGATGCTAACTGCCATTCTCTTTCTCTGCTCATATGCTCCCCAAACATTTCTGTTTTTCAGGCTGTCATGCACTTTGAGGGCTGTCTCATCAATCCCATTCCAGTTCACATGGACAGGAAATCTTTCCAGTCACTGCGCTGGTTGCCGCCACTGCAGGGCTTGCCAGATATACCTCAGAATCCACATGTCCCATACGGCCTACAAAGTTTCGATTTGTTGTGGAAATGCAGCGCTCTCCTGCCGCCAGAATTCCCATATATCCGCCAAGACACGGACCGCAGGTCGGTGTGCTGACAATGGCGCCTGCCTCAATAAAGATTTCCAGAAGTCCCTCGCGCATTGCCTGAAGGTAAATTGCCTGTGTTGCCGGAATGATAATGCAGCGCACGTTCTTTGCCACTTTTCTGCCTTTTAAAATCTTCGCTGCCACACGCATGTCTTCCATACGTCCATTGGTGCAGGAACCAATCACAGACTGATCCACTGTGATATCACCGAATGTGCCGATTTCTTTTGTATTTTCTGGCAGATGCGGGAACGCCACGGTTGGTTTTAAAGCGGACAGGTCAATCACATACGTCGCTTCGTACTCTGCATCCTCGTCTGCCTCATAAATCTTAAACTCTCTCTTGGAATGTTCCTTCATGTAGGCGATTGCTGCATCGTCCACTGGAAAGATACCATTTTTTCCGCCGGCCTCGATTGCCATGTTGCAGATGGTAAAACGGTCATCCATGGAAAGATACTGGATGCCCTCTCCACAAAATTCCATAGATTTATACAGAGCGCCATCCACGCCAATCATGCCGATAATGTGCAAAATCACGTCTTTTCCGCTGACCCATTTCGCAGGTTTTCCAACCAGCTCAAATTTGAGCGCAGATGGCACCTTGAACCAAGCTTTTCCTGTCGCCATAGCAGCCGCCATATCCGTGCTTCCCACGCCTGTGGAAAATGCTCCGAGCGCTCCATATGTACATGTGTGGGAGTCCGCGCCGATAATCGCATCACCAGCTACAGTCAGTCCCTGCTCCGGCAGCAGCGCGTGCTCAATTCCCATTTTTCCCACATCGAAATAGTTGGTAATCTCATGGCGACATGCGAAATCACGGCAGCATTTGCAGTTCTCTGCAGACTTGATATCCTTGTTCGGGATAAAATGGTCCATAACCAGCGCAATCTTATCTTTATCAAACACAGTCTGTTTGTCTAATTTTTCCATCTCATGAATCGCTACTGGAGACGTGATATCATTTCCGAGCACCAAATCCAAATTGGCTTCAATTAACTGCCCTGCCTCCACTTTGTCAAGACCCGCATGAGCGGCTAAAATTTTCTGGGTCATTGTCATTCCCATATTTTTGTTCCTCCTGTTTTTCCATCTTATTCTACAGCCCTTTTCACCCATTTTGGCTATTTTGGGCATTTCTTTTCTTCTTAGCTCTTACATTCTAGCATACTTCCTGCTATAATAGTAATACATATTACCTATATTTACTATGAATTACAGTTATACGAGGTGTAAATTTTTATGGAACAGAATCTTTCGCAATACCGTATCTTTTATGAAGTAGCCAAAACCAAAAATATCTCCAAGGCAGCAAAGGAATTGTTCATCAGCCAGCCTGCCATCAGCAAATCCATCAGCAAACTGGAGGACAGCCTCGGCGTCTCCCTCTTCACCCGAAATTCCCGCGGCGTGCAGCTCACACAGGAAGGAGAACTGCTGTTTGAGCACACAAAAACTGCATTTGATGCGCTCTCCCTCGGTGAGCAGGAGCTGAAACGGATTCAAGAATTTAATATTGGACATCTGCGCATCGGCGTGAGCAACACATTGTGCCGTTATGTCCTTCTTCCTTATTTGAAAAATTTCATTCATCAATATCCCCATATCAAAATCACCATCCAGAGCCAGCCGACTGCGCAGACTCTTGCTATGCTGGAGCAGCAAAAAATTGACATTGGACTGGTCGCCAAGCCCTCCTCTCTGAAAGATTTGTCTTTCTTTCCGGTGATGTCCATCCGCGATGTCTTCATCGCCACGCCACAGTACCTGGAAAATCTGCATCTGCGCGAGGGAAAAAACACCAGTGTTCTGGAAACCTGCAATATGCTGCTTCTTGACCGCAATAACATTACCAGACGTTATATCGACAACTATTTCCAGGAGAATCACATTGAACCATCCAGCATCCTTGAGGTCACTACGATGGACCTGCTGGTGGAATTCACGAAAATTGGCCTCGGTGTGGGGTGTGTGATTCGAGAGTTTGTGAAGGAAGAGCTGACGCTTGGAGAGTTGATTGAACTGCCCCTGGAAAAACCGATTCGCAAAAGAACCATTGGATTTGCCTACAATACCAACAGTTCTTCGCGCGCTCTAAATTCCTTCCTGAATTTTATCTCTTAATCCTCCCTTGATACAGGAAGCAAACACGCCAGCTAGCGCTGCCCCCTTTCATACCATCTTACCCATTCGACGCTTAGACGTCTGTCCAAACAAGTACATCCATCCACATGGCCGCCGTCTGGACCCTTCACAGAAAAAATCGGAGTAAACTCCCGCCCGCCATTCCGGCAGACCGAAATTTACTCCGATCTATTTTACAAGACTTCTTTTTTATGATGTTGGAGTCAAAAGGTATTTTGACCCTGGTATCTTTTATTTTTTGTTCGGCTCACACATTCGTCTCATTCATTAGTTGTCGATCAGCTTACCGCCATCGTTCCAGCTGTACAGCTTACGCAGCTCTGCGCCGACTTTCTCTAACGGATGCTCTGCCTCTCTCTTTCTCATTGCATTAAAGTGCGGGCAGTTTGCCTGATTCTCTAACAGCCACTCTTTTGCGAAGGAACCATCCTGGATGTCTGCTAAAATCTTCTTCATTGTCTTCTTTGTCTCTTCTGTCACAATCTTCGGTCCGGTGATGTAATCGCCGTACTCTGCTGTGTTGGAGATAGAGTATCTCATACCTGCGAAACCGCTCTCGTAAATCAGGTCTACGATCAGCTTCATCTCATGGATACACTCAAAGTATGCGTTCTCCGGAGCGTAGCCAGCCTCAACCAGAGTCTCAAATCCTGCTTTCATCAAAGCAGTAACGCCGCCGCAAAGAACTGCCTGCTCACCGAACAAGTCTGTCTCTGTCTCTACGCGGAAAGTTGTCTCAAGAACACCTGCTCTTGCACCGCCGATTCCCAGTGCATATGCCAGAGCCAGGTCTTTTGCCTTGCCGGTTGCATCCTGATGAACAGCTACCAGACATGGCGTACCTCTGCCTCTCTGGTACTCGCTTCTTACTGTGTGTCCTGGTGCCTTCGGTGCAATCATGGTTACATCGATATCCTTCGGTGCTACGATCTGGCCAAAGTGGATTGCGAAACCATGTGCAAACATCAGCATCATACCTGGTCTTAAGTTCGGCTCGATGGACTCTTTGTACATCTTTGCCTGCTTCTCATCGTTAATCAAAATCATAACGATATCTGCTTTCTTTGTAGCTTCTGCTGCAGTGTACACCTCAAAGCCTGCTGCCTCTGCCTTTGCCCAGGACTTGCTGCCCTCGTACAGACCGATAACAACGTGGCATCCTGACTCCTTTAAGTTTAACGCATGTGCATGTCCCTGGCTGCCGTATCCGATCACTGCGATGGTCTTTCCCTCTAACAGTGCCAGATTACAGTCTTCCTGATAATAAATTTTAGCCATTTGACTGTTTCCTCCTCTTGAATAATTATCTTGAATAAATAGCTGTGTAATATGTGCAGCGCCTAACCCTAATGCTCGCCGCACATTACTATCACTGTTAATACATATGAAAATCGGCTTACCGACAGCTCTCCGTCTGCCTTGGCGCCTTCTATTTTCCAAACACAAACATTATGGCAGATAACGAACATCCTCGGCGCCTCTGGAAAGACCTGTTAAACCAGTTCTCGCCAGCTCCAGAATCTCGTAATCTTCCAGCAGATTAATCAGCGCATCCAGCTTTGACTGGTCGCCTGTCAGCATAACGGTAAGAGAATCCTTGCCCACATCTACAATCGTCGCACGGAAAATCTGTGCAATCGCATTGATCGCCTGACGCTGGCTGGCATCTGCCTTCACCTTCACCAGAATCAGCTCACGGTATACAGACTGTCCCACTTTCAATTCTTTGATATCGCGCACATCTTCCAGTTTTTTGAGCTGTTTTTCAATCTGCTCCAAAATCACCTCATCCCCATAGGAAACAACTGTCATACGGGAATATCTCTCGTCCGCTGTCACACCTACAGTAAGGCTCTCAATATTGTATCCCCTCCGGCTGAAAAGCCCCGCTACACGGCTTAACACACCGGCGGTATTATCCACTAATAAAGAAAGAACAATTCGACTCATCCATTACCCCACTTTCCTATGTCCTGTATCCCATTCATAATAGCAATGAAAGCGCTATTTGTCAATTGCATAAAAGGAATATATTTGATAACCTACAGTTATATTGCAGTTCACACAGTTGGCTGCACAGACATTAATAGGCAATGATTTCATATCCTGTCTCTGTGACAAGCACCTGGATTTCCCACTGTGCAGACGGTTTTCCATCAGCTGTATATATCGTCCAGTCATTTTTATTGTCCACATAAATTTCGGCTGTGCCCATGTTTACCATCGGCTCAATCGTGAACATCATGCCTGGCACCAGAAGCATCTCCGTCCCGCGGGTAGTCGTGTAGCTGACCCATGGGTCCTCATGGAACTCCAATCCCACACCATGACCGCCGATTTCACGCACGACAGAATAACCATTTGCCTTCGCATGGTCGTTGATTACCTGCGCAATATCGCCCAGAAATCCCCATGGTTTCACTTCCTCCAGTCCCAGATACACGCACTCTTTTACCACATCGACCAATTTTTTCTTCTCTGAACTGACAGTTCCGATGCAGAACATGCGGGAAGAGTCTGAATAATACCCATGATAGATTGTGGAAACATCCACATTGATGATGTCCCCATCTTTGAGCACATCTTTTTCCGAAGGAATTCCGTGGCAAACCTGCTCATTGATGGAAGTACACACACTCTTTGGAAATCCCTCAAAGCCTAACGGCGCCGGAATTCCTCCCATCTCCGCTGTTTTTTTGCTCACCAAATCATCAATCTCCTGCGTCGTCATTCCTGCATGAATATTCTCTGCCACATAGTCCAGAACTGCAATATTAATTTTGGCGCTCTCTTTGATTTTCTCAATCTGTTCCGGTGTTTTCAGCATGGAATGATTCGGTACAATATGGCCTTTTTCCTGAAACATTCTGATTTTCTCATCCATAGCCATATGGCAGGACTTATACTTTTTCCCGCTGCCGCACCAGCACATATCATTTCTTCCAAGTTTCATTTTATTCTGCCTTTCATTCTTATAAAACTCCTCCCACCGCCTGAAAGCAGTAAGTTCCCGCCCACGGCAAACGAAAGGATGATACTTATGAAAACAGACAGGAAACCGAATTTTTTCAAATCCATCTCCTGTCCTTTTTTTTCTTTATTTTCAGGTGCAGCACAGATTACAGCAGGTTCTTTCTCAACTCCTCTGCGCTCAATGGACTCAGATACGCCGGTGCCACATCAAACACCGTCTTGCATCCGGTCATGCCCTCCTGGTGCATGCGGTACGCTGCTCTCGCAAATGCAACCAGAACAGAAGAGGTGAACTCTGGATTGGAGTCCAATTTCAGGCTGTACTCTACTACATGCTTGTTTTCCTTATTCCAGCCGGTTGCACCGCTGCGGAACACAAAACCGCCGTGCGGAATGCCTGCATGGTCCCTCATCAGTTCTTCCTCACTGATAAAGTGCACGGTAGTGTCATAATCAGCGAAATAGTTCGGCATGGTCTTAATCTCTTCTTCGATTCTCGCGGTATCTGCGCCTTCCTCAGCTACTACAAAGCACTCTCTGGTGTGTTTCTGTCTTGTGGAGAGTTCTGGCTGGCTGCCGCTTCTCACAGCACGCAACGCACTGTCCACCGGAATGGTATACTGTCTCGCATCCTTCACTCCTGCAATCCGGCGAATGGCGTCAGAATGTCCCTGGCTCACGCCCTTGCCCCAAAATGTGTAGGACTCGCCCTCCGGCAAAATTGCGCTGCCATATACGCGGTTCAGCGAGAACATACCTGGGTCCCAACCCACGGAAATCATAGCAATGTGGCCGCTCTTCTTTGCTGCCTCATCTACATTCGCAAAATGCTCCGGCACTTTTGCATGAGTGTCAAAGCTGTCAACGACATTGAAATACTCAGCAAACTTTGGTGTCTGCTGCGGCAGGTCTGTCGCACTTCCGCCGCAAAGAATCATGACGTCAATCTCATCCTTCTTTGCAATCGCGTCTTCTGCCTTATATACCGGTACTCCCTCTGTTAAAATATGTACCTTTTCTGGATTTCTTCTTGTAAATACTGCTGCCAATTCCATATCCGGATTCTGTTTGATCGCGCACTCAATGCCGCGGCCCAGATTTCCGTATCCTAAAATTCCAACTCTGATACTCATCCTTCTATCTCCTTTTCCATCTTTCCTGAAAAATGATGTAAACGAACTGTTTTTCTGTTTTCTGCACCCTCTTTTTACACCTTCCTCAACAAGAAAAAGAATAACAAATCTATGCTCTGTTTGTCAATCCAAAAATTGCATAAAGTCATGAACAGCGCAGGCGGAAGATGCCATGATAATGCCCACTGCGAAAGCATGTGGGCTAGAATGAAATCAGAATTGTTGTACGACCGTTATGACACGGAAAAAATGGCCACGGATGAACTCAGGACTATCATTTGGAGATGTTTCATTGTAAGCACCCACGCCCTCAGTAAATGTTATGTACTCGTCAAACTCCCGTCCGTCCCAATGCCGCCGCTGCTCATGTGCAAGGTTTTCCGTCTTGTGATCGGCGCGGTCAAGGTATTCGTAGACTTCAACCGTGACCTCCACAGACAGGGCTTGTCCGTTATAATTGATGGTGACTTCCATCTGCCTTTCCTCCGTTCAGAATTCTTTGAAAAATCTAAACGGAGCAGGCGGGGAGCGGCACCGGGGAGAAGATAGAAAAACGCCCGGACAGCTTGAAGCTATTCGAGCGCGATAAACAAAATATTCAACTAAAAAGCGACGATTTTCGCAATCGCCGGTAGACTGTTCCCTATGAGCGGTCTGATTTTTTTGATGGTGGTAAAAATCCTGTCAGAATTTGTCGGCGGTCAGATCGTGTCATGGGCGGCTCCCTCCTGTAAGCGCCATGTCTACCAACACTAACGTGGTATTCTTTCTACTCGGATTTTATTTCTGGTCTTGTTGCCGCAAATAGGGCAGTATATCCAATCTGAAATAGTCTTTGAAGTAATCATCCAGTTTGTATTTTAATTACTCACCTTGATTTCTTGTGATTTTTTTATCTGGCAGGTAATAATTCCATCTCCAAAGGAATTGCGGCACCCATTACACGAAACGCATTTTGCGGGGCTTCTATCGGTTTTCCACCTATTAGGAAGATTTGGCTCGCAGATGAATGGTCTTCCAAAAGATACCGCAGTAATTTTTGTTTCTGTCAATGCTTTCTCTACCATATCAGGAGTCCGATAACCACATACACTAATTACAGGGATTTTTATATTATCTGCAAGTAATGAAGCATATTTTAAAAACGGAGCCTGGCTGTCATTGCGGATCATAGGAGCATGAGAGGCAGTGGAATGATCCATTACCATTCCAGCCGATACTTCGATAAAGTCCATGCCACGCCTTTCCAATTCTTTGCAGACAAAAAGCGATTCTTCAGGCTGTATAGAATTTTCATTTAGATCGTTAAATGGAAATTTTACGCCTACAATAAAATCATTTCCTACAACCTGTCTGACCGCATCATATATTTCAAACAATAGACGGGCGCGATTTTCAATTTTCCCGCCATACTCATCTGTTCGATGATTTGTAGATGGAGAAAGGAATGTATTGATTAAATATCCATGCGCCCCATGAATCTGTACGCCATCCACACCGGCTTCTTTACAACGCAATGCAGAAGCGGCAAAGTCTTTCACCACTTTGCTCAATTCACCCTGCGTAGCTTCATGATAGATACAGCTATCAGAAACTTTCTTCTCACATACTGAAAATCTATCATACCCATCTGCCGAACAATTTTTTGCTCCACAATGCTGTAATTGAACAATTATTTTTCCACCTTGTGTGTGTACCGCATGGGCAACATCCTTTAAATCGCTGATATAACCGTCATATTCTGTATTAACCATAATTGGCGCAACAGCGCCGGAAGCGCTTACTGCGTGCATTCCGGTGATAAGCAATCCAGTTCCGCCTTCAACCACTTCAAGATAATGTTTTTTTATCTTTTCAGTAATTTTTCCGTTGTCCGCTCCATACTCGAACATAGCACTGGCCACAAGACGGTTTGCAATTTGAAATTTTCCCAAGTGGAAAGGTGTGTACATAATGGTTTCCATAAAAAATCCCTCCTGATTTTTAAGATTATTTTTCAAAAATTTCCTTTGTCTTTGTTGCCATACGTTCTCCATAGCTCAGAAACGTATCTTTACTTTCTTCCAGATGATGATTCAGTGCTACCGGGCCTAAATGAATGACTGGTTTTCCGTAAGCACTTCCTCCTGAATAAGTCATCATTCCATAGACCATCATGTGGTCGAGAATCAGGCGTATTCCAAGGTCTCCGCCTCCATGAAGATAGTCTGCTGTCGCAAAGGCCCCACCCAGCTTCCCTGCGAGATCATATTTCTTGCAGGAGCCATCCAGCCAGTTTTTCACTGCTGCACATACACTTGAAACATAAATAGGAGAGCCAAGGACAATACATTTGCTGCTTTTTGCCCAATCTTCATCAATGTTTTCAATCGAAAAGGCTTTCGCTTCAATGCCATCGACTCTTTTCATACCCTCAACAATCATTTCTGCTGCCGCTTTTGTATTTCCGGTTTTGGTATAATACAATACTGTCATTTTCATAAAATCATCCTCCTTTGATGTATATACATTAAAATGGTTATAAAACTATTTTGCAATATCAAAACCATATAAATTGCATTTATATCCATTTTAAATTCAGAGTATTTTGAAATAATGTATCTGTCATTTGAGATTCTTTCGATTGATGCATATACATCAATCGGCGCAAATTATATCTTCCACCTAATATATACACATCAAAAATCATATAACAGATTTACAACTTTTCTAACATTTCTAATACATTATCCAGCATATCTAAATTCTCGTAACCAACTTTTTCCATCAGCATTTGCTGTGCTTTTACCCATAAAGCGGCCGCTTCTGAAAGTACCGTTTTCCCTTTTTCGGTTAGTATCAGCTTGCAATCCCTTGTGCCAATTTCTCTTGCGTCAGATACTAATTCTTTATTAAATAATGGTTTTAAATTTCTCGCTAATGTAGACCGATCCAATTCTGTCATATCTGCTAATTCTCGAATACTGATATTCTCTGCGCGCGAGATATTCAAGAGTAAAGAATATTGTCTGGTTGTTACACCGCTGGGAGCTAAAATTGTGTCATAAAATTTTGTAACGGCTCCATTTGCTTTTCGGACTTTAAGGCAGTAGCAGGAAGTGCATTGTTTGGTCTGTTTTGTATCCATAAGCCCTCCATATGATGTATATACATCATAATAGCACTGCTTGTTCTCGACGTCAAGACACTTCTTGTACTGGTTCTAAAGAATTTTCGCCTCAAACGGTAGAAACATTTGGTTTCCTTATGTCAGAGCAGGGCCTCTAATTCCTCCGGGGTCAGATCGACTTCTCCAAAGTGGGGCGGGACATCATTGTCAAAGGTTTCCTGGCCGATGATCGCTTCATGGGTATTTTCAAAAATCGTCCATTCACTTTCATCGACATAGTGGCTTTTCTTATCCTTGAAGTGCTTGCGGGTCTTGAAATTGATAGTATGGCCTAAGTATTCACACTTTTTCAGAATATTGACGATAGTGGACGATCCCCAGCCGTAAATGTCCTTGAACGTCTTATTTTTGTTCACGCCCTCGCCGTATCGGGCAAGGTGGACAGACGGGATTTCCACTTTCTGCTCTTTCAAAAGCTGTGAGATTTGGTACAGGCCGAATCTCTCCATTGTCAGCCGGAAAATCTGCCTGACTGACCTCATTAAGTCCGCCACGGTCTAAAGTTCTTCCGCCAGCATATTCAGCGGAAATACTCACGATTTCAAGTCCGGCCTGAAAATGCTGGGTGCCGCCAAGCCATCCAAAAGAAAGCATGGAAATGACTGAAAAATGGGTCAAAAAATCTTTATCAAAGATAGGCAATAATTTCTTAGTAAGAAAAATGCAGAAGAAATGAAAGATACCAGATTGATGTGGCAGAAGAATGGCTGTTCATAAAGCATTACGATTACAAAAAGAAATCAAGTAAACTGGTCAAAAAAATTAATTTTTATCATGGCTTAGAAAACAATTAAAGAAAAACAAATATAGTTGAAATATGTAATATGTAATTTATTACAATACCGCAATATCATTCAGAAAGTCCCTGTACGATATTTTTATTCAAAATGTGGTAAACTGGCGTTTATATTTGCTTTTCCAGACAAAACCGTTTCTTTCCATCTGTTCCGCACTGTATCACACGAAAATTGAATAAATTTCCATCTGTCCAAAATTCCAGAGTATCCAAAATCCGCATTACCGTAGAGCGGTTGATAATATTGTCCTTTTCCATTGTAAACGGCGAAAATTCCCGATTGATAAACTCTGTGATTTCAGAAATTGTGAGCGGGTGCTCTCTTGTTGCATGATTTTCTAATATATTAAGAATCAGTAATGGAAACATGGTCTGATGCATATCTTTTTCCTCACTTTCGCATCAAAAAAGGACCTGCCAGGCCCTTTTTGATGCGTCTTAATACGTTTCCATCCCTATACAGCAGGCACCATGGCAGTTTTATGTTCAGTTACGCCAATTTGTCCGCTGCCATAATAGCTGCTACTGACATCGGACTGCCTATACTGATAACTCATCCACGCAATTTGATTTCTCACTGTGGCTGCCATACTGCTCTCCTCTCTTTTTCACATCATGTTTCTCTATAGTTCTCTTATTAGTATATACACGAAAGTTTCTTTCGTCAACAACGCAGATGGAAGGATTCGAACCTTCGGACCGATAACCGGCCAACTCCTTAGCGGGGAGCCACAATCGACCTCTCTGTCACATCTACACGTCAGTGCGTCGGGTTGGATTTGAACCAACAGTGTTTCTTACGTCACGGTTTTACAGACCGCTTCCTTCACCATTTGGATACCGGCGCTGATAGTTTTCTCATCTCTCAGAACCTTTCTATCTCTGATGGTTGTAATATAGCACAGGAAGCGGTGCAAATTTGCACTATTTTTCTGTTTTTTCCGTGTTTTCCTTATTTTTTTCTCTTTTTCAACGCAAGGACAGTTTATCCATCAGGCTCACCCTGTTAAACGGAAGCATAATATAGTACCCGTCTGCAAAAGGCGCTACCTTTTCGATAATTTCATTCGCAATCCGCGCGCCGGTCCACTCGCCTTCCTCTTTGCTCATGTCCGGTGAATACTGTGCAATTATCTCATCCGGCACATGGATGCTGGTGACTTCATGCTTCATAAAATTCGCATTTCGGTAGCTGATAAGCGGCATAATCCCGCACAAGATTTTGGTATCCACCCTCTCCTTAATCTGGCGGATGCGCTCTATCTCCTCGTCCGAGTAGATGGGCTGCGTCAGGAAATAGCTGGCGCCTGCATCTATCTTCTCCTGCATTCTCTTTATGATATTGTCCAGGTTTCCTCTTCCCTGATTTAAAGCACCTCCATAGCAAATCGGGTCATCCGCAAAATGTTCCTCGTTCATCTCCTTCAAAAATTTCATCAGCTTTATGGAATGGTAGTCAAACACGCCGGTTGTCATATTTCGGCTGACGCTCGGAACCGGATCTCCAGTGACAATCAGCATATTTCTGATTTTGTTGATGTACGCTCCTAAAATAGCCGAACGTATGGCAATGATATTTCTGTCTCTGCAGCAAAGATGCGGCATCATGGACATTCCTGTCTCATTCGCTATTTTCACACTCATCAGAATCGAATCCACTCGGCTGCGCCCCATAGGGGAATCTGCCATTGTGATAATATCGACATTCTCCTGCTTTAATTTCCACGCGCACTCCATGACCTTCTCATATTCTGCGTGATACGGCGGGTCAACTTCCACCGCAATCACTCTCTTTCTCGCTCTCAGTTTTTCATAAAAGCTGTTCTGCTTTTTGGGTTTTTCGGCCGCACTCGGCTGTTTTTCCAAAACTTCGACTCTCTGCTGCACAGGAATAGCGGAAACATCAATCTTTTTTGCGAGCAGTGCGATGTACTCCGGCGTTGTGCCGCAGCATCCGCCCAAGAACCGCACTCCCAGCTCCGCTATCTTCTTCATATTATTGGCAAAATATTCTGCATTGTCCATAAAGACCATGCGGTTCTGAAACTGCTCCGGATATCCCGCATTCGGCTCTGCCATAAAATACTTCTGCGGGAACAGTTTCTGCATCTCCTGCATCAGCTGATACATATGGCCGGAACCAATTCCGCAGTTTGCTCCGCAGGCATCCACACCCTCCATGGCTGCCAGTTCCCCCAGAAGGCGACTGCCGCTCATGCCAGAAGATGTATAGCCGTTTTTGTTCAGACAGAGACTCACGATAACAAACACCGTCTGATTCTTTTTTCTGATATAGGGAATCAGTTTTTTCACATACGTCAGCTCAGAAAACGTCTCAAATACCAGCACTGGAAGCTCTTCTTCCAGAAAAATATCACAGATTCTGCAATACTCCTCAAACACTTCCTCCTCGGTTTTTTCACTGTAATCAGGAATTCTTCCGATATCTCCTGCCAGAAACACCGGCTGCCTTCCGTGCCCATATTCCTGCAATGCATCTTTCGCAATCGCAATGCCGCTGCGGATAATCTGCTCTATCCGGCCTTTTTCGAGATTTAGACTGGTCTCATTCGCGGCAAATGTGTTTGTAAAAATCAGATTTGCTCCCGCCTGCATATACTCGTGATGAATTTTTTTGATACGGTCCGGATGCTCCAGATTTGCATATTCGCAAACTTCTCCATTGTATTTAGCCGCATAGTAGGTTCCCATCGCGCCGTCCATCAAAATTCTGTGTGTCTTACTGTACTCTCTAAAATCCATACCTGATGTCCTTTCCTCTCTGATTTTCCCAGCCTGATTTTTTCTTTTACTCTTCTCTTCTTTTACGCTTTTTTACATTTTTCATTCTATATTTCTTTCATGCTTCATGCTTTCTTTTATACTTCGTTTTTTTCTTGATTGCAAGCACTTTTCTACATCTTCACCACTACGTCCGCTGTCGCAATCGTGCTCGGCCTGTGCGCAATCATCAGAATGGTCTTCTTTCCTTTTAAGGATTTCATGGCATCCTGCACCAGATATTCAGACTCATTGTCCAGAGCAGACGTCGCCTCATCCAGCAGAAGAATCGGGGCATCTTTTATGATGGCGCGCGCAATCGCAATTCTCTGCCGCTCCCCTCCGGAGAGTTTCATTCCGCGCTCTCCCACCAGTGTCCGGTATCCTTTTTCCTGCTTTACAATAAACTCATGGGCATGTGCCAGTTTCGCCGCCTCTCGAATCTCCTCATCGGTAGCCTGTGGCTTTCCATAGCGAATATTCTCCTCGATTGTTCCCATAAACAGATATGGTTCCTGCGGGACGTAGGCAATCTGTTCCCTGAGCGCTATGAGTCCTATTTCCTCTACTGGACGTCCATTCAAAAAGATTTCGCCCCCATCCAAAGGATAAAATCCCAGAAGAAGTTTCGCCAGCGTGCTTTTTCCTCTGCCGGAAGGCCCTGTAATGGCTGCGCAGACCCCTTCTTCAAACTGCACGGAATAGTCTTCTATCACGTTTTCCTTCTTTCCCTCATATCGAAACCAGATATGTCTCATATCAATCAGGCTGCTGGCTTTCGTTTCTCTGCATATTTCGGATTCTTCGGATTCCTTTTTTCTTTTTTTAGGCGGATTCTCTTTTTCACCGCTCTTAGCACAGATTCTGTGTGCCTTCTTCCATTCATCCCCATACGCGAACGGCTCTTCCTCCAGGTCCATAAATTCCAGAACTTTCTCTCCATTTACCAGGCAGTTTGCCAAATCTGGCACATACAAGCCAATCTGTAAGAAATTCCAGTTAAATGTCCCATACAGCAGATACAAAGCCACCAAAGAACTCACCTGTTCTTTATGCATGCCGATATACCAGATTCCAAGTGCGAGGAAGAAAAACATGCCAATGAAATCAAAGGCGTTGTTCCATGCACTGAGAAAAGAAGAATACTGTGCCTGCTTTTTCAGAGCCAAAGCACACTCCCCATTCGCCTTGTCAAACCGTTCGCGCACGGCGTCTCTCACAGAAAACATCTTCACCACTTCAATTCCCTGCAGAATGTCGGAAAGATGTTTTGTGATTTCCTGATTGGCAGACGAAAGTTTATGTCCCATCTTCTTCATTGGTTTTACCATCAGAAAATGCGTTGCCAGGGACAGACAGCTCAGAAGAAACAGTCCGGCCATCACCGGCGGACACAGAGAAAACATGTAGGGCGTGCACACGATAACGGTCAGCACCGGCATAATCACACGGCGGAGTCTGGAACCGAAAATATCGCCGACACGCACTGCATCCCAGATTAACTTTGACATAAACTCCCCTGAGTGGTGTGTGTCATAGAATGTCATCGGCAGCCGGAGCGCCTTGGTGTAAACTGCCTGATTGATGGTCGCCCAGGTGCGCTTCGCCTCATTGTTATAAATCACACTTCCTGCCACGCTGCCTGTCATGGCGGCCAGGCACAGCAGCAAATTTCGGCTCAGTATCCCCCAAAGTTCCTCTGTGTTTCCACTCTCTGCGATATCACACAGCGCACCGACTGCGGTGGACACCAAAATCTGAAACAGGCTTCCCGATACGCCAAGCCAGATAATCACGCCAAAATACAGCCACATGCGCCGTCCCATAAATCGCTGTATCAGACAAACCAATGTATTTCTGTCTTTCTTTTTCATGCCCGCCCCTCCTTCTTCTGTGCTTCATATAATTTATAATATATCCCCTGCTTTTTTAAGAGCTGTTCGCTCGTACCAGCCTCCTCAATTTTTCCTTTTTCCAACACATAGATTTTGTCCACATTCTCAACTGTGGACAGCCGGTGTGCAATCGTAATCACCGTTCTTCCCTTAGAAATTCTCTCAATCGCTTCCTTAATCATGTTTTCTGTCCCGACATCGACCGCTGACGTCGGCTCATCCAGCAGAAGAATCGGGGCATTCTTCAAAAATGCCCGCGCAATCGAAATTCTCTGTTTCTCCCCTCCTGAGAACAGGTCCCCGCGCTCTCCCACCTCTGTGTCATATCCCTTTGGAAGCGCCACAATCATCTCATGGATATTTGCCATCTTACATGCATGCTCAATCTGTTCTCTGGAATAGCTAGGGTCGCCGCACGCCACATTCCAGGCAATAGAGGCCGGAAACAGATACACGTTCTGGGAGACCAGAGCAATCTGCTCGCGCATCGCATTTTTGTTCCATTTTTCGACGTGACTTCCATACACCATCACACTGCCGCTCTCCGGCGCATAAAATCCGCAGATCAACTTTAAAATCGTGCTTTTTCCGGCTCCTGATTCCCCCACGAATGCAATCTTTTTTCCTTCTCTGACAGAAAATGTCACATTCTTTAAAATCGGGTGCTCTGGCTCATACCCAAACTTCACCTTCCGAAATACAACCGATGGAACCTCCTCTTTTCGCTCTGTCACTTTCCCATCCGTCTCTTCTTCCTGCTCCATCAGCTCTGTCAGCCTGCGCTTTGACACAGATGCTGTCTTTACAGTATTAAAATGCCACGGAAGCTCACTCAGCGGGTGCACAATCCGGTCCAGCATCAAAATAAAATAGGTCATTTCTCCAACTGTCATCTTTCCATCCAGCACCCGAAACAGCGCGATTGTCCCCAGCACAAGATGCGGCATCCATTTGACAATGTAGTTCAGCATCCAGGAAATGCTAGAAATCGCATTTCTCCTGTACTCAAATCTCAACAGCGTGCGGTTCGCCTCTGCCAGTTTCTCTCCCATCACATTCTGCAGGTTGTAACTCCTTGCCACGATGATTCCCTGCAGATTGTCAAATGCAATCTCATTTAACATATCTGTCAATTCCCAGTGTTTCTCCACTAACTTTCCAATTCTTTTATTTACGTAATAAGAAACTATAAGGATAACCGGAAAAAGCACAAGAAAAAATACGACCAGTGAAACATCAAGTCTCCCTATAGAATACAGCACAGCTGCACTTGTCACAAACACTACAACCAGCGCTGGAAGCGTCTCCGAGTAATAGGAAGCCACCACCCCAATGTCAGAAACCATCTTATTCATCACAGAAGAGGAATTTTTTTCTACAAAATAAGGATAGGAAATCCGCATTAACTTTCGGACTGCTCTCGCGCGAAATTCTGTCTGTATGCGAATGGAAAACAGCGCCGCGCATTTCTGTCTTCCATAACTGCACACAAATCCCAGTATAGTCAAAACAGCCAGGTATCTCAAAAATGTGCCATTATAAAGGTTGTGCACCTCTCCTGCGAGCATTCTGTCAATCGCACCTGACAGTTTCGTATTTCCCATCACCAGTATCTGCGTCACCACAAAACTCAAGAATATCTCTGCTATCAGATATGGCATATTTTTTTGCAGCAATTCCTGAAAAATTCCTCTTTCTTTGTATTTTCTTTTCTTATTCTTGCTTTGTTTATCCTGCATTGTGTTATTCTGCACAAAATTCATGTGTTCTCATACCCCCTCACTTCTGTTCTTTCTCTGTGCTCTGCCTGCTAAATCCTCTTGCATCGGATTTTTAGCTTTTTGACCCTGGTAATTTGTCTCCTGATACCACGGATTGCTCCGTGCTATGCACTCACGCAATCCTAAAACACCTCAAATCCGCTCATTTTTCTACGAAAAATGGCTACTTTTCGGTGTTTTGGCGGGTCCCAAAGCTAAGAATCCTCTTGCAAGCAAGCTTGCATCGGATTTCTAGCTTTTTGACCCTGGTATCATCATATAATATTTTTTTGTATGTTTCATTCAATTTACGATTGATTTTTCGCAAAATCTATGAAATACTATTATCAGCAACGTGTTGTGCACAAGAACATTTTGTAAGTGCATGTTTTGTATCTGGAGGACTTTATCATGCCCATGCCATTAAAAAAAGGCTGCAATATTCATGTAGAACATATCAAAAAAAATGCCAGCTACTCTATGCGTTCTTCCGACGTTTACACAGAATTTTATGGGGTCGGTTTTATCATCAGCGGTGACAGAAAAATCATCACGCCAAATGGCATCTATTTTTCCCATGCCGGAGATATCGGAGTGATGGATATGGGGGTCTATCACAAAACATCTTCTGTCTCAAACCAGCCATATGAGCGCTATGGAGTCAAATTTACTCCAAAAATAGTAGAAAATCTGATACAGACGATTGGAAATGAGGCTTTTCAAGATTTTATTTCACATGGCGGATACCACCTAAAGCCGGAAACGCAGCAAAAAGTCCGCCAGATGTATGAAGATATGATTGAAGAATACGAGCATTACACGCACACATCAGAGCTGCTGTTAGAAGGCATGTTAAACCGTCTCCTTATCACCGTCATGCGGGAGGGCGTCCTGTACTCCTCCTCCCACATCGCGCTGAACACAACCGATGAGATGATTCTGGATATCCTGTCGTATCTGGACCTGCATTATACAGAAAATCCGTCGATTTGCGAATTAGCCGAAGTGGCGGGACTTTCTGAGCCACAGTTTATGAAGCGCTTCAAGGCGGCTGTCGGTTCTTCCTATAAGACCTACCTGAATTGCTACAAAATCAGACAGGCGCAGAATCTTCTAGTAAATACCACAGATTCTATCAGTGAGATTGCCGAAGAACTGGGATTTTGCAACTCGAACTATTTCAGCAATGTGTTCCACTCCATCGCTAACATCAGTCCCTCTGCTTTCCGGAAATCTATGTCCTCCCCCTTAAAAGAGGGCGGCCTTTTCTGTCAGCACTGAAAAAGCAGAAACGCTCGGATATCTTTTTCTCCAACAAAATGTCCCAAATCCAGGCCCATACTCAAGGTGGATTCGGGACATCTTTTTTATCCTGCAGTGCTGCGGCCTTCCAGAATATGCCTGCTAGTCAGTCATTCTTAAGATAGCGTTTGGCAAGCCATGCTAAACCAAGTAACTATGCCCTTTTGCAGCATTACTCAGCCAGAAGTGCGCCTTCCAGGTCCTGCAGCATCACATCCAGGGCAGTCACGCCACCCTCTGCAGTGTACCATACTGCCGGATGCTCCAGATATACAATATGGCCGTTCTTGTAAGCATCTGTTCCCATCACCAGCTCATTTTCCATGATCTGCTGCGCCAGCTGCGCACCGTCTGTGCCGATGGCAGCGTCGCGGTCCATAACAAAAATATAATCTGGATTCAAGTCCACAACCAGCTCAAAAGAAGCTTCGTTTCCATGTGTGGAAGTTCCTGCTGCCTGGCTGCCGCTGCGGCCGCTTCCTTCTCCGCTTCCGCCGTTTCCTTTTCCGCCGCCATTTTCACCGCTTCCGCCGTTTCCGCGGCTGCTGTCTGCCTGAGCGGCCACCACATCATTTCCCAGATTGTTGAAACCAATCTCCACGCCAATCAGAGAGCAGCGGCCGTCATCACCCAGAAGGTTAAAGCTTCCGCTGGTGCACATGCCAACAATCGCATTCTTCCCTTCTGCAAATGCAGACAGAGCAGCAATTCTCTCATCGAAACCGTTCATCTTTTCTCCGATTTCCTCTTCCAGGCCAAAAATGGATGCAATGGTAGCAGAGATTTTGCGCACGCTCTCCACAACACCAAGCTCAGAGTCCGTAGCCAAAAACACGACCGGTGCAATCTCAGATAATGCATCATAATATGTGCTCAGACGTCCGCCGATAAAAATAATATCAGGCTCACACGCCATCACAGCTTCCATGTCCGCTTCCTTGATGGTTCCGAGTTTTTCAATATTGCTGTCAGTCACATATTTCTGAAGATACTCAAGGGATGTGCTCGCAGAACCTACCACGCGGTCTCCCAGTCCCAGATTGTCTAAAATATCCAGACACGCCATATCCAAAATCGCAATGCGCTGCGGGTCATACGGCACTTCCACATCGACTTCGTCCTTGCTTGCATTCAGTGCCTTGATTGTGATGGTCTCTGGTTTTTCCTCTGCGGATGCAGACTCCTTGGATTCTTCTGCCCCACTCTCTAAAACTGTGGCACTCTTTGTATCTACAGTGCTCTCAGCCGCTGTACTTTCTGCTGTGGTGCTCTCCACTGCAGCTGCGCTGGTAGTTCCTGCTGTACCTGTATTGCCAGAGCACGCGGCAAGACTTGCGGTCATCATCAAAGCGAATGTGAGTGAAATCATTTTTTTCATAATTATTTGTTCTCCTTATCAGTAATAAATCGAGAGTGGTTTTCCCTCTATTTCCATAATCTCAAAATCTACATTATAAATCTGAGACAGGGTTTCTTTTGTCATAACTTCCTCGACTGTGCCGAATTTTGCCACTTTTCCATCCACAAAAGCACAGATATAATCGGAATAAAAGGCGGCATAGTTGATTTCGTGCAGAACCAAAATCACAGTCTTTCCCAGCTCATCACAGAGTCTGCGCACGATTTTCATCATATTGGTGGCGTGATAGATATCCAGATTGTTGGTCGGCTCATCCAGAAGGATGTACTCGGTATCCTGTGCAATCACCATGGCAATGTACGCCCTCTGTCTCTGTCCGCCGGACAGCTCGTCGATAAACCGGTCCTCAAACTCCTGCAGCTCCATATAGGCGATGGCCTGATTCACGATTTTTCTGTCTTCCTCTGTGATATGATTTCCAGAGTACGGAAAACGCCCGAATGTCACGAGTTCTTGCACCGTCAGCTTCATCTGAATATTGTTGGTCTGCGTCAGGATAGCCAACCGCTTTGCCAGTTCCTTGCTCTTCCATTTAGCGATATCCTTCCCGTCAAAATCCACCAGACCTGCATCCCTAGCAATCAGCCGCGACAGTATCCCCATAACGGTTGACTTTCCAGCGCCGTTTGGCCCAATCAGAGACAGAACCTTTCCTTTTGGAATCTCAAAACTAACCCCATCTACCACAGTTTTTCCATCGTACTGTTTCTTCAATTCTTTTACAAACACCGATTACGCCCTCCTGTTCGTCAAAAGCAGATAGAGGAAATAGATTCCTCCTCCAAATGTAATGAATACGCTGACAGGAATCGTGTAGGAAAATACATGTTCCACAATCAGCTGTCCGCCCACCAGAACCAACATTCCAAACAGGGTGGACCCCAGAATCAGCTGGCTGTGACGGTATGTTTTTAAGAGCTGGCGGGACAGATTGGCGATAATCAATCCCAGGAAAGAAATCGGCCCCACCATGGCTGTCGCCACAGCGATACACAGTGTAACTCCTAAAAGCAGGCGGCGGATACAGCGGTCATAATCCACGCCCAGATTGATTGCCTGCGCCTTCCCCAGCGTAATCACATCCAACAGAGCCAGCTCTTTTCGGAAAATGAACACCAGCACGGCCAGAAGAATCACAGAAAACACAATAATCTCTGCATTGATGTTGCTGAAGCTGGCAACCAGAGTCGCCAACAGAGCGTCATACTCGTTCGGATCCATGATGCGGGTCATGGTCGTCTGTATGCTGGAAAAGAAGGATGAGAGCACCGTTCCGATTAAGAGGACATACAGCACATTGGTGTTGGTCTTTTTAAATAGATAGCTGTAAATCACAGTCGCCACGATTCCCATCAAAACCAAGTCCACTGCAAAGGACAGATTGGCATTGACAGCCAGAATACTTCCAGAACCCACGACAAACACGACAGCTGTGTGAATCAGCGTGTACAGAGAATTCATACCCAGAAGACACGGTGTGACAATCGTGTTGTTGATGATGGACTGAAAGACGATGGACGCCCCGCCGATAGCAAATGCGGAAATCAGCATAACTAGAAGCTTCGGTGTGCGGATTTTCATCGCATAGCGAAACAGCTTTGGATTGTCAAACCGGACTTCCACTAGCATATAGGCAGCTGCTGCAAGCAGAACAAGCGCCGCCAGAACCAACAGCTTCTGCCTGCTTCTCCGATATGCATCTGTGTGCACCCCTGCGCGTATTCCTGTACGCCCGCCGGATATTTTTGCCTGAATAGCCGTATCTGCACTGCCAAAAGAATGAAATTGCATCATCTCTCACCTCCGTTTCCCTGGCCCACAGCCGAAACCGACGCACAGCCGGTTCCCGATACACCGATTTTGAAGCGGATTGCCTTTCTGCCGTGACTCAGCCGGTGCATCAGAAGGAGCACAAACAGGATACTGCCCAGGATGCCGATAATCAGCTCAATCGGCAGCTCGTACGGCGCAATGACAATTCTTCCTATGATGTCGCATGCCAGCACAAACACAGCTCCAAACAATCCCGTATCGACCAAGGTCCCACGAATCTTGTCCCCCTTAAACATGGCAACCAAGTTCGGCACAATCAGCCCTATGTAAGAGATAGAGCCTACCACCACAACCACACTCGCTGTAATCAGCGCGGCAATCGTCAGCCCCAAAAACAAAATCCGGTTGTAATGCACACCTAAATTTTTGGAAAAATCTTTTCCCATACCGACAATATTGAAATGGTTCGCAAAGACAAATGCGAGAATCACTAGGGGCAAAACCAAGTACACCAGCTCATATCTTCCTTTGATTACCATGGAAAAATGCCCCACCAGCCAGGAAGATAACGCTTGTGTCATCTCATATTTGTATGCCAGAAAATTTGTCACGCCTCCAATCACATTGCTGAACATAATGCCGATAAGAGGCACCATCACCACATCATTAAACTGGATGCGCTGGATAAACCACACAAAAATCCAGGTGCCGCAGACAGCTGCCGCAAATGCGAATATAGCCCGCCCCCACAGCGTGGATTTTGGCATAAATAAAAGTGCCAGAAGAATCCCAAACTGTGCTGACGATATGGTAGCGCCTGTGGTCGGCGATACAAATTTGTTCATGCAGAGCTGCTGCATAATCAAACCTGACACGCTCATTCCCACTCCCGTACATAAAATTGCCAGCAGGCGGGGCAGACGTGAAAGCACCAAAATCTCTAACTGCTTGGTATCTCCCTGAAGCAAACCGGATACTGTCATATCCAGCACACCGACAAACAGCGAGTACACCGACAGCAGCAGGAGTATCACAGCGAGAATTATGGTAGAACGGTGATGTTTCATGAGAACTCCTCCTTCTGTTTTTAGTTAGTCAGAGCTAACCTTAGTCAAAAAAAATAGCGCGTAATGTGAGTAAGCAAAAACTGGTCTTACATGTTACTCACACTGCACGTTGCGGGTATTATGGTATCATGGGCAAAAGATTTTGTCAAGGAATTTTTTTACGGATTACCATTCTTTTATAATCTCTTAATCCCCTGCTTCATACGCTTTTCCCATTTTAACTTTTCTTGTTATATGCTTGTATCACACGATGAGATAGGGGTGAAACGATATGCGTATTGCGAAGACTATTCGGATATATGAACACAGGTTTGATGTAAAAGTAGGAAATTTTATCTCGCGTCATCCACTGCTTGGCTTCTTGCTTATCTTTGTGGGAATGCCATTGTTTATTCTTCTTTGTGTCTGTGTCAGCACTGTTGTGATTGCTTTTCCAATGGCGTGGCTTTTTGGCTGGCTGTAAATCTTTAACTACTCTTAATGCCCAACTAAAATATCTAATGCCATTTTTAAAGAAAAGAATATATGCTATTTCAAAAAAAGGAGGTCAAATTATATGCAAATCATGATCACAATCATTGGCATATGTGCAGCGGCAATGCTGCTGTGGTATGTCTATATTTTGATGAAGGGAGATGAACAGGTATGACGGCCATTCTACAGTATGTTTTGTACCTTGTTATTCTGGTAGTGCTGGCAGTACCGCTTGGCGCTTACATAAAAAAAGTAATGTTTGGAGAAAAAACAGTTTTATCCAAAATTCTGACTCCCTGCGAAAACCTGGTTTACAAAGTGATGAGGATTGATAAGGAGGAACAAATGAACTGGAAGAAGTACGCCGCCAGTGTACTGATTTTTTCAGGTATCGGGCTGGTATTTTTATTCCTGCTTCAAATCTTGCAGGGCGTCCTTCCCGGCAATCCCCAGAAACTTTCCGGCGTAAAATGGGATCTGTCCTTCAATACTGCTTCCAGTTTTGTAACCAATACCAACTGGCAGGCATATTCCGGCGAATCTACATTGAGTTATCTCACACAGGCTTTGGGCCTCACTGTTCAGAACTTTGTCTCTGCCGCAACCGGAATCGCAGTTTTATTCGCTCTGATTCGCGGCTTTATCAAAGTCAAAACGGCTGGACTTGGCAGCTTTTGGGTGGATATGACCCGCATCATCGTCCATATTCTAATTCCGCTGAATCTAGTCATCTCTCTGCTGCTGGTTAGCGGCGGCGTGGTTCAGAATCTGAAGGGTGCGGAAACGGTGGCGCTGGTGGAACCTATCGCAGTCAATGCAGAGGGCGAGATATTGAAAGGCGCGGTAATAAACCAGGAAGCAGGAACCGTTATGTTAGATGGCGTCCTTGTTCCTGACGCAGAAATCGTGACAGAACAGTTCGTCCCTATGGGGCCTGCGGCAAGCCAAGTGGCCATCAAGCAATCGGGCACCAACGGCGGCGGGTTTTATGGCGTAAATTCTGCACATCCGTTGGAGAATCCGAACGCCTTTACAAATCTTATTGAGATGATTTCCATTTTGCTGATTCCGGCAGCACTGTGTTTTACTTTTGGCTCGGCAGTAAAAAATAAAAAACAGGGTATCGCAATATTTGCGGCGATGTTTATCTGCCTGTGCACTGCCCTTGGATGCATTGCGGTCAATGAACAGGCAGGTACGGCGCAGCTTGCGCAGGATGGCGCGGTGAATCTGTCCATGATCGGGCAAAGCGGAGGCAATATGGAAGGAAAGGAAACTCGCTTCGGAATTGCGGCTTCCTCCACATGGGCGGCATTTACCACAGCGGCTTCTAACGGTTCTGTAAACTCCATGCATGACAGTTATACGCCTCTTGGCGGAATGGTAACTATGCTGCTGATGCAGCTTGGCGAGGTGATCTTTGGCGGTACCGGCTGCGGCCTGTATGGAATGTTGGCATTCGCAATCCTGACAGTATTTATCGCCGGACTCATGGTGGGCAGAACACCAGAATTTCTTGGCAAAAAAATTGAACCCTTTGAGATGAAGTGGGCGGTTCTGGTCTGCTTGGCTACACCGATTGGAATTCTGGTGGGAAGCGGCATCGCGGCTGTGGTTCCTTCTGTAATGGACAGCCTAAACAACGCAGGGGCGCATGGCTTTTCAGAAATGCTGTACGCATATAGCTCTGCCGGTGGAAATAATGGTTCTGCTTTTGCAGGATTTAACGCTAACACCGTATTTTTGAATGTCAGCATTGGCCTAGTCATGCTGTTTGTAAGATTTTTACCTGTTGTCGGTACTCTTGCTATTGCTGGAAGTCTGGCGCAAAAGAAGAAAATCGCTACAACCACTGGTACGTTGTCTACCACAAATGCCATGTTCGTATTCCTGTTAATTTTTGTGGTGCTGCTGATCGGCGCGCTCAGTTTCTTCCCCGCGCTGGCACTTGGCCCGCTTGCTGAATTCTTCAGCAATACCCTATAAAGGAGGCGCTATCTATGAGTGCAAAACAAAAAAGCGCTTTTGCCGATAAAAAGATGCTCGGCAGAGCGGTGAAAGATTCATTTATCAAATTAAATCCCAAAACCCAAGCCAAAAATCCGGTTATGTTTCTGGTGTTCGTCTCCGCGATTCTAACCAGTTTTTTATGGGTCGTGTCACTTTTTGGATGGAAGGACGCTCCCAGCGGCTATACGCTGGCGATTGCCGTCATTCTGTGGTTTACCGTATTGTTTGCCAACTTTGCAGAGGCCATCGCTGAGGGCAGGGGCAAGGCACAGGCCGATTCTCTGCGGGCCTCCCGAAAAGATGTGGACGCACATAAGATTCCCTCCCCTGCGCAAAAAGACAATATCACAGTTGTCCCCTCTGCGATGCTGAAAAAAGGTGAGCTAGTCCTTGTGAAGGCCGGTGAACAGATTCCGGCAGATGGAGAAGTCATTGAGGGTGCGGCCTCCGTGGATGAAAGTGCCATCACCGGTGAATCTGCTCCTGTGATTCGGGAGACGGGCGGCGACCGCAGCGCCGTAACCGGCGGTACAACTGTCCTGTCCGACTGGATTGTAGTCAAAGTTACAAGCGAAGCTGGCGAAAGTTTCTTAGACAAGATGATTGCTATGGTTGAGGGTGCAGCGAGAAAAAAGACACCGAATGAAATCGCATTGCAGATTTTCTTGGTGGCGCTGTCTATTATCTTCATCTTGGTAACAGTGTCCCTTTATACGTATTCCATCTTCTCAGCCAAACTTGCAGGAATCCCAAATCCTACTTCTGTAACAACATTGGTTGCTCTGCTGGTTTGCCTTGCGCCTACCACTATCGGCGCGCTGCTTTCTGCCATCGGCATTGCAGGTATGTCCCGGCTCAATCAAGCCAATGTCCTCGCCATGAGCGGCAGGGCCATTGAGGCTGCCGGTGATGTGGATGTTCTGATGCTGGATAAAACTGGCACAATCACCTTGGGCAACCGGCAGGCTTCGCAATTCATTCCATTGAATGGTGTTGACATCAAAGAACTGGCGGACGCCGCGCAGCTTTCTTCCCTGGCGGACGAGACGCCGGAAGGCAGAAGTGTTGTGGTGCTGGCAAAGGAGAAATTCGGAATTCGTGGCAGAAGCCTTATGGATAAGGGAATGAAGTTTATTCCGTTTACCGCCATGACCCGCATGAGCGGCGTTGACTTTGATGGAAACGAAATCCGCAAAGGTGCGGCAGATGCCATGCAGGCGTATGTCATCCATGCAGGAGGGACGTATTCTGAGGAGTGCGACAATATTGTCAAGTCGATTGCTTCCGAGGGCGGCACCCCTCTGGTGGTGGCAAAAAATCACAAGATTCTAGGCGTAATCTACTTGAAAGATATCATCAAGCAGGGCGTAAAAGAGAAATTTGCTGACCTGCGAAAAATGGGTATCAAAACTATTATGATTACTGGCGATAATCCGATTACTGCAGCGGCCATCGCCGCAGAGGCCGGTGTGGATGATTTTCTCGCGGAAGCGACACCGGAAGGCAAGCTTGCCATGATTCGAGATTTCCAGTCCAAGGGCCATCTGGTAGCTATGACCGGAGACGGAACCAACGATGCGCCTGCATTGGCTCAGGCTGACGTTGCGGTTGCCATGAACAGCGGCACCCAGGCCGCAAAGGAAGCCGGCAATATGGTGGATCTGGATTCTTCTCCCACCAAACTCATTGAGATCGTCCGGATAGGCAAGCAGCTCCTGATGACTCGCGGAAGTCTGACAACCTTTTCGATTGCGAATGATGTGGCGAAATATTTTGCTATTATCCCAGCTCTGTTCATAGGACTATATCCTGGACTTTCTGCCCTGAATATTATGAACCTTCATTCGCCTCAGAGTGCGGTGCTTTCCGCAATCATTTACAATGCGCTGATTATCATTGCCCTAATTCCACTTGCACTCAAAGGTGTCAAGTACCGGGAGGTTTCCGCAGGAAAGCTTCTGTCCCGAAATCTGTTGGTCTATGGTTTGGGCGGCCTGATCGCCCCATTCATCTTTGTGAAACTGATTGATATTCTGCTGGTTATGACCGGTTTGGTATAAAAAAGGCGGCATAAAGAAACATCATTATGTAGGAGGTTCAAAATAAGACTATGAAAGAGTTAAAATCAACACTGCCAAGGGCGCTGACAATTTTTTTCATCTTCACATTTCTATGTGGGATTCTTTATACCGGCGTTGTTACCGGAATGGCCAGGCTGTTTTTCCCCGAGAAAGCAGGCGGCAGCATCATTGAAGTAGACGGCAAAAAATATGGGTGTGAGCTGTTGGGGCAGCAATACACCGATGACTCCCATATGTGGGGCCGGATTATGAATCTTGATGTCTCCACTTATAAAGATCAAGATGGACATACTTTGATGTATGCGGCGCCATCCAATCTCTCCCCCGCCAGCAAAGACTATGAATTGCTGGTAGCCGAGCGCGTTGAAATGCTGCGGGCTGCAAATCCGGATATGGATGAGACAGCTGTCCCTGTCGATCTTGTCACCTGCTCTGGCAGTGGTCTCGATCCCCATATCTCTCCTGCTGCAGCAGAATATCAGGTGGCGCGAATTGCCAAGGCAAACGGCATGACAGAGGAGGATGTGCGCACAATCATTGAAAAATGCACCAATGGACGGTTCCTTGGGCTGTTTGGGGAAGAAACAGTAAATGTCCTTAAAGTCAACTTAATGCTGGATGGCATCTTGGAGGAATAATAGGGACATAGAGAGAATCCAGAAAAAATCCTAATAAAACCAACATCTTTATGCCATCTTAATACGAGCGCGAATATTCTTTTCCCTCCTTTATCAAATCCGATTTATGATAAAGATGAAATAAGGAGATGATACAATGAAATCCATACTTTTAATTGGGTTAGGAAGGTTTGGCCGGCATATTGCCATGCATTTACATGAGCTGAATCATCAGGTGATGGCGGTGGATCATGTGGAAGAGCGAGTAGATGCGGTGCTGCCCTATGTGACACATGCGCGGATTGGTGACAGCACAAACGCGGCTTTTCTGGAATCTCTGGGAATCCGGAATTATGACGTCTGCATTGTAGCTATTG
>JAUNGE010000064.1 GCA_030524675.1 bacterium
CATTATTTAATTATGCAGTTCGAATTATACAAGTAGCACAACGAGTTAATTTATTCACCAGAAGAAAGACACTTCTTTAAAAAATCGAGCAAATAATGGATTTTTATCCATAAGTTTGGTATACTATATATGATGCATGGAAAAAACGTGTATCGTGGAAAGAAAAAATTGTATACACACAGGCAAGACACAGGGAACATATAAGGAAACTTCAGGGAATCTTCCTGGAATAATGACTGTGTTGGAGAGTACGATAGTTTAAGGATTTTTAGGATTTATCGAAAGAAACAGAGCAAGACCGTGAAGATAGAATTTGAGGATATGCGATTCATAGATATGGATATGCTTCATGCAGTAATGTCAAAGCCAAAAATCATATTTATTATACTATAAGAATGGAGGACCAGATTATGGCAAATTTTCAGTTACAGATTATTGGAGAAAATGGAGAAATGAAGGCGCAGAAGACTGGTGAGCAGGGCGCGACGCTCGTTTACCATGCAGAATATGTTCCAGGTGATACAATTGTCATGACATTCCCGAAGGAAAACTGCTTCTATAAAGTGCGCATCGACGATACGCTTGCAGAAGAGCTGGTATATGTGGCAAAACCGGAGATTTTTTATTTCATCCCATTCGGTGAAAAGAGAATTTCCTATAATCCAAAGACATTTGCAGGAGATCTGCATTACATAACGATTCGCACTGCCAGAGACCAAGAGGTATACACACACCGAAATCTGGCAAGAAACAATATGGACCAACATGGAGACCCTGGCTGTTTCCCCCATGTCCATGCAAACGTCGAGACCCGCGGTGAGGCGGTTTTTGCTGCACGCAACGCGATTGATGGAGTGATTGCGAATGCTTCCCACGGTGCATGGCCTTATGAATCCTGGGGCATTAACCGCCAGGACGATGCAGAGATCACCTTAGAGTTTGGACATCCTGTAGATTTTGACACCATCTGTCTGTACACACGCGCGGATTTTCCACATGACAACTGGTGGGTAAAAGCAACTTTTACCTTCTCAGATGGCACTACAGAGACGGTATCCATGGAAAAGAGCACCGAACCGCATACTTTCTCCATCAACCGAACTGGCATTACTTGGATAAAACTTGGTTCTCTCATCAAAGCAGATGACCCATCTCCATTTCCGGCACTCAGCCAGATAGAAGTGTACGGAACGGTGTCCAAATAAGTTGCAGCTGACTGTTTTCATATAGAAAATATTTTTATATAGAAAAATCAATAGAAATAAAGAAAAAAGAAAAAGACTGCCATAAAACAGAACTCATTTTCTGAGCGTTTTTCCTGTTTTGTGGCAGCTTTTTTGATTGTATTTCGATTGTATTTCTTTAGTTTCAGTTCTGTTTCTTTTGCTATAGTTCTCTTCGTTTGTTTTTTTGTTTTTCTTATGGAAAAGAAACTATTTTATACTTTTATCATTCCTCACCGCCCATCAGCGATTTCATTACAAAAGCATAAATTTCCTGGCTCTTTTCGCCCCATTTTCCGCACATACTCTCTGCCTGCGCTTCATCTGGCACGGAGACTTCCAGATGAATCAACTTTGTCTTTCCCTCGCGCACTTCGCAGCTCACCCGATAGTCCTGATTGGTGGACTTATAATAGTCGGCCAGCACTTCCACCTCATTGCGCAGCGTCACCCGATTTTCTTTCAGATATGTAGTCATATCTTCCACAACTGCCGGAGAAATCTGATTTCCGAAAAAGAAGAGTGTATCGCAGCCATCCTTCGTGATTTCATATAGGGTATTGTTGTGAGACGCCTCTGTGCGAATCAGTCCTGCTTCCAGCAGTTCACTTAGGACTTGCTGCAGTGTGAAGTAGGAGGTATACTCCTTGTCCAGAAAAAAATTGGAGAGCTGTGTGTTGGTCAGCGGAAAATTGACCTGTTTTAACATGTACAGGCACATCAGCTTGTAAAGCGTCATTGGTTCAGACACCATGAAAACCCCTCCCCTGCACGGCAAACATCGTTTTTATTGTTTTGATTGCTTTTATAACTTTTTTGTAACCTTTGTATGGCTTTTATCGGCGGATATGTTTTTTTACAGCTGCACTCACAACATCAGCCACTCTCGGGTCAAATGCTTCTGGCAGAATGTGATTCTCATCCAGCTCATCCTCGGACACAAGCCCTGCAATCGCATTTGCGGCTGCCAGCTTCATCTCCTCTGTGATAGCCACTGCACGTCCCTCAAGGGCACCTTTAAAGATACCAGGGAAGACAATGACGTTGTTTACCTGGTTCGGGAAATCAGAACGGCCAGTTCCCACAACTCTTGCACCGGCAGCCTTTGCCACGTCCGGCATAATCTCCGGAACCGGATTTGCCATCGCAAACAGAATCGCATCTTTGTTCATGGACGCAACCATCTCGGCTGTCACGATATTCGGCGCGGATACACCGACAAAAATATCTGCACCCTTCAGTGCATCTGCCAGAGTACCTGTTTTTCTCTCCAGATTTGTGACTTCCATCATCTTTTCCTGCATCCAGTTCAGACCATCCATGCCTTTTGCAAGCATTCCTATCTTGTCGCACAATGTCACATGCTGGAATCCGTAGCGCAGCAGCAGTCTTGTGATGGCGATTCCTGCGGAACCTGCGCCATTTACAACCACCTGGCATTCTTCTTTTGTCTTTCCTGTCACTTTCATGGCGTTGATAATGCCGGCGAGCACCACGATTGCCGTTCCATGCTGGTCGTCATGGAAAACCGGAATATTCAGGCGCTCTTTCAGGCGTTCCTCAATCTCGAAACATCTCGGTGCGGAGATATCTTCCAAGTTAATGCCGCCGAATGCTGGAGCAATTCTGACAACCGTCTCAATAATCTCTTCCGTGTCCTGTGTGTCCAGACAAATCGGAACTGCATTGACATTGCCGAATTCCTTAAATAATACTGCTTTTCCTTCCATAACCGGCATCGCAGCCAGCGGTCCGATGTTTCCAAGTCCAAGAACGGCGCTGCCGTCCGAAACAACAGCCACAGTGTTTGCTTTCATTGTGTATTTATAGACGGTATCCGGATCCTTTGCAATCACTTTACACGGCTCTGCAACACCAGGCGTATAGGCCAGTGCCAGGTCCTCTCTTGAATTTACTTTTGCCTTGGAAGTGATTTCCAGTTTCCCATTCCACTGTTCATGAAGCGCTAATGCCTTTTCATTTATTGTCATAGTCTCATTCCTCTGCTTTTTTTCTTTTACTATACCAATTTTAAAGAGCAAAATCAAGATTGTATCCCTGGTTTGTTGAGAAGTTGCGAAAAACACGATATTATTTTTCCCAAAATAATACCTCTGGAAGTATAAAAAATACGGCCAGAGGTCAGTTTTTATGCCATTTTGTACCTTTTTAGCGCTCTTTTTTATCAAAAGATGGATTGAACGCATAGAAATCTTTGTGGTTTAACTTTTCCTGCACTCTTGCCAAGGTTTCACCAAATCTCTGGAAATGCACAATTTCACGGGCACGCAGATAACGGATGACATCACAGACGTCCGGATCTTTTACTACACGCAGGATATTCTCATAGGTAGAACGCGCCTTCTGTTCTGCTGCCAAATCCTCAAATAAATCTGTAATGGTATCGCCTTTCGACTGGAATTCACAGGCATTAAACGGAACACCTCCAGCCGACTGCGGCCAGATTCCTGTGGTGTGGTCGATATAATATGGGCCAAAACCGGAGTTCTTGATTTCTTCTGGAGTCAGATTTCGGGTGAGCTGATGAATGATAGCCGCCACAATCTCCATGTGCGCCAGTTCTTCTGTGCCTATGTCAGCAGCGATATTGCCCCTCACACATATCTAGCTTGCAGGATGTCTGTAGTAAAAGTTCTGCCCCGACCATGAGAATGGATTTTGAGTTCGATTCCAAAGGGAATGGCTTTCAGCCATATCACCAGTCTGTCTCTTTGATAAATAACAATTCTATCCAGAAGCTCACGGAACAAGAGCACATTGGATTTGCCAAATTCCATAATCTCATCCATAGCTTTTCTATACTGCTCCGCACTGTCAAGCTGTTTTGGGAGACCCTTTTCTTTTTCTTTTGCATGTTCCAGCTGGATTTTTAGTGCTTGGATTTTTTGGTGATACCATACATTCTGCATCTTAAAATCTGTTTGGTCAAGAAGTTCTTCCAGCGCCAGGTCCAAAAGCTTCCGCTTTTTTCTTTGCAGCTCGTCAATCTGCTTTTGAATTCTGACAGAATCCATGTTCTTTGCAGACGTTGCTTTCAACTGCCGAATTTCTTTGATAATTTCCTCCTGCAGCTGTTTTTTATCTAGCGGAATCTGCGCAATGGCATACTGCATGCACGATAACAGGGCTTTTTCATGAATCTGCCCGTTGCTGCAGCCTATCTCTCTTCCATCGCGTGTTCTCTTTCTGGCTCCATGCTCGGCAGCGGAAATACAGCGCCACCCTCTGTACACCGTTCCGTTTTTTAATGTCTTTGTTTTTCCTACGTACCGCCTTCCACATTCACCGCAGTACAATTTTCCGCTGCACCAATACCGATTGCTGTATTTTTCGCGGTGTTCTGTAAAAATAGCTCTTCTCTGTAATTCTTTCTGTGTTCTATCCCACAATTCACGGTCAATAATAGGCGCGTGATGATTTTGGATATAGACCATGCTTTCCTCACCATGATTGCATTTTTTCGCGTGGGTCAGATAATTTGGTGTAAAGGTTTTTTTCTGACATAAATCTCCCACATATTTTTCATTTTTGAGTATTCTAAGAATCGCTGCATTGGACCACGATGCCATATGTTTTGGCCACATTCCTTCCTCCAGAAGTTCTCTTGCAATGACAGTGGTTCCTTTGCCCTCATTTGTATATTTGTGGAAAACAGCCCGAACAATGGGAACTTCTTCCTCATTTATCTTCAATTTGCCATTTTGTACCGTGTATCCGACCAGGTCTCGGCCAAAAACCACGCCCTGCTCCATTCGCCGCTGCTGCCCCCATTTCACCCGCTCAGAGGTCTTGCGGCTCTCCTCCTGGGCGATGCTGGCCATAATCGTGAGCCGCAGTTCTCCGTCGGAGTCTCTAGTGTCGATATTATCTATAGTAAAGATAACACCCACATTTGCTTCCGCCAGTTTCCTTGTGTAAAACAGGGTATCCACTGTATTTCTGGCAAAGCGGCAAACTTCCTTTGTCAGAATCAAGTCAATTTTTCCATGAAGGGCGTCACAGATCATTTGGTTAAAGCCACCACGCTTCTTCGTACCTGTACCGCTGATTCCTTCATCATAGTACACCTGCACAAGCTGCCAGTCTTCGTGATGGCGAATAAAATCTGTAAAGTATGTGCGTTGGCCCTCCAGGGAATTCACCTGGTCCTCTTTATCCGTAGATACTCTGGCATAAGCAGCAACGTTCCGTTTTTTTGTCATACGATACCTCCATAGGGAATTTCATAAAGAATAAAAGATTAAGGAATAAAAAAATAAAGAAATAAAGAATAAGGAATAAGCCAGCTTTAAGGATAGGAAAGCTGGCTTTGTGTTTTTGCGTTTAGTTATTTAAAAGTTCATTCAGCTGTGCATCGGTTAAAAGTGATCTCTGATGCAGCTCTTTGTATATACCGACTTTCATAAGTTTATAAAACAAAGCAGACTGTTGTTGTGAGATTTCCGCTATTTTCATTTCATTTGTTTTCAATTCATGTATTTCCGCCTGCGTATTTGCTTCTGTCTGAAGACGTTTTTGCTCAGACATTCCATCAGAAGTTCTAGCGTACTTGTCAGTCATATATCACAATGTCCTTTTTTACAGGATATGCCAGAGGGACTATGAAAAATGTTTGGAATAACGGCTTTTTCCAATAGGAATAGCAGATGGTATAGTCTTCCTTTCAGTATATTCAGTATGTTCAGTATTCCCTACGTTCCTATATGGCTCCAGTGTTCCAGAAGCCGGAGGCTTTGACATGCGTGGAGCACACCGTCTTTGTCGATGTCTGTTGTCACATAATCTGCGATAGTTTTCAGCTCTTCGCAGGCATTGCCCATAGCAACGCCGGTTCCGGCCATCAGCAGCAGCTCGTAGTCATTCATACTGTCACCGAATGCGACCACATCGTCCATGGTGTTTCCCCAGAACGCGGCGAGACGCTGCATTCCGCTTGCCTTGGAAATGCCGGATTCTGAGATATCCGCCATCATTCCGCCCGCAAATGGGAAAAACTGAAAATCGGGAAACTGTGTCTCCAAAAGTTTTCGCTTGGCATCCTCGCCAACAAAGACCATACTGTGTACAGAAAGGGATGGGAGCAATTCAGCTGAAGCGAAGTTTCGTATGCTCTCACCGAAGCGCTCACGGTCCAGAGTTTCCAGATGTTCTGGATGTGTGAAATAGTCGTGCTCCCCCACATGAGCGCCGAGGCAGATATCATGCTGCATAGCAAAAGAAATCAAAGATGAGACTTTTTCAGGCGCAATAAAATGATGAAAAATCTCCGTTCCTCCCACAGTAATGCGGCTTCCATTCAGGTGAATCACGGCATCCGGACAAAGTTGTTTCTGGTAGGGAACCCCCAAAATGTCGTCTAGGTTTCGCCCTGTCGCTATGACCAGGCGGCAGTAGGGGCGAAGCTGTTCGATTGCGCACAGGGCGCTTCTTGGGATTTCCCATGTTTTATGGTCGAGAAGAGTCATGTCCAAGTCAAAACTCAGGATTGGTTTTTTCATAATAGTAGTATAGTCCTTTCCTTTCGCAGATTGCGAATCCGTTTTTATGTTCTAATCTTCGTTGCAATGTAATTCATTGTAATGGAAAAGGAAAAGATTTGCAATCCTTATTGCTTTTTTTGGTAAAGTCTGTTATAATATGGAACCGGAACAAAATCGCAGTTTCGGGGCGTGGCGTAGTTTGGTAGCGCGTACGGCTGGGGGCCGTGAGGTCGCAGGTTCAAATCCTGTCGCCCCGATTGATTCCCTTAAAATCAAGGGTTTTTAAGTGTTATAAGAACAAATGTTTTGATTACTTTTGATTACCGAGTAATCAGTTTTTGAAAGATATGTAAAGAAAGGAGATTCTTGTACGGTACATTGGCTGTTTATGCCCTTGCATATTCAAATAATCCGACTGCACGAAATTGTGCAGTCTAAATTCTTCACTACAGGTTAATTTTCTAATGTCCTGTAACACTCGCCTATGTTCTTTTCCAAAAGTGTCAGCCACATCAAGGCTTGTTACTACAGTTTTTTCCTCTTTTCCGATTCTTGTTATTTCTACCAACATTCTTATCAATCTCCTTTTCTATGATTTATTTGTGGTAGTGAACTACTCCGACTTCTATAAGTCGGCACTTCCTGTTTCAGCCACTATTGCATTGGATACGATAGTACACAATATCCACAGGCGTTGATCCTGGCATGGACTGCCCTACTATCATTCCCTATTTCTAAAAATGGAGGACTTCTTGCTTGCGGCGTATTAAAAAAGAGCCTTTTCGGCTCCAATTTGTTGTTTCGGACTATTTGAAAAATTATGGTCGCAATCCCATTAGCTTCAGATGATAGGTTAAGACCATAAAATTTACGGTTGTCACAGTATAAACTCTTGTTATAATCTACTCATACACGAACATTAATAGCTGTATATAGGTGGTTGTGCTGAGAAATATATGCGAAAATCAAGCTCCTTCAGCACATAAAATATACAAGGTACTTATGTTGCGCATAAGCCTTTATAGGGCAGGTACTGCCCGAATTAACGCCTGTGGAGATAGTAGGTTACGAGGTCAATGAAGCAGGAAGCCCATTGACTTTAGACAATGGATAGTTCACATATAGATAAAATCCTATTTTATTAGATTTTTGTTGAGTTAATTGATTTTTAGTAAAAGTTTTTCAATACAGTCTAAACAAAGTTCTTGTCCATCAAATTGATATAAGGTATCAATTTCATCATGACAGCAATCACATTCATAAATTTTGACATTTAGATTTGGACAGAGTTCTTCCTGACACGGATAAGTGGATGTCTTGCAATTACAACACATATTTTCCATTTTTATCAAAATTTCGCCCTCCAAATAACGGAAATTCTTAGCTATCTACATAAGAAATATGTAGGAATGAGATAATCTCTTATTTAGCATCTATCAACTGGATGAGTTCATTATATTCCTCTTCTGTAATCCGATTGTTTAACAGGAAAATATCTAGTTTTGTCTTCATATCATCAGTCCATTCTTCAGTATTTGTTCCTCTTTTTTGAGCGAGTTCAATTAATTTTTTACAGTTTCTGTATGTCATAAAATGGTTCTTCCTTTCTTGTTATAAGCCCAATTCCATAATGGAAAGGCGATAATCATTATCGATGGTACTTTCTAAAAGTTCAGCATTCTCAGCTTTTAATGTCTCAATTTCTTGTTCTTGTGTTGGATTAGGAGGAATAAGGATTCCATTTCTGTAAAAATTTCCATTATTATAAACATCATTGATTGCAACAGGGATAAGAGTTGTATCTATAGCAATAGCATCATTTCCATAACTTGCTCTTGCTAACTGTATCCGGTATCTACCGTTTACTGCTAACTGATTTGCAATTTCATAATTATCACAAACAATGATATTGGCTACTACTTGTTCAGTAGTAGATTCTACAGTATCCAACACGTGTTCTTGAGCTTCTTCTAATGTCATTTCTGTATTGGAATTTGCTGATAAATATTTATCTATAAGTTCATTGAATTCTTGTTCTGAAATAGAAAGTACGATTTCGTTTTTTATTAATGAAAAAATCTGATTACACCACATGTATTCTCACTCCCCTCTTGGCACAAAAAGAACGCCTCTCATTTGAAAGGCGCTCTTCCCTATTCTTTTTTACTTATCATCATAGTGTCCACGACATGACAGAACTTCCAAAATGTCACCACTTATTCGATAAATCAATCTATTTGCATCATCAATACGACGGCTCCAAAAGCCACTTAATTCGCCTTTTAATGGTTCCGGTTTGCCTATTCCATCAAAATTTCCGCGTTCTATGTCTTTTAACAATATGTTAATGCGCTTCAATGTTTTTTTGTCCTGCATCTGCCAATACAGGTAATCTTCCCACGCTTCATCGAACCAAATCTTTTTCATTCGTCTTCTACCTCGATAATATCATGTTCAACTCCTTTGCCAGAGTTAAGTGCTTTGATACCTCGACGCAGATGTGCCATATTACTTTCAGAATAGAATGGGTCCAGTGCAACTTCAAACGGAATCCCCTGTTTTCTGACCATTGCCTTCGCAAAGATATTGAATGCAGTGGACATGTTCATGCCAAGTTCACCACAAAGATGTTCAAACTGCTGCTTCAAATTATCATCCATCCGAATGTTCACATTTGTTTGAGCCATAAATAACACCTCTTTTCTTTTATATATATGTATATTATATAAAATTTTATTTATATTGTCAATAAAATTTATAGAGATATTACTTTTTGTTAAGCTGGTAGGAACAGCAGTTCCAAATCTAATATTTCTTAATTTACTAGTGGTATAATCAGTGCTAGATGCAGCTTTAAAAGCTTTTGCATTTACTGTTCCTGGGAAAGGAACTATTTCCATCTTCATCAAGTAAAGTTGCATTTTTTGTTAAACCATTAGTTCCAGCATTTACAGTAGACTTAGCTTTATAATGTAATTCATATCTAGTTTGGTATACAGCAGCATTCAAGAGAAGGCTGAGATGGTCAAAAAAATTAACCTAAAAATAATTTGATTACCTACTTGATTACCTTTTGTTTTTATGCTAGAATAAGCCCTGTAAAATCAAAAAAACAGATTTGTTTTATATGGAAAAAAAGAGGAAGCCGCATCGGTTTGGACTGATGCGGCTTTTCAGGCTCAAGGTATCAGATTTTGCAGAAAAAACACTTTTTTGGTAGTGTAATTGCAGTGGAAATATGATAAAATGAAAAAGGCAAACACAGCAAAAACAGATAACAGGTGGTAGTATGAAAGAACGAATTAACAAACTGGCGAGAGGAATTGTGGAGCAGGAAATGCCCCATCTCGTGGTAGAGCCGGAATTGATAACGGGCACATTGACCGCCCATACGGTGTCAAAGGGAGAATTTCACATATCCAGCACAAATGGTCTGGGAATCAAGGGAATCCTCTATTCCACGCACGACAGGGTAAAGACGGCGGCAGAGACGTTCCACAAGCTGCAAAATGACATTGCCTATGAAGTGAATACAGAATATATGGAAAATGGGGACACGATCGAGGGGGCGTTTCATGTGGTTACAAACGCAGGCGAAGTGGAAATCCCTTATTCTTTTCATGTCTGCCTGGCCGCCGCTGGAAAGGTTTTAGAGAGCCTGGATTCGGCTATGAGTTTTGCTGCTGTGGCGAAGGCGGACTGGGACACTGCCCGAAATCTGTTTGTGTACCGGAATTTTACAGAAGCGCCGTTTATGAAAGATATTCATGTGAAAACTGTCTATGATGGGCTTTTGGGAGGGTCCGACGAGGACCATCTGCTGGAGCAGTTTTTGATTGCGCTGCACACGAAAGAGGCAGTGAAGATATCTGCCGATACCGAGGCGCGCAAATATGTGAGAGTGACAAAACCGATCACAGATACCATCCGTGTGAAAAAGGACGGCTGGGGATATATCCGCATCCGAGCTTGGGTGGATGGGGCGTTTTTGAGTCTTCCAAAGGACACGCTTTCGAGTGAAGATTTTGAAAAAGAAACGGACACGTTAGAGATTCCGTTTGAAATTTCTCCAGAGTATCTTCATGGAGGAAAAAATTTCGGCTGTATTTACCTTTCCATGAAGCAGGGGACGATTCAGATTCCTGTGGAGGCGGATGCAAGGACTGAGCGGGATGGCGGCATTTACAGAAGGACCACTGCAAAACAGCATGTGATGCAGTATTTAAAAGAGAGATTGTTTTACGAGTGTGGCGGATACACCGAGCAGACTGCGTGGGTGAAGATGCAGGACTGTGTGGAGCAGATGGAGAATGTCCGCACACTGCCGGAAGCTTGGACAATGCTCCTAAAAGCGGAGGTCCTGGCACTGCGCGGACAGGGAGATAAGGCTCTTCTTCTGCTGAACGAGTGTCACCCTACGGTGAATCGGGAGAAGGAGTGGAACCGCAAACCATATGCGATGTATCAGTACTTGCACTGGAAATTGTGCGGAGGCGCCAACGAGAAGGAAGCGCTGATTGCATATCTGAACCGGTGTATGCAGGAAGAGCCAGGAGAGTATTTGTATCTGTATTTTCTGGAAAAAGTGGACGAGACTGTGGCTGAAAATATCTTTGGCCTGCTGAAATCCTACCGGAATCTGTATTACAGCGGGTGCCGCAGCCCGTTTCTCTATGTGAAGGTGTGCTGGCTGTTTATCAAAGAACCGGAGCTTTTCAGGCGTCTGGAGGCGTTTGAGTTTCAGTCGCTTTGGTTTGGAAAAAGTTTTGGTCTGGTGGAGAAAGACTTGGCAGTTGCGGCGGCAAAACTGGCTGGTACGTTCCGCACATACCGCAAGCGATATTTTCTGTTCTTTGCGTCCCTCTACGAGCGCTACCAGGAGCCGGAGCTGTTGTATGCTGTTTTGGGTCTTCTGATTAAGGGCGATGTCAGAGAACCGTGGGCGTTTGTGTGGTACGAGAGAGGTGTGAAGGCCGGAATTGCGCTGACGAGACTGTATGAGTATTATCTGTATACGCTGCCGGAGGATTACACAGGGCAGCTCCCGAGGGAAATTTTTCTGTATTTTTCCTACGAGAGTGTGCTCGAGGATGCGAACTGGGAAAAGCTGTACGAAAACTTGATTCTCTACTGGAAGCCAGACAGCGAGACATTCAAGCTGTATGAGCGCGCGATGGAACAGTACATGCTGCAGCAGCTGTTCGCGTCGAAAATCAACCGGACTTTGGCGATTCTTTATGACCATATGCTCTACCCTGAGATGATTGATTTGCCGGTGGCGAAGGTGCTGCCTTCCATTCTGAAATCGTGTCGGATTGTATGCACGGATCCGCAGATGAAATATGTGATTGTATGCTGCGAGGAGTTAAATGGCAGTGAGGCGTACCCGCTAAAGGATGGGGAGGCGTTTGTGACGCTGTATTCCGACAGGAGTGTGATTTTATTTCAGGATGGTTTCGGAAACCGCTGTGCGGATGTGCAGTATCAGAAAGTCATGGCGATGGACCATCCAGAATTCTTGAAAAAATGTTTCCAGGTGTATCCGGAACATGCGATGCTGCGTCTTTCCGAGAGCAGGCGGATTCTGGAAGGGCCGATGAAGATTGCGGAGATTCCGATGATGGAGCGTATTCTTCAGGAGATGAATGTGAAGACACTGTACCGGCAGATGCTTTTAAACCGAATTTTATCCTGCTATCAGAAAGCATTGGCCGAAGATGAGCGCTTGAATACGGACCGTTATCTTTTGAGTCTGCCAAAATCCAGCCTTTCCAGGCAGGAGAGAACTGGTATCTGTCGTGTCCTGATTGCACAGAATCACATCGCAGAGGCGTTTGAGATGGTAAAGAAATACCATATGGAGAACGACTTAGGAAGGGATGGCGCGAAGTTGGTGAGCTGTCTGATTGCAGACTTGGCAGGAGAGAAGGATGAACTTCTTCTGTCCATGGCATTTTCTGTGTTCCAGAAGGGGATGGCGGACCACACGATTTTAGACTATCTGAGTGGCTATTACAATGGCACAGTGAAGGAGATGTACGACATTCTCGAGGCGGCTATCCGCGAGAAAGTGGAGACGTATGACCTGGAGGAGCGGCTTTTGGGACAGATTCTCTTTACAGGGGCAGAAGGGCCGTATCTGGATACGGTATTTGAGTGGTATACCTCGAGAAAGAAGCAGGACAATACCCTGGTGAAAGCGTATTTTACGACAAAATGCGTGGATTACTTTTTAAATGGAACTGCGGTGACTCCGAAGGTATTTACATATCTGGAGAGCATGGTGCGCAGAATTTTATATAAAGGAAAGATACCAGATATCTATCAGCTGGCGCTGACGCGGTATTATTCCGAGAAAGAAACATTGAGCCCAGAAGAGGGGAGGCTGTGTGCCGGCATGATTCAAAATCTGCTGGCGCAGGGAAAGGTGTTCCCGTATTATCAGAAACTGGTAAAATGGGCGGCGATTCCTGATGATATCATGGACAAGGCAATGATGGAATACCATGGGCGGCCGGAAAGCCGGCCTGTGCTCTGGCTGCGTGTGCTGCCGGACGAAGAGGAGTTTCATGCCGAGACTATGCGTCATATGTACAAGGGCATTTTTGTGAAGGAAAAAGTGCTGTTTGCAGATGAGACGATGGAGTATCAGGTGCTGGAAGAGAAAGATGGGCAGATGCAGGTTCTGGAGGAAGGAAAGGTTTCCTGCCAGAGATTTTCGGCAGACGGTGTGGTAAACCGAATCACCTGCATCAATGATATCTGCCGTTCGCTGTCTGAAGGACAGGAAGAAGAAATAAAGAAAAAAATGAGAGACTATGCAAAAACGACAGCGATAGCAAGAACTCTTTTTGAGCTGCTGTGACAGGAGAGAAGCAGATGGATGATGGACTGATTGTAGGAATTGACCTGGGTGACATGATAACGCAGGTGCACTGTGCGGAATTGGAGACAGATTGGGCCATTTCGACGGTGCTCTGCAAAAAAAAACAGGAAGACGTATGGTATATAGGAAAAGAAGCGTACAGCTGTGTGCTGGAGGGCGCAGGGATTCTGAGTGATAAGCTGGTGACTCTGGCAAAGAAGGATGGCACGGCTACGTTTGAAGATATCAAGTATACAGGAGAGGATCTGTTGGCGCAGTTTCTGTTTCAGATTTTTGAGATGGTGAGGTCTGAGGCGGGAAAAGAGCAGATTGGACGGGTGGTTGTCAGTGTTGACTACCTGGAACAGAGTTTTATCAGAAAAATTGCGCTCTGCACGGCGAGAGCGGCGAATCTTTCGGAAGAGTGTGTGCACATTATCAGCCGCGAGGAGAGCTTTGTCTACTATATTCTGAGCCAGAGAAAGGATATCTGGAATCATGAGGTGGGCGTGTTCGAGCTCTCCAAGGGCGGGCTTACATACTTTAATTTCCGCGTGAGACGGGGCTTGAAAGACCTGACTGTGTTTGCCGACAGCGTACATCTGGAGGAGAGTTTCAGTCCGGATGTGCTGATGAATGAGTCTGGAAAGAAGCTCGGAGACCAGATCTTAAGTTCCTGTGCAGAGCGGCTTCTGCGCGGGAAGCTGTTCTCGGCCATTATTTTGACGGGGGACGGATTTGAGCGGACAGACTGGGCGCCTGGCTTTATGAGTGTGATAGGGCAGAAACGGCGAGTATATCTGGAGAAAAATCTGTTTGCCATCGGCTGTGTCTGTAAAGCGGCAGAGCTTGCGAAAGGCAACATAGAGCCGCCCTTTACCTGCATCTGCAACGGGCATCTGGACTGCTCGGTGGCGATGGATGTGATGCATTCCGGAAAAGAGAAACGGCTCGTCGTGGTGCCTGCAGGGGCTTGCTGGTATGAGGCGAATGCGACGGCAGAGTTTATTTTGGGAGACCAGAAGGAATTGACCTTTCTCATGATTCCGGTGCAGAACGGGCAGAACGAGAAGCGCGCCGTGGTTTCTTTGCAGGAGTTTCCGGACAGACCGCCGCGCACGACAAGAATTGAACTTTCTGTGAGCTTTCTGGATGCGAAGACGATGGAAGTGGTAGTGAAAGATTTGGGATTTGGAGAATTGTTTGCAGCGACAGAGACAACAATAAGGCAAGAGGTGACGCTATGAGTCTGATACTGTGTCGGCATGAGCCAGTCAGGCAGCCCCTGTACATTGATGCGCTGGGAATCTGTCTGTATTCTTCACAGGAGCTTTGTTATGTGATTGTCAATCATCCGTTTCTGGTGATGGACGATTTCTTCCGTGCGCCTGTGGTGGAGTTTATCCGCAGAGACCTGGACCTGCCGTATCTGGCGGCCAGGGTGGAAAAGGCAGTGGGAGAAGGCAGTTCGGATGATGCACTGATTTTTGTACTGCAGGAGTGCGGATATTATACACAGGAGGAAATCAGCGCATTTGCGCAAAAATTGACAGCTCTCAGAAAATTGCCTCTGGCGCGTTATCTGAAAGAAAAGGCAGATTATTACTTTCAAAACGGCCATTATGGGACTGCGATTTCTCTGTATGAGCGGGCACTGGCAATGCCGAAGGAAGCCCTGCCTGGGGACTGGTTCACAGGCACTGTCTGGAACAACCTGGCAGCCGCATACACCAATATGTTTTATTTTGAGAAGGCGATGCAGGCGTATGAGCGGGCGTGCGATAAGACGGGAGATGAGAACGTCTTAAAGCGGATGTATTTTCTGAAAAAGCTGCAGCCAGGTCTCGTGATGCGTGAGCGCTACCGTGCGGCTGTGACAAAGGAGAATCAGGAGCGCTGGGACAGAGAGTACCGTCAGGCGTTCACTGATGTGCTGGAGTCCGACGAGATAGAGAAAATTGACGATATGTTTGAGGCAGCCGAGCCGAAAAAGAGAATAGAGCAGGCAGCCGAACAGGTGGCATGCTGGAAGAAAGAATACCGGAAGATGGTGTAAGATATCGGGTACAGGCGAAAGATGATATAAAATATTGAATACAGACGGAAGAGACTGGATATAGGTGGAAGATAAAGACACTGGATGTATACAGAGAAAATGGGAGGTTTTTTGCATGAAATTCATTCATTATCCAAAATGCAGTACATGCCAGAAGGCGAAAAAATGGCTGGATGAGCAGGGTGTGGAATATGAAGAGAGAAATATTGTGACACAGAATCCGACTGCAAAAGAGCTGACAGAGTGGTATCAGAGAAGCGGTCTGCCGCTGAAGCGCTTTTTCAACACGAGCGGCCTAAAATACAAAGAACTGAATTTGAAGGAAAAACTGGCTGGTATGAGTGAGGAGGAGCAGATTGCTCTTCTGGCGTCAGATGGCATGCTGGTAAAGCGGCCGGTTTTGGTTTGTGAGAATACTGTGAAAGTGGGCTTTAAGGAAGCAGACTGGAAGGAAGCGCTGCAAAAAGAAGCTTGAAGAAAAAGCAGGAATGAGGCAAATGAGAACAAGTAGAAATAGGGCAAAATAGTACAAATAAATCAAGACAGTAGAAATAAATTAACTCGTTGTGCTACTTGTATAATTCGAACTGCATAATTAAATAATG
>JAUNGE010000065.1 GCA_030524675.1 bacterium
ATAATTTAATATCGAATCTATAATCTAAGCTCGAACCTATAATTTAAGTTCAAATCAAAAATTTTGTTCTGTGCTGCGGCCAAGTTCCTGCACCACATTCAGAGCCTTTCTTCCTTCCTCCCTGCAGATTTCCCACAAAGCAGCCGTTTCCGCCTGGTATTCCTTCTCCCCTTTTTCCTGCTTATCCAGAAGGTTCCTCACCAGCTCATATAAATCCGCATGCTCCATCAATCTCTGAAATCCCCATTTCAGCCGCTCTCTGGGCTGTCTCAGCACATAGTCCGTGAAATGACGGTACACCCCAAGACCAAACATAAACGCATACGCATTATTATCCACTTGGTAGAGCTTTTTCAAAGCCGATGAAAGCTGCCCTTCCATTAAGTCTACAGCGGCACCCGTAAGCAAATCCAGCTTCTGTATCACAAGTTCATGAGGATAGAACACATTTCCATACCAGTCAATCCGCACAAAAGCGTCCTGCTCTGCCTTAAAACGCCGGAGGCTGTCCTCTTCCTGTTCCCGCAGAGACCAAAACAGTTCCTCCGCTTCCTCCTGGCGGTTTTCACACAGCAATTTGCTGTAGCGCCTATTCTGCTCCTGCAGCTTACTGTAAGCCTCTTGCTGCCTGTCTTTGGCTGACAAAAGCCGTTCTCTCAAGCTCCGAAATTCATCTCGAAGCTCTTTGATTTTCATGTTCTCGTTCTCCAGTCTATTCACAGATGTCATCCGCTGCTCCCATTCGAGCGTACGCCGGACTCCCTCCTCCGCCAGTTCAGCGGCTCTTTGCATCACAGGGCTGAAATTTAAGGGCACAACTGCCGTCTGATCCAGAGCCTCGATCAACAGTGCAAACATCTCATGATGAAAACGGTATACCTTTTCATCATAATATTCATCATTGTCAAACTGGGAATGATAATGTGTCTCCATAAAACTCCCGCCCGTAAAATCATTTACCATAGACGGAATTCCAGCAATCGACATAGAAAAATCATCCGACCAGGTTTCAATGGGAGACACTGCCCTAGCTTCCTCTGGATAAGCGTGGGTCAGCGCCGGAAGCCCTGAGAGAAATTCCTCCAGATAGTCCTTATACTCATAACAACAGCGGATTCTGGCTCTTGTTCCATGAGCCATAGCCGGAAGCTCAAAATTCAAATCTGCAATCACCTTGCCCACCCATTCTGGGTGAGCTGTAAATACCTGCTCGTAAGCCCCCGCCGACCAATCAAACCAGGAATCCGCCACTCCCCATTCTTCTGCTGCCATAGCACAGAAAAGAATGGTATTGTTCGGCTGAAAGCCACTGTCCAGCAGCGCTTTTGCAATGCCGAGCATCATAGCCACTGCCGTATTATCATCCTGAAATCCGCTGAAATACGAATCGTAGTGGGCAGACAGCAGCACAATCCTGTCTGGATGCTTTCCAGGGATGCATCCCCTTATATTATAAGTGATGCAGTTTCTCACAACGCGGGTATCTGCCTCCAGGTTCACCTGTATTTCACCCTGCTCTTCCAAAAGCGCCTTCAATTCAGCGGCATCCTTTCTGGATATGGAAAATGCCGGCGCATCCTCCGGTCCGGCGATATCCTGAGCATTTAACGCCTCATCCGCAATCTCCCCATATCCGCCGCACTGAACAGCAATCAGCGCCTTCGCGCCCTCCAAATGTGCCTGATAAACTGGATAATTGATCCACCACTCATCCCTCTGGTTTATATCCACCAATACCAGTTTTCCCTTTACATCCTGGCCCGCATACTCCTTCTCTGTCCCTTTCCCCAGATACACCAGCGTATATTCTTCCGGCCCGTCCGTCACAAACGTTGTCTGATACGCTCCTAGCTGAACCTGCCGCTTTTCACCGTTTTTCGCCATAAAGGTAAGAACTGCCTTTTTGAATTCCCAACCATCCACGGTCACACTGTCCTTCTCCACCTGAGAGAGACCAATCCGTTCCATCTCCTCCCGCAGCATTTCGCCCGTCTTAAATTCTGCTTCCGAACCTGCTGTCCGATACCCAAGCGCCTGATTTGAGCAGTAGCTCTCCATCTTTTTTGCCAGCTGATAAGAGTATGCAATATCAATCTTTTCCAAAATTTTTTCCCGTATCTGCAATGGAATCCGCCTCCATACTTTCATAAAGACTTTTTATTTTCCTTTGAAAAATGCTCTGTTCTTCTTTTCTATCAAAAACGTTTCCGTTTTTATCATATCAGAGTCATTATACCGCCGCTGCCAGTACAAATCAATGTCTAAAGCAGACCAACTAATGGATCATTTTCTTTTGACCTCCCTATACCAATCTCTCTATTATAAACGGCGATCCAAATAAACTCAAGCCTATCTCTACGATGTCTCCATAGACCGATGGGCCAGCTGTGATAACAGCTGACCCACCAAGTTAGAATACAAAAAATCTGATAAGAGCGGCAAGCACAATCACTGCGCCAACGCCTGTTGTGATAGAATAAATCTTCTTTGATTCCAAATCATTCTTTTCTTTCATGAGGTAATAGATTCCTGCGCCACAAATCATGCATCCAATAAGCAGTCCAATCACTGTCAGTATCATTTTGTTTTCCTCCATTTCAATAGTAATGCTGAGTTTATAATCACAAGCACAGAACCCGCGTTATGCACCAGAGCGCCGACAACAGGGTTGAGAATACCGGGAAACGCAAGCCCGATAGCAATAAAATTCAGTGTCATGGAAAACATCAGGTTCAGCTTGATCGTTGCCATCATTTTTTTCGATAAAGCCAACAAGTGCGGCAGTTCTTTCACTTCATCGTCCACAAGTGCAATATCGGCCGCATCCACAGCAATATCGCTTCCGATTCCACCCATCGCAATTCCGACATCCGCTTTTTTTAGAGCTGGAGCATCATTGATTCCGTCCCCGATCATGCAAACAGCATGCCCCTCTGCCTGATACTTCCCGATGTGCGCCAGCTTATCCTCCGGCAGACAATTTGCATAAAGTTCTTCCATGTTCAACTCCTCTGCAATCGACTTTGCCGCATTTTCACTGTCGCCAGTCAGCAAAACCGGCTGAATACCAAGCTGTTTCATTCTGGCAACTACGGCGGCACTTTCTTTTCGCACCGTATCCGAAAGGGCGATATACCCTACAAAACGATTGTTGAGCGCAAGGTAAATCAGGGTATTGCCGCGCCGCAGGTGCATATTGGTTTCTTCCTCCACTTCCGAAGCAACTGCTACTTGATTTTCTGCAAGCAGCTTCCGATTTCCTGCCAATACGGACTGTCCATTCACTATCACAGACACACCTTTTCCGGGCAGCATCTGAAATTGCTCGCAGGGCCGAAGTTTTTCCCCGATATGCTGTTTGTAACACTGGACAACTGCTCTACCCAGGGGATGTTCAGATAACTGCTCCGCAGCAGCCGCAAGCGTATAGAGTTCTGTTTCCGTGCAGCTCCCCATGCTTTTTACCTCTGCTACCTGCGGTATTCCATAAGTCAATGTCCCTGTTTTGTCAAACGTGATAGTTGTTACCTTAGAGAGCCGTTCCAGTGCATCTCCTTCGCGCACTAAAAAGCCGTGCCTGGTAGCGTTTCCAATCGCTGCCATGATTGCCGTAGGTGTAGCTAAGACCAAAGCACAGGGACAGAACACAACAAGGATGGTAACAGCTCGGATGATCTCTCCTGAAATCAGCCAGGTAAGAACTGCCGCTGTCAAGGCGACAACGACCACCCATGTGGCCCAGCGGTCTGCAAGCCCAACAATTTTTGCTTTTCCTGCATCTGCTGACTGTACCAGCCTTATCATTCGCTGAATCGAACTGTCCTCACCAACCTTTGTCGCTTTCATCTCAAAAGCGCCAAACTGGTTGACCGTACCGCTGGATATTTCATCGCCTACTGTCTTATCCACTGGTATCGACTCCCCTGTCATGACCGCCTGATTGATGGAAGTCTGCCCCGATACGATAATGCCATCCACGGGAATCGTTTCACCGGGCAGCACGCGAACAAGGTCACCAACTTTGACCTGTTCAGCGGGGATAATTCGTTCTGTTTTTCCAGACAGCTGCCGCGCCGTCTGTGGTGTCAGATGTACGAGTTTTTCAATGCCAGCCCGTGCTTTTGCTACAGTCAGTTCCTCAAGCAGCGCGCCTATCTGCATAATGAACGCCACCTCACCGGCGGCAAAATCTTCTCCAATGCAGACAGAAGCGATCAGTGCCAGAGAAACCAGCACATCCGCTTTGATGTCAAACTCCGTAATCAGACCGATGATTGCTTCCAGCACAATGGGAACACCACACAACAAGATTGCCACCCATGCTGCGTCAAAGGGCAAGGGCAATACACCAAAGATGCTGACGAGCAGAGCGATACCAGAAATGCCGAGAAAGGCAATATCCTTTTTCGTACCACCTAATTCCAAGAGATGCTCTGCTTTCTTAAAAAATGTGTTCATAGAATGCCTCCTTTATACCTGTAGAGGTATAGGTATATTATACATATAGGGGTATGGGTTGTCAAGTAGATAAAAGAAAAAAGCAGCCCTGCTTGCCTGGCTGCTTTTTCATCAATAAAATCTTACTGCATATTTGCAAAACGCTCCACAGCTTTTGTAAAACTTTCAATGGTCTTATCTGCATCGCCATGCTCAATTCCATCACGCACACAGTGCTTGATATGACCTTCCAGCACAACTTGGCCAACCTTATTCAGAGCCGATTTTGCAGCATTAATCTGAGATAGAATGTCCTCGCAGGGAACATCTTCATCAACCATTCTGTCAATCGCAGTTACCTGCCCGATTATTTTTTTTAACCTGCGGTGCAGATTATCTGCATCCATACATTGCTTCATCGTCAATCCTCCTATACCATTAGGGGTATGCGTACATATTACTATCCCAGCCATCTTTTGTCAAGCATGAATCGACTTCTGCTTTTGTAACGAAAACAGGTTCTTAGAAATCAGAAACCTGAAATTTAGACAAATGCTTTGTTTTGTCTGATTTTTAGACATTCGCATCCTGTTTGGCCATTTTAAATTTAGAACCATTCATATAATATAAAACATAAGTTACAGACCGCTGGCATACTTAATGCAGTCAACAAATACTAAATATAAGGCATTTTATCAACAAGAAAGTATCCAAACGAAAAAAATACAAGGAGATAACATATCATGAACGCTACAACAACACTGAAAAAATTTGGTTTGGAACAGGCATTCCGCTATATTTACAAAAATCCCGAAAAAAATATGCTCAAGATTATGGACTGGGCGGATAAATTTGCCGGAGACAATTTTATTTCCCAAAGAGCAACCATCCGGGAAGTAATCACAAATAAGGAACATCCTTATTACTCTTATGTGCGCCGCCTTTTTACGGACATTGATCCGAATGTGACGAAGACTCTGGCGGTAAACTTCTTCATCAATGCTGCACTTGTGGGATGGCCAAAAGAAGAAGCGCTGCGAAAAGAGTACGACTGTAATATTCCTTGGACAATCCTACTTGACCCGACTTCCGCCTGCAACCTTCATTGCACTGGATGCTGGGCGGCGGAATATGGCAACAAACTGAACCTGTCCTATGACGAAATTGACGATATTATCCGTCAGGGTAAAGAGCTTGGCATTTATATGTACATATATACCGGCGGAGAACCTCTGGTTCGTAAGAAAGATCTGATCCGTCTGTGCGAAAAGCATTCCGACTGTGTGTTCCTTTGCTTTACCAATGCAACTCTGATCGACGAAGCCTTTGCAGACGAGATGCTTCGAGTAGGCAACTTTGTCCCTGCCATTTCTCTGGAAGGCTTTGAGGAGGCAACGGACGGAAGGCGTGGAAACGGCGTATACCAGAAAGTATTGAATGCTTTGGAAATTTTGCGGAGCAAAAAGCTAGTCTACGGTATCTCCTCCTGCTATACCAGCGCAAATTATGAATCCATCACTTCTGAGGAATATTTAGACAAGCTGATTGAAATGGGCGCATGGTTTATCTGGTACTTCCACTATATGCCCGTAGGAAATGATGCCGTCCCTGAACTAATGCCCACTCCCGACCAACGCCGGGGCACCTATAACAGAATCCGACGTTACCGTGCTGAAAAGCCCTTGTTCGCTATGGATTTCCAGAACGATGCTGAATATGTGGGCGGTTGTATTGCAGGCGGGCATCGTTATCTGCATATCAACGCAAACGGAGACATCGATCCCTGCGTATTTGTACACTATTCTGATTCCAATATTCGGGAAAAAACACTTTTAGAAGCGCTTCAATCCCCTCTCATGATGGAATATCACAGAGGACAGCCCTTCAATAAAAATATGCTTCGTCCATGTCCGATGCTGGAAAACCCGAAAAAACTCCGTGAAATGGTGTCCCGTTCCGGCGCTCATTCCACCGATCTCCAGTCACCGGAAAGCGTAGAACATCTCTGCGCCAAATGTGACCGTTATGCGGAAAACTGGAAGCCTGTCGCAGAAGAATTGTGGGAGAAAAGCCCTAAAAAGGATAAAATGAAGTTTCCTGAATAAAACAGACATGTCAGACTGGTATGGACATGCAAAAGAAGCGTTTCCAAACGATGAGCTGCTCTATGCGCCTTTGACCTGCAGCATCAGCAGTCATGTGGGACCGAACGCATTCGGAATGGGACTGAGCGCCAAAATCACTTTATAAAGAAGTCAACGCCTTTTTGGCGCTTGTATTCCTCCGAATTTGTTTTAGAAAGGCTCTTTTTCCGGAACCTTCAAAAGAAGCGCATATCTTCTCACAAAAGGCAAGAAGATCATAATCCGCCCCTGCATCAAGCCAGTCCAGAACCACGCCCGCAAAGGTACACTTATAATATCGGATAAACATTGACTTATCTTCCGGCGTAAGATTCACATTTTTCACAGCACTATCTATATAAGACTGTACAATATGCTGGCTGATTTCATTTAAATACCTTATAAACGCTTCCCTGCGGGAAGAACGATAAATATGAATAAAAGCCGATTTACGTCTAATAAACTCCTGCGCAATAGGAGTAATACAGTTGATTGGCGATCCAAATTCGCAGTGATTTCTGATTACCTGATCTGCCCAATCCTTAATGGTGTATTCGGCAAGAGCTGGGATATCCTGAAAATGATAATAAAAGGTATTCCTGTTCACATGGCAGTATTCTACAATGTTCTGTACTGTAATTTTATTATAGGGCTTTTCTTCCAGAAGCTGCCAGAACGCATCACTGAGCGCTTTTTTGGTTCGGTTCATATCACACCTCCAAAATGGTACTGAGGTGATTATACTAAAATCCAGTTATTTTTTCAATAATTATCCCCTATTGAAAAGATGAGTGTCGTTTATTCAGCGTTGGAGGATGATAGTTTGAACAAAAAAGAAAATGATACACCAACAGGTAATCCGTTGTATGGACTGCCTTTAAATTCAAAAGAAATCGCAAAATGGATTATCGGTGTTGTAACTGCCTGCATTTTAATCTATCTTGCAATTCGGCATATAGACATCGTTGCAGTTGGAATAACATGGATAGTGAATATCCTGTCGCCCATATTACTTGGAATTATCCTAGCTTTAGTCCTGAATGTTCCCATGCAGCCTATTGAAAATCATCTTCGCCTGAAGAAAGAAAAAGCAAGACGTCCGCTTGCAATCATTCTTTCTCTGCTTTTGATTTTAGGAATCTTTGTGGGAGTTGCTTTCCTTGTAATACCTGAAATCACAAACACCGTCCGGCTTACTGCACAAATTGTCATGTCCGGAATCGATCAGGCAGCTTCATTGGAACAAACCCTTGATTTTTCCTCTTTTCCTTTTGGGGAATATCTTGAACAAATTGATATTGACTGGATACAGCTAAAAAATAATCTGGAAAAGTGGACTCTATCGCAGAAAGATGTCCTGTTAAAACAAGCTGCTGGAGCAGTCACTTCCATTGCCGGAGCATTTATAAATTTTTTTGTTGGCATAGTATTCTCTATTTATACCCTTGCAAACAAAGAGAAACTAAAAACACAGACGCTTCGGTTCATTCACGCCTGGCTCCCTCAGCAATTCGGTGCCTCGCTTATTCATGTTGTTTCCATCTGTAACCAAAGTTTTCGGAATTTTATCGCAGGTCAAGCTACAGAAGCTGTTATTCTGGGAACCCTATGCACAATCGGCATGCTTATATTGCGCCTGCCCTATGCTCCCATGATTGGAGCTTTGGTTGGCGTGACAGCTCTTATTCCCGTTGTCGGCGCTTTTATTGGAACTATCATCGGCGCTTTCCTTATACTTACGGTAAGTCCTTTTAAGGCGCTCGTGTTTGTTACATTTCTTATGATATTACAACAATTTGAAGGGAATGTGATTTATCCAAAAGTAGTCGGTTCCAAAATCAATCTTCCGGCAATGTGGGTACTTGCAGCAGTGACCATTGGTGGAAATCTGGCTGGTCCGTTTGGAATGCTGCTCGGTGTTCCTGCTGCATCCGCCGCATACGAACTTTTGAAAGAAGCTACCATAAAACGCGAACTTAAAATGGACGAATCTCAAAAAAATAATGGGGAAAAAATATGAATCCACAAAAGCACAGAAAAATGATGACCTTTTTGAAATCCCTGCCGCTGATAGTCTGTGCCGCCCTCGTCATTCTGTTTCTCACATCCGGCAGAGAAATCACGGTACAGACAATTTTAGATTATACCCCAGAATCCTCTGTCAAAGCGGCAGTGGTCATTTTGCTTTTATACGCTCTAAAAAGCGTTTCTTTCGTTTTTCCTATCGCCGTTCTCCAAATTGCAACCGGACATCTTTTTCCAACGCCCGCCGCACTGTTTGTTAATTTTCTGGGCAGAGCGGTCACACTCGCCATCCCTTATTGGATCGGACGTTTTTCCGGTTCTGATTTGATAGACAGTTTGCAGAAAAAATATCCCAGATTAAAAGAACTTTACTCCAGACAGGGAAAGAATGCCTTTTTTATTTCTTTTTTGCTGCGCACATTTTGTTTTTTGCCTGGAGATGCTGTAAGCCTTTATCTCGGCGCTACAAAAATACCTTTTCTGCAGTATCTGGCAGGCGGCGTTTTAGGAACTACTTTAGGCGTAGTATTATCAACCATTCTCGGCTCCAGCATTACAGAACCGGGATCGCCTGCATTTTGGCTTTCAGCATCCCTGATGACTCTTATCGCGGTAATCTCGCTTATTCTCTATCTACATAACAGAAAGCAGGAACATACAGAGAATTAGGCGGCCAATCTTGTTCTGCCCCTAGTATAAGTTCCTTTTTCTTGACTGAGAATCTCCAATATGTTATGGTAGTTTTAACATAAAGTTTAAGCTATTCCAAAAGGATGTCTTTGTTGCCTCAAAATACATGGTAACGATATCCAATAGGGAATGGTCAAAACAATGTGTATGCCTGTAATTTTCATGACCGCATTCTCCAAAAACTCCTATAATTTGACTATAAGGTACATTATATAAGCACAACCCATAAAATTCATTGGGCGTAGGGCCGGGCGCGTCCTATTTTTTCTCATGGAATATAATTTGTTACCTTTTGGGATGTAGGACCGATTTTGCCCAAAAGAATCCGCGCTTTTTCTGTTGAAAAAAAAGGGGATTCTGTTACTCTAATAATTAAATAAGGGAGTAGTCAGCGCCTTCGCGCGGAGATGCCAACATACTGGATTACCGTCCTGGTGTCACCTTAATTGACGAGACTTATCTGCTTGATGAAGTGGGTAGGACTTGTTTTTTTATACCCACTGGCGAACAAAAACTTAATGGAAGTATCAGCATGAAATTATGGAACTGTTTGTGATTGCAGCTGGTCTTTCCATGGATGCGTTTGCAACAGGCGTTACATTCGCATTTCTTGATGTAAGTATTATCCCTGCCATAATACTGATCGGCGCGATTACATTCGGTTTTCTGCCTTTGGCGTGTGGCTGGGTAATCGTTTTGGAGAAAAGTATCGTGCAAAATCAGAATTGACAGGCGGCATCATTTTAGTTATCATGGATATAAAGATTCTGTTGGAGCATCTTGGCTTTTTAGGTTAACAACCAGAGGAGGGAACATCTTGGCTGATTCCAATATAACAAAACGGGCACTAGCTTCTGCGCTACGGGAACTCATGGAGGAGGTTCCCTTTGATAAGATTCAGATAGCTCATATTTGTGAACGGTGTGATATGAATCGGAAAAGTTTTTATTACCATTTTAAGGATAAATATGATCTGCTCAACTGGATATTAGATACAGAATTCATTACGCTTGCTCAATCTGGGTATACCGCCACGAATCTTGGTGAGCATTTGGATGCACTCCAAGCCATCTGCCATTATTTTTATGATAATAGGAATTTCTATCGCAAAGCTCTGAAAATAGAAGGGCAAAATTCCCTATCCGGACATCTGCGGGAAATCTGTTTTCCATTATTGAAAACCAGAATGATTGCTCTACTCGGAGAGGATACAGTCGATGATTTTGAAGCAAACTTTTTTACAGACGCATGTATGTGTGCGATTGAGCGGTGGCTATTAGAGAAAGACTGTATGCCCCCAGAACAGTTCTTCTCACGGATGCTCCGTTTAATTCAAAGCGGAGCAGAAATTGTTCAACGTGAAATAAAAGAATAAAGCAGCACAGCCTTACTGCACCCAAGCTGAAACGCCTCTTGAATGGGGATCGTATCACCAAGGGCACCATCATAATAAAAATTACCATCGCTCATACAGATAGCTCTATTTTTTTGGCGCATCCAGCTACCAGAATTTCAGTAAGAGAGCTTTGGAACAAATTGTGATGCACGCATTCTATTTTATTGCCCCAAGCACAAAGGTCGCCATGCTCATCAAAATAGACAGAGCAGGAATCGTCCGAAATAATGGAATCAACCAGGCTGTTATCATACTGCAATTCCCAAACCAACGTACGATAAAGCTGTTCGTTGCGGACTCTGGTTACCGCTTGATAGACAAGCTTTTCTATGGTTTTTGGGCAATTCGGCTCCGGCATTAAAACGGTAAAGACGGGACTTAACTGCTGCACGCTACTGAAGAAATCCCCATTTATGATACATTCTGTATCCTTCTGCCCATATTGATACCACACGGAATAAAGCAGGCCCATTTTTCGGAGTGTGTCACAGATCTCAGCGGCGCTCTCTTCATATCGGATGACGATCATTGTATTATAAAGTTCTGCAGCCTCATCCAAGAATGCTGAATTGATATCTTCAGCTTTGCAGAAAATGCAAAAAGCACTGTCGGAGTGCTCTTTCGCAAGGGGCAATAGCTTTTCCGGCTGGCCCGAAACAAAGAGCATCCATGTATAAATGCCCAGTGATTCGCCTTCCAGAAGCATCGTGTGATAGAGCTGCCAATTATGTTCAAAAACATCGGGATCTATCAGCATCGTCATGGCCCAAGGAATATTGCAGTGCAGGTTCTTTTCGTTTTTACGGATGCGCTGTGCGCCAACGGTACACCCATTATACCCCAGGTTCATGCCGAAAATATAAATTCGTTCTGTATCTGTATAGGCCACAGCGTCCCTTATCAGTCCATAATAGGCACTATTTTCGTTTTGAAGCATCGTCTGCGCGGTAGAAAAAAAGTTTTTCTGAAATCTTCCTTCGGAGAACTGCATGGCCAAATCTATGAGATTGCGGATACCACGTTCCGGATTATCTTTAATGCTTTTTAATGCGTTTTTCACAACTGTTTGAATCAACATACGAGACATGCTATTTTCCATCTTGATTCATTCCTTTCCAAAGTGCTGGACGCACTTTTTTATTCTATATAGTAGAATACAAAATGATGGACCCGCACACAATAGACAAACTTATCCCTACGTCCCAAAAGGTAACAAAACTCTTTCCGCGTCATAATTTAAGACTTGTGCTTTTTCGTGTCCAATGACTTTAGGGACACGTTTTTTATAATCTGAGCAAGTCAAAGAAATGGATCTGCAGAAATATTTACCACATTGCTGATTACCACCTGCTCGGTGGAGAGCATATTCAAATAGCTCTGCCCGATAAAATATTTTGCAAATGCTTCGTTCTTCTCTCCCATCGGGAATACACTTGTTATTTTTTCCATGTTCTTTTACTCCTTCCCTTTCACCAGATAGCGCAGCCAGCCCTGATGTTTGTAATACGGATTTTTGCCGAAAGAAATATTGTAAAACACATTCCCGGCAGCGCTGCCTTCCGGCATTTCCATATATTTTCCCATAATCTTCCCGTCCAGGGAAGTCATCATATGACAAAAATATAAGGTCTGTTCATTTTCTTTTTGCTTCCTGTTCTTTGTTTCGGAAAGCCAATCTGAACGAACAGACTGGCCTTCAAATTATCCTCTGATGCCCTTTATCCACTTCTGAATACTGCTTTCAGAGGTCTGCATCACATCCTCACCAAAACGCACATTCAGTCCTTCCTGAACCTTCGCACCCTTGCACATATTCTTAAAATCCTTAAAAGTGTGCCCGATCCAGCCTCCATTGGTCGCAAATGGATACACGGTCTTGCCGGACAAATCTGCCTGATTTAGAAAGGTTTTCATGGCAGGTGCAAACGTATACCACCATACGGGGCTTCCCAATATAACGGTGTCATATTGGCTGAAATCAATATGCAATGGCTCAATCTGCGGCATGAATCCGCTGTCAATCTCTCTCTTTCCCTGATCCACCACATCGTTGTAGCTTCCCTCATAGGGTCTGACTGTCTTAATCTCTGCCACGTCCGCATCCAGTGCCTGACGGACGGTTTGTGCAACTCTGCGCGTGTTCCCACCGTAGGAATAATAAATGACAATGCTCTTCATATTTTCCACCTTATTTCATCTTTCCTCCGAAAACCGGAAATACGCTGTATTCGCCGTAGTTCTTAATCTGTTCCATGGTTTTCAGCACTTCCATATCCGCATCTGAAATTACAAACTCCACATCTGCATTGCTGCGCATATGCTCCGGGTTTGCAGTTTTCGGAAGGGGCAGAAGTCCAAGCTGAAGAATATACCGGATGCAGAGCTGCGGAATGGAAACGCCGTACTTCGCTGCAATCTCCTGAACTGCTCCGTTCTTCAGCATCTCGCCGTGAGCCACAGGAGAATATGCTTCCACCAACATCCCCTTGCTTTCTGAGTATGCGATCAGATCAAACGGCGTATTGCTCACATGAGCCAGCATCTGATTTACCATCGGAGCAACGCTGCTTCCTGCCAGCAGGCTGTCAATATCCTGCTTCTCAAAGTTGGAAACGCCGATTGCCCGCAGCTTCCCTGCTTTGTACGCTTCCTCCAGCGCACGCCATGCCTCCCTGTTTCCTTCCTCATAGCGGTTTTCTTCCCGAAACTCGGTCCACGGTTGAGGGCTGTGAATCAGCATCATATCAATATAGTCAAGCCCCATTGTTTTTAAAGAACCGTCAATGGCAGCGACCGCTTCCTGATAAGTCTTTACTTCCGCCGCCAATTTCGTTGTCACGAACAATTCTTCCCGTGAGGTTCCGCAAGTGCGGATTCCTTCGCCCACACCACGCTCGTTTTCATAAGCCTGCGCCGTGTCAAAGTGCCGGTAGCCCAGCTTCACCGCGTCACATACTGCCTGCGCCGCTTTATCATCTGGAATAAACCATGTTCCAAGTCCTAGCTTCGGAATTTTCACTTTGTTTGATAAAGTATACATCTCATTAAGAATCATTTTTTATATCCTCCAATTATCCTTTAACCGTTTCAAGCCATTCTTTGATTTCCGGTTCCGCGTAATTCACGCTTCCGCCTTTTAACGCAATTCCTCTTCCTATCTGCGCTCTGGGGCAAAGTCTTTTCAGATCGGATTCGCTGTGTCCCATGCCGCTGCCTTCATGAGTACAAAACGGAAAGATCGTTTTTCCTTCAAAGTCAAAATGCTCCAAGAAAGTAAATACCGCCATCGGCATTGTCCCCCAATAGTTGGGATAGCCCAGATATATGGTATCGTATTCCTCCATTCTTTCCGGGTACGCTTTTAATTCTGGTCTTGCATCCCGTCTCTGATCCGCCTGTGCCTGAGCAATACATTCATTATAGTCTTTGGAGTATTCCTGCATCGGCTCCAGCTTAAATACTTCCGCACCAGTCAGCTTTTGAAGAATCCCCGCCGCCACTTCAGTATTACCCGTATCCAACTTTCTGATCATACCGCTCACATAATTTTCATACTTACGGGAAAAGTACACAATGATCTCTGACATCTCTTCTACTCCTCCTTTCTCTTGTTCTGCCTCTATTATAAGTTCTTTTTTCTTGACTGAGAATCTCCAATATGTTATTGTAGTTTTAACCTAAAGTTTAAACTATCTCAAAAGGAGACTGATATGTATAACAGACAGCTAACCGTTTTTGTCTGTGTTGCAGACTGCGGTAGCTTTTCCAAGGCGGCAGAAAAGCTGTTTATTTCTACCACCGCCGTGATGAAGCAGATAAATGCACTGGAAAAGCATTTGAACCTAAAGTTGATAGAAAGAACACCCCGCGGAATCCTTTTAACTCCTGCCGGCGATGTGATTTACCGGGATGCAAAATTCCTCTTTGACTATTCCAGACGCTCCATCGAAAATGCAAGACAGGCCATGAATATCCATGACACTACCTTCTGCGTCGGAACCTCCTTGCTGAATCCTGCGAAGCCATTTATGGATTTGTGGTATCGCGTCAATAAAGAATTTGCGAACTACAAGCTGCATCTGGTTCCTTTCGAGGACAACCATGAAGATATCCTTTCTGAGATCGCACAGCTCGGAGAGAAATTTGATTTTCTGCTGGGCGTCTGCGACTCCAAGCTCTGGTTGAACCAATGTAATATGCTGCCGTTGGGAAGATACCGGAAAATGTGCGCTGTATCCAGAGAGCACCCATTGGCAAAGAAAAAACAGCTTGAAATTTCTGACTTATACGGTGAAACCCTGATGATGGTAAAAGAAGGGGATTCCAAAGTAAATGATCAGATCCGCGAAGATTTGATACGCAACCATCCGGCGATTCAAATCGAGGATACGCCCCGTTTTTATGACATTTCTGTTTTTAACCGTTGTGCGGAAACCAGAAATGTTCTCTTGATTCTGGAATGTTGGAAAGACGTCCATCCGGCTCTTGTGACGATTCCGGTAAATTGGGATTACAGTTCCCCTTATGGACTTTTGTATGCACTTAATCCGCCGAAAGACGTTTTAAAGTTTGTAAATGAAGTAAAAGAATTGCAATAGATTATTAAAATTGCCGCCCTCTGAGCATCCAGTAATTAACCATGTTTTTCCCATTTCGGATTCCGTCAGTTCAAAATCCTGTGAACCAAAATTTTCCGCAATATGTGCAGGGTTGAAACGACTGTATCAATCAAACGATAGCCCACATTCAAAGCTGCAAGTACAGGCTATCTGGCCTGTTCATTGCCAGAAGCCATAAAAATTCCAATACCAAGCTGCGGCATTTCATAGCCGCTGTTTAATTTTATTTTCAGCATTCTGCTCCTGCTGTATTTGTTGTTTGCTTTCATCACGTTCCATCTCAGACGGCTTTTGTTCTTCCGTCGCTTTCGCAAATCACGCCTGCTGAATAATCGTTCCGAAAGAGCCGTATTACAGCTTGCTGTATTCTTCATCGCTGACCGGCTCCAGCCATTCGTTGGAGGCTCCCTCTGCCGGAACCTCTAC
>JAUNGE010000002.1 GCA_030524675.1 bacterium
ATACAAGTCAAAAGCATACACAATAAAGCAGTAAGTAGAATTCGTGAGAATCTACATTATCTCGATGTGATGAGTCTATTTAATCATATTTTGAGTGGCAGGAAACCATGAAATCAAAAATAGCGGTACAGACGATGATTTTCAGTGAAGTGGTAGAAAAAGAAGGGTACGAGCCGATGTTCCGGTTCTTAAAAGAGATTGGGGTCAACGAGTTGGAATTGTCTAAAACCCCTGTCAATAAAACAGTGATGCCGGATATTCGCCGCCTGTGCAAGGAATTGGACATGCATGTTTGCTGTATGAATGTCAATATGGAACCCCAAGGACCAGGGGATAAGGCGCTGAATCTGAAAGACAATCTGGAGGAAATGGCTGGTTATGCCAATGAGCTGAATTGCAGATATTTGAGAGTGGGAAGTATGCCGTCCTGGGCCTATGGAAAGGAGGAAGCCCATTACCGGCTGGCGGAACTGGTTAATTCCTGCGGAAAACGGCTGGCTCCTTATGGTATTCAGTTTTATTATCATAATCACGAATTTGAGTTTCAGAAATACAATGGGAAATATGGACTGGAGATATTGATGGAAAATACAGACCCGCAGTATGTCGGATTTGAGCTGGATGTTCATTGGATTTGGCGGGCAGGACAAAATCCTGTGGATTGGATTCGGAGACTGCAGGGGCGGGCTGACTTGGTTCATCTGAAAGATTACCGTATTGTGATGCCTAAAGAAGGGGTGGATGGTACAGAGACATCACCCAAGGAAGTTCGCAAGTCTGTGATTCAGTTTGCAGAAATTGGAACCGGCAACCTGGATATGAAAGGAATCATAGAGACCTGTGTGGAAACAGGTGTCCGCTATATGCCTATTGAACAGGATACGTCTTATGATTTGAGCCCATTTGACAGTATTCACATCAGTGTGGACAATATAAAGAAAATGGGATTTGAGGATTATTTTTAAGGACGGGGAAGATTATGACAGGTGTTGCAATAATTGGTGTGGGTGATATTGCCAATACCCACATTGAAGGATATCTGAAATTTAAGGAACGATGTGAAATCCGCCTGCTGGTGGACCGGATGGTGAGGAAAGCCGAGGAGAAAGTGGAGAAATATCATCTGGATTGTCAGGTGTCAGAGGATTACAGAGAAATATTGACAAGAGAAGATATCGACCTGGTTTCGGTGTGCCTTCCGCCAGAATTGCACTGTGAGATAGCGTGTCAGCTTTTGATGGCGGGCAAGCATGTGCTGTGTGAAAAGCCGATGGCGCCCACATTGGAAGAATGTGACAGAATGTTGGAAGCGGAGAAAATTGGCGGAGGCAAATTGTCTGTTGTGGCGCAGAACCGTTTTAAACCGGATATTATGAAGACGAAGAAATTTTTGGATTCTGGTGTTCTGGGTGAGATTTATGCGGCTCAGATGCAGTCGCTGTGGTGGCGGGGAAGTCATTACTATGACCTGTGCTGGAGAGGAACATGGGAAAAGGAAGGCGGCGGCTGTACTTTCAGCCATGGAGTGCATCACATCGACCTGTTTCTGTGGTTTTTGGGAGATGTGGAGAATATTACTTCTACAGTGGTGAACCGCGGGCACAAAAACAGCGAGGTGGAAGATTTATCCATACATATTGTCCAATTTAAAAATGGCGCCGTAGGGTTGGCAGTCAGTTCTCTGCTTCATCACGGAGAGGAGCAGAAAGTAATGATTGATGCCAAGGAAGGAACCATTGAGATTCCCCATAAGATTGCCGTTAGCCGTCAGTTGGACAATGGTTATCCAGAGAAGGATGAAGAAAAATGTGCTTTTCTGGAAGCAAAATTTGAACAGATGGAAACTTGTGCTTACTATGGGCATGATGGGCAGATTGATGATATGCTGACGGCCATTGAAAAGGACAGAGAGCCTTTGGTGACTGGAGAGGTAGGACGAAAGACGATTGAATTTATCACAGGTGCTTACCAGTCAGCGTTTACGGGAAAAACCGTGACATTTCCTATGACAGAAAAAGATTTGTTTTATACAAAAGAAGGAATCATGAGCAAAGTGATAAAATTCTATCAAAAAACAGCATCAGTTGAAAGTTTTGGGGACATTGGCATTTCTGTCGGAGGAAGCTTATAAAAATGAAAAGGGAAAATTCCAAAATTTCCCATCCAATTATTTCCTGTAGAAATACCAACTTTTGTATGTTATTATATTTTTGTAACAAAAATGTAAAACTTTTGTAACAAAGATAGGAGAATACATATTATGAAGAAGATGGCATTTTATGCTGCTGCGGCAGCAATCGTTATGACAGGAACAGCTAGTATGACTTCCATGGCAGCAGTGAAAGGATACGTGATTTCCGGCGGCGGCGCCAATGGAAACTTTCATGTAGAATCTCTGCATGGATTGGAAACTTTGCGGGGAATGACTGGTGACCTGCTTTCTGCTTTTAACTGCGATATTCCATCCCTGGAAATTATCTTTCCGAATGAAATGCAGGGAGGAAATCAGGGTGAAAGCGGGACTGTGAAACCAGAAGAGACACCGGATAACAGCGGCAGTGGTTCTGTATCCCAGGGCAATCAGTCCTATGTGCAGCAAGTTATCAACCTAGTAAATCAGGAGCGGGCAAAAGCTGGTTTAAGTCCTCTGACAGAGTCTGCGGCAGTTTCTCAGGCGGCAGCAGTGAGAGCCCAGGAAATTTCCAAGAGCTTTTCTCACACCAGACCAGATGGCAGCAGTTTTAGCACTGCGTTAGACCAGAGTGGAGCAAGTTACCATACTTCCGGCGAGAATATCGCATATGGACAAGAAACACCGGAAATGGTGATGAATAGCTGGATGAACAGTCAGGGACACCGTGCCAACATTTTAAATTCCAAGTACACTAAGATTGGTGTGGGATATTATGTGGATGGCAACGGCAGAAGTCATTGGGCGCAGTTGTTTACAAATTAATGGGATTTCCACAGTTTTGACTTCTATTTAGACTTTGGTTTAGATTATTCAGGTTATTTAGACTTTTTATGTTTTTAGGCTTTCCTTTCGGCAGCTTGTATCTGAGAGGAAAGCCTGCTTGTTTTTCAGATTTTTGTATGGTATACTGCCATAAAAGGGAGAAAAACTCTGTTGTAACTTGAGAGTTTTGAGGGTGATAGTTATGGACAATACACGGATGAAAATTGGAGAAATGGCGCGGTTCAATAAAGTTTCTGTGCCCACACTTAGGCTGTATGACCAGATGGGAATTCTAAAGCCGTGTTATACTGACCCGCAGACGAATTACCGGTATTACAGTATTCACCAGACGGCACGTCTGGACATGATAAAATACATGAAAGAACTGGGAATGAGTTTGACGGAGATTCAGTGTATTCTGGAAAAAGGAGATATTGAGTTGATTGAATCGACACTGATTCGCAAAAAACGTCAGGTAAAGGAGCAGATGAAGGCACTGGAGATGCGTTTGAATGCAATTACGCGGACGATAGACAGTGTGGAACGGTTCCGGAAAGCACCGGCCTGCGGGATGATTACAGTAGAGTACATTCCTCATCGAAAGGTGTTCACCATGCATACAGATATCAATTTTTATGAGTATGACATTTCGGTGTATGAGCACATTTTAAATGAACTGAAAGAAAGTATTATCAGCCAAGATTTGCCGGAAATTTACTATTGCAATGCCGGAACGATTCTTCCAATGAAAAATTTTTTGGAAAAACGGTTCGTGTCCAATGAAATTTTTGTCTTTGTGGACGACGATTTTCCGGAAAATAATGCGGTGAAACGAATTGACAGCGGCATGTATGCATGCATTTATCTGGATAACTTCGACGATGAACCAGAGTATGCCAGCCGTCTTCTGGAGTATTGTACAGAGCACTCCTACACCATCTGTGGCGATTACCTCTGTGAAGTTTTGACAGAGTTTAATGTCTTTGATGACACAAAGCGCTCCATGTTTTTGCGGCTTCAAGTGCCGCTGAAATTTCGTTAAATTTTTTTCAAACGTTTTCTTGACTCTCAACCAACAGGAGACTGTAAAATAAGTATAGAAATATACGAGACGGAAAAAATATTGTATGAGTGATGAAGTATGTATTCCATAGAGCCATAGAGAGTATGTTCTGCGGAATGAAAAAGAGTCAGGAAAAGGAGGATTTTTATGAGCAAGATTAAAGTGGTACAGTATGGATGTGGTAAGATGAGCAAGTACACGCTGCGTTATCTGTATGAGAAGGGCGCACAGATTGTAGGCGCTATTGATGTGAATCCAGCGATTGTCGGCATGGATATTGGTGATTATGCAGAACTTGGCGTAAAGACAGGCGTTCTCATCAGCGATAATGCAGACGAAGTTCTGGATACCACAGACCCAGATATTGCAGTTGTGACATTATTCAGCCTCGTCAGTGACTGCTACGACCATTATGTAAAATGTCTCAGCCGTGGAATCAATGTGATTAGCACCTGTGAGGAAGCGACTTACTGTTGGACCACCGATCCGGTTCGCGCAAACAAACTGGATGTTCTGGCGAAAGAGAATAACTGTACATTCGTGGGAAGCGGAATGGAAGATACATTCTGGGTGAATATGGTAGGCATGGTGGCAGGAAGCTGTCATTCGATTCAGAAAATTGAAGGCGCTGTGAGCTATAATGTTGAGGATTATGGTCTTGCACTTGCAAAGGCACATGGTGTAGGCCTCACTCCAGAAGAATTTGAGGCACAGATTGCACATCCGGAAGTGCTGGAGCCAGCTTATGTTTGGAACTCCAATGAAGCTCTGGCTGCCAAGATGGGATGGACCATCAAGAGCCAGACACAGAAGTGCGTGCCATATTATCATGAAGATACACTCTATTCCTCCACACTGGGACAGGATATTCCTAAGGGCAACTGCATCGGCATGGCGGCTGTTGTTACTACAGAGACATTCCAGGGACCAATCATCGAGACACAGTGTATCGGAAAAGTGTACGGACCAGATGACGGAGATATGTGTGACTGGAAGATTACAGGTGAACCGGATACCGAGTTCCATGTTGTAAAGCCTGCTACTGTAGAGCACACCTGCGCGACGATTGTAAACAGAATTCCGAGCGTTCTGAGAGCGCCGGCAGGTCTGGTGACAATGGATGAACTGGACGAAATTGAATATTTGACATATCCGATGGAATTCTACTGCTGAAAGCAGACAGATGGCATGAAAAGATAAAATAGCGAGATATACTACAAAGACACGAGATAAAATTGCAGTGCAAAGATATAAGATAAAAATCTAATATAAAAATCTAATATAAAATTACAGTGCAAAAATTTAAAATAAAAATTTACGAGTGCTAGAGATAGGATGCTGTGAAGGTCAGTACCTGCTGCAAAAGTGTGAAAAAGAAGTTTTTGAAGACAAAATTGCAGCGGATACCGTTTTCATAGCATCTTATTGCTTGTCAGATAGGAAGTTTTTTTGTGAAAAAAGGCTTTACCATTGAAGGTTGCTTGTGGTAATATAAGGTATTATCTCAGGTATGGAGGAAATGATTATGGAAGAAAATAAAATTGTGGCAGGAGAGACAGAGAAGGCAGAAAAAGAAGTGGTTTCCAAGAATTTTATTGAGCTGGAAATCGATAAAGATTTGGCAGAGGGTGTTTATGACCACGTCCAGACCCGTTTCCCACCGGAACCGAATGGATATCTGCATATCGGACATGCAAAGTCGATTCTGTTAAATTATGGATTGGCAAAAAAATATGGTGGAAAGTTCAATCTCCGCTTTGATGATACAAACCCGACAAAAGAGAAAACAGAGTTTGTCGAGTCTATTTTGGAGGATGTGAAATGGCTTGGCGCAGATTTTGAGGACAGACTCTATTTCGCATCAAATTATTTTGAGCAGATGTATGAGTGCGCAGTGAAGCTGATTAAGAAGGGAAAAGCGTTTGTCTGCGATTTATCTGCGGCTGAGATAAAAGAATACCGCGGCGATTATACAAAGCCAGGAAAAGAGAGTCCATACAGAAACCGTTCTGTGGAGGAAAATCTGGCTTTATTTGAAAATATGAAAAATGGCGTATACAAGGATGGAGAGAAAGTACTTCGTGCAAAAATTGACATGGCATCCCCGAATATTAATATGAGAGATCCCGTCATTTACCGTGTGGCACATATGTACCATCACAACACCAAGGACCGCTGGTGCATCTATCCGATGTATGATTTTGCACACCCGATTGAGGATGCGATTGAGCACATTACACACTCTATCTGTACCTTGGAGTTTGAGGACCACAGACCGCTGTACGACTGGGTAGTGAGGGAGTGTGAATTTGAGAATCCGCCGCGTCAGATTGAGTTTGCAAAAATGTATCTGACGAATGTAATCACAGGAAAACGCTACATCAAGAAACTGGTTGAAGATGGCATTGTGGATGGCTGGGATGACCCGCGTCTGGTTTCCATCGCCGCTCTGAGAAGAAGAGGCTATACACCGGAATCTATCCGCAAATTTGTGGACTTGGTAGGCGTTTCCAAGGCGAACAGCTCTGTAGATTATGCGATGCTGGAGTACTGCATCCGTGAAGACCTGAAGTTAAAGAAGCCGCGTCTGATGGCGGTTTTGGACCCTGTAAAACTGGTGATTGACAATTATCCGGAAGGCCAGATGGAAGAATTGGAGATTCCGATGAACCTGGAAAATCCGGAGCTTGGAAGCCGTATCGTTCCGTTTGGAAAAGAGCTTTATATTGAGCGTGAGGACTTTATGGAAGTTCGTCCAAGCAAGTATTTCCGCCTGTATCCAGGCAATGAAGTGCGTCTGATGGGTGCTTATTTTGTTACCTGTACTGGATGTGAGAAGGATGAGAACGGCAATGTGACCGTTGTTCACTGTACGTATGACCCGCAGACAAAGGGCGGTTCCAGCCAGGATGGAAGAAAAGTCAAGGGAACGATTCACTGGGTGGCAGCACAGACTGCGAAGACAGCAGAGTGCCGCCTGTACGAGAATATCATCAATGAGGAAGAAGGAAAGCTGGATTCTGAGGGAAATCTGAACCTGAATCCGAATTCCCTGACCGTTGTGCCAGAGTGCTACATTGAGCCGGAGCTGGCAAAAGCACAGGCATTTGACAGCTTCCAGTTTGTGAGAAATGGATATTTCTGCGCAGACTGCAAGGACAGCAGACCAGAACATCTGGTGTTCAACCGTATTGTATCCTTGAAGAGCTCCTTTAAGGTTGCAAAATAGGCATAGAACAGATAAAAACAAAAGATACAAGAGAGAAAAGATAGATGCTGCAAAGATGAGGCGGTGTATGCTGCGCTTTGCAGCATCTGTTTTCTGTATGTATGTCGTGTTTTGGGTATGGCGTATGCATCAGGAATTCATCAGAATATCATGCAGTACAGAAAGCAGCAGAAAGTATTAGAAAGTATTAGAAAGTATCAGGATGCGGCAGGAAGGAGAGACAAAAGATGGAGCTTATGATTCCAGTTCAGACATCTGCGGAAGCGAAGATGCCGCTGTATGAGCAGATTTATTTGTATTTGAAAGAGGAAATACGCTCGGGAAGATTAAAATATGGGATGCGTCTGCCCTCCACCAGACTTTTGGCAGAAAATCTCAAGGTCAGCCGCAGCACCACACAGATGGCATATGACCAGCTGCTCTCAGAAGGATACATAGAATCCAGACCCTGTAAGGGATATTTTGTTCTGGATATTCGGGAGTTGGTGGAAATTCGGGAGACAGCTGTGAACGAATTTTTTGGAGAAGAGCAGGAGAAGAAGAACAAATGGAAGATTGATTTCTCACCAAGAGGAATAGACCTGGAAAGCTTCCCTTACGGGACATGGAGGCGTATCTCAAAGAAGATTCTGGTGGATGACAAGAAGGAGCTGTTTTTGAGCGGAAATCATCAGGGAGAGCCATCACTGCGGGAAGCGATTGGAAATTATCTACATACTGCGCGCGGTGTCAGAGTCAGCCCAGAACAGATTGTGCTGGGCGCCGGAAATGAGTATCTTTTGATGCTTTTATATCAGATTTTGGGAAAAGACAGAGTGATTGGAATGGAAAATCCGACTTACAAACAGGCGTATTTCGTCTTTCACAGTCTGGGATATCAGGTGATGCCGATTTCCATGGATGCGCAGGGAATCCAGGTAGATAAACTGGAGGAATCTGGCGCCGATGTGGCGTATGTCATGCCGTCACATCAGCACCCGATGGGGATTGTCATGCCGGTCCGGCGGCGGATGGAGCTTTTGAGCTGGGCAGCCAGAAAAGAAGGGCGCTATATCATTGAAGATGATTATGACAGTGAATTTCGATACCGCGGAAAGCCGATACCGGCGCTTCAGGGAAGTGACCGAGAGGGGCGGGTGATTTATATAGGGACATTTTCGCGCTCGATTGCACCAGCTATCCGTATCAGCTATATGGTGCTGCCACAGAATCTGCTTTACAGCTACCGTCAAAACTGTGGTTTTTATGCATCCACCGTATCGCGCATTGACCAGAACATTCTGTATGAATTTCTGGTGAGCGGCGCCTATGAGCGGCATTTGAACCGGATGCGTGCAATCTATAAAGCAAAACATGATATTCTGCTCTCAAAAATCCGGCCGCTGGAAAACAAGTTTGAGATTCTGGGAGAGAATGCAGGCGTACATATTTTGCTGCGGGTGCGGGAGAAGGCCGGAAAAACAGTCAGTGAACAGGAACTGGTGGAGCGTGCGGCTGCATACGGAGTCAGAGTGTATGGACTGTCTGGTTTTTTTATTCATCCCAATCACAATGAGTATCCGGCGATGCTGGTTTTGGGGTATGCAAACTTGACAGAGAGTGAGATTGAGGAGGGGATGGAGCTGTTGAAGACAGCCTATTTGGAATGTGCAAGTAAGAAATAAGAAAATCGTAAACAGAAATATCCTGTAAATGTGGTAAAATACCAATAGAAATATGAAAAGAATAGATAAGAATGATAGGAATATGAAAAGAATAGATAAGAATGTAATAGAAACAAACAGAAATGGGGAACAGGTGTGTGGAAGAGAAGGGAAATATCTGGAATAGATTGAAACAGTATTTGGGAGAACACAGACGCAGATTTGAACATAGATTTGGATGCAACGATGCAGGAAAACATGCGGACATAAGAAAATACCGATTGAAATATGGAATCGGTATTGCAGTTATCATACTTGTCCTGGCAGGAGCGGCAATCCATACACAGCAGAGGATTGAGAGAGAAAGGGCCGAACTTGCAGAGAGCCAGGCAGCGGAGAGAAGACGAATTGAGGAGCAGGAGTCGGTTGCGCAGTCCATAGCGGAGTCTGTGGCAGAGTCTGTCGCTGCCCGCGAGAGCGAGAAAGCACGGATTGACGGATTGCTGGAAGGGGAGGTGCGGGAGGCATACCAGAAGTTATTTGAAGCACTTTCTGACGAGAAATATGGTGAGGCGGCGGATTGTCTGTATGCACAGGAAGATATTTTGGAATCCTTTTATGAGACTACATTGGGAGGTGAATGTTATCTGTATGATGGAGAAAGCTTGAAAAAGGAGGACAGCGGATATGGATTGCTCGTAAACCAGTCGGGAATCGCTTACCTGGGAGATTGGAAAAATGGCCTGCCGGACGGAGAGGGAACGGCCATCCGCGTTTTGGTTTTGGATGATATCCGGTATGATTTGTCGAGTGGGGGCTGGAAAGAAGGAAAGATGAATGGAGATGGTGTGACGGGATACTGTTATTATAATGGTGTGGAGGAACCGCGGATTCGGGAAATCTGGAAAAAGGGAACGTTTGAGGAAAATCTGATGAGCGGGGAGATTGCATACAGCAGCATCAATGCAGCGGGTGAGGAGATACAGTGGAAGATTTTGGCAGAAGGCGGAAAGACGGTTGTGGATGAGCGGTGGACGGCAAGCGAAGAGAATACGCAGTTTAGGCTTTCGTCAGAGACGAGCGACCTGCATGATTATGTGCTGCAGGCGGGCAGAACGGATGAAGTGATGTGGAAAAATATGGTGGAGTGGAAAAAATAAGCCAGTGATAAGAAAAGAATCTGGTATCAAAGGGGTCAAAAGATAGTTTGACCCCAACATCTATTTTAGTTCGCGTTTATTTTGCACCTTTTCCATTGACTTTGTGCGGCAGGCGTGTGCGGATAAAGCGCTTTTTCAGTTCCGAGAAATGGAACGGAATCAGTGGATAGATATAACTTTTTCCGGCTATGGTTTTATTGAATATGATTGCCAGAATTGTGATAATAAAGCTGAGAATGTAGCCCCACAGATTTAGGGCGGATGTGCAGACCAGCATGAAAAGGCGCATGAATTTCAGAGCATAACCCAATTCAAAGCTTGCCTGCGAGTAGTTTGCCACGGTCACGAATGCCATGTACAGCATGGTCTCGCTGTTAAACCAGCCAGATTTGACCGAATATTCACCCAGAACAATACCGGCGATGACAGACAGCGGTGTAGTTAGCATGTTCGGCGTGTTGATGGCAGCGAGACGCAGGCCGTCGATGGCAAATTCCAGAATCAAAAGCTGCCAGATGAGAGGAAGATTGACTTCATCTGTCAGGCGGATGAAGGCAAAGCTCTTCGGAATCCACTCCGGATTCTGCATCAGAAGAAGCCAAGTCGGCGTGAGCAGAAGGGTGAGGATGGAAATCAACATTCTTGTCATTCGCAGGTAGGTGCCGGTGATGGGCGGAAAATAGTAGTCGTCCGCCTCCTCAATGATGTCAAAGACGGAGGATGGCAGAATCATGGCAGCGGGAGAGGTATCCACGAGAATGACAATATTTCCTTCCAAAAGAGAGGCCGCTGCGGTATCCGGCCGCTCCGAGAACTTGAATTTGGGGAAGGGATTGTACCATTTGTGCGGATACAGACATTCTGCCAGACTTTCTTGGTTCATGGTCAGAGCGTCCACATGCAGCTCTTGAATCTGTTTTTTTATCTTGTTCAGAAGAGCTTCATCCACACGTCCGTCCATGTAGGCGACAGCGATATCCGTGTGGGAACTTTCTCCTGCTGTCAAAATCTCGATTGTGAGTTTGGGGTCGCGGATGCGGCGCCGAATCAGTGCAGTGTTGAAGACGAGTGTCTCCACAAAGCCATCTCTGGAACCTCGCATTACCTTGTCTTTTTCCGGCTCGGACACGCCGCGCGACGGATAGGTGCGGCAGTCTATCATAATGGCCTTATCGTAGCCATCAATAAACAGGCAGGTGATGCCGCTCAATACCTGAATGATGATTTCGTCCTCTTGTTCTAAAAGCCCTGCTTCCCCGTAAGGGGTGTGCTGTTTGGCAAATCCATGAGCATTGTCCGGCATATCCTCTGGTTTCAGGGAGAAAAAATACTGGAGAATCCGACTCATAGTGTCGTCCTTTGCGAAACCATCCACAAAGAAGATGGCTGCCTGACGTCCTCCGACCATCATGACATGATATACCACATCAAAATTTTTGTCGGTTTGAAATACTGTCTGAAAACGTGCCAATGTATCAGGAAAATGGCTGGAAATTGTCATATACATTCCTCCAAAAGTGTAGTTGATAAGGCTGCTGTTTGCAGACTGCGAAAATGGGAACAGTCACGAAACAGTAACGATTCTTTACAAGTATGTGCAAAAGGTGCAAAAATATCCGATACAAATTGGAAAAATCTCTCAAAAAAATAAAAAGAACAGATGAGCGAATGAAGAAAATTGGAAAAAATATGGTAAAAAAATAAAAAAAAAGAGAAAAAATTGTGCAAAACAGAAATAGATTCATTGACATAAAAAGAAAAGTGTGGTATGATTAGTGACGTAAGGAACACATGGGGGTGTCCTACACAAAGAGTCTGATATGGGGATGTCAGGCAAAGTGAAAACCTATAGTGTGAGGTTTTTTGATCGTGAATTGAGAGCAGCTTTCTGTGGGGGAAAAGCTGCTCTCTTGTGTTATGCAGAGAGCTTTTATCTGTCTTAGCTGCTTGTTCTGATTTGTCTTACGTGTTCTTCGGTTTATCTCAAATTTTCCAGATATATGGATGAAAAAAATGGTATTATAGGGGTCAAAATACCTTTTGACCCCAATTTTATTTGTACGAATCTTTTCGTAAACGGATTGTTATTTTATTTATAGATGAGATATAATACTATAAGAAAATCTGACAAAAAAGATTGCAAAAGAATGGAGAAAATTGATATGAATGCATTTTCCAGAAGTGAATTGCTGCTCGGAGAGGATGGAATGAGGCGGCTGGCAGATTGCACAGTGATGGTGTTTGGAATTGGAGGTGTCGGGTCGCACTTGACGGACGCGCTCGCGCGGGGCGGGATTGGCCGATTGATACTGGTGGATGCCGATACGGTGTCTGTCACAAATATCAATCGGCAGAGTGTCGCTTTTTTGAGTACGGTGGGGCAGTATAAGACGGATATTATGAGAAAGCGCATTGCCGATATCTGTCCGGATACAGAGGTTTTGACTTATGAGACATTTGTCCTTCCTGAAAATATTGGGAGCCTGATGGAATCCATCCCTGGCACGATTGATTATGTGGCAGATGCCATTGATACTATAAGCGCAAAACTTGCTCTCGCCGAATACTGTACTGCGCATCGGATTCCCCTGATTTCCTGTATGGGAACCGGCAATAAACTGCATCCGGAGATGTTTGAAATCACGGATATTTCCAATACCTCTGTGTGTCCTGTCTGCAAAGTCATGCGCCGTGAGTTGAAAAAGCGGGGAATTTCTCGCCTGCAGGTCCTGTATTCCAAAGAACCTCCTATGACACCTCTTTCAGGGGAAGAATTCCGAAATCCGGAATCCAAGCATCGCCGTCCGGTTCCAGGAAGCGTTTCCTTTGTTCCGCCGGTTGCTGGTCTTTTCATTGCAGGAGAAATTCTGCGCACGCTGTGTGCACACACTGATTTGACACAAAAATAACACAGGGCTTGTCTGTTTTTGTAAATATGTTGTATACTATAAAGACATACGGTTGGAACAAATGGTGTTCTACCTCATGATACTACGAATGACCAGAAAGGAAGTGGAGAACAATGGCGCATGGAACGAAAAGCAGCGCTATGATGACAGAAGGGGTGATCTGGAAACAACTGATTCTTTTTTCCATTCCGCTTTTGATTGGAAATCTGTTTCAGCAGCTCTACAATACGGTGGACTCGATTGTGGTGGGAAATTTTATTGGAAGCGAAGCGCTGGCAGCAGTTGGTTCGAGTAACTCTCTGATTAATCTGATTATAGGCATGTTTATCGGAATCGCAACAGGAGCCGGTGTGGTGATTTCCCAGTATTACGGTGCGCGGGACAATGAAAATATGGAGAAAGCAGTACATACTTCGATTATGTTGAGTATAATTGGAGGTGGATTTCTGATTCTTTTAGGAATCGGCGCATCTCCAGTGATTCTGCGTTGGATGAAAACACCGGCAGAAGTTCTGCCAAATTCTGTGTTGTATCTTAGAGTATATTTTGGAGGCTCCCTGTTTAATCTAGTATATAATATGTGTGCCGGAATTTTGAGAGCAGTGGGAGATTCCAAAAGGCCATTATATTATCTTTGCATCTCGTCCATGGTCAATATTGTGCTGGACTTGCTGTTCGTAGTCGCTTTTCATATGGGAATTGCCGGTGTGGGATATGCGACAGTGATTGCACAGGCAGTATCGGCAGTTCTGGCGCTGGGAGCACTTTCCAGATCGTATGACAGCTATCACTTGGATTTTAGAAGGCTCCGGATTGATGTCAGTCTGATGAAACAGATTTTGGCAATGGGAATTCCGAGTGGCGTGCAGGGGTCTATCATCTCACTTTCCAATGTCATTGTACAGTCAAATATCAACAGTTATGGTGCAGTTGCCATGGCAGGCTATGGCGCGTACACAAAAGTAGATGGATTTGCCATGCTTCCACAGCAGACATTCTGCATGGCGGCGACCACATTTACCGGACAGAATGTGGGAGCGAAGAAGCCGGACCGTGTGAAAAAGAGTATTTTCTGGGGATTGTTTATCTGTGGTACCTACACGATTGTCATGTCCGCATTTTTGTATTTGTATTCAGGAAATATTCTTCGGATTTTCTCATCGGATACAGAGGTTATTCGATATGGCCAGCTGGTTATGGGAATGATGCTTCCGTTCTATCTGCTTTTGACCGTGCATCAGATTTTGATGGGAACCATGCGCGGCGCCGGAAAATCCATGGTGACAATGATGATTTCTGTGGGAAATATGTGTGTGCTGCGTATGATTTATATCAATCTGCTTGTGCCATTTTTCCCAAGTTTTGAGGCAGTTATGTGGTGCTATCCGATTACTTGGTTCAGCACAGCATTGATGGATGTTTTGTATATATGGAAGGCAAACTGGCTGCCGAAAGAGCAGGCAGAGGAAGAGACAGAGCTGAAAGCAGAACCGCAAGAATGACTGCAATAATGGCTACAGTAATCACTATAAGACATCACAGAAACAGCAAACACAATAGAGAAGAAATATAAAAAGAAGCACATGAGAATGTGGCAGGTGGAGGAATGTAGTATGGAGCAGGGATTTATACGTGTGGCGGCAGCGACGCCGAAGATTAAGGTTGCAGATCCGGTGTACAACCGCGGTCAGTTGGAGTGCATGATTGATGAAGCATGGAAGAAACAGGCAAAGATTTTGGTATTTCCGGAACTTTGTATGACGGGGTATACCTGTGGAGACTTGTTTTTGCAGAATACGCTTCTGAGAAAGACGAAGGAAGAATTTGCGAAGCTGGTGGAGAGCACGAAGGGAAAAGATATTCTGGTGTTTGTGGGGCTGCCGTGGGAGAGAGGGCAGAAGCTTTACAATGTGGCTGCTGCTGTCTGCAATGGCAGACTTCTGGGATTGGTTCCAAAAGAAAATATTCCAAACTATTCCGAGTTTTATGAGCTGCGCCATTTCCAGGAGGGAAATAAGGAGCCGCAGATGGTTTCCTGGATGGATGGCAGCGTCTGGATGGGAACGGACCTGCTGTTTACTTGCCGCACCATGCCAGGACTGTGTGTGGGAGCAGAAATCTGCGAGGATGTCTGGGTGATGGAGCCGCCGAGCATCCGTCACGCAAAAGCGGGAGCGACTGTCATTGCAAACTGTTCTGCGAGCAGCGAGACAACAGGGAAGAGCGCTTATAGAAGAGATTTGATTTTGGGACAGTCTGCGAGATTGGTGTGTGGATATATCTATGCCAATGCAGGAGAGGGCGAGTCAACACAGGATTTGGTGTTTGGCGGCCAGAACCTGATTGGAGAGGATGGAACCTGCCTGGCGGAATCTGATAGATTCCACACAGGCATCATCTACGCAGATATGGATTTGGACAGAATCGAGAGCGACAGACGGCGCATGAATACGTTTCGTGAAACCACAGAAAACAATCTGCATGTGGAAGTAGAGTTTGATTTAAAGGTAGAACCGCTGGAACTGAGCAGAAGAGTGGATGCGGCTCCATTTGTTCCGCAGAACAAGGCAGAGCGCGAGCTTCGCTGTGAGGAAATTTTTTCCATTCAGGCCATGGGTTTGAAGAAGCGCCTGGAACATATCGGCTGCACACAGGCAGTGCTGGGTATTTCCGGTGGCCTGGATTCTACGCTGGCACTTCTGGTAACGGCACGTGCATGCGACTTGCTGGGCATTGAGAGAAAAAACATTACAGCTGTGACAATGCCATGCTTTGGAACCACAGATAGAACCTACCAGAATGCGTGCCTTCTCACAAAAGTTCTGGGGGCTACTTTGAAGGAAGTGGATATCAAAAAGTCTGTGACGGCGCATTTTGAGGATATTGGGCAGGATATGAGCTGCCATGATGTCACTTATGAGAACGGACAGGCGCGTGAGAGAACGCAGGTACTGATGGATATTGCAAACCAGAAAAACGGAATTGTGGTGGGAACTGGCGACATGTCAGAGCTGGCGCTCGGCTGGGCGACTTACAATGGAGACCATATGTCCATGTACGGAGTCAATGCAGGTGTTCCAAAGACCTTGGTGCGCTATCTGGTGCGCTATTATGCGGACCAGGCAGAGGATGAGACATTGCGCAAGGTTCTGCTGGATGTGCTGGATACGCCGGTGAGTCCGGAACTTCTGCCGCCGAAGGACGGTGAGATTGCGCAGAAAACCGAGGATTTGGTGGGACCTTATGAACTGCATGATTTTTATCTGTACTACATCTTGCGTTTTGGGTATTGTCCGGAAAAAATTTATCGCTTGGCGGTAAAGGCGTTTGACGGTGTGTATGGGAAGGAGACCATCCTGAAATGGCTGAAAGTATTCTACCGCAGATTTTTCAGCCAGCATTTCAAGCGTTCCTGTCTGCCGGATGGCCCGAAAGTCGGAACTGTGGGAATTTCCCCAAGAGGCGATTTGAGAATGCCGAGCGATGCGTGCAGAGATATCTGGCTACGGGCGCTGGAGGAGATGGAAATATAAGGATGACGATAAACAAGGACGATGGCGCCATGCAGCAGGTATGGTACATCATGGTCATGTCAGGGATAAAAAAGTCACATTTTACAGGAAATATGGATATATATGATAACAGAAGGAGCAGAAGCAGGGATGATTAGCAGCACAGCAAACGCGCAGGTGAAAGATGTGGTGGCTCTCAGAAAGAAGCCGAAGGTCCGTCGGGAAAAGGGTTTGTTTTTGGTGGAAGGAAAGAAAATGTTTGAGGAAGTGCCAAGGGAGCGTCTGGTGAAGACGTTTGTCTCAGAGAGTTTCCTGAAAACGCCGGAAAATAGGGAGCTGCTGGGGCAGATTCGGTATGAAACGGTATCTGATGCTGTCTTTTCGTATATGGCAGATACGCAGACGCCGCAGGGAATTCTGGCTGAGGTGAAACAGATGGAGTGGACGCTCGCAGATTTGTTCCGAGCAGAAGCGCCTCGCCTGGTGATTCTGGAGACATTGCAGGACCCTGGAAATCTGGGAACGATTCTTCGCGCTGCAGAAGGTGCAGGAATTTCTGGTATATTAATGAACATGGACACTGTGGATATTTACAGCCCGAAGGTCATTCGTTCCACGATGGGGGCGATTTACCGGATTCCGTTTTTCTATGCGCCGGATTTTAGAGAGGCACTGCAGACGGTGAAGCGGCGGGGAGTCCGCCTGTACGCAGCGCACTTGGCAGCGGAGCGTTGTTATGAGGAGGAAGATTATACAAAGGCGAGCGGGTTTCTGATTGGCAATGAGGGAAATGGATTGACGGATGCGACGGCAGTGCTGGCGGATGCCTATATCAAAATTCCGATGGAAGGAAAGGTAGAATCTCTCAATGCGGCGGTGGCGGCTTCCGTGCTGATGTTTGAGGCGGCACGGCAGCGTCGGCAGAAGAAAAAACAGAAATAAATATGTGCCATAAAAACAGGTATACTATGTGATATACATATATGATGAATAAGTAGCCATTTTTCAAAGAAAAATGAGCGAATTATGAATGTTTTTAGGATTGTCCATACACAGAGCAATAATGTTTATACAATTTATAAAAATTTTCTATGTTTTACAGATTTCTTACAAATTGTTAAGAAAGATAGATGTTGTAAATTGACGAAGAATGACGTATGATAGATGTAATTTAAGAAACTTAAGAAGTTTAAAATTTCGTCGCATTCTGTGAAATTACCGAGCGAAGATGGAAACAAGAATGTTGGAGTGTTCTTGCTGGAAGGCAGATGTCGGGTTGAACAGAAAAAGAAGGGAGGAGGATATATGGCGACATATTATTGGCTTGCAGCTTTTGTGGTGCTGCTGGTGATTGAACTGGCGACGATGGCCCTCACGACGATCTGGTTTGCGGGAGGCGCGCTGGTGAGTTGTCTGGTTTCCATTGCCGGCGCAGGAGTGAAGGTACAGCTTGTAGTATTTGTTGTAGTATCTTTTGCACTTTTGATTTTCACCAGACCGTTTCTGATGCGGCACGTCAATGGACATCTGAAAAAAACAAATGTTGACAGCCTGATTGGAAAAAGAGCGCGCGTCAGCTCTGTGATTAACAATGAGCTTGGCGTGGGAGCGGCAGTTGTGGGCGGACAGGAGTGGACAGCGCGTGCACAGAGGGATGAGGATATCATTGAAGCGGAAACACAGGTAGAGATTGTTGGGATTCATGGGGTAAAACTGATTGTAAAACGAATGGAGGAAAAATAGTATGAGTAGTGCAGCAGCAGGTTTGACAGGTTTTTTCATCGTTATGGTACTGCTTGTGATTGTGCTGGCAATTTTGGCTTCCTGTATCAGGATTGTACCGCAGGCGCATGCAATGGTTGTAGAGAGATTGGGCGCTTATCTGGGTACATGGTCTGTAGGGGTTCATTTCAAGATGCCTTTTGTTGACCGTGTGGCAAAGAGGATTATCTTAAAAGAGCAGGTCGCAGATTTTCCACCGCAGCCGGTTATCACAAAAGATAATGTTACGATGCAGATTGATACAGTTGTATATTTTCAGATTACAGATCCGAAACTGTACACATATGGCGTTGAGAATCCGCTGATGGCGATTGAAAATCTGACAGCGACAACACTCCGAAATATCATCGGTGATCTGGAGTTAGACCAGACGTTGACTTCCAGAGAGACCATCAATGCGAAGATGCGCGCATCTCTGGATGTGGCAACAGACCCATGGGGAATCAAGGTAAATCGTGTAGAATTGAAAAACATCATTCCGCCAGCTGCAATCCGCGATGCAATGGAGAAGCAGATGAAGGCAGAGCGTGAGAGACGTGAGTCCATCCTGAAGGCAGAAGGCGAGAAGAAGGCGACTATCCTGGTTGCAGAGGGTAAGAAACAGTCCGTGATTTTGGATGCTGAGGCAGAGAAACAGGCAGCCATCCTGAAGGCAGAGGCGGAGAGAGAGAAGATGATCAAAGAGGCAGAGGGCCGCGCTGAGGCGATTTTGAAGGTGCAGCAGGCGAATGCAGATGGTCTTCGCTTTATCAAGGAGGCCGGTGCGGATAATGCAGTACTGCAGCTGAAAGCTCTGGAGGCGTTTGCCAAGGCAGCAGACGGCAAGGCAACGAAGATTATTATTCCATCCGAGATTCAGGGAATTGCAGGGCTGACAAAATCTTTGGTAGAAGTGGCAGTAGAGAAAGAAAAATAAGAGACACAAGATAAAAATAAAAGGTAGAATTGTAAAAGTGATGTAGTATGCTAAGGAGGACGATGCAAGATATGCAGCAGCGTTCTCCTTTTGCTTGTGAAGGGATGAGTCGTATCCTAGGAAATGACCGAGCGTGGATTGAAACAAAAAAGCAGCCAAATATCAGGAAACAGGAGAAGGAGAGTGTGTATGGAGCTTAAAATTGACCGTTCTAAATCGTATGGATTGGTACTGGAAGGTGGAGGCGCAAAAGGAGCGTATCAGATAGGTGCCTGGCGCGCTTTAAAGGAGGCAGGAATTCATATTCAGGGAGTGGCAGGTACTTCTGTCGGGGCTTTGAATGGCGCAATGATTTGCATGAATGATTTGGAAAAAGCGCAGTATTTATGGGAAAATATCAATTATTCCAAAGTGATGGATGTCGATGACGATATTATGGACAAGCTCAGAAAAGGAAATTTTAAGTCCCTTCATGTGAAGCGAATTTTAAATGAGGGGTTTAAGGTCTTGAGAGAGGGAGGAATTGATGTTACGCCGCTGAGAAAGCTGATTGACATGACCGTGGATGAGGAGAAAATTCGCAAATCTCTCTGTGAATTGTATGTTGTGACCTATTCTCTGACAGACCATAAAAAGCTCTATGTCAATGTCAAGGAAGCAGGTCCTGGCATGATGAAAGATATGCTGTTGGCGAGTGCATATTTTCTCGCATTCAAGAATGAGACTTTACATGGAAAAAAATATACAGACGGCGGCGGCTTCAACAATGTGCCGCTGGATATTCTGGTGGAAAAGGGATATGAAAATATTATTGTGATTCGGATTTACGGGCTGGGAAGAGATAAGGAGCGGGATGTGGAGATTCCAGAGGGAACCAATGTGTATCACATTGCTCCGAGACAGGATTTGGGTGGTATTCTGGAGTTTGACCATAAGAAATGCAGGCGGAATATGGAGATGGGGTACTATGATGCGAAGCGTTTTCTGTATGGTCTGGAGGGCCGCTTTTATTATCTGGATGCGCCTGTGTCAGAGATTGCCTACGTAAAGAGATTGCTTGCAAGAAATGAGATTGTATTGCTGTGGATAAAACTGGAAGGGTTTGTGGAGAAAGAGAGTGCGCTTTCTGGACTGCGTTATGGCACAGAGTATCTTTTTCCGGCATTTGCAAAGCTTTTAAAATTGAAGGAAAATTGGACATATAAGGATTTATATTTGGCGATGTTGGAGGAATTGGCAAGGTATTACAGGGTTCCAAGATTTCGGATTTATACACTGAAGGGACTGAAACATGAGATACTGCTGCGGGCAAGGCAAGCGGGGGACATGTAACATGATTTTTGGAATGTAGAATGATGGATGGAGAACAGGAAAGAACAGAATAGGGAAAATGGAGCGGATATAGAATTGAGAAAGAAAGTCTTGCGAAGGACTTGTTTTCTGGATAGAGGTTTTGGTAGAATGGATGTGCAGACAGTTGGGAGGGCGAATATGCTTGCCGACCTGTCTGCCATCTGCAAGTTTATGTAAACTGAAAGCTGTGAAAAGAAAAAACAAGGACAGACAGGTAAAAAACAAGAAGAAAGAGCAGGGAGTGAAGAAATGTACAGACAGGAAAATAAGAGAAATATAAGAAAGACAGCATTTTCCATTGACATGATTAATATTGTGATTGGTCTGGTGATTGTGCTGTTGGCAGCGGTCTCTTTTTTTAATCCGGAAGACCATATGCTGCTGCTTCCGGTGATTTTTTTGCTGGGAGCCGTTTTAAATCTGATAAATGGAGTCTATGGATTTTCCAGAAGCCAGAGAGATATGAAGAAAAAGGTTGGGGCGATTGTGCAGTGTACAGGAGGAATTCTGCTTCTGGGGATTTTTGCACTGAGCAGTTTCAGTATTTGGTGGGGATAGGATGGCAGATAAAAAATGCCCTCTGCATGTTTCTGAACGAAGAAATAAAAGACAAATAGAAGAATAGAAGAGACGGAGAGAGGACGAAGAGAAGAAAAAAGAAAAAGACGGAAAGAAAGATAAGAGGAAAGGCGGCAGGAAAAAGATACATATGGATGAGAATGTGAGATGGACAGAGCCAGGATGTGAATTGAAGGCTGAATTGGAAGATATGGAAAAGAGAAACCGGCTGAAATGGATGGGACACTGCTTAAAATACTGTGAAGAGATTGATTCTACAAACACAGAGGCGAAGCGTCTGGCTGCGTCTGGCGCATGCCATGGAACCGTGGTGGTGGCGAATCGACAGACAGCGGGAAAAGGACGGCGTGGCAGAATGTGGGAATCTCCGGCGGACAGTGGAATTTTCATGACATTTCTCCTTCGGCCAAAGGTAGATGTACAAAAAATTTCCATGCTGACTTTGGTCGCAGCGCTGGCAGTTTCAAAGGCTGTCAGCGAGGAGACGGGCTGTATCTGCCAGATTAAATGGCCAAATGATTTGGTGATGGATGGAAGGAAAATCTGTGGAATTTTGACAGAGATGGGAACTTCTGGAAGTCAGATACAGTATGCTGTGGTGGGAATTGGCATCAATGTGGGGCAGCAGGAATTTCCAGAGGAGTTGAGAGAAAAAGCGACCTCTCTCTGTATGCAGACGAAAACTCCTGTATCCAGAGTCAAATTGATTGAGCGGGTGCTGGAAGCGTTTGAGAAGTACTATGATGATTGGGCTGTTCATGGAGATATGCGGCTTCTGCGCAGGGAGTATGAAGGGCAGTTGGTGAATCTGGGAAGAGAAGTGATGGTGCTGGCGCCTGAGGGAGAGTATCCAGGTGTTGCGTCAGGCATCTGCGACACAGGGGAGCTTCTGGTGAAGACAGCGGACGGCAGTGTGAAAAAGATTTTGTCAGGAGAAGTGTCTGTGCGGGGCGTATATGGGTATGTATAATGGAAGAATAGAGGAATAGAGAAAGTAATATAGAGCAGCAGACTGGAAATACAGAATAAAATGTGAAATTGCAGGAAAACAATATCAGAAAATCAGCAGCCATAAAGTGAGGAGACACGCAGTATGAAGAACGGCAGTACGAAGAATGGCAATACAAAGAATGGCAGTAAGAACAGCAGTATTGTTAAAAGGAGTACAGTAAAGAGCAGCGGCATAAGCAGCAATATAAAGAAAAATGCTGTGAAAAACAATAGTATTAGGAATGGTTATATAAAGGAAACCGGCACAAAAGACAGCAACGGTAAGGCAAAATGTCCGGTATTTGGAAAGTGCGGAGGATGTCAGTATCTGGATGCAGAATATCAGGAGACGCTTCGCATAAAACAGCAGGAGCTGAAGGAATTATTTGGAAAATCATATCGTGTACATTCGGTTGTGGGAATGGAAAATCCGTATCATTACCGGAATAAAGTACATGCAGTATTTGACCATGACAGAAAAGGTCAGCCGATTTCCGGTGTTTACAGGGAAGGAACCCATGAGGTTATTCCAGTAGAAGAATGTCTGATTGAGGATAAAAAATCAGGTGAGATTATTCAGACAGTCAAAGGATTATTGAAGTCCTTTAAGATTCGGACATACGATGAAGACACAGGATATGGGCTGCTGCGCCATGTGCTGGTTCGCAGAGGTTTTGCCACAGGGCAGATTATGGTGGTGCTCGTGACAGCGTCTCCGGTATTTCCGTCGAAAAACAATTTTGTCAGGGCTCTGAGAGAGAAACATCCGGAAATCACGACGATTGTGCAGAATATCAATGGGCGTGGCACCAGCATGGTTCTGGGAAATAAAGAACATGTTCTGTTTGGCAGAGGATATATTGAGGATGTGCTGTGTGGATGCACATTCCGCATTTCTTCCAGATCCTTTTATCAGGTAAATCCGGTGCAGACAGAAAAATTGTACCAGAAAGCATTGGAGCTGGCAGAACTGCAGGGAGTTGAGAGAGTGGTGGATGCATACTGCGGCATTGGAACCATTGGAATTATTGCGGCGAAGAAAGCAAAAGAAGTGATTGGAGTGGAACTGAATGCAGATGCCGTGCATGACGCAGTTATCAATGCAAAGCAAAATCACTGTGAGAATATTCGATTTTACTGTAAGGATGCTGGAGATTTCTTGGTAGAGATGGCAGAGCAGGGCGAGCATGCAGATGTGGTGATTTTGGACCCACCGAGAAGTGGAAGCACAGAGACCTTCATGGACTGTGTGGCAAAGCTGGCGCCAAAAAAGGTGGTGTATGTGTCATGTGGACCGGATACTCTGGCGCGGGATTTAAAATATTTTGCAAAACTGGGATATAAGGGGACAGAAGTGTTTGGATTTGATTTATTTCCATTTACGAAGCATATAGAGACAATTATCTTACTTTTTAATACGCCGTGAGCAAGAAATAAATGAGAAGTCTCATTTGCAAGGAGTCAAGAAAATGAAAAATCAATATGATAAAACGATTACAGCCTGCTTTGCAGCATATATCGTACAGGCTGTAGTCAACAATTTTGCGCCGCTGCTGTTTTTGTTTTTTCAGAGAAAGTACCAAATTCCTCTTTCTCAGATTACGCTTCTGGTGACATTTAATTTTGGAATACAGCTATTGATCGATCTTCTTTCTGTTGGATTTATAGATAAAATAGGGTATCGTGCATCCATGATTATGGCTCATATTTTGTCTGCCGCAGGTTTGATTCTTCTTACGGTTTTGCCGGAAATTTTATCGGTTCCGTTTATCGGAATTTTGATTTCTGTAATGATTTATGCGATTGGAGGGGGACTTTTAGAAGTTCTTGTCAGTCCGGTTGTGGAGGCATGTCCTTCTGACAATAAAGAAAGGGCAATGAGCATGCTTCATTCTTTTTATTGTTGGGGGTATGCAGGGGTTGTACTGATATCAACATTATTTTTTTATACAGCGGGTATTGAAAATTGGGCAATTTTAGCAATTATCTGGGCGCTGATTCCGATTGGAAATGCTTTTGCTTTTACAAAAGTTCCGATAGCGCCGTTGCTCAAAGAGGGCGAATCAGGACTAAAATTAAAAGAACTGCTTGGAATGAAGGTATTTTGGATTTTGCTGATAATGATGGTATGTGCAGGAGCAAGTGAGCAGGCGGTAAGCCAATGGGCTTCTATGTTTGCAGAGAAGGGGCTTGGAATTCCTAAAACAGCAGGTGATTTGGCAGGACCGATGGCGTTTGCAGTTTTGATGGGTATTTCTAGATTGTTTTATGGCAAATACGGAGATCGTATTCATTTGGAGCGATTTATGATTTATAGCAGCTGCTTGTGTATTTTGTCTTATCTGGGAATTTCTCTTTTACCTATTCCGCAGCTTAGTTTGGTTGCCTGCGCTGTCTGTGGATTATCAGTTGGAATTATGTGGCCAGGAACTTTCAGCAAAGCATCTGCAGCTTTGCCCAGAGGTGGAACCGCAATGTTTGCATTGTTGGCTTTAGGAGGAGATTTAGGGTGTTCGGGAGGACCTACATTGGTTGGGATGGTGTCAGAGGCGTTTGGGGATAATTTTAAGATGGGAGTTTTGGCAGGTATTATTTTTCCAGTATTGCTGCTGGCAGGAATGATTCTTTGCAGGCAAACGAACAGATAGAGGGAAGAGACGGATTTGCAGCAGAATGGAGAGACGATGGAATCCTAGATACACGAAAAAGCAAAAGATGGTAATGTTATGTTGTGATGTGTGGCGAATAGAACTAAAACAACAATAAACCGAAAAAAATGAAAGACAGATTTATTTCAGGAGAGAATGTTGCAAAAGAGATTTTGCAGCCTTCTTTTTTTGTAAGGCAGCAAATGGCTAGTAGTAAACAGACAGGGAATGTGATAAAATAAAATTTAAAGGGAGATTGGAGAGATGGAACACAAGTTAAATTTTGAATCTTTGAAGAAAAATGTGATGGATGTGATAAAAGAATCCCAGATGAAACTGGGATACAGCAGAAATGCTATTGGACTGTACTATCAGCTGGATTCGCTGAATTGCCTGCTGGATGCAGATATGGATGAGGCAGATATGAAACAGGCCTTGCAGGAATTTGCCATGTTTGTGAGGGAAGAGCTGGGGAATATCTCGATATCGGAGAGCCGTGCGAGATTTTGTATCCGAGTTCCAGAAGAGGGCGTGCAATATGTGCACGAGAAAGTAGAAGATTCTGGATTTCTCAGAGAGTTTATTGAGACAATGCGGGGCTGTGGCCTGAATCTGGAACGTATTTTGCGTGTATTCTATCACTATTCAGACAAAGTAATCTGTGAGAAAATAGAGAATGAGGAGTTTGATTATCTGATTTATTTTGAGGATGGAATTCCGGATGAGTTTTGGTATTGTGTGAAACTGGAAGGCGGCCATGCAATATACCATCGCTTTACCTCGAAAGAGTACGAGAAATTTGGTTTTTGAGAGATAAAAAAGAAAGAGAAAGATAGAGAAAGATAGAGGAAGAGGACAGCGATGCGGATGACTTGGGCGATAAATAAGGATGATTTTGACGGATTGCTGGAATGGCGTACGCAGCTTTATGGCAATTCAACAAAATAAGGGAGGATTGAAACGATACCGGAACCGATATATGAGGTGATGGAAAAAGGAACCGGTAAATGCTAGACGATACGAGAAGGGAGTATAAGGTGATGGCAACCGAGATTAAGTGTGAAAAGAAGGTCATGAAGGAAATATTTGAGCTGTGGTATCAGATTCCCGAATACCAGCGGCCGTATGTGTGGGAGACGGACCAGGTCAAGGAACTGTTGGAAGATATACAAAATGCATATCATTCCAATCCGGATGCACAGTATTTTCTGGGTTCCATGGTGCTGAAAATCAATGAAAAGTCAGAAAATGGCGTCATTTACAATGAATATGAACTTTTGGACGGGCAGCAGCGGCTGTCCACTATTTTTCTGATGTTTGCAGTGATAAGGGATATCGCTGATAAGAAAAAACAGAAACAGATTGTGCAGCAGTGTGAGAGCGCTGTGTATCAGGAAGAAAATCTGTACATCAATCAGCCAGAGCGCATGAGGATTGTTTTTTATATTCGCGAAGACGTAAAGAAGTTTGTGGACAAGTTTGTGAAAGAAGAAGACGGCACCAGACGGACAGAGGAACTGCAGAAGCTGGCACTGGACGGAAATGTGAATGTTTCTATAAGAAATATGGCGGCGGCCATTTTGACGATACGGAACTTTTTTGAGGAAAATATGGATGAGCTTCCAGGGTATTTTAAATATTTTCTTACGAAAGTGCTGATGATTTATGTTGCCACAGAAGAGCTGCAGGATGCCTTCCAGTTGTTTACGGTGTTGAACAACCGCGGCGTGAAGCTGAGCAACAGCGATATTCTGAAAGCTGAAAATTTAAAGTATGTACCTGAGACGGAGCGCACAGACTGGGCAAAGAAATGGGAAGAGATGGAAACGTATTTTGGAGAGGATTTTGACAAATTCCTGTCCCATGTTCGTACGATTCTGGTGAAACGGAAAGCCTCGTCCACTTTGCTGAAAGAATTTGAGGAGAATGTGTACTCTGACAGGATGTATAACAGAACGACGAAACAGTATGAACCCCGTGTGCCGCTTTTAAAAAAGGGGCAGGAGACCTTCCAGTACATAGGTGAATTTTATGATATTTATGCAGAACTGTTTGACAAAAATCACTATGAAGTACACAGAGATTTTGATATTTACAATTACCTGCAGCTGATGTCGCAGGGCCTGGGAGCAGATTACTGGGTGGCTCCGGTGATGGATTATTATAAGCGGTATCATACAAATGGCCTGAAAGAATTCTTAAAGGCTTTGGACAGAAAAATATCGGCTGACTGGATTACGGCCTTGTCTCCCACAGCGCGAATTGAGAATGTAAATGCGATTCTGCGGGTAATTGAGAAGAGTTCTTCTCCAGCGGAAATTTTGACATCTGGTGAGTTGAAGATTCAGGCCAATGAGTTTATGAGAGTCGTGAATGGGAATGTTTATGGAAGGCGCTATGCGAGATATTTGCTTTTAAAGCTGGACTTGCTGTATCAGGGCAATATGGTACAATTCCGGCCGCCTGTGACAATCAGCATCGAACATATTCTTCCGCAGAATCCATCTTCTTCCAGCCAGTGGGCGAAGGATTTCACAGCCACAGAGCGCGAGGAATGGACAAATAAGCTGGGAAATCTGGTCTTGATTTCCAGAAAGAAAAATTCATCGCAGAGCAATTTTGACTTTGCCAAAAAGATGTCCAAGTATTTTGAGAACAACATAGAAGTTTTTCCAAACTCCATCCGTGTATATAAAAAATACAAGAAATGGACGCCAAGCGAGCTGAAGAGCAATCACAAAGAGGTCATTGAGCGGCTCTGGGAGGCCTATAAATAGTCTTGTACTGGAGACCAATGAACAGGGAAAAGCAATAAGTAAAAACTGCGCGAATAGATGAACTTCCAGGGCACAATCTGTTTAAAATGGATTGTGCCCTGGAAGTTCATCTGCCGTGTCCGTCTCAGAAAAGGGTACTACAGTTGTAGTCAATATAAGATTTTTGTTAAAATATGCTGCCGAATCCTATATGAAAGCATTAGCAGGCAACAATAGGAAATGCAAACATGAATTTTGGGATATAAAAGCATTGACAGAAAGCAAAGAAAACAATACAATAAGAGTACAAAATCATGAACGTGATTTATATATATAAACAACAGGGGGAGAGATACGATGAATAGAACCGTAGAGCGGGCTTTTTCAATTCTGCAGTTGATCGCAGACAGCCACAATGGAATTACATTACAGGAGATTGCCAATGAGATGGACATGGCAAAAAGCAGTGCTTTTGTCATTGTGCAGACACTGCTGGAGTTAAATTATATCACAACGGTTCAGAATAACAATAAAAAGTACTGCCTTGGAATTGAAACATTTTCTTTGGGTATGAAATATGTGAACGATATGAGCCTTGTGAAGCAGTGTTCTATCTACCTGCCGCCGATTGCGGAGAAATACGATAAGACGGCTTTTGTGGCAGTTATGAATGGCAGCAAGATTGTGTATGTGTACAAGTATGTAGCGCAGAATGCGAGATTGGCTTCCTGTGCCATCGGCTCCAGAAAAGATGCCTATGCGACGGCGCTGGGAAAGGCCATCATGGCATTTTTGCCGAAGGATGAGCAGAGCGAGCTGGTGGATAAAATTCAGTTTAAGGCATTGACAAAGTATACCATCACCTCAAAGCAGGAATTTCTGGATGAGCTGGACAGAACAAGAGAGCGGGGGTATTCCCTGGATGTGCGAGAGCTGGAGGATATCACGAGTTGCTGCGGCGCACCAATATTTGATTACAGTGGAGTGATAGCCGCCGTGTCCCTCTCTGATCTGTACAATGAAAATCTGGATGATGAGCAGGTGGCGAGAGATTTGAAGGACGTGGCAATGCAGATTTCAAAGAATATGGGATATTTGCCGAAATAACACAGATGTCTCAAAAAAAATAAACATAAAAATGCACAAAAATATTGACAAAAAAAATCTTAGAGTATATAATATACATATAATATGAACCTGGTTCATATATAAGAACTAATAACTGAAAACAAAGTGCAAAGCGTACAAAGAATAGTATGGATACATCAGGATGAGAGAACTCATATAAAATAGTATAAATCCTGTTGAGACTATTATAACACAGTCATACAGCATTTTCACCCCACAGTAACAGATTGCAGCAGATTTTCCTCCTTTACGCTGTATTATGCTGTATGACTCCCTGACGGGAGATATTTGCCGAGGCACGGCAGCACACATAAAAACAGAAGGCCTTTTTAAGAGGGCCTATAAAAATTCGTAAAAATGTGAACGAGGTTTATAAATATGAACAATGGAAAATCTTACCAGTTTACAGACCAGTTTAAGTACTTCGATTTGCTCTTCCTGTCTCTTTTGGCCGCTGTATCCGAGTGGATGGGCAGCGGACTTCTGAAAGTGTGGAACAGCAGTTTTTACTTCAGTTTTGCCACTGCAATCTGCCTGATTGCCATGATTCGCTGGGGAATAGCGGGGGTTCTCGTGGGGATGGCGGGAGGGATTCCTGCCATCTGGTTCTCGGATATGGGGATTTTTAGCGGGATTTTATTTTACGTCATCGCCAATATCAGCATCGGAATTCCCATTCTGCTGTACGGAGCGCGGGACAGGAACAAAATCTGTGAGCACAGTTTTTGGCTGATGTTGTATGTGCTGTCCGCTCATGTTTGTCTGGCAATCGGAAAGGGAGCTGTGATTTTTCTTCTGACTGGAGAGCATACAGGAGTGTTGGATTATTTCGGAGCTACATTTTTAATCACTGTACTCGATGTAATCGTATGTCTGGTACTGAACACCAGAAAAGATTTATTATGCGATATGCGAAATTACTTTAATAAGGGGGAAGGAGAAAACGAATGAAGAACGAGAGAATTGAGATGCGCAAACCTCAGGCAAAAAACATTTGCAGAGCCGTGATAAAAGACTGGAGACTCTATGTGCTATTGCTTCCGATCGTCTTATGGTTTGCAGTTTGGGCCTACAAGCCCATGGGAGGACTTTTGATTGCATTTAAGAGGTTCGACCCGCAGTACGGAGTTTGGGGAAGTGAATTCAAGGGAATTGACAATTTCATCAACCTGATGACAGGGGTGAACAAGACAGAGTTTTGGCAGGCATTCAGAAATACCTTTATCATCAGCGCTTATAACCTGATTTTTGGCTTTCCGGTTCCGATTATTCTGGCATTGTTGTTTGCAGAGATTGGAAACGATACAGTCAGAAAATTTGCACAGACAGCGACCTACCTGCCGCACTTTTTGTCTGAGGTTACTATCACAGGAATCACGCTGATGCTCGTGTACAGCGGCGTGCGCTCCAGCGGAATTATCGCTTCTGTGTTCCAGCAGATGGGGTGGATTGAGCCAGGTGTCTCAATGATTCAGAAAGCCAACTACTTCCGGCCGCTGTACATCATGGTGGGAATCTGGAAGGAGAGCGGTTACAACTCTATTGTATACTTTGCGGCCATCATGGGAATTTCTCCTTCCTTATATGAAGCGCTCAAAGTAGATGGCGGAAACAAATTTCAGGAAATCCGGTACGTTACCTTCCCAGGCATGGCGCCGACACTGATTATCATGATTATCATGCGAATCGGAAATATGCTGACAATCGGCTATGAGCGAGTGTTGCTTTTGTACAACGCCAACATTTATGTGACTGCCGATGTGCTTTCCACATTTGAGCAGAGAATCGGTATTTTATCCGGAAACTACGGAATGGGCGCAGCGGTGAGTTTGTTCAACTCCCTGATTGCATTTGCCCTAGTAATTGGTGCAAACACCATCAGCCGAAATATATCAGAGACGTCATTGTGGTAAAGGCTGTCATGAGAACAACAAAGCAGAAAGGATGGAACGATGGAACGGTTAGATAGAAGTGAAAAGATATTCAAAGTATGTTCCTATATGCTCGTAATTATATTCGCGTTGCTTGCACTGTATCCGGTGCTGTACGCATTCAGCGTTTCTATCAGCGGCAAGGTGGCATACGAGAGCGGCCAGATAGTTCTTCTCCCAAAAGATGTGACTTTTCAGGCATACGATATGGTGCTGCATAATAAGGGATTCTGGATTGCGTACACAAACACCCTGTTTTACACGGTGCTCGGTACAGCGTGGAGTATGGCCCTCTCCCTGACAGGCGCCTACGCGCTGCAGAAGACGAAACTGTTATTCCGAAGACAATGGAACTTCCTGCTGGTATTTACGATGTGGTTCAGCGCAGGCATGATTCCCCTGTATTTAAACTATAAAAATCTGCATGTGGACAACCGATGGGGCATGGTGATTGCCTTCGGTGTGCAGGCATACAACATCATTCTTTTGAGGAACTATTTCAGCAGTATTCCGAAGGAGATTGAAGAAGCGGCGATTGTGGACGGAGCGAATGAGTTCCAGCTGTTCGGGAAAGTGTATATCCCGATGTCCACAGCGAGTATCGCTACTGTGACTTTATTTTATGCAATCAGCAGATGGAACGGATACTATTGGTCCAGAATGTTGATTGCGGACCCCTATGAACAGCCGCTTCAGGTGTACTTGAGGCAGTTGATTGAAAACTATCAGAAACTGTATGATGAATCGCCAGTAAACTTGACGTATTCTGCGGACAGCCTCGCTTACGCAATCATCATCTGTTCGATAGTACCTGTGTTGGTTATTTACCCATATATCCAGAAGTATTTTGCAAAAGGTGTGAATATGGGTGGAGTAAAAGGATAATGATATGAGCCGAGAGGCAGAAGGAGGAAGTTTTATGAGAAAAAGAGCAGCAGGTTTTGCGGTAGCAGCAGTGATGATGGCATCCGCAGTGCTGTCCGGTTGTGGTTCTTCCGTAGTGGACCAGGTACAGCAGACAACAGCAGCGACGACAGCAGCGCAGACACAGGCAGCCGGCGGTGAGAGCCAGACTGAGGCAACACAGGCACAGGAGAAGGACCTGACCGACCTGACAGACATGGTGGAATTGAAATTCAACTTTGCTATGGGAAACAAGTCCAGAACCATGACCTACAATCAGGAGTCTCCGCTGACTCTTCCAGATGGAACCGTGGTGTCAGCTGGTATGTTAAAGCCGATGTGGTCCTATGTGGAAAAAGCGATGAACAGCAAGTTTACTGACGTGACTGTGCAGGATATCAAGGCGGAAGATATGATTCAGACCGAGTCCACGTCCAACTTTACAGGCGCCAATATTTATGGAGGAAGCGGTATCGCTGAAAAACTGATGTATTACGGCACAGAAGGAAAATTTGTGAATCTGAGCGAGAAGATGGAGGAAGGATATCTTCCGAACTTTAAAGCATATCTGGAGGAAAATCCGGATGTGAAGAAGGCCATCACTGCATATGACGGAAATATTTATCACATTCCATATATCGCAGAGATCAACCAGATTGCGAGAACGTTCAATATCAGAGGTTCTTGGGTGAGCGAACTGCTTGACAATGAGTCCGCTTCTTATGATACAGCAGACTTCACCGTATATTATGACGGCTTCTATATTGGCGACAATAAGAGAGGCGGAGACAACGGCGGCACAGTGACCCCGAAAGAGGGCATTGACATTGTGAAAAAATCAGATGCGAGCATCATCGAGATTCAGAATGCTCTGGATGTAAAGAACGGCGAAACTCTGACAAAAGCACTGATTCAGTATATCAATGACAACTATGAGTATGACACTCCGTCCGAGCTGTATCTGGGCGAGAAAGCAGCGTATGATATTGATGAGCTGATTGCTCTTATGCGCTGCATCAAGGCGAACCCGAAGTATCTGACAGACGGAAGAGCAGAAACGGTATGGCCGTTGTTCACCAGACAGTCCAGCTTCCGCGAAGAACTGCTGAGAATGGGCACTTACTTTGACGGTGTGAAAGTACATAGTGCAGATACTTACAATGCACGCTGGTATGTGGATAAGGATGGCAAACTGCAGTACAGCTATTCCGAAGAGGGTATGTACAATGTATTGAACTATCTGTCCCAGATGGAGGCAGAGGGTCTGATTTATTCTGACTGCTACGATTTGACAGACAAGGCAAACCATCGTTCCGCTCTGTGGGGAACAGATGAAGGTGAGGCGCCATCCTTCGGATGGATGACATTTGACTTTATCGCTTCTTCCACATCCGACTCTCTGAACACAGACACCGTTGTAATTCTTCCGCCGGTTGCAAAAGTAAATGGTGTATGGCAGTACTACATTGACAACGGACGTGCAATCAAGTCCGAGGGATGGTCCATCTCCATTGCTGGCTCTACCGATGAGCAGGTAAAGAGAGCTTGTGCAGTATTTGATTATTTCTTTACAGAAGAAGGACATATTTTACAGAACTACGGCCTGCCGATGAACCTGGAAGAGGGTAAGAGCTATCTTGGACCAGATGGAATCGAATATCCGTTATTTACACAGTGGATACATGACACGCTGCCAGTGGCAAACGGCGACTTGTCCGCATTTTTAAGAGACTGGATGGGATGCCTGATGCCAATCGGTTATCAGAAGGAAATCGGATTTGAGTACCAGTATACTTCTGAGAGAGGATTTGACGGATGGGCACTGCTTCAGAATTCTACTATGACATTTGCAACTTATGCAGGTGAAGGCCCAGAAGGTGACAACCCGAACTACTACAAGATGATTCCTCCGGTATTCTCTCTGACATCCAGACAGCAGGAGACGCTTTCCGATTCTACCTCCCTGTCCAACGATGACATCGTAGAGTACATGTTCAATATCGTTCGCTATAAGACAAAAGGAAATGCTCCATCCGGTGCAGAAGTGGCACAGAGCTATGAAGAGTATCTTGCCAAATTTGAAGAAAAAGGATTGAAGCTTTACGAGGAAACATACCAGAATGCATACGATGTCATGACAAATGGAAACTAATGAGGGGATAGTAGGGTCAAAATGCCGCAAATCCGATACAAACGGCGGCAAATAAAGCGGAACGCCTGATGACGCAGGCACCGTGATGTGTGAAATACAGCGTAGGGGAGAAGGGGGCTTCTCGTTCTCCCCTACCAATTAGAAACGTATCGAACGTATCCGCGTTCTTATGATAACTGGGAAAGTTTTGATTATAACAGGAAAGTTCTTAATCTCCATCAAAGAGACAACAGATTATGGGTGGAAACGATAAAAAAGGTGGGAGCTGATGATGCAGAAGATATTCAGAGCGCAGAAAGTTACAGCAGGAATTTACATTTTCATGTCAATAGTGGTGTTTGTGTACACGCTGGTATTTATGACGGAGTATAAAGACCTGTTTGGATTAAAACTACAGCAGAACAGTCAGATATCATTTTTTCACGACTCGATTCTGCAGACATTTAATAAACAGATATTTACATTTGCGATTATTGGAATTTTAATTATTGTGTTTTCGTTTTTGCTGGAAATTTTCAGCAAAGTTCCGGACTTATTTGCGGTGATTGTGCTGGTGGCGCTTCTCGCAGTCTGCTGCGGCGGTGCAGGATATGCACTGAACAATCTGGTGATTCTGGAAGCATTTTATAAAAATCTGGATTTCCAGTATCTGCACCTGGAGGGGCTGCCGGATTATGAAATGCACTTTACGACATTTCGTGCTGGACTGGGCGTGTATGTCCTCCAGATTGCAGTCTGTGCAGTGTATGGAATTACCATAATCATGAGCCATGTTACATTTAGAAAAAATGAGAAGAAAGGGCGCATGGAATGATGAATGAGACATTGACTGAGAAAGAAAAAAAGACGTATGTGTCTTTATATAAAAAGGATACCCTCTCTTATACCCTGACCCTGTTCGCCATTCTCGCAGAGCTGGTGTACGTCATCAGCATTCTGGACGTCATGGAAGTGAGTTTTTGGATGGGCGTCACGGTTATGGTAAATATTGGTATGCTGTTTGCGCTGTTTACCTGTGCGGTGAAGATGAACATTTACGACAGGCAGTGGGCGGCTATCGCACTGCTGCTTGGAATTTATATCTTAATCCGTCAGTTTGTGCTGGTTCCGTTTATCCTCCGTCCATACGACAGGAACACGATAATCGCAGCGGCAAACATCGCAGGGGCTGTGTTGATAATCGCGGCGGGCATAAACAGCAATGCGAAAAGCAAACGCAGAGAGAAACTTCAGAAAGAGCTTGGGGGTGAGTAAATGGGCAGTTTGCAGTTTAAGAAGATCAATAAAATCTATCCGAATGGATTTCATGCCGTTCATGATTTTGACCTGGATGTCAAGGACGGAGAATTTATCGTCTTTGTAGGTCCGTCCGGCTGCGGAAAATCGACTGTTCTGCGCATGGTGGCAGGTCTGGAGGCGATATCGGACGGAGAGTTGATTCTTGATGGAAAAGTCATCAATAAATGCCCGCCGGTGGAGCGCGATATCGCCGTGGTCTTCCAGGATTACGCACTCTACGGAAACATGTCCGTGTACGACAATGTGGGAATGAGTCTTCGCGTCAGACACGAGAAGGATACCGTGATTTATGACAAAGTGCAGGAAGCATCGGGTATTCTGGGACTAAAAAACTTGCTGAAACGTTTTCCAGGACAGCTCTCCGGAGGACAGAAACAGCGTGTGGCGCTTGCCCGCTCCGTCGTGAGACAGCCGAAAGTCTTTCTGATGGACGAGCCGCTCTCCAACTTGGATGCAAAGCTTAGAAACAGCACCCGCGCAGAGATTGTCAAGCTGCAAAGAGACCTCGGTGTTACAACTATCTATGTCACACATGACCAGACGGAGGCCATGACGATGGCAGACCGCATGGTAGTCATGAAAGATGGCATTGTGCAGCAGGTGGGAACACCGGAGGAGATTTATTACAAACCATGCAACCTGTTTGTGGCGGGATTTATCGGCGCACCGCAGATGAACTTTATCGAGGGAAGAATCGAGGGAGGGCAATTTGTGTTTGCGGATAACCGCCTGGATTTGGCGGACGATATTCTGGAAAAGCTGGCAGCATATCAAGGAAAAGAGTTGATACTGGGTGTGCGTCCGGAGCAGTTTGAGGCAGCAGACGGCCCTGGAGCGGATGTCATCTGTGGAGAACTGGAGAACAAGGAATTTTTGGGAAATTATCATATCTTGTATCTGAACGTCGGAACTATGACTCTGCTTTGCAGAATTGATGGAATGAAGGATGAGAGACACGCAGTCGGAGACAAAGTTTTCGTCAGATGTCAGAAGAAACATATCTACTTCTTTGATAAAGAAACAACGGAACAGATACTGTATGTAAATGCGGAGAATACAAAAACAGACAATGCAAAAGCAAACGATGCAAACGCAGGCAAGGATGGTGAGTAGAACGGTGAGTGGGACAATGAATAAGAGAAAACAGGAAGGAATTGGACTGACAGCCACAGCGAAAGGGTTGGTTGGAATAGCCGCCATCGGACATTTGATTTTTACCAGTATTCATGTGAAAGCACTGCTTCTGCTGGAAAACGAAATTTGCGGATTTATCATGTTTCTGTTTGTGCTGTTTGGTCTGGTGGCCCTGTTTGAGGCGACGAGAATCCGAGAGGGCCGTATTCTGGAAAAGCTGTTTACTGCCATTGTGTGCGGTGTCACATCTGGAATGGGGCTGATGCTTGTCAATATTTACCGCAGTGCTATTGCGAACCAGAGGGGTCTTGAGCCGGCCCTGGTGACAAAAGCTGTGGGATTTTCCATGGTTGTTATCGCGATTTATGTGGTTGCGTGTGTACTGCTTCTGATTGATATAGTAAAGAATCGTGGATGACTTCTAAAGAAGAAAGGAACAGCGAATAGCATGAAAAAGAATGGAGAGCAGAGAAAGAGGAAACGAATATCGGACAATGTAAAAGCAGGGATTCTGCGCTGGTGGATTGCCGGAATGTGTTACTTTTTCATCGGTTTCGGTACACAGATGGGTGCATTTCAGGACCCTGTGGACCTAGTCTTTTTCCTGGGCGTGGGAATCGGGCTGGTGACAATCTGTATTTACAATCCCATTGCCTATGCGGTGTTTGATATCAAGAGGCGCGGGGAGATTGTCAACCAGAAATACTACCAGCGCAAAGGTTGGCAGAATGCTGCGCTGAAATTGGCGGAAATTTTCAAAAATATCTTTCTGGTAGCGCTTGTCTATCTGACGTATCAGGGCATCAATCTGCTTTTCAATCAGATGCGGGGACTTTCCATGGACACCGTTTCCGTTCCTGGAGAGCCATTTGGATTTGCTACGCTGTACCTTCTCTACTATCAGGTGGTGATGGGGCTGAAGGACACGATTGTGCAGGCACAGAAAGGCGGACAGAATGAGTAATCTTGTTTTTATCGGAGACTTATCCAGATATCAAAGAGATTTGGAAGGGGCAAGAAAAGAGCGCTATGAGAGGCTTCTGGCGCAGGCGGACCGATATCAGACCATGATTCTTCCGAAAGTCCATCCAAAAGAGAGTACGACCTACATGGGAATCGCCATCGTCAACTTGGCGCTGGCCTACCTTCTCAGCGGGGAGGAGAGATACTTATCGGAAGCAAAGCGGTTTATGAACACGGTACTTTCCTATGAAAAATGGGGGAATGCCCACCTTGTCAATGTGGATTTGTCCGCTTCCTGGATTCTATTCGGGCTTTCTTTAGGGTACGACTGGTTAAAGCCGTATTTGAAACAGGAGGAAGCGGAGAGGATATCTGCCAAAATCAGGCATCATGCGGATATCATGTACACATACAAGCGTGACACGTTCGGGCACGGATGGTCCACGAATTATTACCAGAATCACAACTGGATCAATATGACAGGGCTGGCGGCTGCCGGATATGCCCTGATGGGGGAATGGGAAGAGGCTCGTGTTTACACGGAGGAGGCCAAAGAAAATTTTGCCAGAGTATTTTCTTATCTGGCGGACGACGGCTCCAATTATGAGGGAGTCCCTTACTGGAGATATGGCGGAATGTGGCTGTTTGTCTACGCGCATCTGCTGAAAGTTCAGGAAGGTATCGATTATTTTCAGACGAGTGCATATTTGAGACATACATTTTATTATCGCCTGTACCAGTCGAGCGGTGATTTTTCACAGCAGCTAAATTTCGGAGACAGCCACGACAGGCACAGCGGCCATGCACCATGCGTCTACTATAAGACGGCAGCAGAATATCAGGATGGATTTGCGCAGACATTTGCCAATATGGTAGTGCATGAATTTTTGACAGAAGAAGCAACAGAGAGCAAGATTAAGCCAGGAATCCTTCCTGAGGCGGCATTTGAATTTCTCTGGTATGACCCAGATGTTGCAGAGAAGGATTTAAGTCTGCTTCCGAATGTTCGATACTTTGAAGATTTGGGACTGCTCTCTATACGGGAGAACTGGAGCCGTGAGAGCAGGGTCCTGACTATAAAATGCGGCTATCCAGGCGGCAGAAAACAGTGGGAAACGGGTTTTCGCCTGCTTCGGGAGGAGGGGATTGACTGTCTCTCCCTGTCCCATCACCATCCGGACAATCTCTCTTACATCTTTGCGAGCGGAAAGGAATTTTTGACCTGTGAGGATGGATACAACCGCAACATCATGCCGGACAATCACAATGTCATTCTGGTAGACCACACTTACACGGATGCCGTGGATGTGAATGATGTGTATGTGAAGAGTGTGAAAATGAGGATGGAGCAGAAGGGGGAGACATTCAATGAGAGGACGTACGGCGGCAGCGTGACTGCAGTGAAGCAGAAGGGCAACGTGGTGCTGTACCGCGCACAGACGACAGGCGTGTACCCGAAAGCACTGAACATGCGGGAAGTGAGCCGGATGCTGCTCACGGATGGGCTGTCATTCTGGATTTTTGTGGATGTGTGCAGGAGTGAAGACCCCCACCAATATCAGCTGATTTCCAACACGGACCAGAAAGGCTGGCAGATAGAGGAAAATAGTTTCCGGTATGCTATGCAGACGGGCGATATTCGCTATACCGTATTTTCCGATCGGAGCATACAGACTAGGCAGTATCAGCAGGAAGTAGTCAGCGTGATGACGACTCAGGAGCCAGACAAGGTATGTCGGGTTTTGATGGAAACATTATGTTTTGAGTCAGCATGTCAAGAGAAAGAGCAGATTTTTTTTGAGTGTTTTACGTTTGAAGGAGCCAAAACCAAGTTGTCCTTCGAGCGGGGAGAGCTGACCGTAAAACACGGGGAGAACGTGTATCGAATTTCTTGCCAACCAAAATCAGGACAGGAAAAAGAAAACCAAAGCGAAACAGAGCAGAACGAAACTTTGACACCGATTCAGATTTTGGTGTCTGAGGGAGAGGAAGAATGGTATGAGATACTTAAATGACAATTTTGAGACATGGATTCGGTCTGTGGAGAAAAATCGGCAGATTATAGAAGAGATGCGTAAGGATGTGGACGCATTTATGCCGGATTTCTCGGACTCGCCGGACAGACTGAGCAGATGGGGACATTATTACTTCTGTGACGATGACGGCGGGCGTCTGATTTTCGATTTACATTCTCCGAAAAAACATCGCTGTGAGGTCTGCGGCAAAGTGTATGAGAATGACATTCTGGATGGGGTTTGGACCTATTTTTACAGAAACAGAGCCGTTGTCATGGCACTGGTCTCGGCAGTGGTGTACAAGGCCACAGGGGAGAGAAAATACTTTGAGTATTCTGTCTTTGTGATTGATTTCTATGCGCACCATTATCGTGAATTTACCTTACATAACAAGGAGAATGTCATCTGTGATTCCTATGATACCATGAAATGGGGCTGTGGAAAGATGATGCCGCAGGGACTAAACGAATCCATCGTGGCTATCCGTTTTGTGCAGGCGATTGAGATTCTGCGCGATGAGCTGGATGCAGAATGGCTCAATATGGTGTATGAAACGATGTTTCGCGAGATGTTCCATCTTTTGGCGCCGCAGGCGACGCGCATCCACAATATCAGCTGCTGGAATCTGGCAGCTATCGGTGTGATGGGTTTGGCATTTCATGACAAGGAAATGCTCGATTTTACATTCGGTAGCGAGTACAACATCCATGAGCAGTTAAAGAAAGGTGTGACCTCAGACTCCTTCTGGTATGAAGGGTCGATTCACTATAATTTCTTCCTGCTGGAGGGAATTTCGTACTTATATTTGTTCTGCCATATCTATGATTATGATTTCGGCGAGGAGAGCAGCCGGATTCTGACAAAGATGTTTGTACAGGCATACTCTTACGCTTTTGACAACCAGTATCTTCCAAATCCGAATGATGGATGGCCAAACCTGAATTTAAAGACATTCAGCTATATCTATCATACCATGGCGAGAGCAGAAGGGGAGGACAGCGAGATTGGAAATATCACAAAACTCATCGAGAACTGTCCAGCGCCAAGAACCATTCTGCCGCTGTCGGAGCCATACTACTGTCAGAATCAGGTATGTCTGGAACAACTGTTATTTAACATTGACTTTGACTACAGCAGATTCACTCCAGTGAAGCAGACGTCCCACAACTTCCCGAAGTCGAATTTCACCATGCTGAGAAACAAAAACTGGAATGTATTCCTAAAATATGGTCTGAACGGAAAATCTCATGCACATCCAGATATTATGAACGTGGAAATCATGTACGGCGACCAGAGAGTTTCCAGAGACCTCTCCAATGCTGGTTATCGCTCCAGACTTTGCAATGAATGGCACAGGAAGACACTCTCGCACAATACTGTCTGCTGGAACGGCACCGACATCACCTCCAGAAGTCCAGGCGAGTGCCTGTATTACGATGAAAACAAAATAATAGCGAAGGCATCCGATGTCTACGAGGGAATTGATTATGTGAGAACCCTGGAGATTTCCGATACCTGCATGAGGGATGCTTTTAGCGTGGAAGGTGGAAAAGATGGCATTTATGACTATATCTTCCATTTTGAGTCCAGCGTTGGACTGACTTATGACTGGGAGCTTGAGGATGCAGACCTTGGATTTCACGACAATGGATATCAGCATATCCTTGAGACAAAGAGAGTGAAGACAGCAGGTGCTGACAGTGCCGTGCTGTATGGAAAAGTTGGTGACAGGATGCTGAAAATCATAGTGAGTCTGGGAGACGGGCAGGAGCTGTACCTGTTAAAGACGATGGACAATCCGGTGAACCGGACACGAAACAGCATTTTGGTGAGACACAAAGGTGCAGATGCGAAATATCAGCTGACGATGCAGGAACAGTAAAGCAGCGATTTTGTGAGCGGGACAGCACATATAGAATAAAATAAAACAGAATAGAGCGAAATACGATACCACAAAACATGCCAGGGATCGCTTTAGAGGCATATTCAGGCGAGACAATAAAAATTTAGTGAGATAGGAGAGTTCAAGTATGAGAGCAGTTATCACAGGCGGAACAAGAGGAATTGGCCTTAGTGCAGCAGTAGCACTGGGAAAGGCAGGATATGACATTATTATCACAGGAATTGACAATGAGGCAGCAGTGACTGCACTGGCCGAATTAAAAGAGAACAACATCCAGGCAGAGTATATCTATGCAGACTCTATGAAAGAGGAGGATGTGGAGAGCTGCTTTAAGGCCATCGCAGAAAAGTATGATTCCATTGATGTTCTGGTAAACAATGTAGGAGGTTTGGGCGGCAGACAGCGCTTTGAGGGAATGGAGACATCTTTCATGAGAAGAGTTATGGCATTGAACTTTGACAGTGCGTTCTTCGCAAGCCGTGCGGCAATCCCGCTGTTAAAGAAGGGTGCTCACCCGTCCATCATCAACTACAGCACCATCGCAGTGACTTCCGGCGGCGGTCCAGGCGCAGGTATCTATGCAGCCAGCAAGGCAGCGATTGAGGGATTGACCCGTGCCCTGGCAAAAGACCTGGCAGAGTACGGAATCCGTGTCAATGCCGTATCCCCAGGAACCATTGATACCGAGTTCCATGCGGCGACCAAGCGTGAGATTGTGGAGAGCTGGAAAGACCAGATTGTCTTAAAGAGACTGGGACAGGCTTCTGAAGTGGCATCTGTGATTGAATTCCTGGCATCCGAGAAGGCATCCTTTATCACAGGTGAGATTGTCCAGATTAACGGAGGACAGGCATTTATCTAACAGAAAACTGACTTATCTAACAGAAACGGACAAGAGATATGCTGCCTGAGAGTGTAGGGAAACAGTAAAGAAAAACGGTAAAAAGAGACAGTAAAAAAGCGGATACGATCCGAAACAGCTACAATGGTGAATATCCGCTTTGATGGAAGAAAGGGGGCTTCATGTGAAGCTGGGATTGGGAGTCAGAAATGGTTTTTTTAATCATGATTATTTGAGTTTTGCACAGCAGCTGGGCGTGACGCATATCATTGTGTTCCGTCCTGGCGAAGAACTTCTGCCATCCTCAAAAGATGGATATTGGTCTCTGGATGACTTGCTTGCCATGAAAAAGATGGCGGCGGAGTACAACATCGAGATTGGCGGAATGGAGAATTTTAAGCTGAGTCACTGGGATCAGATTGTGTTAAAGGGTCCAGGGCGTGAGCAGCAGATGGAGTGTGTCAAGAGAACGATTTCTAATCTGGGAAAGGCCAAAATTCCGATTATGGGATATAATTTCAGCATTGCCGGAGTGTGGGGAAGAGTGGATGGACCGAATGCCCGCGGCGGCGCAATCAGTCCGCGCTGTGCGAAGGAAGTAAGTCCGCCGGAGGATACACCGATTCCAAATGGTACATTTATGAACTTTGTGGTGAGACCAGATGCACCGAAAGGATTTCTGGAACCTGTGACCTCAGAGGAGATGTGGGATAGAGTGACATGGTTTCTGGAGCGTATCATTCCGGTCGCAGAGGAAGCAGGCGTCAGTCTGGCAGCACATCCGGAAGACCCGCCGATTCCGGTTCTGCGCGGTATGGGACGTATGTTGATTCGTCCAGAGTGTTATGACAGGCTGTTCTCCATCGTGCCGAGCGATAACATCAAAGTGGAATTCTGTCAGGGAACTTTTGCGGAGATGCCTGGAGTTGATGTCTATGAGACGATTGAGAAATTTGCATCCGCGAACAAGATTGCCTATGTGCATTTCAGAAATGTGAGAGGCAAATATCCAGATTACCGCGAAGTGTTTATTGATGAGGGCGATGTGGATATGGTGAAGGCGCTGAAACTGTACAAAAAACATGGCTTTGACGGCATCTTTATGCCGGACCATACACCGGCGTTTACAACTTGCCCAGATTCCCCGTATGCAGCAACGGCTCATGCGATTGGGTATATGAGAGGAATTATGCAGGCGATTGACGCATAAAAACATAGCTGCATAAAACCGCAAAGGCAAGGATGGCAGAAAGTCATTGCAGCAGGCAGCCATGAGAGCAGACAATCATAACAGCAGATAATCAGAACAGCAGACAATCGGAAAGGAAGTGTCTTATCTATGGTTTTAAAATATGAAGATATTATTCCCACAAATCCTGACCCTGGAATCACCAGACGAATCCTGGCGCGCGGCGGCAATATGATGGGCGTGGAGGCAACGTTCGCGAAGGGGGCTGTGGGAACCGTGCATCAGCATGTACATGAGCAAGTGAGCTACATTGTCTCTGGTTCGTTTGAGTATGTGGCGGATGGAGTGGTATACCAGCTGAAAGCAGGCGACAGCTACTATGTGGCGCCGAATGTGCCTCATGGAGCGACGGCCTTGGAGGATTCTGTAATTTTGGATATTTTCAGCCCACAGAGAGAAGATTTTCTGAAATAAGAAAATCAATTTTCTTTGAAAAATGGCTACTTATTCATGTTTTTGGTGGGTCCCAAAGGTCAAAAATCCTCTTGCAAGCAAGCTTGCATCGGATTTCTGACCTTTTGACCCTGGTATTAATACATATTGACAAGTCTGGTTTCGGATAGTATACTTTTGGAGAGCAAAGATAAATAAAGACAAGTGAAAACATACAGCCTGTCACTACCACCGGGTAGTGAATAAAAAGGTATTCAGAATTCTACCGTAGGTACGGCGTATCTTTGATATGTTAGAAGGTAGAGTTTTGAGTACCTTTTTGGTTTGCAGGAAACGTGCGAAAACAGCAAAAAAGAGAGACAGCAAGGAGGAAGGCATATGCCGCAGTTAAGTAGAAGAGTAGGAACGTTTACAGATTCCGTTATTCGCCGTATGACAAGAATCAGCGATGAGTATCATGCCATTAATTTATCACAGGGATTTCCAGATTTTGACCCCCCAAAAGAAATGCTGGATGCTCTGGCAAAGGCCGCTTATGAGGGGCCGCACCAGTATTCCATCACATTTGGGGCAGAAAATCTGAGAGAGGCACTGGCAAAAAAGCAGGGAAAAGCGATTGGGCGAGACATAAATCCTGACACAGAGATTGTTGTGACATGCGGCGGCACAGAAGCCATGATGTGTGCGATGATGACAATCTGCAACCCAGGGGACAAAGTAATGGTATTTTCTCCATTTTATGAGAATTATGGGGCAGATGCGATTCTTTCTGGCGCAGATCCCATCTATATTCCGCTGGTTCCGCCAACTTATGAATTTGATATGCATCTGGTGGAAAAGGGATTCCAGGAGGGAGCCAAGGCCATCATCGTGTGCAATCCATCGAATCCATGCGGGAAAGTTTTCACCAGGGAGGAATTGGAAGGAATTGGACGCCTTGCAGTGCAGTATGATGCGTTTGTGGTGACAGATGAAGTGTATGAACATCTGGTATATGAGCCATATCGGCATATCTATATGGCATCTCTCCCAGGCATGTATGAACACACGATTACCTGCAATTCTCTGTCGAAGACATTTTCTGTCACAGGATGGCGTCTGGGATATCTGATTGGACCGGAGGAAGTCGTGGAAGGAGCAAAAAAAGTACATGATTTCCTGACCGTGGGAGCGGCTGCGCCGCTGCAGGAAGCAGCTGTGACAGGACTGAATTTTCCCGAGAAGTATTATGCAGATTTGAGGGAGACGTATACAAAGAAACGAGAGCATTTTTTGAAGGGATTGGACCGGATTGGCCTGAAACACAATGTGCCCCAGGGAACGTATTTTGTGCTTGTTGATATTCAGGAATTTCTGGATTTGCCGCAGTTTGCGGGATATACCGATTTGGAATTTTGTGAGTGGATGATCCGAAACATCGGTGTGGCCGCAGTTCCAGGGTCCAGCTTCTTTAAAGAGAATGTGAATCATCTGATTCGCCTGCATTTTGCCAGAGAGGAAAAAACTCTGGATGAGGCGCTTAAAAGATTGGAGAAGCTGACAGCACTGCGTGGATAGAGAGGGAGAGAGAAGAGCGGATAGCGAAAAATAGAATAGCACATTAAAAAAAGTGGTAAATCGGCAGTAAACGACAAAAAGTGCCGATTTACCACTTTTTTTGACGTATATAGTGTGAAATTTAAGATGGTAAAACGGCACTAAAAAATAAAAAACTGCCGTTTTACCATTAAAATAAACAAAGGTACATAAAAAATAGAGTGGTAAATCGGCAGTACTGCCGATTTGCTATATAAAAAAGTAATATTATAGAGATAAAAATATGGTAAAACGGCAGTAAAAAAATAAAAGCTGCCGTTTTACCATTCTAAAAATCGTATATATAAGGATAATAAAAGTGGTAAATCGGCAGTAAATGATAAAAAGTGCCGATTTACCACATAAAAAATGTAACAATATCAAAAATGTAGCAAAACGGCAGTAAATGGCAAAAAGTGCCGATTTGCTATTGAATTTTTGGGACAGTTTCTTTATAATACAACTACGCAAAATGGCAGAAAAAACAGGGTGGCAGAGAGGACAGAAAAGGGGACTGTATGGCAGATAGAAAAGATGAGCTGGAATATTTGCGGCAGCTGAAGGAAATGCAGTATTTTAATAGAGAGGATTTGCTTCGGGCGATGAACCAGTGTGGAATGGTGATTGGCGAACACGCATTCAGAGCGAGAGTGGAGAGGTTGATTTCGACAGGGAAGATTGTCCGAGTCGGGCGAAACGCATACTGTGTTGCCGAACGGGCAGAGCACGAGAAACCGAAAAGAAAGAAAGCAGCGGGCAGAGCGCTCGGCACAAGAGTCCGAATCGCAGTGGAAGGGTACACAGCAGAGGAGGATATATCAGAAAATATAGTAGAAGAAAATTTGATAGCAAAGTATGATAAGAAAGGCAGCGGGTATTCTTTCCAGCAGTATCAATATACCTACTCCAGATTTGCCGAGGAGGTAGCTGCGAGAATCAAAGAACATCATCCATATGTGGAGTTTAATGTATTTGAACTGTTGCAGTTGAATGAATTTTTGACGAATCCGATTTTGTGCAATATTATCTTTATCTCGGCAAAGAGTGATCTGGGAGATTTCCTTTTCCACACATTGAATGCCGTGTACCCAGGAAAAGTATTGCTGCATCCGACTCCGCAGATGCTGTATCAGTACTATTCTGAAAATCTGTTGGTGATTGAGAAACGGATTTCCGAGGCGCCAACAGGAAAAACAGCTCACTGGCACACCAGGCTGGAAAAACTTCTGGTGGATGTCCGGACTGACAGGCTGCTGCTTCCTCTGCTCCGTGAGATGGGATGGGAGGAATATCAGTGGGTGAATCTGTACGAAAAGGCATTTGGGACATATGGGGTGGACGAGAGCTGTCTGTTTCGCTATGCCAAACGCAGAGCCGCTGAGAGCAAAATCAGAGAATTCATAGAGAAAGAAACAAAAATTCAGCTGAGACTTCCGAAAAAATAATACGAGGAATTAAGGAATAAAAATTGAGAAAAAAGAGAGTTCAGAGCATATCTGTGTTTTGAACTCTCTTTTTTCAGTCAATGGGGGTTTATGTCTTAAATTTTTCTAAAGTTTAAGGGATTTGTAATGGAATTATTGTCGGAATATGATATAATGAAAACACTAATTTCGAGTTGCTTGAAAGGAAAAATAAAAAAATTCACATGAATATAAAAAGTCTCATGAAGTGACGGGAGGAATAGGGGGAAGCTGTATGCACAGAATAGGCGAAAAATTGAAAATATCTTTTAATTCACCAGTGATTTTGGGGTTTTCCATCATCTGTCTGGCGGCACTGCTCTTGAATATATTGACAAAAGGCAGGTCGAATATTCTGCTTTTCAGTGTGTACCGCTCCTCATTTTTACAGCCTTTGACATATGTGCGTCTGATCGGGCATGTATTCGGACATGCTGGATGGGAACATTTTATCAATAATATCATGCTGATTCTGGTGGTCGGGCCTCTTCTGGAAGAAAAATACGGTTCCTGGAATATGTTCTGTGTGATTTTCATCACAGCTCTGGTGACGGGGCTTGTGAATTGTCTTTTATTTCCGCATGTTCGTCTGCTCGGAGCGAGCGGTGTAGTCTTTGCCCTGATTCTTTTGTCTTCGTTTACCAGCATAAAAGATGGTTATATTCCTCTGACGTTTATTTTGGTGGCATTGATATATCTGGGAGGCCAGGTATACGATGGGCTGTTCCTCAAGGACAATGTGTCAAATCTGTCTCATATTCTGGGCGGTTTTGTGGGAGCAGGACTCGGCTATGTGATGAACAAAGGCAAGCTGACAGCATAGACATACTGCGCAGATGGGAACTTGATATGTGAACACGAATCGGATGCAGAAGATGGATACAGAAAACTGACATAAGAAATCGACACCAAGAACAGATATAAGAAAGAAAACAAGAACGAAAACGGGATGCTGAGGGTGAAAGAAAAGGATGTTTGAACACAGGAAAATCCAGAGTTTGAATGATTTTTTTACGGAGCTATCAAAAAGGCGGGAAAAGGCTGTCTATTTTTACCGGATTAACGGCTGCAATGCGCAGATACTGGAGTTCATTCAACGCTATTTTGAGGCGGCGAGGTTGTCCGGCGTCGTGATAGAGGGTAAAATTCCAAATCCGGATGAAAAAAATCTTTCCTATTATAATGAAATCATGGGCATGAGTTTTCAGATGAGTCCTGGATTTATCACATCCAGTCTGAAACGGTGGCTTCCCAGAATGAGCGATTATCAGAGAACACAGGTGGCGCAGTCCATGTACGATTGTCTCGAAAATCTCAGAAAAGCCGGCAAAAATGAAAATATATTGAAAAATGCGTATATCAAGTTCATGTGCTGGCTGTACTATAAATTTGAGCGCATTGTGAGTCAGCTCGGTGAAAATAAAATCCCGAAGATACTGTATGAGGGAGAAGTCAGCCGCTATGAGCTGATGCTGCTTGAAATTCTGTCAGGGACGGGCTGTGATATTGTGTTGCTTCAGTGTCGGCCGAGCGGTGAGAAAAATTATCTCAGTCTGGACCCGCAGTCAAAAGTGTCCGACAATCTGGCGCTTTCTGGCATGAACCCGTTTCCAGAGTCATTTTCTCTCAAAAAGGTGCGGGAGGAGATGGCCGAGAAGAGAAATCGTGAGCGCCTGTACGGCGTGGAGCCGCAGATACGAAACTGCACGAATGCATGGATAGAGGGAAAAGGGCTGGATGATATCAGGACAGCGGTACGGGCGAGGGGCGATGACCCAAATCTTTTTTATAATTGTTTCTGCCGAATCAATGGGGTGGAAGACAAGCTGACCTATATGAACGAGCTGTATCAGTTTCAGCTGGAACTGAGAAATAACAAAAGAAATCTGGTGATAGCCGAGCAGTTGATACCACAGCCGTCGCCTGACGAGATTGCCTCGATACGGCGCGCTACATACACGAGAGAAGACCAGATGATGCAGGATTTGTCCAGCAACATCCAATACACAGCTGATATCGAACTACAGCGGTTGATGAAAAAAGTATTTTTGGACCTGTTATCGGAAGCTTCTGGGCAGCTAGGCATGACGCTGAATAGACTGACAAACAGAGCGGTGTATCTGCTCTGTTGGCTGAGACGCTACCAGAAAGAGCTGTTTTCTGGTTGGAAGATGCCGGATATCGCCTGTTTTATCTATCTGGGCGGCTGCAAAAACGAGAATGAAGCGCTTTTTCTGCGGCTTTTGGCGCGTCTGCCGGTGGATGTGCTGATTTTAAATCCAAATTTGGATACAAAGTGCTGTCTGCAGGATTCTCTGCTGTATGAGAGAAGTTTTTCAAATTCACTTGCTGTCAGCCGCTTCCCCAGGGCGAACACAGATGTCCATATCGGGACGGCTGCCTACCACGCAGAGCGGGAGCTGGATTCTGTTCTCTATCAAGATTCAGGACTTTATAGAAATCAGCAGTACAAAAAGGCTGTGACGGTGACTTTGCAGACGATGTACGAGGAAATTGCGATTTTGTGGGACCAGGAGTTAAAATATCGCCCCAGTTTCAGTACAATGGACGATGTGGTGACACTTCCGGTATTGTTTGCCAAGGTTTCTGGCGTGAAGGACGGTAATCTTTCCGCATACTGGGCGGGCATCAAGGGACTCTTGACAGAAGATACGATTCTGATAAAAGGTGTGCCGTATCTGGATAAGGAGGACCCGAATCCGATAAAACCGTATGTGACCACATTCTACAAAAATAGAAAATTGCAGAAACGCGCCATCAGGGAGCACCCGAATTACCCATATGGAGTTCTCAGAGAAGAAATGCAGAATCATCTGTTGGATAAACTGCAGCTTTTGATTGAGAGCGGACTCATAAAGGGAACTTTTGAGAATGGTACCGAGTACACGATTCTTGCGACAGCTCTGAACCTGCAGAAAAATGTGGTGCGCCTGATACAAAAATTTGATTTCACAAAGAAAAATCCGAAAATTGTATATATTAATACATCAGACAGGGTGATTTCCCAGGAAGACGCCATTATGATGGCCTATCTGAACCTGGTTGGATTTGACATCGTATTTTTTGTCCCGACAGGATATCAGACTGTTGAGAAATACTACACCAGGCGGCTGATGGAGGAGTACCAGATTGGAGAGTATCTGTATGACCTGCGGGTTCCCGATTTTTCCACTCTTTCGTCCGCCTATGGCACATGGCAGAGCCTGCGCGACAGACTCTTTGGAAGGCGGTAGGAAAGCAGAATCTGCTGCATAGTTTAATATAAAAAACAGACGGAGGGAGGATGATATATGGCATTAGACTTTAAGCGGGCGCCGGTTATGCAGGATACCACATTTCCTGACACGAAGGATGAGCTTGCGGTCGTGGAACAATATGATATTGTGGCTGACAGACAGCGCATGAACACAGAATTGGAAGGTTCCGATGAGGTGGATGCGATTGTGAGCACGATTGAGGTGTACAATCTGGAGACGATTGTCTCTTTCGGTGTAGAAGTGGCCGAGCAGATTTCCAAGGCATCGGATGTAGTTTTAAACAGCATCAATATGGCGCAGCTCGACGAGTCCAGCGAGATGTTAAACACACTGGCAAAAATCATGTCCAAGTTCGATATCGAGGAAATCAGAGACAATCCAGGATTGTTTGGAAAACTGTTCAAAAATATGAGAAAACAGCTGGACAAGATTCTGGCGAAGTATCATACGATGGGGGAAGAAGTGGACAAAATTTATGTCCAGTTAAAGCAGTATGAGTCGGAAATTAAGCAGTCAAACCGCAAATTGAATCAGCTGTTTGATGCGAATGTGAATTATTATCATGAACTGGTAAAATACATCCTGGCGGGCGAGCAGGCGTGCAGAGAGATTGAGGCGTACATGGCGCAGCTGAGACAGGACATGGAGAGAACAGGGGATATGTCGATTCAGTTTGAGCTGACGACACTCCAGCAGTCCCTGCTGATGATGGAGCAGAGAACGCAAGATTTGAGAATTGCTGAGAATGTGGCGATGCAGTCCATTCCGATGATAAAGACCATGGAGTTTAGCAATATGAACCTGGTGAGAAAAATCAATTCCGCATTTATCATCACGCTCCCTGTATTTAAGCAGGCCTTGGCGCAGGCGATTATGCTCAAACGCCAGAGAATCCAGGCGGAGGCGATGTCTGCTCTGGACGAAAAGACCAATGAAATGCTGCTGAAAAATGCGCGAAATACGGTGGAACAGTCAAAGATGACAGCACGGTTGGCGAGTGGCAACTCCATCAAGATTGAGACGCTGGAGTCCACATGGAAGACGATTGTGAGTGGTATTGACGAGACAAGACAAATTCAGGACAATGCCAGAAAACAGCGGGAGCAGGAGCAGGCAAGGCTTGAGACAATCAAGGCGGATTTTGACAGAATGTACCACATGCCAGCAAAGAACTGAAAAAATGAGAAGTTTACAGCAGCAAAAGGAGGAACGCTATGCCTATTAATTTATCAAAAGGACAGAAAGTGGATTTAACAAAAGGAAACCCAAGTTTAAAGAAGATTATGGTCGGTCTGGGCTGGGATATCAATGCGTTTGATTCCGGTTACGATTTTGACTTGGATGCAGCAGCATTCATGCTGGGAGACAACGGAAAATGCCCGACGGAGAAAGAATTTATTTTCTACGGCAATCTGGAACATAAGAGCGGCGCTTTAAAGCACATGGGCGACAACTTGACCGGTGAGGGTGATGGCGACGACGAACAGATTGAGGTGGACCTGACACTGATTCCGGCCAATGTCACACGCATCGCGTTTACAGTCACCATCTATGATGCGGAGATGAGACGTCAGAACTTCGGGCAGGTGTCCAATGCCTTTATCCGCATTGTGGACGAAGTGTCTGGCAAAGAGATGATCCGCTACGACCTGGGAGAAGATTTCTCCATCGAGACAGCAGTGGTGGTCGGCGAGCTGTACCGCCATAACGGAGAGTGGAAGTTCAATGCCATCGGAAGCGGATTCCAGGGCGGTCTGGCAGCACTGTGCGGCCATTACGGAATTGAGGTTGCATAATCAGTATAAAATTTAGTATAAAGGAGGACAAAAAATGCCAATCAGTTTAAAAAAAGGACAGAAAGTGAGTCTGACAAAGGAAAATCCTGGCCTGAAAAAGGTGGTAGTCGGTCTGGGCTGGGATGTCAATGCATTTGATACAGGAGGAGATTTTGACCTGGATGCGGCAGCATTTCTGGTGACAGACTCCGGAAAAGTTTCGAGAAGCGAGGACTTTGTGTTCTACGGGAATCTGACCCATCCGTCAGGTGCTGTGCAGCATGCAGGCGACAACCGCACCGGCGCAGGGGACGGCGACGATGAGCAGTTGATTGTGGATCTGTCTCTGGTTCCGGCCAATATTTCAAAGATTGTGTTTACAGCCACTATCTACGATGCGGAAGTGAGACGCCAGAATTTCGGCCAGGTAGCCAATGCCTTTATCCGCATCTACAATGAAGTGAGCGGAGAGGAGCTGCTGCGCTATGACCTGGGAGAAGATTTCTCCATCGAGACAGCTGCAGTGTTCGGCGAACTGTACAAACACGGAAGCGAGTGGAAGTTCAATGCCATCGGAAGCGGATACCAGGGCGGCCTGGCAGCGCTGTGCGAACATTTTGGCGTAGAAGTGGAATAATAGACAGGAGGAAAGTTAAGTAATTAAATATATTAACAAATGTGATAACATGTGTTAAAATAAGCTCAAAGGAGTGGAATCGTTATGAACAACATCAAATGATGTTGGGGTCAAAAGGTATTTTGACCCCTTTGATACCGGATTGCTCCGCACTGCGTGCTCTCACAATCCTCAAAAACATTCATAATCCGCTCATTTTTCTTTGAAAAATGGCTACTTATTCATGTTTTTGGCGGGTCCCAAAGTCAAAAATCCTCTTGCAAGCAAGCTTGCATGGGATTTCTGACCTTTTGACCTTGGTATCATCAAATATTACGAATTACAAGCCAAAAGATTTTGCTGAACGATTAGGCGTACCTGCCAAGACGTTACAACGTTGGGATAGAGAAAGGAACGAGGAAATTGCTGAGGAGCTTCAAGACGGAAATCCATCCGACGGAAGAACAGAAAGTCAAGATTCGCAAGACCATAGGAACTTGTAGATTTATCTATAACTTCTATCTTGCTCACAATAAAGAACTGCATGAAACTGGTAAAACGTTTATGAGCAGTCATCAATTTAGAGTTTGGCTGAATCATGAATATCTTCCAAATCATCCAGAACATTCCTGGATAAAAGAAGCCTATTCCAAAGCAGTAACGCAGGCAGTGAATCATGGGCAGAGGGCATTTAAAAGATTTTTTGAACACAAAAGTGCGTTTCCTAAATTTAAAAAGAAAGGCAAATCGGATGTGAAGATGTATTTCGTAAAGAATAATCCGAAGGATTGCCGGTGCGAAAGGCACAGAATCCATATTCCATCCCTTGGATGGGTTCGTATCAAAGAAAAAGGATATCTGCCAACAACAAAAGACGGATATGTAATAAAAAGCGGTTCCGTTTCCATGAAAGCCAATCGGTATTATGTTTCCGTTCTTATTGAAATTCCTGATAAAAAGATAGATAATAACTTCACTGAGGGGATTGGCATTGACCTTGGACTAAAAGAGTTCGCTGTTATTTCCAATGGAAAAACGTATAAGAACATAAACAAATCAGCAAGAATAAAAAAACTGGAAAAACAATTAATTCGGGAACAGCGAAGACTTTCCCGTAAATATGAAAACGTAAAGAAAGGAGAGCCCACTCAAAAATCAAATCTAAAAAAACAGAAGATGAAAGTACAAAGACTTTATCATAGGATAGACAATATCCGTACGGATTATATCCATAAAACAATCGCTGAGATAGTGAAAACCAAGCCGTCTTATATAACGATTGAAGACCTGAATATAAGAGGAATGATGAAGAATCGGCATCTTTCAAAAAGTGTTGCATCCCAGAAGTTTTATGAATTCAGAACAAAACTTCAAACGAAATGCAGCGAATATGGCATAGAACTTCGAGTCGTCAATAGATGGTATCCATCTTCAAAGACATGTCACCGCTGCGGCTGCATCAAGAAGGACCTGAGACTTTCGGACAGAATATACAGATGTGCCTGTGGTTATATGGAAGACAGAGATTGGAATGCGGCACTCAATTTGAAAGATGCTATAGCTTATGAAATTGCATAAGTAAAACGCAAACGTAAGCATGTACCGAAGGCTATTTCGGGAATTGACGACTGTGGAGTGTACAAGAATCTGTGAGTAGATATTGTAGAAATACAAGTCAAAAGCATACACAATAAAGCAGTAAGTAGAATTCGTGAGAATCTACATTATCTCGATGTGATGAGTATATTTAATCATATTTTGAGTGGCAGGAAAGTTATGGCAATTAGCTTACAAAAGGGACAAAAGGTCAGCCTTTCCAAAGAAAATGCAGGTCTTTCCAGAGTGATGATCGGTCTGGGATGGGACGAGGTACAGCAGAAGAGAGGATTTTTCTCTCTGAAACCGCAGGACATTGACTGTGACGCGACAGCGATTCTGCTGCAGAATGGAAAGCTGAGAGCCAATGAGGATGTGGTGTATTTTGGAAACCTCAAACATAAATCGGGGACCGTGCAGCATATGGGAGACAATCTGACTGGTGCAGGAGACGGCGACGACGAGCAGATTCTGGTGGATTTGGCAAAGCTTCCGGCAGAGTATGACAGAATCGTGCTTATGGTCAATATCTACCAGGCCAGAGAGAGAAAACAGCATTTCGGAATGATCCGCAATGCATTCATCCGTCTGGTGGACTGCAGAAACGGAAAAGAGATGTGCCGCTACAACCTGACCGACGATTATTCTGGTATGACGGCGTTGATTTTCGGAGAGGTGTACCGCCACAACGGAGAATGGAAGTTCAATGCCATCGGTCAGGGAACAAGCGACAATTCCATCGGAGAAGTGGCGAATCGATACGTATAAAAAGATAAATTTGCAACTATAAAACTATGCACGGGGAGCAGGGCGTGACAAAGAACTAGAAAAAGAAACAGACACGCTCTGCTGTACCGTATGCATAAAGGAGGATCTTCATGAAATATAATGGACTGACAGACAAGGAAGTCGAGCTTTCCAGGGAGCAAAACGGTTCCAATGTCATACCGGACTCGGAACCGACAACATTCTGGGAAGAATTTAAAGAGACATTCGGCGACCCGATGATTCGGATTTTGCTTGCGATTGCAGCGCTGATGATTGTCATGTTTTTCTTTGGGTATGCAGAGATTTATGAGCCGCTTGGAACGATTGTGGCAGTTCTTATCGTGGCGTTTGTGTCCGCGAAGACGGGGGTTGCCAGCGATACCAAGTACAGAGAACTCAAGGACAGCACGAAGAAAGACCAATGTAAGGTACACAGAAATGGTCTGGTGACTGTGATTGATGTGGATGACGTGGTTGTAGGCGATAAGGTGCTGCTGCAGTCTGGCGACAAGATTCCGGCAGACGGTATCCTGATTTCTGGTTCTTTGAAAGTGAACCTTTCTGCACTGAATGGCGAGGCAGAAGAATGTAAGAAGACGGCAGGTGCAGAGGACACAGAACTCGCGGAGAACATCACAGGAGATACGTTTGTGGATGCGCACTCGTTGTTCCGCGGCGCTATCGTGTTTGACGGCGAGGGTATTCTGGATGTCCGCAAAGTCGGATTAAAGACCATGATGGGAAAGATGGCGCAGGAGATGCAGGAAGATGAGCCGGATTCCCCTCTGAAAGTCAAGCTGGCAAAGCTGGCAAAACAGATTTCTACCTTTGGATACATCGGCGCGATTGTGATTGCGCTGCTGTATTTCCTGTATTTTATCCTGTCTGCGGGCGGCGTGAATGCATACTTTGCACTGGGATTCCAGAATGTCCTCAAAGATGTCATTGAGGCAGTTTCCCTCGCAGTCGTGATTATTGTCTGTGCAGTGCCGGAAGGTCTTCCTCTTATGATTTCTCTGGTACTCATGCAGAATACCAGCAAGATGCTCGACCACAACGTGCTTGTGCGAAAGGCAGAAGGTATCGAGACGGCTGGTTCCTTGAACATTTTATTCAGCGATAAGACAGGTACCATCACAAAAGGCAGCCTGGAAGTCGTGGACTTCTTCACAGGCGGCGGGCGCTCCATCCCGTTCGAGGAGATGAGCAAGTACAACAATCTGAAAACCCTAGTAGACCTTGCTATCGGAAAAAATACACAGTCCATGTTTGACGCGGAGCACCGTGTCATCGGCGGAAACGCGACAGACCAGGCGCTGATGAAGTTTATCGGGGAGTCGACGTTCCGCGTGCTGGAGGCGAGCACCGAGTACAAGGTGACTGCGGCGCAGGGCTTTAACTCCACCAACAAGTTCAGCCAGGCGAGAATCGACTCTGTGGGAAAGACATTCTACAAAGGCGCGCCGGAGAAGCTGGTGACGGCTGCCACAAAATATCTGGAGGACGACGGAACTGTGCGCGAGATTGACCGCGCCGTTTTAAACCGCAAGATTGACGAGCTGGCTTCCAAGGCGATGCGTATTCTGGCGTTCGCGTATTCTGAGAAAGAACTGGTGGAGAACACCATCCACGACGATATTGTTCTGATTGGTCTGGTTGCCATCCGCGACGATGTGAGACCGGAGGCAAAAGAGGCGATTGAGGAAGTGCAGAAGGCGGGTATCCAGGTAGTTATGATTACTGGTGACAGACTGGAGACAGCGATTGCCATAGCAAAAGACGCCGGACTGCTGAAAAACAAGACAGACCGCGCCTTCTCCTCCGCACAGCTCAATGAGATGTCCGACGAGGAAGTAAAGAAGGTGCTTCCAAACATCCGCGTGATTGCGAGAGCACTGCCAACGGACAAATCGAGAATGGTGCGTCTGTGCCAGGAGATGAATCTCGTAGTCGGCATGACAGGAGACGGAGTGAACGACTCTCCGGCACTGAAGCGCGCTGATGTGGGATTTGCGATGGGAAGCGGTACGGAAGCGGCGAAGGAAGCCGGAAAGATTGTCATTCTGGATGACAATTTCAAGTCCATCAAGGACGCCATCTGGTACGGAAGAACCATCTACCACAATATTTTGAAGTTCTGTAAGTTACAGCTTGTCATCAATGTGACGGCTGTGGTGGTGAGTGCGATTGCTCCGTTCTTTGGTGTGGAGGAACCGCTGAAAGTAACCCATCTTCTGTTCGTCAACTTGGTAATGGATGGTCTGGGGGCGATTATGCTCGGAAACGAACCTGCGCTCAAGAAATATATGGACGAAAAACCGAGAAGAAGAGACGAGAGCATTGTCAGCAGACCGATGATGGCGCAGATTATAACAATGGGCGCATGGCTGACGTTTATCAGCTTTGTGTATCTGAAGCATCCGTTCTTTGTCGGGTTATTTGACAATGAGGAACAGCATCTGACAGGTTACTTTGTGCTGTTTATCGTCAGCGCCCTGTTCAATGGATTCAATGTCAGGGACGATGCATTCGGTATTTTTGACAGGCTGCAGGAGAACCCAGGATTCCTGAAAGTGTTCTTCACAATTATTCTGGTGCAGGTACTGATTGTAAATGCCGGTCTGGTTCCATTCCCAGTCTTTACCTGGATTGGAAATATGTTCAGCTGCGTGCCGTTCGGCATCAGAGGATGGGTGGCAGTGATTCTGCTGGCAGCAACTATGATTCCGGTGGACCTGCTGAGAAAGGCATTCGTAAACCGCACGAGATAGTTGGCATTGCTCTTTTAAGTCGATTGGCGTTGAATGGCAGGGGGTATATATTTTGGATGGTGGATATGAAAAATGCAGGAAAACAAGAAGAGTATGAGGAATATGGAGAGAAGGGAATCAATCGGAAAAAGCAGATTTTTATCCTGGCGCTGGTATCTGTGCTGGGGATGTTGTTTTCCTTATGGAATGCGGCGGGGCTTCGCAGAGAGTTGAATTACAGTGTTGCGGAGTACTGCGACGGAATCACCAGACAGCTCACAGAGGTGGTCAAGGATGGCATCTACTAGAAGATAGAGCTGGAGAATGTGGCGGATTCCATCTCGAAGGTGTACGAAAAGTACAACACAAGCGAGATGAAGGATTTTTTGGATAGAAAGGCGCACATCCTGGAGTTTGATGCTCTGGCGTTGATTGACAGGTCGGGCGCCTGCACTGCACTGTCTGTGGAAGACAATGCTGTTTTGAATTTGCAGAAAATTGTGAGTCTTCCGCAGGAACAGAATCTTTTTGAGGATACGGTCAATGTCGGGTTCTTTGACCAGCAAATGCTGTTCTACTCGGCGCCTGTCTATTCAAAAGGAGAAATCAGTCATGTGCTTGTCGGTGTGCGCACCAAAGAAAAAATGCAGTCCATGATTTCGTCAAAGGCTTTTTTGGGGAGAACGGCGAGCTGTATTGTGGACAAGGAAGGCCTCGTCCTGCTGTCTCCGGTAGATTTGGAGTCCTTTCTGTATCTGGATGAAGTGTTTGGAATTGACACAAAAAAGGTTTATCTGTCCGAGGTGGTGAAAATTCAGAAGGATATGGACAGTGGGACGAACGGGAAGATTCAGTTTATTGATGAAAATGGAAATGAGAATATTCTCGCCTACAATTTCCTTGGAATTTCGGACTGGATTCTGCTCACCATTGTGCCAGTGAATCTGATTTCTGGCAGCGCCTCCACGTATAATCTGCGCTCTATTCTGATTATTGCTGGAATTTCGCTGGTATTTTTGCTGTTTCTGATGGTGATTTATAAAATGAACACAGAAAACAGAAAAAGACTGACAGAACTTGCGTTTACCGACAGCATCACAGGCGGAATGAACGGCACAGCATTTCAGAGGAGATATGAGAGCTGCACGCAGAAACATAAGGTGTTTTCCTGCGTTGTTGTGATTTTAAATATTCGGAATTTCAAGCTTTTCAATGAAAAGTTCGGGTTTTCTACAGGAAATCAGATATTGAGGTACATTTATCAGGTAATTGATACACAGTTGAACAAAGAGGAGGATGAGTTTGCGGCGAGAAGCGAGATGGATCACTTCTTTATCTGTATGCAGGAGAGCAATCCCAGGAAGATTCAAAAGAGGATTGATGGGATCACACAGAGAATCAACACATTTCACAATCTGGAGTCTCCGAAATATCAGATTCGGTTTGCGGCAGGGTGCTGTCTGGTGCAGGATAGTACGCTGGATATCAATGTGATACAAGACAGAGCGAGGATAGCGGCCAGAAGTGAGCAGGAAAATGGGCGGGATGCCTGTATCTTTTATGATGAGGATGTGGCAGAGCGGGTGAGACAGGAGCGCGAGCTGGACGAAATGTTTGAGAAGGCGATTGCCTGCCATGAGTTCCAGGTGTATCTGCAGCCAAAAGTCAATCTAAAGACAAATCGGCCGGAAGGGGCAGAAGCGCTGGTGCGCTGGCAGCATCCCGAGAGAGGGCTGATTGCTCCCAATGTCTTTATTCCGGTGTTTGAGCGGAATGGGAAAATCTGCAAACTGGACTTGTATGTCTTTGAGGAAGTGTGCAAGTTCTACAAACGGCGCCAGAGGGAAGGAAAGGTGTGGTATCCGGTATCCGTCAATCTGTCGCGGTATCATTTTTTCGAGGAGAATTTTCTGGATGAATTTTACCAGATTTTTCAGAAATACGGCCTGCCGGAACATTCCATTGAATTTGAGCTGACAGAATCCATGTTTTTTGACAAAGAGCATATCGAGTGTATCAAAAAGGGCATTCAGAGAATGCATGAGATGGGATTTCAGTGCTCGATGGATGATTTTGGATTCGGATATTCTTCTCTGGGATTGCTGAAAGAGTTTGATGTGGATACTCTGAAATTGGATCGGTCATTTTTCCTGGATATGTCGAGCGGAAAGGCGAGAGATATCATCCAGAGTGTTGTGGAACTGGCAATAAAATTGGAAGTGGGGACAGTTGCGGAGGGAATCGAGCAGACAGAGCAGATGGATTTTCTGTACTCGATTCAGTGCGATACCGTGCAGGGATATTTCTTTTCCAAACCCCTTCCGATGCAGGAATTTGAGGATTGGGTCGGTCAGTACGAGGTGAAGCAAAGCGGACAGTCTGTCTAAAGGGGCAGATGCGCAGATGTACGAGAGAAAACAGAAGATGAGGGAAAATTTTGTGCAAAATCGCCTTTGAATCCCATGTAAAAATAGAGTATACTAAATATAACGAGTGGCAGAAACTGCGTAAATCCAGTTTTCTGCCGCTCGTTTTTTGTATAATAGAAACTTCTCTGGAACTTCCTATTATACAAAAAAGCCCTCGGGGCAGACTTGCCCCGCTTTGCTCTTGGAAAAAAGGTTTTTGGAGGTTTGTATCATGAATCAGAAATCGAACTCATTTTTGGAGACGGAGAAAATCGGCGTGCTGATGAGAAAGTATGCCGTTCCGTGTGTTATTTCGCTGCTGGTGGCAGCTCTTTACAACATTGTGGACCAGATTTTCATTGCGAATGCAGATTATCTGGGGTCCTACGGAAACGCTGCGAATACAGTGGTATTTCCATTGACAGTGGTGGCGTTGGCGATTGCTGTTATGATTGGTGACGGATGCTGTGCGTTTGTCAGTATCAGCCTGGGTGCGAATCGAAAAGAGGATGCGCACAGAAGTATTGGAAATGCAGTGGTGCTCTGCATTGTCAGCAGCCTGGTTTTGACTGCACTGTATCTGATTTTTCAGACGCAGATTCTGACGATGTTTGGAGGAAAGGTCAACGAGGAGACTTTTTACCATGCGAGAGAGTATTTCTTCTGGATTTCTATTGGTATTCCATTCTATATGTTCGGACAGGCGATGAACCCGATTATCCGTTCTGACGGAAGCCCGAAATTTGCGATGGTGTCCACTCTGGCAGGTGCTTTCACAAACATCATTCTGGACCCTATATTTATCTTTGTGTTACGCTGGGGCATGATGGGTGCCGCTGTGGCGACCGTGCTCGGACAGGTGCTGACAGCCGCTCTTTCGGTGTGGTATCTCTGCCATATGAAGGCGCTTCGTCTGGAAAAGAGCAGTTTTCGCATCCAGCTAAATCTTGTGGGAAGATTTCTCTCTCTGGGTATCTGCAGCTTTTTGTCACAGATTTCTCTGGTTTGCGCGATGGCGGCTATCCAGAATATGATTTTGAAATATGGCGCAATGGATGAGATTTTCGGTCAGGCGCAGTATGCGCAGATTCCGATGGCTGTGGTCGGCATTGTCATGAAATTTTTCCAGATTGTCATTTCCATCAGCGTCGGCATGGCAGCAGGATGCATTCCCATTGTCGGATATAACATCGGCGCCGGAAGAAAAGACCGTGCAGCCAGCCTATTTACACTGCTTTTGACCTGCGAGGCGATTTTGGGTGCTGTGGCGCTTCTGATTGTAGAATTACTGCCGAGACAGCTGATTGGCATCTTCGGCGCGGCAAACGAGAGTGTCTATTATACAGAATTTGCAATAAAATCATTCCGCACATATCTGTGCATGATGATTTTTGCATGTGTCAACAAGGCGACTTTTATCTACCTGCAGTCCCTGGGAAAAGCAGTGGCTTCTACTGCACTGTCCATGATTCGTGAAGTGCTGTTCGGTGTAGGATTTGCACTTCTCCTGCCAGTATTCTTTGGCCTGGATGGTGTGCTGTACTCCATGCCAGTATCCGATATTTTGACATTCATCATTTCTGTGATTGTGATTCGGTCCACGTACCGTCAGTTAAAACAATAAAAATAGCTGAGTTGTCAGACGAAGCTATTGGCTACCCAAACGAAGCGAAGTTCGAGCGAAATAAAATGTAAGGGAAGAAAGTTTTTGGAGAGAAGGAGGAAAGCAGATGGAAAAAAATAAAAATATCATTACAATCAGCCGTGAATTTGGAAGCGGCGGCAGAAGCATTGGAAAGGCCATCGCAAATGAACTTCAGATTCCATACTATGACAAGGAACTGATTATGCAGGTGGCAAAGAAGACAGGATTCGACCCCAAATACATTGAGGAGCAGGGCGAATATGCATCGGGAAAGACATTTCTTTCCTATCTGTCTGCATTTACAGGAAGAAGCGATGTGATGGGCGGTATGAGTGCGGCAGATTTTCTCTGGGTGATGCAGCAGCAAGTGATTCTGGAGCTGGCAGAGAAAGGTCCGTGCGTGATTGTGGGCCGCTGTGCGGACTATATTTTAAAAGACCGCAGCGACTGTCTGCATGTGTTTGTTCATGCGGACGAAGCATTTCGTGCGGAGCGCATTGTGCGCCTATACGGGCAGACGGAGAAGAGTCCAAAGGAACGTCTGAAAGATAAAGATACCAGAAGAAGTGTGAATTATAAGCATTTTACTGGACGTGAGTGGGGAAAGTGCCAGAATTATCATCTGTCTTTAGACAGCAGCGTTTTGGGAATTGACAAATGTGTGGAGATGATTGTAAACATTGTGAAAGAATCCAAATAGGCAATTTACTATGAAAGTCTCGTCAAGCGACATGTCCGTTTAGGGAGTGTAAGCAATCTGTCAGTATAAAATTCATCAGAAATCTTGCTATCTAGGATGACTCATGGTAAAATTATAGCCAGGCGGGGTATTATCTTGTAATCATAGGACGAGCTATGTGAATGGTACACAGTTTTTGTGTAGATGTGCGCATTGTATGCCAGCATGAAAATGTGACTTCGGAAAGGAGAAGTTTTGTAACCAATGGGAAGATTTTTGAATCCTGATAACAGCGCATTTTGCGATGTGCTGAACTCGAAAATATATGTGGATAAAACAAAACTTTTAGAATATACCAACAATGCAATCAATACAACCTCTAAATTTATCTGCAACAGCCGTCCACGGCGTTTTGGTAAATCTATCACAGCAGATATGCTGACTGCTTATTACAGCAAAGGGTGTGATTCAGAGCAGCTATTTGCAGAACTTGCTATTGGAAGAGATGTGGATTTCAAAAAGCATCTAAATCAATATGATGTAATTTACTTTGATGTGCAGTGGTGCTTGGCTCCCGCAAAAAATGTGGAGAATATCGTATCGTTTATTGAAAAAAGTGTAATTGGCGAACTAAAAGCAGTATATCCAAATATTTTAACAGATGGAGTGACTTCACTTCCAGATGCGATGTCTACAATCAATGCAAAAACAGGCAGCCGATTTATTGTCATTATTGATGAGTGGGATGTTTTGATTCGTGATGATGCAAAGAATCAAACGGTGCAAGATCAATACATCAATTTCTTACGGGGAATGTTTAAAGGAACAGAACCTTCAAAATTTATCAGTCTTGCATACTTGACAGGAATCTTGCCAATCAAGAAGCTGAAAACACAGTCGGCACTTAATAATTTCACTCAGTTTACCATGCTGAATCCGAGTCTGTTGGCTCCATATGTCGGTTTTACGGAAGAGGAAGTATTGGAATTGTGCGATAAATATGGGCAAAATTTTGATGAGGTAAAACGATGGTATGATGGCTATCTGCTTGGGAAATATCATGTGTATAATCCCAATGCAGTTGTGAGTCTTATGCTGCAAGGAGAGTTTCAAAGCTATTGGTCGCAGACAGGCACGTTTGAGTCGATTCGCCCATTTATCAATATGGATTTCGACGGACTGAGGAATGCAATTATTGAAATGATTTCTGGTAATACTGTTGAAGTGGATACAGTATCTTTCCAAAATGATATAATTAGTTTTGAAAGCAAAGACGACGTGCTTACGCTTTTAATTCATCTCGGCTATCTTGCTTATAATCAGGGAAATAAAACAGCATTTATTCCGAATGAAGAAATACGGCAGGAGTTTATTTCCGCTACAAAAAGCAGAAAATGGAATGAGCTGATTGAGTTGGAAAAGCAGTCAAGGAACTTGCTTGATGCAACTCTTAATATGGAATCAGAAGAAGTTGCTGCGGCAATCGAAAAGATTCATACAGAATATGTTTCATCTATTCAGTACAACAATGAAAATTCACTCAGCAGTGTGCTGACGATTGCCTACTTGAGCGCTATGCAATATTATTTCAAACCAATTCGAGAATTGCCTGCGGGAAGAGGTTTTGCGGATTTTGTGTTTATTCCCAAGATTGAATATGCGGCAGATTATCCAGCATTGGTTATAGAATTGAAATGGAACAAAAGCGCTAAGACGGCATTGCAGCAAATATATGAGAAAGAATATCCGCGTTCACTTCTGGAATATACTGGGAATATTCTTCTTGTAGGAATCAATTACGACAAAAAGAGTAAAACGCATCAATGTAAAATTGAGGAGTATCATAAGTAGAAACATAGCAGTACCAGCCTGTTTTCCGGTTCTATATGCTTTGCAGCATCGGAAGACAGGCTGGTTTTCTGTTATTCGCAGGCTTTTGGTGAAGTCTGTGATTTTTTGTACAGTTCCATCCCCAGCCGAATGTGGTAGCGGCAGTAGATACCTGCCATCTCTTTGTCCTTTTCTCTGATGGCCTGCAGTATTTTTTTGTGATAAATCACGCCGATACGGTAGTTTTCCAACCTCTCTGCCTGGGATAGAAATTGTTGGTGCGACAACAGATTGGAGTTTAGGTAATCGGCAATCTTGATGATAAATTTGTTTTTGGTTCCGACCGCAATCAGGTGGTGAAACCGGTTGGAGTAATAATTCTTTTCATCTGAATCACGGTGGCGTACCATCTCCTGATAACAGGCTTCCAATTCATCAATTTCTTCTGGTGTCGCGCGCTCCACGAACAGTTCTGTACAGTAGGTGTCAAATGCGTAGCGAAATTCCATTAGTTCCAGGACGTCAGAAAGTTCAAGGTTAAAATAGCGGGTGCCTTCCAGGGAGACAGAATCCATGTTTTCTACATACGTGCCAGAGCCGCGTGCCTTTCTGAGAACAGAGATTGCTGTCAGGCTGGCGATGGCGTCGCGCACAGCGATGCGGCTGACGTTTAACTTGGCACAAAACTCATTTTCCGACCAGATTTTGTCTCCTGGTTTCCAGACACCTGACTGAATCTGGCTGGTAATAAAATCTACAATTTCCTCGCTGGCTTTGTGGTTGTATGACATAAAATTTCCTCCTGTACATAGTGGGGTTATATTCAGTATAGTGGAAAATGAAAAAGAAATCAATGGAGTATCCAGAAAAAGTGAAAAATAATATTACAACTTTTTCGAAAATAGTAAAAACAAGAAAAGATTCTCTTGACTATTTGCATAAAGTTGTAGTATTATTTTAAAAGAACAGCAGATGAGGCAGTGACAGATATGAGAAAAAAGCAGAGAAAAGCTGTACAGGAATCTTTTTGAAATGACGGAGGTATGAAACAAGATGGCAGAATTGTATTATAATGAAGTAAAACACAGATTAAAGGAAAAAGGAAAGGTATCCGCCGCATGGCTGCACATGGCGAGCAATGTCTCAGCAGAGATTATGGCGAATGCAGGATTTGATGCGCTGGTGATTGACGTGGAGCATTCTCCGGTTGACTATCAGACCATTCTGAGCATGTGCCAAGCAATCAAAGGAACTGGATGTCTTCCTTTTGCCAGAGCACCGTGGAATGATTTGATTGCAATCAAGCGAATTCTGGACTGCGGCGTGATGGGGCTGTCCATTCCTTATGTCAATACGGCGGAGGAAGCGAGAGAGGCAGTGAGACGCTGCAAATATCCGACAAAGGGACTGCGCGGCATTGCCGGAAGCCCGAGAGCATGCGGATTCGGTATGAACAGAGGTCAGTACTTACAGAGAGCAAACGATGAAAATCTGGTGATGATTGCGATTGAGACGCCAGAGGGTATCCGAAATCTTCCAGAGATTATGAAAATCGAGGATTTGGACGGCATTTTCATCGGGCCGATGGACCTCTCCACTTCTATGGGCATGATGGGGCAGTATGACCGAGAGGAATTTAAGGCGGCAATTAAGCAGATTGAGGATATTGTGCTTCCTTCCGAGAAATTCCTGGCGACAGTCGCAAACGATGCGCAGGCTGCTCAAATTTTATATGACAAAGGCTATAATTTTGTTATAATGATGTCAGACGCTGTGGATTTGTCCAAGATGGCGGCGAAGACGGTACAGGAGTTCAAGAAGAGAAATCCGGAAAGACTGTGATGCGGCTTTCCAGGAATCATGCAAGCGGAGAAACAACAGAAATAGCAAGCAAAGAAAAGAGGGATTAGAATGAGAGAACCGATTCAGAAATATTTCCAGGTGGGAACCATTCAGTGGATGACGCATCCGCCGGTGAGCTATGACATCGTGTCTTCTGTGAAGACGATTGCGACAGACGCATTCTTTTGCGCGATTGAAGTTGGAAAAATGCCGGATGACGAGACCAGGGACAAAGTAAAGAGAATCCTGGAACAGTCCCACTTAAAAGTATGTTATGGCGCACAGCCGAGACTTCTAGGGCCAAAATTAAATCCGAATGATATCGACGAGGAAGGCAGAAAGAAAGCCGAGGCGACACTGCTTGAGGCGATTGACGAGGCAGAGTATCTCGGGGCAAAGGGAATCGCCTTTCTGGCAGGAAAATGGGCGCCCGAAACAAAAGACCTGGCATATGCGCAGCTTTTAAAGACCACGAGAAATATCTGCACTTACGCAGCATCCAAGGGGATGATGGTAGAACTGGAAGTCTTTGATTTTGATATGGACAAGGCAGCTCTGATTGGGCCGGCACCCTATGCGGCAAAGTTTGCAGCAGACATGAGATGCACACACAATAACTTTGGCCTTTTGGTGGACCTGTCTCATTTCCCGACTACATACGAGACCAGCAAGTTTGTCATTCAGACACTGCGCCCGTACATCACACATCTGCACATCGGAAATGCAGTGGTGAAAGAAGGATGCGAGGCATATGGCGACCAGCACCCGCGATTTGGATTCCCAAATTCTGCAAACGATGTGGATGAATTGGTGGATTTCTTCACAGTGCTGAAGGAAGAGGGATTCTTCAACGCAAAGAATCCGTATGTCCTTTCTATGGAGGTAAAACCTTGGGCAGATGAGGACGGAGATATTATTCTGGCAAACACGAAGCGTGTGATAAATCGCGCGTGGGCTCTGGTGGAAGACTGAGAAACCTGAAAAATGGCAAACTATCTTTTGACCCAATAGGATAAGAGGAAAGGAACTATATATATGAAGATTGTAATATTGGATGGTTACACTGAAAATCCAGGTGATTTGAGCTGGTCTGGCCTGGAGAAACTCGGGGAGTTGACTGTGTATGACCGCACGACAGACCACAGCTTGATTGTGGAGCGAATCGGTGACGCCGAGGCTGTGTATACAAATAAGACTCCTATCACAAAAGAGACGATTCAGGCATGCCCGAACATGAAATTTATCGGTGTGCTGGCGACAGGATACAATGTGGTGGATGTGCAGGCCGCCAAAGAGGCTGGCGTTGTCGTGAGCAATATCCCAACCTATGGAACAGACGCTGTGGCGCAGTTTGCGATTGCCCTTCTGCTCGAGCTGTGCCATCACATCGGAGAACATTCGGACTGCGTAAAACGAGGCGACTGGAGCAGCAACGTGGACTGGTGTTTCTGGAATTATCCGCTGATGGAGCTGGCGGGAAAGACGATGGGCATCATCGGATTTGGGCGAATCGGCCAGCGAACGGCACAGATTGCACAGGCATTGGGAATGAAAGTTTTGGCGTATGACAGAAATCACAATGCAGCGCTGGAAACTGAAACATGTCACTATGCGGATATGGATGAACTGCTGGCGAACGCCGATGTGATTTCTCTGCACTGTCCGCTGTTTCCTGAGACGGAAGGTATCATCAACAAAGACAGCATTGCAAGGATGAAAGATGGCGTTCTGATTATCAACAGCTCAAGAGGACCATTGATTGTGGAAGAGGATTTGCGGGACGCCCTAAACAGCGGAAAAGTCGGAGGCGCGGCTGTGGACGTTGTGTCCACGGAGCCGATTCGCATGGACAATCCTCTGCTGTCCGCGAAAAATATGATTATCACACCACACATTGCATGGGCGCCGAAGGAGTCCAGACAGCGCCTCATGGATATTGCTGTGGAGAATCTGCGCCAATTCCTGGCAGGAACGCCGCAGAACGTGGTAAACCGTTAGGTGATAGAAAGAGCCGACAGCAACAAGAAGGGCTTGTTTACCGCAGACCGCAGACCCAAAATGGCTGCCCATTATTATAGACAGCGCTGGCAGAATGTGCCGAATTTTGATTACAAAACTCAAAAATAAAGAAAGACGCAGCCATGCATGTATCGGATATAACTGATGGACGCAAGGTCTGAAAAATTGCCGGACAAGAAGCGAGATTTTGCTCCTTGTCCGGCAGTAAATACATATAAAAGATGTCAGGTTTCTTCTGTGTGTGTGAGCATATGATTCTGCACATATTCTCTGGGTGAGATACCCTCCACTTTCTTAAATACCTTACTGAAATAAAATGCACTCTCAAATCCCAGTTGGTCGGCCACTTCGTAAATTTTCAAATCCTGCTCCAGCAGCATGGACTTTGCTCGGGATATTTTTTTCTGCGTGATGTATTCCGAAAAACCGATGTTACAGTTCTTTCGGAACAGAGAACTTAAATAATTCGGACTCAGACCAAAGACGGCGGCCACTTCGTTCAGAGTCAGCCGCTCTTCAATGTGGCTGTTGATGTATTTCTGCACGTTGGAGACCACATGGTCTTTGTATGTTTTGCGCTTGCTTTTCAGAATATCGCACAGACCATCCCGCAGCAGATTCAGCCACTGAACAATCTGGGGGACATCTTTTTGGCGGTAGATGGAACGGTATCCATCAGGATATGCCGAAAAAATTTCTTGTAGTGTGCTTTCCCCGTCGGGCAGCAGAAACAGAGCCAGATAGAGGATGTTGCAGGTGCCGTCCATGGCCTGTAGATAGCGGTTGGGATTGGCGGAGAACAGGTCTGCAATTTCTGTCAAGGTGCGGTATAAAATATCCGTATCAAATTCTTCAAACGCCTGTGTCAGCGCGCCGCGGAACAGGGCGATATTGAAAGAATTGCGGGAGGATGCGTCGCTTTCCTGAGAGAAAGAGAGCACCGGATGCGTGCGGTCCGTCATGCGGAACGCCTGTCTAGCCTCCTGATAGGAGATGCTGATTTTCATCGGGTCATCCACAGCGCTTCCGATACCGATAGTTGGCCAGACATTAAAATAATTGTGCGCCATGGTGCAGGCATTGTCCATAGCGCTTCGCACCTTTGCAAAATCCAGGTCTTCTCTGGAAGAAAAGCAGCAGATAACAGCGAAATGCTTTCTGTCCAGGGAAATGACATGGCAGGAGAGATGGCGGGACAGAATCTCCTGGATAATCTGCAGGCTGCTGGAATACAGGTTCGCCTGTTTTGCGGCGTCCATGTGGGCGTCGGCGTCACTGTGAATCTCGCCGTGACAGGTCAGGTACGCTTCGCCAGAGAAATTGAGTTTCAAATCCTGCAGCTGAATTTCAAACTGTTCGCGGCTGTCAAACAGATTGTGTAACAGACGGATAAAAAATTTATCGCTGTAGCTTTGCAGGGCCGGACGCCCCACAGATTGTTTGTAGGCACTGCTGGCTCTCAGTTCCTCGAGGCGTTCCAGCGCCTTTTTGACGGAAGCGCTAAGAACGTCCGCATCCAGCTCCAGTTTTATCAGGTAATCTGTCACCTGATAGGTGAGCGCTTGCTTAATCAGAGCAAATTCTTCGTAACTGGTCAGAACAATAAACAGAGGGATGGAGCCAAACTCCTCTCTGCATGCTTTCACTAGGTCCAGTCCGTTCATAATCGGCATTTTAATGTCTGTAATCACAAGCTCAGGCGTGTATTCGCGCACCATGTTCAGGGCCGCTTCGCCGTTCATGGCGGTTCCGCACACTTCCAGCCCATAGTCTGCCCAGTTTATCATGGATTTGATGCCAATCTGTACCAAGGGCTCGTCGTCAACAATCAAAACTTTTAACATAATTTCCTCCCATTGCTTTTCAGCTAGTATTCTGTAAATTCCTATGGATTTTTATCCGTTTCTATCTGGTATTCCCATTCACGTATGCTCCTGTCAAATGCAGTTTTTATCATGTTCTGTCAGGAAAACCGGCAGGGAAGCGTGATGTGCATCGTTGTGTATTCGCCAAGCTGACTCTCGATGGTGATGCCGTACTGTTCCCCGAACTCATATTGGATGCGCTTTGCAACGTTGCTGATTCCCACATGGCGAAAGAAGTCAGCTGTTGGAGCGGTATCTCCTTTGAGTACCTTTTCGATGGTTTCCTGGCTCATGCCTATGCCATTGTCCGTGACAGAAATACAAAGGAGGCGGGGTTCATCCGACAGAGTTTCCTGTGAGACCTTGACAAGAATGTGTCCGGCACAGCCTTTGGGCTCGATGCCGTGAAACATAGCATTTTCAATGATGGGCTGCAGTGTAAACCGGTGTATGAGACACTGGAGCAGTTCATCGGACTCTATCTGATAGTCCATGGAGATGGTTCCCCCATAGCGGTACTGCTGAATCAAAAAATAGTCTTTCACCAAGTCCAGTTCTTCTTTCAGAGGAATCAGGGCAGCGGTCCCTTTGGACACATTTTTCATGAGCCGCGCGAGGGAAGTTGTCATCTCCGCAATTCCAGAGGCGTTCTGAATGGTTGCCATCCATTTGATAGAGTTCAGAGTATTGTAGAGAAAATGAGGATTGATCTGACTTTGGAGGATCTGGTATTCCAGGTCCTTTTTTTGTTTCTCATCTTCCACTTTCTTGTCCATCAGCGTCACCACATTTTCGGACATATGGTTGACACATCTGCCGATGGCGCCGAACTCATCCGGCCATTCGATGGACGGGTCTCTGGAAAAGTCGCCGAGGGCAATGCTGTCAATTTTTTTCAGAAGCGCCTGTATCGGTTGGTTGATAATTCGGTTCAGGAAGATGTAGAGCAAAAATCCCAGGAAAATGATAATCGCTGTGATTCCTACAATGATAGCGACATACAACTGGCTCTGCGCCTGATAGGCTTCCTCGGAGAGCAGCTGAGAAATCTGCCAGCCCTCCGTTCCGAGCGGGCAGGTAATGATGGTTCTGCGCGACCCGTCGGGTAGTTTTACTTGGCGCGCTATGGTATTCGGGTCGAAGGTGCGGTCACTGATGTCGGAGAGCGTCTGAAAGTCAAAATCTGTCTCCACAAGAGCGCCGTCCGACAGCTGGTATATATGGCTGCCTATGTGAAGATAGAGACAGGAGTCCTGTTCCAGATAAAAAGAATCCAGGTAATCCAGGAAAAGACGGTCCGATATTGCCACATAGCTCCAGCCTACGGCTTCCGTACTGTACTGACTGTAAACAGGGCGCAGAATGGGCAGAATCATATAGCGGCCGACCGGAAAAAGCGGGTCGCTGCAAAGCCCGATCCAGATGCGTGTTGGAGATTGGAGCAGTTCTTCAAAAAAATCTGAGTGATGTAAAATATCAGCGGCAATGGAAGTAGTGCTGGAGGATGTGTCAGAAATCTGCAGGTAGTTCTTCTGATTGCAGGGCGATATGACAACACGCGATATGTAGGAGGAAGAGTAGGTGTTGTTGTATTCTTCCTTCAGGCGGTTGTAGGTATTCAGTGCAAGAATACGCAGATAGGCATCATCTGACGAGATGGAAGGCATACGGGAGTGCTCCTTAATGGATTCCAGGTAGTGACTGATGTCTGTATTTGTGCAGCACCATTGACTGAAGGCGAGGATATTCTCCATATTCGCAGAGACATTGTTGGAAATAATTTGAAGATTGTGCTCTGCAGACTGCAGCTGGTTCTGACGCAGAAAGGACTGAAACACGAAGAAACAGATAAATACTGTGATGATGGCGATGGCGGCCGTGATGGCTACAGTGCCTGCCAGCACCTTTCCGCGGATGGAGGAAAACAGAGCTGGAATCTTCTTTTTCATAAAAATAAGCCTCCTTTGAAAGCTGTTTTTTCTATATCACTATCATATGATGACAAGCTGTTTTTGTCAAATGGATACAATCGTTGAAAAGTACTAATTACAATAAAAAAGTGCATTTTTTGTGTGCGATTCCAAAAATATAACAGAATAAATTGGAAAAAAGGAAAGCTTTTTTGGTAAAAAAACCATTCAGAAAAGGCAAGAAAGTTCTTATAATAGAGGCATAAAGAAAAAGTTGCACAAAGCAGAGTGGATAGAAGGAGGACGAAAGTTATGAAAAAAAGACGTTTGTTGAGCCTTGTCATGGCGGCATCCATGGTGGGAAGCCTGGCAGCATGTGGAGGCAGCAATACTACATCAGCGACAGCAGCAACAACAGCAGCACAGACACAGGGGGAAACGACAACAGCAGCGGAAGCATCTAAAGAGCAGACAACCGCAGCCAGCGGAGGAGAAACCGTATTAAAGTGGGCGATGTGGGACAAGGATTTGACTGCATATTACAAACCGCTTGTAGAGGGGTTTGAGGAAAAGAATCCAGACATCAAGATTGAGCTGGTGGATTTGGGAAGCTCTGATTATCAGACCGTTCTGGGCACACAGCTGACAGGTTCCGGTTCAGATTTCGACGTAGTGGCTATCAAAGATGTTCCTGGGTATACCACACTGGTAAACAAAGGGGTTCTGGAGCCACTGGATGACTATATCGCAAAAGATGGCATTGATTTGGATGCGTTCAAAGGACTGACAGACCAGATTACCGTGGATGGCAAATTGTATGAGCTGCCATTTAGAAGCGATTTCTGGGTACTTTACTATAATAAGGATGTATTTGACGCTGCAAACGTGGCATACCCGAGCAACGATATGACATTTGAGCAGTACGACGAGCTGGCAAGAAGCCTGACAGTGGATATTCCTGGACAGGAAGTATACGGCGCTCACTATCACACATGGAGAAGCGCAGTGCAGCTGTTTGGTATCTTGGATGGAAAGAACACCATTCTGGACGGAACATATGATTTCTTAAAGCCATACTATGATATGGTTCTGGCAGAGCAGGAAGACGGCGTGTGCCAGGATTATGCGACACTGAAGACATCTAACCTGCATTACTCCGGTGCATTCTCCCAGGGCAATGTCGCAATGATGAACATGGGTACTTGGTTTATTGCAACGATGATTGATAAAATCAAAACTGGTGAGTATACAGACTGTGCAAATTGGGGTATTGCAAAATATCCGCACGCAGAGGGCGTAGAACCAGGTTCTACTCTGGCAACCATCACTGCTTTGTCCATCCCGACAAACGCTCCTCACAAAGATGAGGCGTGGGAGTTCATCAAGTTCGTGTGCGGCGAGGAAGGTGCAGAAATCCTGGCTTCCACTGGAAGTATTCCAGCTGTTATGAACGATGACATTGCTGCAATGATTTCTTCTATGGATGGATTCCCGCAGGATGAAACCAGCAAGGAAGCTCTGCAGACTGCAAACCTGTATCTGGAGATGCCAGTGAGCAATAAGAGTTCTGAGATTGAGACCGCTTTGAATGAGGCGCATGACAACATTATGACAGGAAACTCTACAGTAGAAGAAGGCATTGCAGATATGAACGAGAAAGTAAGTGCAATTTTGGCTCAGTAATCTGGAACCATCATGTAAGGAAACAAATGGGAAGAGAACAGGCAAAGGCTGGCTTTCCATAAAAAGTGTGAGGCAGGCGATGCGAGTCGTCTGCCTCATTTAAAGAAAGGTAGAAAGGTAGGTATTATGGGAAATACAAAAAATAAAGGGTTAAGCCGCCAACAAAAAAGAGAAGTGGTGGCATATTCTTTCATCGCGCCAAACTTTATCGGATTTGCAGTGTTTACACTGGGGCCGGTTATCTTCGCCTTTGTCTTGGCGTTTTTGGAGTGGGACGGCAACAATCCAATCCAGTTTGCCGGAATTCAGAACTTTCTGATGCTGGCAGGAAACAAGCGCTTTTTGGCATCTCTGAAGAATACTGTCGTATACTGCGTGGCTACTGTGCCGCTGACTCTGGTGACGGCGCTCGCGCTGGCCATTCTTCTGAACCAGAAAATCAAGGGACGCAACTTCTTCCGCACCGTGAGTTTCTTCCCCTATGTAGCTTCTCTGGTAGCTGTGGCAGCGGTCTGGAACATGCTGTTCTCACCGGCAAAAAGCGGCCCTATTAATATGATTCTTTATAATCTGGGAGTTGCAGCGAAAAACTTGCCAAAATGGTCAGCCGACAAGGATTGGGTTATGTTTACCGTGGTGCTGTTCTCCGTCTGGAAAAACATGGGTTATTACATGGTTATCTACCTGGCGGGCCTGCAGGGAATCAACAGCGAACTCTACGAGGCCGGCAGTTTGGACGGAGCGAACGCTTGGCAGAAATTCCGCTATATTACCTGGCCGCAGCTGCAGCCGACTACATTTTTCGTAACCATCATCCTGACAATCAACTGCTTCAAGGTATATGACATTGTGTACATGCTGGCAGGAGGAAGCAGCGGCGTGCTGAATGAGTCCGCTATCGTGCTGGTATATCATATCTATGAAGAGGCATTCAGAAACTGGAATCTGGGATATGCAAGCGCCGTATCCATGGTATTGTTCCTCATTGTGCTGGTGATTACTCTGATACAGTTCAGAGGCGAAAAGAAATATGCAAATTAAGGAGGAGAGCCGTACATGAAAATTAAAAATACAAAAACGAGGACGCTGCGGGTCATCCTCTACATCGTGCTGATTTTGATGGCTTTGGTGATGCTGGTGCCGTTTGCGTGGATGCTGTCTGCTTCTTTTAAGTTAGATAAAGACGTGTTTATTTTCCCCATTCAGTGGATTCCCCACAATCCCAGATGGCAGAACTATGTAGACATTTGGAATAAGATACCGTTAGCCAAATTTGTCTTAAATACGGTAAAACTGACTATCATTGTGACATGTCTGCAGCTTCTGACCAGCAGCTTTGCAGCGTATGCATTTTCCAAGCTGGAATTCAGAGGAAAGAAAGTGCTGTTTCTGGCTTATATCGCTACGATCGCAGTACCGTGGCAGGTGTACATGGTTCCCCAGTTTATGATGATGCGTGCTATGGGATTGGCAGACACACATCTGGCTATCATCTGCCTTCAGGCATTTTCCGCTTTCGGTGTGTTTATGATGAAGCAGTTTTATGACGGTATTCCGACGGAGCTGTGCGAGGCGGCGAGAGTGGACGGCATGTCCGAGTACCAAATCTGGTGCAGAATCATGGTGCCCTTGTCAAAACCGGCACTTTCTACACTTACGATTTTTACATTTGTAAATACATGGAACGATTTCCTTGGGCCTTTGATTTATCTGACAACAGAGTCAAAGAAAACCCTGCAGTTGGGACTGCGTATGTTCATCAGCCAGTATGGTTCCGAGTACGGACTGATTATGGCGGCATCTGTACTGAGTCTGATTCCGGTGCTCATCGTATTCCTTTCTCTGCAGAAGTATTTCGTGGAAGGTGTGGCATCTTCCGGTGTAAAGGGCTAAAAAGGGGCGGAAAAAAAGAACTGCGCTCTGGCTATCCGAACGGATTCCAGGGCGCTTTTGTTCATCTTGAATGGGGCTTTTATAATAAAAGACAAGAATCGTGGAAAAAGTACAGCTTTTTGAGGTGTGAGAAAAAATGAATAAAAAGAAAATGTAAAAACTGCATTTATTGTGAAAAATATTTCATGTAAAAAGAAAAACAGATACTATAAAATATAAATACAACAAAAAAAGATTCTATTTTTACATTGAACTATGCGTTTTCTATAAAAAGAGACGCGAAATCATGCAAAAACATGCAATGCTTTTGCAGAATAGAAGTAGGAGGGACTATGTGGAATAAAAAGCGTGTTTTAAGTGTAGTGCTGGGAGTTGCCATGGCGACGTCTTCCATGACGCCGCCGACGTCAGCTTATGCTGCAGGAACGGGTAAAAAAGAAGCACAGAATCCAGATGAGAATACGGCGGACAAAGCGGCGGATGACGCATTGGAGAGCAAGAATTCTGAATCAAAGGTGGCGACAGCTTCCAATGCACAGAGAGCGCCAAAGGCTTCCATGTCCAATGCGCTGAAAGCGCAGGCGGAGGAGACGCATTTGGCTGTTTATGCAGGAACACTTCCTGAGATTGACACCGAAGAAGAGCTGGACGTCAGCGATTTTGAGGAACCGTACAGCACAGTGGAAGTGGAAGGCACAGATGGAACCGTATACCAGGTGGAGGTTGTTCCAGAGAATCTGGTGTATTTTATCGACAGCGGTGTAGAAAATTCACCAGCATATGACGCTGTACGCAGACTTGTTGGGTCTGGACTCAAAAATGAGAAAGCTGACGCAAAGTGGTCGGAGAGCGCAGGCTGGGGCTATACCGGAAAGAAGTCGGACAAGGCCAGTACCAATGCGGAAGATAAGACAGACACTGGTTTCTACGGTGAGAGCGAAGCGGGGCATCCGATTTCCTATCAGTTTGAGCTGGAGGCAGGCAGCTATACCATCACTTCCTCCCATAAGGACTGGTGGGCGAAGAACCGGCCGATGAGCATGACGTTGAGCTACGACGGAAAGACCGTGGACGCAGGCAGCGTATATGCGACCGGCGTGAATGAATTCACCTTTACATTGAAAGAGGCGCAGACTGTAACCTATACCATCAACAATACAGGCTGGGAAGCTGCGATTGTCAGCTGGGTGGCGATTGCCGAGGCGGACCCTGCTGATGTGGAACCAGAAGTGAATTGGACAGAACCGTTAGATGACACCGGAAATCTGTCTGTGCGCACAGGAGCAAGTATGCAGCCAGATTTAGGAGACGGCTCTATGGCATCCGTATCTTCTGGATGGATTTCCGGCGGCAACAGCGCGGTAGACGGCGGAGCTGTCATAAACGATGCAGAGAATTATTTTAAAGCAGATCAGTTTACTCTGTATACCGATTTCATGTTCCAGGAAGCGCATGATAATACATCGGCATTTTTAATTGGAAATAAAGAAAATCATATTCGCTTGATTCCAAGAACGACGGCAGGAAAAGCCATCCTTCGCGTACATACCAACGGAAAAGATACCGACTATGAGCTAAAGGGAAGCATTTCCGCAGACAAATGGCATGCGGTGGCTGTTTTGTACGAGGAAGACGAAGACCAGGGAATGGTGACTCTCTGCTTGGATGGAACGCAGATAGCAGACTCCATAGGAATCGGCTTTAAGTTCAGCGAGCAGGATGAGATTACTGCTGGTTATGGCATTACCTATGGAACCGGATTTATGAGAACTGGAAACTATGACAATATCGTAGTTGGCGACGCCAAAGTGACGGTGCGCACGGCCCTGGAAGAGACCAAAGCCAGAGCAAAAGACAAAAGTGTTGTGGATATGAACCGCATTGTGATCGATGCAGACGAGGTAGAGAAAGCCGCTGCAAATATGAATGGTCTGACATTCAAGGGATTCGGTGTTCTGGACTGCAACAGTACGAACGCGCTGCTTTTGGACTACAAGGCACAGCAGCCGGAAAAATACTGGGAGATGATGGAAATCCTGTTCGGCGGCGAACATCCTATCATGCAGCATGTGAAGATTGAGATGGGCAACGATAAGAACAACTCTACTGGCTCTCAGGCTTGTACGATGCGCTACTCGAACGAGTATCCGGATGTGAGCCGTGTGACTGGTTTCCAGCTGGCGGCAGACGCTAAGAAAATCAATCCAAACGTAAAAGTCAGCCTTCTGTACTGGCGCGCGCCTGGATGGGTGGGAAACAACCAGGATAACATCTACAAATGGATGAAAAATACAGCGATTGCCGCCTACAGAGAGTACGGCTACATGCTGGATATTATTGCACCTGGCGTCAACGAGTCCAAGGATGACCCGAACTGGATGAAGAATTTTAATCAGAGAATTGAAAATGACACAGAGGGTATGATAAGCAGCGATCCGGAAGTGGCGGGATTCCACGGGGACGAGGCGGAATTGTTCCACAAGATTCAGATTATCATGTCGGATGAGGTAGGAATCGCATCCTGCGGCCCGCAGATGGTGAGTGACGAGGAACTGCGGAATGCAGTGGATATTGTTGGATACCACTACAATACCGATGACGACAGCCAGGGAAATTTCAAAAAACTGGCTGAACAGTATGACAAGGAAATCTGGAACAGTGAGGCGCAGGCAACGTTTGGCTCTACTGCAGACCGCCCAAATAACAACATGGTGGACGGAGCAGATCTAGGTACGGGAATCGGCGGAAATGGCGGTCCTCTGGAGATGGCAAACACGGTTATCAAAGGTTTTGTGAATTCCAGAAGAACCCACTTTATCTATCAGCCGACATTCGGCGCGTTCTATGAGGGAACACAGTACAACTATAAGGACGTCATGGCGGCCAGAGACCCGTGGTCCGGCTATGTGAATTATGATGCCGCTCTGAATATTATGCAGCATTTCACCAAATTTGCCGTTACTGGATGGGAGTATGATACACCGGATGAGAATGTGGTATGGCGCGCGCTGCCAGGTGCGAGCAAATCGACAGCTACTGGAACAAATCCGGTCAATGGACGAAACGGCGGAGACAACTATATGACGCTGGCGGCGCCGGACAAATCGGCATTTTCTGTCATTATCAACAATGACAGCGGAAAAGAGAAGAGCTTTACCATTTATCCGAGAAACCTGGAGCTGGGAGAAGACGCACAGTTGGAAGTGTGGGAAACCCGTGCGGCAGACGAGGGTGAGGCGTACAATGCCAACTATATGAAGTGCATACAGACGCTGTCTCCTGAGAAGGACGGCACCTACAAAGTGACTGTAAAACCGTGGTCGATTGTCACAGTAACCAGCCTGGATATGGCAGATGAGGAAGAGGAGCTGGCGCTGCCGATGGCTTCTGAGGACGGCCGGTATGTTCTGGATACAGATGAGACTGGTAAGAAACAGGACGAAACAGACGGCTATCTCTATGCGGATGATTTTGACTATGCCGATATGGGCAATGTGACAACATATGAGAACGGACAGATTGTGGAGTCAGATACGAGTTTTATTGACAGCCGCGGCGGAAGCGATGGATTCTATCCTCTGTATACGCAGGATGTGAACGGCACCTTTGAGGTCGTGATGAAGGAAGATGGCAACGGCGTCCTCAAAATGAACGGACAGACCGGCGGAAGCTGCTGGAACGGCGGTGAGCCAGCCACGATTCTGGGCGATTACCGCTGGACAAACTATAAAGCGAGTGTGGATTTCAATCTGAATTCTACATCTGAGTACATGCTGTTAGGTGTGCGTCAGAGAGGCGCGGCAGGCGGCGGAGACAACAAAGTGGGCATGTCTGCCTACAACTTGGCGTTAAACGGCACAGGAAGCTGGGTACTGCGCAGATACAGCTCAGAAATTGCAAGAGGAACGGTAAAAATTGAGAATCTATCCGCCTGCAATGTGGCGATTCAGGCAGTAGGCGATACCGTAACTGTCTATATTGAAGGAAAGGAAATTTATACTTATACAGATCAGAATCCGCAGTTAGAAGGACGTATCATGCTGGGCGTGGGACTTCCAGGCGGAAGCTGGGGCGCAGGAGAGTTCGATAATCTGAAAGTGGAGAGAATCGAAGGATATACCCCGTACTTTACCATGATTCATGACAATCTGCATATGAAGAAATGGGACGGAGACGAAGTAGGAAGCGACGCGCTGGTTTATGAAGGAAACTGGAGCCACAGAAACCAGGTGGGTTCTAATGTGTCACAGCGAAGCCTTTCCAGCACCAGCGAGGCAGGAGCAAGCGTGAGCTATACCTTTACCGGCACAGGATTTGCGCTGATTGGCTCAAACGGAGGAAGCGCAAAGGTCAATGTGGAGATTGACGGCGAACAGGCAGAAACCAATATGTCTACGATTGCTACTAGCTCCCACCAGCCATATTTGGTAATACGCGGTCTGGAGAACGGCGAACATACCGTGAAGATTTCTCTGGCGAGCGGCAAATTGGATGTGGATTCCTTCGGCTACATCACAGCAAATGACGTGGTCAGCAGCGGCGTGGATGTGAGCGGACTGCAGAGCGTCATCGCAGCGATGAACGATCTGAATGAGAGCGACTACGATTCAGATTCTTGGAAGGCATACCAGACAGCGCTGTCTGCGGGAAATGTGAGATTCAACATGGAAACGGCAGGACGCCTGCTGGCCGATCCGGTGGCGTATGGCGCCGACCAGGAGAGCGTTAATGAGATGACCGCGCATTTTGAGACGATACTGGAGAACCTGCTCCGAAAGGATGCGCCGGTGGAAATTCTCTCCACAGAGGGAATTCCGAAGATGTTGGCAATTCCGGTGTCAGGCGATTTGACCAACCTCATGGGCGGACAGCTTCCTGATACCATCGCAGTAAAAAATGCGGACGGAACAACAAATGAACAGGCAGAAATCACTTGGGAAATCTCGGGTAATACCGCGCAGGCTTACAGCACAGTTTCCGTGGTGGGTACTGTCACAGGCGGAAAAAATCTGACCGTAACGGTTCCTGCTGAGGTGATTCCTTCTGGCCTGGTATACATGATTGATATGGGTACGGACGACACTTCTGTATACGATGTATATAAGGAAAATTGTCCAGAACTGAAAAACGATACCAACGACAAGGTATCCGAGAACGGAAGCTGGGGACGTGGCAATGCCAATGTGAAATCTGATACCAATCCTTTGAATAAGCTGGATACAGGTATTTACAGCGGCAGCGACATCGTGTACACATTGCCGTTGGAGGCAGGAATGTATACGCTGACAGCTGGATTCAAAGAGTGGTGGGGCTATGGGCGCGATATGAGCCAGACTATCTCCTACACCTTGGCAGACGGAAGTGTGAGAACCATTTCCGGCGATGCAGTAAGTTTCGGAGAGAGAGGCAATGCGGAAAGTTCAACAACATTCGTGCTGCCGGAGGATGCGGTTGTATCCTACACCCTGAAGAAAACCGCAAATCAGGACTCTGTCATCAGCTGGCTGGCTGTGGCAAAGGCAGGTATAGAAGAGGAGAGCAGTTGGGAACCGATTTTCTCATCCAATGAAGACAACCAGTGGGAAGGCCTGATTACACAGGGAACCGTGGTGACACAGGAAGACCCAGAACAGGGCGAAGTACTGCATATGAACGCGGCAGGCACGACATATGCACAGATAGACCCGAACGCCGTTGATTTTACCAGCCGTGAGAACATGACTCTGAGCTTTGACTTAAAGTCAGAGACGGCAGACGGAAACTTCTTTACGGTAGCGATTGGACAGGATACCAATCAATACTTCTTTATGCGCACACGCAAAGACAATACCTACATCGCTATCACAAAGGGAAGCTGGAGCAAGGAGCAGAGCCAGACAGCACAGATAGATACCTACAATAAATGGGTGCATGTGGATTTGGTATTTACACCGGACCAGATTATCAATTACATGGACGGCGTGCCGGTGAGCACAATCAACAAGACTGTCTTTATGACTGACTTAGGAAAGAATCCGGTTGTTTACCTGGGCAGATCGTTCTACAGCGGAGACAAGTACTTCGCAGGTGCATTTGACAATATCAAAGTATACAACCGTGCCCGCAGCGAGGAAGAACTTGCACTGTCCTATCTGGTGGATAAGGCAGAAAAACGGAACGAGGAGGACTATACATTCGAGAGCTGGAATACCTTTGCCGATGCTTTGACAGAGGCGAAGAAAGTACTGGCAAACGCTTCCGCTACAGCAGAAGAAATAGCAGAAGCGAAGGATTCTCTGCAGGCAGCGATGGATGCTCTGGAAGCAGGAACAAACATGTCTGATTTGATAACAGCAGTGGAGGAAGCAGAAAAGCTGAATCAGGCGGATTACACATCACAGACATGGGCAGAGTTCGAGACTGCACTGAGCGAAGCGAAGGCGCTGATTTCTAATTCGTCTGCTTCAAAAGAGGAGAAAGACGCAGCGAAGGAAAAACTGCAGAATGCGATGGAAGCGCTGGTAAAGAAAGCAGACAAGACCGCACTGACAGCAGCGATTGAGAAGGCAGAAGCGCTGAAGGCGGAGGACTACACCGAAGAGAGCTGGAAGAAGGTACAGGAAGCGCTGGCAGCTGCAAAAGAGGCTGCGGCAGCAGAAGAGAATGTGGTACAGGCACAGGCAGACGAGGCAGTAAATGCCTTGAAAGCAGCAATAGACGCGCTGGTAGTGAGAACGGATATGTCCGATTTGCAGGCAGCTGTGGCAGAAGCAGAGAAGTTGAATCAGGCGGATTACACATCACAGACATGGGCAGAGTTCGAGACTGCACTGAGCGAAGCGAAGGCGCTGATTTCTAATTCGTCTGCTTCAAAAGAGGAGAAAGACGCAGCGAAGGAAAAACTGCAGAATGCGATGGAAGCGCTGGTAAAGAAAGCAGACAAGACCGCACTGACAGCAGCGATTGAGAAGGCAGAAGCGCTGAAGGCGGAGGACTACACCGAAGAGAGCTGGAAGAAGGTACAGGAAGCGCTGGCAGCTGCAAAAGAGGCTGCGGCAGCAGAAGATGCAGTACAGGCACAGGTAGACGAGGCAGTGAATGCATTGAACGTGGCATATGATGCCCTGGAGAAGAAGCCGGAACAGCCAGATAAACCGGAACAGCCAGACAAGCCAGATGACACAGAAGATAACACCGATGATACCAATATGAGCAGCAGTTCAGATGATGATGAATCTCTGGACGAAGTGAGAAAACCAAACTACGTAATATTGGAAGGCAATGTTCCATCAGAAACTAGAATCGGATTCTGGAGAAAAATTGCTATGCAGACTTGGCAGTTTGTAAAAGCAGATGGAGCTTATGCAAGAAATGAGTGGGTGTTTGTCAATGGAAAGTGGTATTTGTTCGGCGGGGACACCAAGATGGCTCAGGGATGGGCAAAAGTCAATGGCACCTGGTATTACTTGGATGAGATAAATGGAGACATGAAGACTGGTTGGCAGTTTATCAAGAATAAATGGTACTATCTGGATCCAGTAAATGGAGACATGAAGACCGGCTGGCAGCTTATCAATGAGAAATGGTATTATCTGGATCTGGTAAATGGAGACATGAAAACTGGTTGGCAGATGGTAAATGATGAGTGGTATTACCTGGATGGTGTAAACGGAGATATGAAAACCGGAATGGTACAGACAGACGGAAACTGGTATTCTCTTGATGAAAGCGGACGTTGGATTCACTAAAAAGATAGGCAATATGAAATAAGCAGATGTGTGCCATTGTCCTGTGATGCAGCAGGCAAGGTCGCAGGATGATGGAATACATACAATGGGACTACCATAAAACAGGCGGAAACGAGTTTTATGATAGTCCCATCTTTCTTTTTATGTGTTTGTATAGAAAATGGAGCGTATGATGCAGAAAAAATCTCTGCATGGGAAAAGAAAATTGAGCAGATTTCAGTTCAGATAATTTCTCATGGATTTCAGGGCATTTTTTTCGAGCCGGCTGACTTGCGCCTGACTGATATGGATTTCTTCTGCGACCTCCATCTGGGTTTTCCCCTCAAAAAAACGCATATCAATAATGTGCCGCTCTCTCTCCGGCAGCCGTTTCATCGCCTCATTGAGGGAGATTTCCTCCACCCAGTTTTCCTCTGTACTTTTCTTGTCGCTGATTTGGTCCATAACGTAGAGAGGGTCTCCGCCGTCCGTGTAGACTGGCTCGTACAGACTGACTGGACTCTGGATGGCGTCGAGCGCATAGGCGACTTCCTCTTTGCTCAGGCCGATCTCCTGTGCAATCTCGCAGATAGTCGGCTCTTTCTGGTTCTTTTTTACCAGGTTTTCCCTGGTATAGATCGCTTTGTATGCAGTATCGCGCAGGGAACGGCTGACGCGGATGGAATTGTTATCGCGCAGATAACGCCTCACCTCACCGAGAATCATGGGCACCGCATAGGTGGAAAATTTGACATTCTGTGTGATATCGAAATTGTCAATGGCTTTGATAAGTCCAATGCAGCCTATCTGAAACAGATCATCCACATTCTCGTGATTGCCGGAGAAGCGCTGAATCACGCTTAGAACAAGGCGCAGATTCCCCTTGATATATTGTTCCCTTGCCTCCATGTCTCCATCTAAAATTCGCTTGAATAAGGATTCTTTTTCTTCGTTGCTAAGTAATGGGAGTTTCGCTGTGTTCACTCCGCAGATTTCTACTTTGTATACTGGCATATCTACTACCTCCACATTTGTCAACTTGTTATGATTCACAGTCCGGATTTCAACTGGCTGGTCCAGCCACCCTGCCAGACTCACCATGCCGGATGCAAAGAGGCCAAAATACCTTTTGACCTCAACATTGATAAAAACTTTATAAAAGAATGATTTACAGATTCCGGAAGTTTTATACTTCCAGATTTTTGAAACATAAAAGAAATACATCCCTATTTTGTCACTTCTTGACTGTGGACAGCAGAAATTTTGTGAAGCAGTATGGAGCGTAGCAAAGAGAGATTGAAGAAAGAATGTCCGTTTGGCAGCTTATTTATTCTTATTGTACAGAATCAAAAGTCCTTTCAGCAGCAGGTCATCCTCATATGCAATCTGGTGTTTGCAGAGTGGGGTGATAAATTTTGCCAGTCCGCCTGTTGCCACAACAGAAGTAGTGGTACCGAGTTCTGCCTCCATCCGGTCGATGATGCCGTCAATCATGGACGCATTGCCGTACATAATACCAGCGCGCATACAGTCGATAGTATTTTTCCCGATTACCTTGTTCGGTACATCCAAGCTGATGTAGGGAAGCTGCGCCGCCTTGCCGCTCAGAGAGTCCAGAGAGACTTTCAGTCCAGGAAGAATCACGCCGCCGATGTAATTTCCTGCCTGGTCCACGACAGACATCGTAGTGGCGGTTCCCATGTCAATCACGATGATTGGGCATGGATATTCGCGGATGGCAGCGACCGCATCCACAATCATGTCGCTTCCCACAGTTTTGGGGTTGTCCATGAGGATATTCAGCCCTGTCTTCATGCCAGACCCCACCAGCATGGGACGGAATCCACAGATTTTCTCCACGGCAGAGAGAATTGTGGCGTTTAACGGCGGCACAACGGAGGAGAGAATAGCGCCCTCGATGGCAGATGGGGTGATGTCGTGAATTTCCAGGATGCTCTTGATATTGACCGCATATTCGAGGTCCGTCTTTCCGTGGTTTGTGGTGACGCGCTCCACAAAGTAGGTTTTTTCATTGTCAATGCCGCCGATGACAATGTTGGTGTTTCCCATGTCTATTGTCAAAATCATAAAAGACTCCTTTTCTGAGAATTTATTTTGTGGTATAGTAAAAATACATCCTTAATGTAGCATATTTTAAATAGAAACACAAGAATAGAAAGATAAGAAAAGGTTTGTTGAAAAGTTAAGCTTTTATTGTAAGAAATGTAATGTAAGAAAAGATTTGCAAAGAAGATATGGTGGCATAAACTACACAACAAAGAAGACACAAAGGCGGGGAACAAAATGAAAAAAATTCTGGTGGTGGATGATGAGCCGATGGTGCTGAGAGGAATTTCCCTGATATTGGAGCAATCCCATTTGGATATTGACCAGATACTGTCAGCGGAAAATGGGATTGAAGCGCTGTTTCTCATAGAAAATGAGAAGCCGGATTTAGTACTCACGGACATTCGGATGCCAAAATTAGATGGGATAGAACTGACGAGACTCATCAGCGAGCAGTATCCCGAGGTGAGTGTGATTATCATATCAGGATATGATGATTTTGCATATGCCAGGAAAGCGATTCAGTATGGAGTAAAGGATTATATTTTAAAACCAGTTCAGAGAGAAGAACTGATTCAGTCTGTGAGCAGCGTGATTTATCAGCAGACGCAGAAAGACAGGGCATATGTCTCCCACAGGGAACTGGATGAGATATTGGTTTTATTTGTCAACTGGTTCAGCCTGCAGAGTAAAGAATGTCTGCGGGAGGGGATGGAAAAAGTGGAAAAACTGTTTGCAGAATTGCCAGCTTCTCACAGAAAAAAAGTAGCCAGCGATATGTGCAGTTCTCTGCTCTATAAAGTTTCTATGAAGCTGGGATGTTCGCTCAATGTAACTCCTGTTCTGCCAAAAGGAGATGAAACGGAAGAGTGGATTGCCTGGTTTCAGACGTTTCTGGAGGACGTGGCAGTACAGATACGACTTCATATAGAGGGAGAGGACTATCGGCAGATTCTTTTGAAAATGGCGAAAGACTATGTGGAAGAGCACTACAATGAGGAGATTTCTCTGAATGAGATTGCGGCAAAAACGGGATTTAGCAGCAGCTATTTCAGCCAGATATTCAAGGAAAATGTGGGGTGCAGTTTTGTGCAGTACCGGACAAAGCTGCGCATAGAAAAAGCGATGGAAATGATAGCTTTCTCAAAAAAGAATATCACAGAAATTGCCATGAAGATAGGATACAATGACACGTCTTACTTTGTGCGTGCTTTTAAAGAGTATACAGGCATGACACCAAGCCAATATAAGAAAAAGAGAAATGAGAAGACAGCAGAAAATGAAGAAATGGAAAGATAGATTTTTTTCGATGTCTCTGTTTATGCAGTTCAGCGTTTCCATGGCGGCAGTGATTCTTGTCCCCATCCTGATTGTGATTGCTATCAGCTACAGAAGAGCCAGCACGCAGATTCGTTCGCTGACAGATGATATGCTGACGGATATTACGGCGAATATCAGCAAGGAACTGGACAATATGACAGGGGAGTTGGAGTGGATTCTTCTGCAGATTGCGGAGAATAGAAATGTCTCAGAGTTTGTAGAAAAGGATCTTTCTAATTATTATGCCAGATATGAACTGTGGCGGTGGGGAAAATCGGAGATTTATTTTAGACGAATGAATTACCGCTTTCCTGTACTGACTAATATTATGGTGATAGGAGACAATGGAATTACCTGTTCCATGAATTATAATGCAAATGAGACAGCTGGAACATGGTCTTATCATACAGCGGTACTGGAGGATCTGTGGGCGGATCTGCTTCCCACCGATCCGGTTCGGACGGTTTTATACCGCTATCCGCAGGACAAACATCAGATTCCCTATCTTTTGTTTTTGAAAAGAATTCCTGCTTCTAATATTTTTGTGAGCCATGGAACACTGATGTTGGGAATGAGAGCGCAGGATTTGAACCAGCTGATGGGGAAAATTGATACCAGAGGTGGGGCTATTTGGGTGGCAGACGCACAGGGAACCATTTTATATCACAATGACAGAGAAAAGATAGGTTCTGATATGGCAGAGTTTCTTTCTTTGAACCCAAAGGAAGGAGAAAGAGGCAGCTTTATACAGAAGTTTGGAGATGAAAAATGCATGTTCAACTATCATGTTTCCAGTCAGAATGGATGGATCACTGTGGCGCAGATGTCGGTTGCGGCGGTCAATGAGCCGATCAGCGGACTGCGCATGGCGTTTTTGTTTTCCGGCTTTTTTTCCGCTCTTCTGGTGTTTGGCATCGCGTACATGCTGATTCGCTCTATCCTAAATCCCATACAGCGTCTGGAGCAGGGAATGGAGACCGTCAGCGATGGCACATGGAAAAAAATTGAAGTTTTGGAGGGAAGCCCTGAGATTATCCATCTGACCCAAGAGTACAATCATATGGTGGACAAGATAAGCAGTCTGGTGGAAACCGTGTATAAAGTAGAGCTGGAGAAATCCCAGTATGAGTTGGACAAAAAAGCGGCAGAATTTCAGGCGCTGCAATCGCAGATTAACCCCCATTTTCTGTACAACACACTGGGCGTTATCAGCAGTTATGCGATGATTGAGAATGATACTTCCATTGAACAGATGACAGGCGCGTTGAGCAAAATGCTGCGCTATGCAGTGCAGGATGCCATGGAGTCCGTGCAGCTGCGGGATGAGGTGGGACATGTGAAAAATTATCTTCGGATTATGACCTACCGCTATAAACGGATGCCGCAGATAGAGTGGAATCTGGGAGACTGTATGGAACAGCCTATTTTGAGGCTGACGATACAGCCTCTTGTGGAAAACTGTTTTCTGCATGGATTTAAGGACGGAATTGAGAGCGGCAGCTGGATTCGGATTGAGGCAGAAATTCAGAAAGAATGTGTGCTGGTACAGGTGACAGACAATGGAAGTGGGGTCTCTTGGCTGAAGCCTGGGGAATCTTATGATTTTAGTGGAGACAAGAAATGCGGAACTGGTACGCAGAATGTCCATAAGAGAATACAAATTGCGTATGGAAAGCAGTATGGGCTGCATATGATTCATGCAGAAAGCGGCGGGACTATCATGCAGCTAAAGGTTCCCGTGGACGAGACAAGATTGTTTTGATGCTTGACGGGGCTTTCATAGTAAAAATTTACCATGTTTTTCTAAAAAAAGTGCTATTTTTATAGAAAACATACAAAAAAGTAAAAAAAATCACAAATTATTCGTTGAAAAATACAAGAACTCCTCTCGGAAGTGTGTTATCCTTTGGTTAAAGAGATAAACGTCATGTAAGAGAGGAGTTTTTTGTATGAAAGGGAAGAAAGACGCTGTCCATAAAAAACAGATGTTTCAAGATATCCGGCGGCACAAAGCGTTGTATATCATGGTAATTCCTGGAGTGATCTATTTTATCATTTTTAAGTACATTCCGCTGCTTGGAAATATCATCGCTTTTCAGGATTATGATATTTTTGATGGTTTCTGGGCATCAAAGTTTGTTGGTCTGAAACATTTTAAGATTTTATTTCAGTATAGAGACTTTCAAAGAATTCTGGGAAATACTCTGATTATCAGTTTTTATGATTTGATATTTGGTTTTACGGCTCCACTGATACTGGCGCTGCTTATCAATGAGATTGGAAACGGCGTATTTAAAAAAGTGGTGCAGCAGGTAGTCTATCTTCCGCATTTTCTCTCGTGGACGATTATGGGAGGGATTGTGATTACACAGCTTCTCTCTCCATCTCAGGGACTGATTAATCTGCTGCTTCAAAAATTGGGATATGAACCGATCTACTTTATGATTCAACCTCAATATGCCCGTGCTATTGTGGTTCTGTCAGGTATCTGGCGCGATACAGGGTATGGTACGGTTGTGTATCTGGCGGCTATGACGGCGGTGAGTCCGAGTCTTTATGAGGCGGCCGCGCTGGATGGAGCAGGAAAATTTAAGCAGCTTCTCTATATCACACTTCCAAGTATTGTGCCGATTGTTATCACACTGTTTTTGATTCGGATAGGTCATTTTATGGATTTTGGATTTGAGAGAATCTGGGTGTTCTCCAATGCTTCCACAACGCCGGTTTTGGAGACGTTTGATACCTACATTTATAAAGCGGGGATTTTGGAAGGACGTTTCAGCTACACGACGGCGATTGGTGTGTTTAAGTCGATTGTCGGTTTTATCTTTCTGTTTTTTGGAAACAAACTGAGCAGAAAGTTCACAGGAGAGGGACTGTACTAGGAGGGAAATTATGAAAATAAAAGTCAGCACAGGACGTAAAGTTTATATCGTAGTCAGCAGTCTGTTTCTGGCGGGCCTATGTATTGTCATGATGATGCCGCTGGTAAAGGTGGTTGCGGAGAGTTTCAGTGAGAGAACGTATATTGAGAACAATCAGGTGCTGTTTTGGCCGAAAGGATTTAATCTGGACGCCTACAAATCTATTTTCAGCAATCCGAGAATTACGATTGCATTCAAAAATTCTGTGTTTATCACAGTGGTGGGAACACTGGTAAACCTGTTTATGACAGCGCTCTTGGCCTATCCCTTGTCCAGACCAGAATTCCGGTTCCGAAAGCCCTTGCTTTTGATGGTGACAATCACGATGATTTTTTCTGCGCCGATGATTCCATCCTATTTATTGATAAAGGGACTGGGATTGGACAATACTTTGTGGGCAGTGATTATTCCAGGAGCAATCAGCGGATACAATTTTCACATTATGCGTTCTTTCTTTATCGGAATCCCAAGTGAGCTGATTGATTCTGCGCGGATAGACGGATGCAGCGAGATGGGAATTTTATTTCGGATTGTAATTCCTCTGTCAAAGGCAGTCATGGCGACATTGACCCTGTTTTATGGGGTGTCGCACTGGAATTCTCTGCAGCAGCCGCTGATTTATCTGAGAGATGCAAAAAAACACACGTTGCAGATTATCTTGTATAAGATTCTGCAGGATGACGTGGTGGATATGCTGGGCACTGCGGGTGTCACAATCTCTCCAATTACTATAAAGATGGCGACGATTGTAGTGGCAACAGTTCCGATTCTGATTGTGTATCCATTTTTGCAGAAACATTTCGCAAAGGGCGCGACGTTAGGTTCTGTGAAAGAATAGAAAAAGAGAAAAAGCAAGAAACAAAAGCAAAAAGTAAGAAGGAAAAGCAAGAAACAAAAGCAAAAAGAGAAGAGAAAAAGAAAAGAAGAAAGAAAAAACACTCAAATATCAAAGAATGGAAGGAGACAAAGAGATGAGAAAGAAAAAACGAATGGCGGCACTTGGAATGGCAGCGGCTGTACTGGCGTCTGTATTGGCGGGGTGCGGCGGAAAGACTACAGAGGATGCAGGGACAACAGCTGCACAGACAGCGGGCGAAGAGCAGAAGGAACCATTGAAATTTACGTATTCCATCACACATGCCAATCTGCAGTTTGCGGTCCAGGCACCAGATATCAATGACACAGAGTGGGTGAAGGCATTTAATGAGACATTTCATGTGGAAGCAACCATCAAACTGCTGGACCAGACGAGAATGGGAGAGGAGATGCAGCAGATGTTCGCATCCGGTGAAGTACCGGATATTGTGAGAATGTACGATAACTATCTGAGAACCGATATGTGCGGTTCTGTGGAGAAAGGCGTATTTATGCCTCTGGATGATTTGCTTGTAGATGCGGAGACAAAATATCCGAATCTGATGAAGATGATTCCGAGAGAGCTGTGGGAGAATAACCGCTATAATGGGAAAATCTATGGAATTCCGAATGTGTTTTTAAGCAATAACTCTAGGCGTGCAGTGTATATCCGAAAGGATTTGCTGGACAAGGCTGGGCTGGATATACCGGATACACTGGATGACATGGTGGAAGTGCTGCGCGCTTTTAAAGATATGGGAATTGAGTACCCCTATGCGGGTCGTCAGGGCTGGGGATATACGGATGTGTTTTTTGACACATTCGGCGTGCATCCGTCCAACTGGAATTTGGATGAAAATGGAGATTTGACACCGGATTTTATCAAGCCGCAGATGAAAGAAGCGTTGGAATTTCAGAAGATGCTTCGTGAGGAAGGGCTGATGGATCCAGAGACTCTGACAACCAGCAGCAGCGAATGGACAAACAAGATAGCAGCGGGCAAGGTGGGCATGTTTGACCACAATGCGAATGCACTGGCTACCTGGAACGCCAATCTCAAGGCGAATGTTCCAGACGGCGAGCTGATTCTGATTCAAGCGCCGCTTGGCCCGTATGGAGACAGAGGTATGTTTAAGTATTCTCCTGTTATGGAATCCACTTATATCAATAAGAATTTCAAAGAACCGGAGCGTTTTCTGGAATTTCTGGATTTGATGTGCACAGAAGAGGCACAGCGTTTCCTGGATTTTGGAATAGAGGGAAGAGATTACAATTTGGATGCAAATGGAAATGTCGTTGACTTTGAGTATCCGGCAGACGATGCCTATAAAATTTCTGAGCTGAATTTCCGCAGAAAACTGGGATTCGTGTACGATGATACATTCCCATGGTCCTGGACTCCTTACATGGAAGCCGGAGAGGAAGTCGTGGACTGGCTGAACAATATTGGAAGCAAGGAAGGCATCCGCAGCATCAATCCTGGTAAGCTGAAAAGCTTGGAAACGATGCCGGAATTGAATCCAAGCAGTTGTGATTTGTTCTATGAGATGGCAGCCAAGATTTTTTATGGTCAGGATACAGAGACAACATTTGATGACTTTGTAAATGAGTGGCTGGAACGCGGCGGAAAACAGTTGATTGAAGAGGCGAATGAGAACTATAAAGCGGGCAATGTATATATTTATGAATAAGATGGAGAAGGACCTGACTGGCTGTCGGGCACATGAACCATCAAGATACTGTAGCAGCGAAGTATAGAAGGATAGAAGGGAAGACAGAAAGTATGGAATTTGGCGCACAGTTATTTACAGTGAGAAAATTCATGACGAATGAGAGAGATTTGTACAGAACTTTGAAAAAGATAGCAGAAATCGGATATCGAAATGTCCAGGTATCAGGAGTCGGAAAGGGAATTTCTTATAAAACAGTGAAGGAGATGTGTGAGGAGAATCAGCTGAAGATTGTGATTACGCACACAGATTTTGAACGAATTGTAAATGATACCGAGACTGTTATTGCAGAACATGAAGAGATGGGATGTGAGTATATTGGCATTGGCATCATGCCAGAACAGTACCGCAATGAGGAGTGGTTTCCATATCTGCTTGAGGACATGAGAAAGCCGGCAGAAAAGATAGCAGCAGCAGGCAAACATCTAATGTACCACAATCATGACCTGGAATTTCAGAAAATACGTGGAAAGTATCTGATGGATTCTATCGTAGAAGCATTTTCACCAGAAGAACTGGGAATCACTTTGGATACCTATTGGGTGGCAGCAGCAGGACTGGATGCGGTTTCCTGGATTCAGAAATTGAAAGACAGAATATACTGCGTTCATCTAAAGGATTTGAACATTGTAGAGCGCAACAGAGTGATGGCGCCTGTTATGGAAGGAAATCTGGATTTTGCAGGAATTTTGGATGCGCTGACGCAAACATGCTGTCAGTATGCTCTGGTAGAACAGGACATCTGCGAAGGAAGCCCTTTCGATTGCTTGAAAAAGAGCTACGAAAATCTAAACGTTCTGATTTCGGACAAGCGGTAAGATAAGACAGAGAAAAACTCCTTTGCAATTTTAAGGCAGTATGATATACTCAGGGGCGAGAGACTCTCTCACGTTCCCGACGCAGAGAGTATATCATGCTGCCTTGTGCTGCATGATGGTGGTGATGCAGAAGTACAGGCTGTTGGGTATGCCTGAAGAGAAGAAGGAGAAAAACTAAGATGACAGGGATGTTACATGGAAAAACAGTGGTTTTGGCGGTGACAGGAAGCATCGCTGCTTATAAAATTGCAACCTTGGCGAGTATGTTAAAGAAGCTGGGGGCGGATGTACAAGTTTTGATGACGGAGAATGCGACGAATTTTATCAATCCCATCACATTTGAAACATTGACCGGAAATAAGTGCCTGGTGGACACATTTGACCGAAATTTTCAGTACAGTGTGGAACATGTGGCGCTGGCAAAGCGTGCAGATGTGGTGATGGTGGCGCCAGCGACTGCCAATGTGATTGGAAAACTGGTGCACGGAATTGCAGATGACATGCTGACTACCACGGTGATGGCGTGCTCCTGCAAAAAATACATTTCTCCGGCGATGAATACGCATATGTTTGAGAATCCGATTGTGCAGGACAATCTGAAAAAATGTGAGGAGTATGGGATGCATGTGATTGCACCGGCAGTGGGCTATCTGGCCTGCGGCGATACGGGAGCCGGAAAGATGCCGGAACCAGAAGTTCTGCTGGAGTACATTCTGCAGGAAATCTCCCATGAGAAGGACATGGTCGGGAAAAAAGTGCTGGTGACAGCGGGTGCGACGAGAGAAGCGCTGGACCCTGTGCGCTACATGACAAACCACTCCACTGGAAAGATGGGGTATGCTCTGGCGAGGGCGGCCGCACGCCGCGGGGCGGATGTGACGCTGGTGACAGGAAAGACAGAGCTGAAAAAGCCGCTTTTTGTAAATGTCGTGGAGATTGAGAGTGCCGCAGACATGTTTCAGGCTGTGACAGAAAGGAGCGCCGAGCAGGATATTATCATCAAGGCGGCAGCTGTGGCGGATTACCGTCCAAAGACGGTCGGCACGGAGAAGATGAAGAAAAAGGATGGAGATTTGGTCCTGGAGCTGGAGCGGACGGACGATATCCTCGCATGGCTGGGGGCGCATCATGCAAAAAACCAGTTTCTGTGCGGATTTTCCATGGAGACAGAGCATGTGATAGAACATTCCAGGGAAAAACTGGAAAAGAAACATGCGGATATGATTGTGGCGAACAGCCTGAGAACGGAGGGCGCGGGGTTTGGAACGGATACCAATGTCGTCACGATGATTACAAAAGACTGGGAGAAGGAACTGCCCAAAATGAGCAAGGACGATGTGGCACATGCCATTTTTGATGAGATTCTCCTGCACAGCAGAAAATCTGCAGAATAGACAGGCATGAACACTCGGGAAAAATTCTTTTTTAGACATGACACAAAACCGATAGAACTTCCAAAACTGCTCGCAGCGCTGGAAAAATGGGCGAAGTAGCTCCAAAAAAGAGAGGAATCCGGAAAAAAGGATTGAAAAATGATTCGGGTTGTGGTATGGTAGATGAAACGTCAAAATCTCACTTGCATTTTGACGCCACGAAACGAACAGGACAGAAGATGTACAATGCAAAGGCGCAGAATTCGGAATGAGACTGCGCCTTTTTCTCTATATGTGAATGTTTGGAAATGAGAGGAGAGGCATAGGCATATCTGTTGGCTGGCTGTGAGTGGGAAAATCACGTAGCTGATGGCGGTTAAATGCCCAAAAGACAGGCATGAGGTGCTCGTAGCTATAAAAAAGAAGTGGAGGATGAATTATGAAAAAGAGATTTGGGTTCATTATGGCCGCTGTCATGACAGCGGGTCTGGTGATGACAGGGTGCGGTGGTTCCGGAAGTCAGACAGCAGGAACGACAGCAGCGGGCGGCAGTGAAGCTGCCCAGACAACAGCAGCTGGCACATCTGCTGCAAACAGCGGGATTGACACCACATACTACATCAAGTTTGTGGACGACGAGCCAGATACCACAGATGTGCATTGTACTACAGAATATTATACTGTGGGTATGAACATTTTTGACCGTCTGGTTGAGGTACAGCCGCATGACGACGGCACTTCCGAGCTGGTGCCGAGCCTGGCTGAAAAGATTGATGTTTCTGAGGATGGCCTGACCTACACCTTCAAGTTAAAAGAGGGCGTAAAGTACTCCAACGGAGCAGATTTGACAACCGATGACGTTCTGTACACATTTGAGCGTCTTTTGACATATGAAAAATCCAAAAACTCTGACTTTGTTGACCAGGTGCAGGGCGCAGATGAGCTGATGGCAGGCACAGCAGACACACTGGCAGGGTTTGAGGTGATTGACGATTATAATTTCAAAGTAACTCTGAAGGAGCCGTATGCCGCATTCCTGGCGTGTCTCTCCACTCCGTCCGTATCCATCTATGACAGAGAGACGACAGAGGAAGCCGGAGCAGATTTCGGTCTGGTGCCAGAGAAAACCATCGGTACAGGTCCTTTCGTATTCTCTGAGTGGACGCTGGGAAGCGAGATTGTCCTGAGCAAGAATGAGAACTACTGGGATGGCGCTTCTGACTTGGACGGTATTGTGATTAAGTTCGTTCCGGACGCAGAGACACAGCGTATGATGTATGAGAGCGGCGAGTTGGATATCCTGGATTTGGACAACTGCGCGAGCCAGATGCCGTACTTCTTAGACAATCCGACCTACGCAGACCAGATCAAATCCGGCGCGCGTGTTGGTATCTACTACTACAGCTTCAATGAGAGCATTGAGCCGTTCAATGATGTGCGTGTGAGAAAGGCCGTTCAGATGGCGATCGACCGTCAGGCCATCCTGGATGCACTGTACAGTGGCAAGGGCCAGCTGGAAAACGGTATCTTCCCGCACGGTCTGATTGGTTTTAATACAGAGCTTCCGGAGATTGAGTACAATCCAGAGAAGGCAAAAGAACTCTTGGCAGAGGCCGGATATCCGGACGGATTCCAAATGGAGATTGCCGAGACTTCTGATGCAGACGCCACCGCAGTGCAGAGAGATGAGATTGTGCAGGCTATGTTAGGCGAAATCGGTATCCAGGTAGAAATCAAGCAGTACGACTCTGCTTCCTTCTACGATATCCGTGCAACCGGAGCAATGCCGATGTATAGCACGAGCTGGTCCGCAGACTTTAACGACCCAGATAACTTTATCTACACCTTCTTCGGTACAGAGCAGAATGCTTTAAAGCGTTCTTTCTGCTATGGCAACAAAGAAGCGATTGACCGTGTTGCAAAAGCAAGAAGCATTGTAAATGACGAAGAGAGAATCAAAGAGTACCAGGACCTGGAGAAACTCATCATTCAGGATGAGGCGGCATGGATTCCGCTGTTCTCCAAAGAGCATCTGTTTGTGGTAAACCCGAGAGTACAGAACTTCCGCGTTTCCTGGAACGGCTGGTCCGGCAACTACTATAAGAACATGTCTATCGCAAAATAAGCGTAACTACTCAGCCAGTGCGTCTCTGCAATCCGCGGGAGACGTATCTTGGAAGTGTATGGATAGACAAGAGAAATCAACCCTCGTGGGGCTGCTGCCAGAAGTTGCGGCACAGCCCCCGTTGGCATGTGTAGACAGCAGAAGACGAAAAACGACAGAGAGAGGGAATTCAAGTGCTGAAAAACATAGGAAAGAGAATTCTGGTTTCCATTCCGGTACTGTTCGGGGTGGTATTTATTATTTTTGTGATGCTCCGTGTAGTTCCTGGAGACCCAGTGGCGAACATGATGAAAGAGCATGTAAAACCGGATGTCATGGAGAGAATGCGTGAAGAGATGGGCTTAAATCAGCCTCTGGTGGTACAGTTCTTCCGTTACATAGGAAATGCACTCCATGGTGATTTTGGAACATCCTACAAGCTGGGACGTCCGGTAGGTGATTTGATTTTAAATGCGTTTCCAAAAACGATTAAACTGGCCTGCTGCGCCGCCCTTGTGGCATGGCTGATCGGTATTCCTGCGGGCATTGTCTCCGCGATTCGCCAGAACACCATTTTGGACCGCCTGTTTATGGGAACTGCACTTTTGGGTGTTTCCATGCCGGTGTTCTGGGCAGCCTTGGTGTTTCAGTACTTCTTTGCTTACAAATTAAAATGGCTTCCAGTGTCTGGATATGAGACCTGGGCGCACATGGTTCTCCCTTCTATCGTGCTGGGATGGAGTTCGGCGGGAACGATTGCCCGTTTGACCCGCTCCAATCTGCTGGAGGTCATGCAGGAAGATTTTATCCGCACAGCGCGCGCGAAAGGTCTGAGAGAGACCGGCGTGATTTTGTTTCATGCCCTGAAAAATTCCATGCTTCCTGTCATCACCGTGATGGCGATTCAGGTGGCGAGCCTTCTGTCCGGCGCCGTGATTACAGAGAGTATTTTCTGTATCCCGGGAATCGGGCGTCTGGCTGTGGACGCGATTTCTGACCGTGATATGCCTCTTTTACAGGGAACTGTGCTGTTTACAACAGTTCTGATTATCATCGGAAATCTGGCCGCCGATATTTTGTATTCCTTTATTGACCCAAGAATCCGAACTGAGGAGTAACTGCACATGAAAAAGAAAGACGCGATTGAAAATCAGGAGAAATTATTAGAACAGGAAGAAAATTTAAAGGCACAGGCAAAAGAGAATGATACCTGGATGGACAAGGTGCGCCGCCTGATACGCGAGAATAAGCTCGCTGCTGTGTCCGCCGTGATTATCATTCTGTTTATCCTAGCTGCCATTTTTGCACCGCTTGTCGCACCGTATGACCCTGCAAAGCAGGACTTGGTGAACCGCCTGCAGCTGCCGAGCGCGAAGCACTGGCTGGGAACCGATGAGCTGGGAAGAGATGTACTCAGCCGCATTATTTACGGCGCCCGCGTATCCCTGGTGATTGGTCTGGTGCCGACGGCGATTTCTATGACAATCGGCACCATTTTGGGCCTGATGGCAGGTTATATGGGAAAGACAGTGGATTTTATCATCATGCGTTTTGCAGATATCATGCTCGCATTTCCGTCCCTGCTTCTGGCGATGGTGATTATGTACACGCTGGGTGCGAGCCTTATCAATATCTTTATTGCCTTGAGTCTGATTCAGTGGGCGGGAACGGCGCGCGTGGTGCGCTCCCAGACTCTGTCCCTGAAAGAGAAGGAGTATGTCGAGGCGGCCCGAAGCATTGGCGTGAGTAAGTGGAAAATCATGTTCCGCCACATTCTGCCCAACTGTCTGCCGTCCCTGATTGTTCTGTTTACCCTGAATATTCCGGGAAATATCCTGTCTGAGTCCAGCCTCAGTTTCCTCGGTGTCGGTGCAAAACCACCGTCCACCAGCTGGGGTCTGATGGTAACCAGAGGAAAAGCTTACTTGTTCAATGACCCTGTTCTGGCGCTCGCACCAGGTGTGGCGATTCTGATTCTGGTGCTGGCATTTAACTTCTTCGGCGACGGTCTGCGCGATGTGATTGACCCATATCTGAAAGAACAGTAGGAGGCAGAAGATGGAACAGAAAATACAGGAAAAAACAACATATACGCTGGAAATCAAAAACCTGAAAACACAGTTCTTTACCTCCAAAGGCGTGGTTCCGGCGGTGGACGATGTGACGATTGAGATTCCAAAAGGAAAAATTATCGGTGTGGTAGGGGAGTCCGGCTGCGGAAAAAGTATGACGGCCATGTCCGTGATGCAGCTGCTGCGCCATCCAGGAAAGATTGTGGATGGTTCCATCAAACTGGATGGAAAAGAGCTGATTGGCATCTCTGCAAAAGAGATGCGAAATATCCGCGGAAATGAGATTTCCATGATTTTCCAGGAACCGATGACCTCCTTAAATCCAGTCTATACGGTGGGACATCAGGTGCGTGAGGCGATTTTGCTGCACCAGAATCTGTCAAAACAGGAAGCAAAGGATAAGGTGATTGATATTTTCCGCCAGGTGGGAATCCCTGAGCCGGAAAAACGCTACAATTCTTATCCGCATCAGCTCTCCGGTGGTCTGCGCCAGAGGGTGATGATTGGCATGGCGATGGTCTGTGAGCCGAAACTTCTGATTGCCGATGAGCCGACGACGGCTCTCGATGTGACGATTGAGGCGCAGATTTTGAATCTGATGAAAAAACTGCGAGATGAGCACGGAACATCAATTCTTCTGATTACACACAATATGGGTGTTGTGGCAGAGGTGTGCGATTATGTCTATGTCATGTACGCTGGAAAGGTGATGGAGGAGGCAGAGACGTTTGAGCTGTTTGAACACACGAGCCACCCATACACGCAGGGGCTTTTAAAGTCCATTCCGCAGCTGAATCTGTCTGCGGACCGTCTGTACAGTATTCGCGGCATTGTGCCGAACCTGCTGCATCTGCCGAAGGGCTGCAGTTTCTGTACACGGTGTGACTATGCGGACGAGAGATGCAAAGTGAACCGACCAGAACATTACTCTGTGGGGAACGAGCACAAAGTGAGATGTTTCCGCTGTGAAAGGGGGCAGACGGCCAGTGAGTGAGAAGAAGGTGTTGATGGAGGCAAAGGAGCTGGTAAAGGAGTTCCCTGTGCAGTCCAATAAAAAAGGAAAACAGGTGGTACATGCTGTTTCCAATGTAAATTTAAAAATTTATGAGGGCGAGACGCTGGCCCTCGTGGGTGAGTCCGGCTGCGGGAAGAGTACGCTCGGGCGCACACTGATTCGCCTTCTGGAGGCGACTTCCGGCGAAATATGGTTTGATGGTGTGGATGTGACACATATGAGCGAGCGCAACTTTATGGCGCTGCGCCGCCAGATGCAGATTATTTTTCAGGACCCGTATGCGTCCTTGAATCCACGTATGAGCGTAAAACAGATTATCGGGGAGCCGCTCACGACACACAAGATTGTTTCTGGCAAGGTACAGCTCGACAATATGGTGCGCGAATTGATGCATGAAGTGGGAATTCCGGAAGAGTTTATGAACCGCTATCCGCACCAGTTCTCCGGCGGACAGAGGCAGCGTATCGGCATTGCGAGAGCACTCGCCCTAAAGCCGAGACTGATTGTCTGCGATGAGCCGGTGTCGGCGCTGGATGTGTCCATTCAGTCCCAAGTACTGAACTTGCTAAAGGATTTGCAGGCACAGTATCAGCTCACCTATCTGTTTATCTCCCACGATTTGAGCGTGGTGCGCTATATCGCGGACAGAGTGTGCGTGATGTTCCTCGGCAAAATCTGCGAGATGGGAGATACGGAGAGTCTGTACCAGCATCCGCTGCACCCATACACGAGTTTTCTGCTGGAGGCGATTCCAAAAGCAGACCCGAAGCAGAGAAAGGAAAAGCGGCTTCTCACTGGTGAGATTCCAAGCCCCGTAAATCCTCCTGCTGGCTGCCGGTTCCACACCCGCTGCCCATATGCGACAGAAGAATGTCGGACGCAGGAACCGAAGATGCAGCTGATAGACGGCAGAGAAGTGGCATGTCATCATCCGCTGATGTAAAGTTAGCATAAGACTGATTGACAGAACCGTATAAAATATAAAAATTACATAAAACGAAGGAAGATTGGCAGATTCAGAAAAAACTGGGTCTGCCTATTTTATAGAACAAAGTGTAAAATATAATTGACATTTAGAAAGATATAGTGTATATTAAGGGTGAGAAAGAGTGAGAAGAGGAGGCGGGAGAGAGATGAAAAATCTGCGGATAAAAGCAGCGAGAGCCGCTTTGGACATGTCTCAGGGAGATTTGGCGAAAGCCGTTGGAGTGACGAGACAGACTATCGGGATGATTGAGGCCGGCGATTACAACCCGACATTGAATTTGTGCATTAAGATATGCAAAGTTTTGGGGAAGACGCTAGATGAATTGTTTTGGGAATAGGAAAGAAGAATCAGGAAAGGAGTTTTGACAGATGAAAGAGCAGAGAGTGAAGAAAAAAACAGCGGAAAGAATGAAAGATGAAATTGTGATGGATGAGAGAATCAAGGAAGGGTATCGAAAGATTTATACAGAACTTCTGAGGCTGATAGTGCTGGCAGATGTCGTATCGCTGTTGGTGAAAGAATTTGTGCTGAAGGCGGATTGGCATACCATGATTACAGAGTTCGCAGTCTTGATTTTTGCTCCGGTTTATCTGATGGTTCGCCAGAATATGCTTGGAATCCATGCAGAAGGTGTTATGTCCCAAGGAAAGAGAAGACGCAAGTTATGGGTTATGATGGCAGTTTCTTTTGCATGTTATATGGCCGCTGTTCTTGTGATAAAGAAGTCACTAGAAGTATCAGACGTCGCAGGAGCGCTCAGTTTTATTGCTGTGTGGTTGTTTATTTATTGGGGAGCAGAAAAGATAAACCTCTATTTTTACAAAAGAAAAATGAGACAGTATGAGGATGAGTGATATAGACTTTGTCCGGTTCTGGGAATCTTTTTTCTGAAAAATAATATAGGAAACGGACATACCAGCTACCGCAGGCACCACTATGCATGAAAGTCGATTGCTCCGTGCTCACGCACTCCCGCAATCGCCGCCAGTAGGTCTACGCTCCGCTTCGGTCGGCGCCAAGCAGGCGTCACTGGCGCCTGGCGCCGCAAATCGGTCAGCTCACGCTGTCCTTTTTTGCTCATACTTCCTTGCTCGTCAAATGTCCAGTCGGCTTGGTGTGCAAGCACCCCTGCCGCCTGGCCGCTTGACGAGACTTTCATAGTAAACAGACATGTCGCCTAACGGCGACATCACCATAATATGAAAGTCGATTGCTCCGTGCTCACGCACTCCCGCAATCGCCGCCAGTAGGTCTACGCTCCGCTTCGGTCGGCGCCAAGCAGGCGTCACTGGCGCCTGGCGCCGCAAATCGGTCAGCTCACGCTGTCCTTTTTTGCTCATACTTCCTTGCTCGTCAAATGTCCAGTCGGCTTGGTGTGCAAGCACCCCTGCCGCCTGGTCGCTTGACGAGACTTTCATAGTAAAAACTGCTTGCTAAAACCATAGTTTTCGTACTACAATACAAATAGCCATAAACAGAACAAAAAATAGATTATAAAGAAACAACAGAGACAAGGTACGGCAGAAAGAGGAACGAGAACATGCAGGATATGGGAGTGAGGGCGGAGAAGACAGCGGTAATGGCTACAAAGATGAAAGCGGCGGAATATGAGCAGTTTCATGAAATCAGAGAACATACAGGGACCAGATTTCCATATCATACCTATTTGTGCAGGATACCTCTGGATTTCCAGGCAGTTCCTGTACACTGGCACGAGGAAGTGGAGCTGATTGTGATAAAAAGGGGCAGTGGATTTGTGATGGTGGATATGGAGAGAAGGAAAGTGGAGGAAGGCACGATTGTCATTGTGCCGCCTGGGCAGCTGCATGCCGCAAAACAGGACAAAGATACGCTGATGGAATATGAGTCCATCCTGTTCCCACTAAAAATGCTTGCTTTTTCCTCGGCAGATACCTGTATGGAAGAATATCTGATTCCGTTTCAGAATGGGGAAATCTGCTTTTCCCCTTGGATTGACGGGACAGAAGAGTATCATCAGCATATGAAATCGTACATAGCAGGAATGGACAGTCTGTGCGAAAAAAAGCCGGTGGCATACCAGATGGGCGTCCGCGGCTTTTTGTGCCAGTTTTTTGCCCTGCTGTTTGCACATTCCAAAAGAAAGAAGCCCAACAAAGCAAAACGGGCTGTGGTGGAGCGGATGAAGCGGATTTTAGAAAAGATAGAGTCCAGCTATTCTGACAATCTGACCATACAGGAGATGGCGGATTTGGTTGGAGTCAGTCAGCCGCATTTCATGAAATATTTTAAGCAGACCATGGGGATTCCCTTTGTCCAATATCTCAATGAATATCGCCTGCTGATGGCAGGACGATTTCTGCTTGTGTCCCAGGAGGAGGTGCTGACTATAGCGATGGCGACAGGGTTTGACAATATTTCTTATTTTAACCGTATTTTTAAAAAGCGGTTCGGTATGACACCAGGACAATACCGAAAGAGACATATCACTCTCCTCCGACAATCTGCACCGTTACCTGATTGGGAAGACAGACAATCGGCTGGTCCCAGCTGAACGCAATGATTCCTTGGTTGACACAGATTTTGTCGGGACACGACGCCTGCGTGACCTGCACCTTTCCGTCTTTGATGACAAGATGGTTGGTGCCGCCGTTTATTCCTGGGATATCTCCCTCGTAGTCTTTGGATAAATCAAAGCGCTCGTATACCTCCCCGCCCACAGTCACCTCTGCGAATACAGCAGGGGTGTTATTTTTTGCCCTCCAGTGAAGCAGAGAGAACACAGCGAGAATCAGTATCACAAGAATCAAAAGTATGTCTGCTTTTTTTAAAGAAAATAGATGCATGGAAGTTCCTTTCTTTCTGTGAGAGATGGACTCTCACCATCATACATGTTTCACCTGCCGCATGATGCGGCTTGTCTGCTAGTATACACAAGAATCCAAAAAAAGTAAAGGCTCAGAAAATGGATGAAATAGCCTAAACAATAATGGAAAAAAAGAACATAAAAAAAGATAAAAATAGCTAAAATTAAGTAATTGCCTAAACGTTATCTCTATGATAAACTAAGAAAGCAAAATGCTATTTGTATCTAGTATTTTGATACATAGGAAGAGGGAAGAAAAAAATATTAGGAAAGGACTTGGGAAAATGACGACAAACAAGAGAAACGGCTGGATTGGCCTGGCAGCTATGGTGGTTTTGGGAGCTGCCTGTATCTGGGGTTCAGATCCTTTGTACAAGGCGATCGATGGCATGACGCCGAAGGCAGAGGCTCAGGCAGGGCTGACAGATGGCACTTACACTTGGCAGAGCGCAGAGTTTGATAGTTCCGGCTACAAAGATGTGGTATCGCTGACTGTAGCAGGCGGAAAAATCACAGCTGCAGAGTGGGATTGCGTGAATGTGGAAGGTGTGGGAAAGAAACAGCTCTCAAAAGATGGACAGTATAGCATGACAGAGAATGGTCCAACTTGGGCAGAGCAGTCTGAGGCGCTTTGCGAGTATGTTGTAAAGAATCAGACGGCAGAGGGACTTGCAAATGCAGAGGGCAAATGTGATGCGATTGCCTCTGTCAGTATTTCTGTGGGAAATTTTGTCAAAGGAATTGAGGAATGTCTCAGTCAGGCAGCAGGAGGGGCGGAGACTCTGACAGGTTCCGCGGAAGGATTCGGTGGCGCAGTGACCGCGACTGTTGTGAGAACGGACGGTGTGATTACAGCCTGTACATTAGAAGGAAAAGAGGAGACGCCGGAAATCGGCGGCGCAGCTCTCCCTGAACTGGAGAAACAGGTTGTGGCAGCAAATGGCATTGAGATTGACGGTGTTTCTGGCGCAACCATCACCACGAAAGCAGTGAAGGCAGCAGTTGCAGATGCGCTCGGTCTGACAGTGGAAGAAGAGACAAAAGCTGAGACAAAACCGGCAGAGACGGCAGCGGCAGCAGAGGTTGTTGAGATTGACGGCGGTCTGCAGATTGGGCAGATTTATGCGGCAGCACATGGCACAAGCTGCTTTACCGAGGCGGTTGCAGTTGTGAAGGATGATGTGATTGTGGCAGCATACCTTGACGAGTTCCAGTTTATCAGCAGCGATGCGGATGTGAAGGGCGTTCCGAACAGTGAGGAAGGTTTCGGAGAGGCATATGCGGACGGCATGGTGCTCTGCTCGAAGCGTGAGAATGCAGCGTACTACAGCAAGAACATGGCAGAAAAGGGCGGTTCTACGGTAGCGATTGATGCGAACTACGATGCGATTCAGAAATTTGTAGTTGGAAAGACAATAGATGAGATTGACGCAGTGGCAGCAGGAGAGAATGTGGTGGATGCAGTTTCCGGCGCAACCTTGGCAGACACAGCGAACTATCTGAAGGCAATCGCAGATGCAGCGCGCGCAGCGCAGAAGACGCAGGCAGTGGAATTCAATGGAAACTCGGATTCTCTGAAGCTGAATGTGGCGTATGCGGCAGCACATGGCACAAAATGCTTTGCTACTGCAGCGGCTCTGACAGACGGACAGAACATCATTCTGAGCTATATCGACGAGTTCCAGTTTATCAGCAGCGATGCAGGTGTGAAGGGAGTTCCGAACAGCGATGAGAAGTTTGGAGAGAACATCGCAGAGGGAAATCTGCTCTGCTCGAAGCGCGAGAATGCAGAGTATTACAGCAAGAACATGGCAGAGAAAGGCGGTTCTACAGTAGCGATTGATGCGAACTACGATGCGATTCAAAATCACATCAATGGAATGAGCATTGCAGATGTGACCGCATTGGCAGGCCAGGAAAGTCCGGCAGATGCGATTTCTGGCGCAACTCTGGCAGATACCGCAGGTTATCTGCATGCAGTGCTGGCAGCAGCTACAGATGGAATGGCAGTGATTGACGGCGGTCTGCAGATTGGGCAGATTTACGCGGCAGCACATGGAACAAGCTGCTTTACCGAGGCGGTTGCAGTTGTGAAGGATGATGTGATTGTGGCGGCATACCTTGACGAGTTCCAGTTTATCAGCAGAGATGCGGATGTGAAGGGCGTTCCGAACAGTGAGGAAGGTTTCGGAGAGGCGTATGCGGACGGCATGGTGCTCTGCTCGAAGCGTGAAAATGCAGCATACTACAGCAAGAACATGGCAGAAAAGGGCGGTTCTACGGTAGCGATTGATGCGAACTACGATGCGATTCAGAAATTTGTAGTTGGAAAGACAATAGATGAGATTGACGCAGTGGCAGCAGGAGAGAATGTGGTGGATGCAGTTTCCGGCGCAACCTTGGCAGACACAGCGAACTATCTGAAGGCAATCGCAGATGCAGCGCGCGCAGCGCAGAAGACGCAGGCAGTGGAATTCAATGGAAACTCGGATTCTCTGAAGCTGAATGTGGCGTATGCGGCAGCACATGGCACAAAATGCTTTGCTACTGCAGCGGCTCTGACAGACGGACAGAACATCATTCTGAGCTATATCGACGAGTTCCAGTTTATCAGCAGCGATGCAGGTGTGAAGGGAGTTCCGAACAGCGATGAGAAGTTTGGAGAGAACATCGCAGAGGGAAATCTGCTCTGCTCGAAGCGCGAGAATGCAGAGTATTACAGCAAGAACATGGCAGAGAAAGGCGGTTCTACAGTAGCGATTGATGCGAACTACGATGCGATTCAAAATCACATCAATGGAATGAGCATTGCAGATGTGACCGTATTGGCAGGCCAGGAGAGTCCGGCAGATGCGATTTCCGGCGCAACTCTGGCAGATACCGCAGGTTATCTGCATGCAGTGCTGGCAGCAGCTCAGAAGTAAGAAGAACAAAGAGACCATACAAAGAATATACGAATCCCATAAGAGAAACATACAGTAAGAGGGCTTTATTGTATGAGCACTTATAAGTGATACAAAAAACACTGCTGTAATATCAGATTTTTTTGTCTGATTTATGGCAGTGTTTTGGATTTTACAATGATTTGACTTTTGTAACGATTTAGTTCCTATGATAGTTTGATTTTTGTAACGATTTGCTGATATAAGCGTTCATTTGCCATGGAATTGATGGCAGCAGCCCTATTTTGTTCAAAGACATCCATATCCTGTCCATATTCACCACAGATATCTGCTCCGATGCACTGCATAGTATCTGGAATCAGCGCCAAAAGTAAGAGCAGTTCTGTCAGAGAGCAGGTTCCCTGGTCCCAGTTGGTGATAGCGTCCTCTATACATAGGATGTCTTTGTCAATAGAGAGATAGAATGGAAGAGAAGCATAGCGGGAGAGCCAGTGGCAGAACTGGTCCGTGTCTTCCATCTGTTCTCGGCTGATACAAACAATCCGCTCCCTCTGGTCTGGGGAGAGAAGTTCCAAATCTCTGGCGCAGGCATCGGCAGGCGGGCCGACAATGCAGACCGCCTTTAAGAATGGATTATTCTCCAGAGCATATCTGACCCAGGAACCGCAGGTCAACATGTCGAAAAGTCCAGGACTTAGCATGTCTGTGTGGTTGTCAAACAGAATGAGGGAAAAGGGTTCCTGCACTTTTTCCATCCAGAGTTTGCTGAGATAGTGGTAATTTCCAGAATCCAGAAAATGGACGCCTTTGGTTGGAATATCTCTTATTTTTTCACGCAGAAGAGCTTCTGATTCCTCACAGCAGTAGCAGTCAACGCCGCTCAAATCCCGACAGTCGATGCAAATCGCATCTGTCATCTGAGCAGGCACAAGAGTCTTCGCAGAAGCAGATGCCGCTGTAGAGAAAAAAGAGGAAGAAAAGTCCTGCATCTGATAGACATTCGTAAATTGAAAAAAAACAGTCTTTGGCATTTATACATTCTCCTATAGCGCACAGTATTACATTCCTGGCGCATCCTCAATAAAGTTTTTGGCTCCGTCCGAATACTGGATGGTTCCATCTTCCATGATAAAGAAAGCATACGTATCTTTCAGCGAATTTACAAGTTCCATCCCTTTTTCCAGACCGAGCGAAAAGCAGGCTGTGCTCAGTCCATCTCCGTCCACAGAACGCTCAGACAAAATTGTGACGGCCGCGATTCCATTGTCATAGGGGTATCCGGTGTGCGGATTTAAAAGATGATGATAATTTTTCCCATCTATGATAAAATGACGTTCATAGACACCGGATGTCACCACGGACAGGTCTGAGATGTCCAGAGTGCAGATAATATCACTCTGTCCGGCGAATGGTTTGCGCAGTCCGACCAGAAATGGAGTGTTTTTGGCCTTTTCTCCGATACAGAGCACATTTCCTCCCAGATTGATGATGGCACTCGAAACGCCCTGCTCCACGAGATAGCTTTTGAGCTGGTCAGCGATGTACCCCTTGGCAATCGCGCCCAGGTCAATCGTAGTGTCCGGTGAGAGAAAGGTGAGCTGGTTTCCTTCCAGTTTCAGATTCTGCCATCCTGTCTTTGCGGCGGCAGCCTTTAATGCATCGGCGTCCGGCAGAGCGGGCGGGTCTGCGGAGAAATCCCAGAGGGAAGTCACAGGCTCTATCGTGATATCAAATGCTCCATCAGAAAGCTCGCTGTAGTATAATCCGAGCCGCAGGAGTTCTGCCATTTTTTCGGAGAGTGTGAAAGTAGTTTCGCCGTTTTCTCTGTGATTTAGCTGATAGAGCTCGCTGGTGGAGATGGTTCGGCTGAACTGATTTTCATACGCTTCACACAGCTTAAAACAGTCATCCAGAAGCTGTGTATCGGAAGAATCGTAGATAGTAATCATCACGAATGTATTTAGAAGATAACCTGTTTTGCGAATCGGTTCAGAAGAAACGGAAGGAGCAAAAGAGGAGGATGCAGACGGAGAGGAAGGGGAAGCTCGCTTCTCTGATAAGAATGCAGTCACTGCCAAGAGAATGCAGACAGCAGCGACAGCAATGTAGTTTTTCAAATGGTCTCTGGAGTGATTCAAGTCTTTGCCGCCTTTCTGTGCCAGGGTAAAATTTGCGCTGCCATGTGAAAAAGCAGGCGCTTCCTGGCGAATCCTGCTGCTATTCTAACAAAGGCAGCGGGCAAAGTCAAGGAAGAGCGAAAAGAGAAAACAGAGGCAGCAGAAAAGAAAGATATGGATATCGTAGACGGTCAGCAGAAAAAAAGGAGGGTTCAGAAATGAAGGGAAAACAGGTTGCCAGATACGGGATGCTGGTAGCGCTGGCATGTGTGTTTGGATTTGTGGAGTCCATGATTCCGATACAGATAGGGGTTCCAGGAGTGAAACTGGGGTTAGCTAACCTGGTTACAATGGTCTCGCTGTACACCATCAGCCTGTCCGGCACTCTGTTTGTGGCGGTTGTGCGGGTGCTTCTCACAGGACTCACGTTTGGCGGCATGTCAGCTATGCTTTACAGCATGGCAGGATGTATCCTAAGCCTGCTTTTTATGATTCCTGCAAAAAAATCAGGGAAGTTCAGTATGGTGGGAGTCAGCATTCTCGGTGGTGTCGGTCACAACATCGGGCAGATGACAATGGCAATGCTTGTGCTGCAAAATACCAGCATTCGTTATTATTTTTTTGTCCTGATGATAGCTGGAACGGTGTCAGGCTTTTTAATCGGCGTGATGGGCGGTCTGATTGTAAAAAGAATCGTAAAAATCATCAAATAATCATAGAGAAAAACATTGTATTTCGGCTCTGAGTTTTTTATAATTAGGGAAGAGGCAGGGTGCAGTGGGGACTGAATCTCTGTCAAAAAAGAAAAAGGAAGGGATTGGCAATGGAAAGCACAAAAATTTACCAGGCAATCGAAAATTTGGTACAGTATGGCTTGAAAACGGGTCTGCTGGAGAAGGAGGATGCCATCTATGCGAGAAATCAGATTTTGGATGTGCTGAGACTGGACGAATTTGAGGCGCCGCAGGAAGAATGTGCAGGGGATGACCTGGAAGGAACACTGGCACAGCTGCTGGATTTTGCTGCAGAACAGGGGATTCTGGAGGAAAACAGCATTGTATATCGGGATTTGTTCGATACCAGACTGATGAACTGTCTGATGCCGCGTCCGAGCGAGATTGTAAAGAAATTCTGGAAAATTTACAGGGAAGAATCCCCAGAGGCAGCGACAGGCTATTATTATAAGCTGAGTCAGGATTCTGACTACATACGCCGCTACCGCATTGTGAAGGATATGAAGTGGGTGACAAAGACCGAGTATGGAGACCTGGATATCACAGTGAATCTCTCAAAGCCGGAGAAAGACCCGAAGGCGATTGCGGCAGCGAAGAAGGCAAAACAGAGCGGATATCCAAAGTGCCTGCTCTGCATGGAAAACGTGGGATACGCAGGACGCACAAACCATCCGGCGAGAAACAACCACAGAGTCATTCCGATTACCATCAATGACTGCGGATGGGGATTTCAGTATTCTCCATATGTGTACTACAATGAGCACTGCATCGTCTTCAACGGCGCGCATACTCCGATGAAGATTGAGAGAAATACATTTGTGAAGCTGTTTGATTTTGTAAAGCTGTTCCCGCATTATTTCCTTGGTTCTAATGCGGACCTGCCGATTGTGGGCGGTTCCATCCTGACACATGACCATTTCCAGGGCGGACACTACACCTTTGCGATGGCGAAAGCGCCGATAGAGCAGTATGTGAAGATGGAGGGATTTGAGGACGTGGAGGCAGGTATTGTGCACTGGCCGATGTCCGTTATCCGCACCCGCGCGAAAGATGCAGACAGGCTGATAGAGCTTGGCGACAAGATTCTTGCGGCATGGAGGAGTTATACAGATGAGGCGGCGTTTGTGTTTGCTGAGACCGATGGAGAGCCGCACAATACCATCACTCCGATTGCGAGAAAGAATGGAGAGTGGTATGAGCTGGATTTGGTTCTGCGCAATAACATCACAACCGAGGAGTATCCTCTGGGCGTATACCATCCACATCAGGACCTGCACCACATCAAGAAAGAAAATATCGGCCTGATTGAGGTGATGGGACTTGCCGTGCTTCCGAGCCGTCTGAAAGAAGAGCTGGCTCTTTTGGCAGAGTATATCGTGGAGAAAAAAGATATCCGCTCCAACGAGAAGATTGAGAAACATGCAGATTGGGTGGATACATTCCTGCCGTCGTATGAGGCCGTCACAGCAGAAAATATAGATGCGATTTTGAAACAGGAAGTCGGCAAAGTGTTTGCGAGAGTGCTGGAGGATGCCGGCGTTTACAAGTGCACAGAAGAGGGAAGAGCAGGATTTATGAGATTTCTTGCGAGTGTCGGTTTTGTAAAAGCATAGAGAGTAAAGTGTCAAAAAAGTATTCTGGTATACAATCTGAAATGAAAAAAGAAGACACCAGTCACAACCTTTTTACTGTGACTGATTCAATGAGAATTGTGTTTGCAATTTGAAAGAGAAAGAGCTATAGTACATGAGGAAGCGGGAAACGTTTCCTCATGTTTTTCGTTTTATAAAAAAGTACTTTCTATGAAACGAAAAGCCTCCGGCAAAGTGCAAGGGCGCACAGTTCAAGAATGCTATCCGGCGGATGGCAGGTGTGTCTCCTGCTGTCAAAACGCCGAGGCAGTCTTTGAGTTCATGTTTAAAATATGTTTAGACGGAGGACAGGAAATGTCATGAAGGGAAAAGTAGGTAGTATTGTTAAGGAGTATGCGATTATTACTCTGAGTATCTGGATTATGGTAGTAGGCATTCATTTTTTTAAGTTCCCGAATAACTTTGCATTCGGCGGGGTGACTGGATTTTCTACCATTGTGAGCCGTGTGACTCCGATTTCAGCCAGTGATTTCACATTCGTTGCCAATACTGCATTGTTGATTCTGGGATTTCTCTTTCTCGGCCGAGGATTTGGAATCCGCACCGTGTATGCGAGCATGCTGATGTCCGTCAGCCTGTCATTTCTGGATCGATTTTCACCGGTTCCGCTACCGATGACAAATGAGCCGCTTTTGGAGCTGATGTTTGCGATTTTCCTTCCGGCGGTTGGTTCTGCGATTTTGTTCAATATAGGCGGTTCCAGCGGAGGTACAGATATCATTGCCATGATTTTAAAGAAATACACTAGCCTGAATATTGGAAGCGTTCTGTTTCTGGTAGACCTCGCAGCAGTGGGCGCCGCTTTTGTTGTATTTGGACCAGCGACAGGATTGTATTCTTCTCTGGGTCTTCTGGCAAAGTCCTTGGTGATTGACGGTGTGATTGAAAACATGAACCTCTGTAAGTGTTTCACCATCATCTGTGATGAACCTGCTCCGATTTGTGATTACATCATTCAGGAATTACACCGGAGTGCGACTACATACGCTGCGCAGGGGGCGTTCTCCCATCACAAAAAGACTGTGATTTTAGCAACTATGAAGCGCTCTCAGGCGCTGCGTCTGAGAAACTATATCAAAGAGGTGGAACCGACTGCATTTATCCTGATTTCCAATTCCAGTGAGATTATCGGAAAAGGATTTTTGACAAACTGATAAAAAGGTGATAAAAAGGCACTGCGAGATAGAATCTTAGACTGTGGATAGTGCCGCGTTGTTAGAAAAAGAGACACCAAAACATTTTGTTCTGCTGTCTCTTTTTTTATTGTGTATTGTTTGTTTTTTTGTATGCTTCTTATTCTTCTTTGGCGTCTTCTTCTGTCTTTTCTTCTGGCTCTGCCGCTGGTGCTTCTTCGGCTTCCGCCTCTTTTGCACATTCTTCTTTTACTTCTTCCGCCTCTTCCGCAATTTCGTCCTCAACAGCTTCCTCAGTGGTTTCCTCTTCTGCAGCTTCTTTGGCAGCCTCCTCAGCGGCTTCTTCCACAGTCTCTTCAGCTGGTGTTTCCTCAGCAGCTGTCTCTTCTTTTTTGTGCAGCGGAACGTAGTTGCGTGCTACTGGTTCCTCAGACTCTTCTTCCGCTTTCTCCTCAGAGTCTTTTTCCTCTTCAAAATCATGGAATTCTTCATCCAGCTCTTTGTGGAAAGATTTGTATTTGACAAAGTAAGAAATACCTGCCACAAGACCTGCTGCAGCAGCTGCAGCGAGCGCAACCCATTTACCATACCCTTTTTTAGACATTACAACAACCCCTTTCTATGGCTATCAGCCGTTTTTCTTCTCTATTGTAATACTTTATGGCAAAAAAGAAAAGGCATAAATTTCAAAAATTTCTATAAAATATGAAAAAGAAAGATTATAAAAAATTTAGCACTCGAGGCTTGACAGTGCTAACAATACGTGCTATAACATACACATGAACAAAAAAAGACATGACAGCTTACAAAAAGCAGAATGATAGAAGGAGGATATGGTGATGAAGTTAGTACCATTGTTTGACAAAGTTGTATTAAAGCAGTTAGTTGCAGAGGAAACCACAAAGTCCGGTATTGTACTGCCAGGACAGGCAAAAGAGAAACCACAGCAGGCAGAGGTTATTGCAGTAGGCCCAGGCGGTGTCGTTGACGGAAAAGACGTTGTGATGCAGGTAGAAGTTGGACAGAAAGTAATTTTCTCCAAATATGCAGGAACAGAAGTAGACGTGGACGGCGAGACTTTTATCGTTGTAAAACAGAGCGATATTGTGGCAATCGTGGAAGCTTAAACAAAAACATACAGCGGACGCGAGAACTGTAAGAGAACAAAATGTACAAAATTATAATATGCAGAATCTGAAAACATGCGGAATAGAAAAGCATGTAAGATATGCAGGACATGTGAAAATGTGAAAAAATCCGTTGAAAAGCGGCATAAAATTGGAGGTTTATATATTATGGCAAAAGAAATTAAATATGGTGTAGACGCCAGAAAAGCTCTGGAAGCTGGCGTAAATCAGTTGGCAAATACAGTACGTGTGACACTGGGACCGAAAGGACGCAACGTCGTTTTGGATAAGTCCTTTGGCGCTCCGTTAATCACAAACGATGGTGTGACCATCGCAAAGGAAATCGAGCTGGAAGATGCATTTGAGAACATGGGTGCACAGCTGGTTAAGGAAGTAGCAACAAAGACAAACGATGTAGCAGGTGATGGTACTACCACAGCTACTGTCCTGGCTCAGGCTATGATTAATGAGGGAATGAAGAACCTGGCAGCAGGCGCAAACCCGATTGTTCTGAGAAAAGGTATGAAGAAGGCAACGGAGGCAGCTGTGGAGGCGATTGCCCAGATGAGCCAGCCGATTAACGGCAAGAGCCAGATTGCAAGAGTAGCCGCAATCTCCGCATCTGATGACAGTGTAGGTGAGATGGTAGCAGACGCTATGGAGAAAGTTTCCAAGGACGGCGTTATCACAATCGAAGAGTCCAAGACCATGAAGACTGAGCTGGACCTGGTAGAAGGTATGCAGTTTGACCGCGGCTATGTTTCCGCTTATATGTGCACCGATATGGATAAGATGGAGGCAAATTTGGACGATCCATACATTCTGATTACAGATAAGAAGATTTCCAATATCCAGGAAATCCTTCCGGTTCTGGAGCAGATTGTACAGTCCGGCGCAAAACTGCTGATTATCGCAGAGGATATCGAGGGTGAGGCCCTGACAACCCTGATTGTAAATAAACTGAGAGGTACGTTCACTGTTGTAGGTGTGAAGGCACCAGGATACGGCGACAGAAGAAAAGAGATGCTGAAGGATATCGCAATTCTGACAGGCGGTACTGTTATCTCCGAAGAACTGGGTCTGGAGTTAAAGGATACAACGATGGACCAGTTGGGCCGTGCAAAATCCGTGAAAGTGCAGAAAGAGAACACCATCATCGTGGACGGCGAGGGCGACAAGGCAGAGATTTCCGCAAGAGTATCCCAGATTCGCGCACAGATTGAGGAGACCACATCTGATTTCGACAGAGAGAAACTGCAGGAGAGACTGGCAAAACTGGCTGGCGGCGTTGCTGTTATCCGTGTAGGTGCAGCTACTGAGACAGAGATGAAGGAAGCAAAACTGCGTATGGAGGACGCTCTGGCAGCTACAAAGGCAGCTGTGGAAGAGGGTATCATCGCAGGCGGCGGTTCCGCTTACATCCACGCAGCAGAGCAGGTAGAGAAAGTAGTTGAGCAGCTCGAAGGCGACGAGAAGACCGGTGCGAAGATTATCTTAAAGGCTCTGGAAGCTCCGCTGTACCACATTGCAGCCAATGCAGGTCTGGAAGGCTCTGTTATTATCAACAAGGTAAAAGAGTCTCCGGTGGGCACAGGATTTGATGCTTACAAGGAAGAGTATGTGGATATGGTAGAGGCAGGTATCCTGGATCCAGCTAAGGTGACAAGATGTGCTCTGCAGAATGCGAACAGTGTTGCATCTACCTTATTGACAACCGAGTCCGTTGTTGCTAATATTAAAGAAGAGACTCCAGCTATGCCGGCAGGTGGCGCAGGCGGAATGGGAATGATGTAATCCGCTCCGCAAAAAGGCACATACGCTGCGGTTCGGTTTCCATCAGGCTGTGATGATTGTGCGTCCGGACTGTAGGGAAGTACGGTTAAGATACGGGAACACTGCGATTGAGGCGTGATGAAACTGCGATTCTGCCGGTGTCGGGAGTCAGTATACGAGAAGGAAGGTTCCGGCTGTCCTTTTGGATGCCGGCAGAGGGAGTAAAGATGAATGAATCCTATGCAGAGTGGCTTGTAAAACAGAAAGAACCAGCATATGCCTGGCCCGTTAGAATTGGAATGGGATTCCTGTGTGCAGTAGCATTTCTGGCAGCTGTACTGACTGGAATTATCGGCATGATTGCGCTGGTGGCGGTAGGTGCAGCTACGTACTTCGTGTTCCGCGGCCTGAAAGTGGAATATGAGTATTTGTACGTGACAAATCAGTTTTCCATCGACAAGATTATGAACCAGATGAAGCGCAAAAAAGCGATGGAGTGTTCCATGGATGAGATACAGATGATCGCTCCGGTTAAGTCTGACACATTAAAGAATTATGAGAGGTCCGACATGAAAGTGGTGGATTATTCTTCCAAAGAGCCGAATGCCAGACTGTTCGCCATGATTTATCAGAATGGCGGTGTGACGACCAAGGTTATTTTTGAACCGAGTGATAAGATGCTGCAGTGTTTTAGAATGACAGCTCCGAGAAAGGTGTCATTACAGTAGTGGACATGCCTGCTGACACAGGCATCACCATGATATGAAAGTCGATTGCTTCGTGCATTGGCACTCTCGCAATCGCCACCAGTATTCGCAATTCGGCCTATCGGCCTACTTACTCATACAGTCTTGCCCATCCGATGCCCATATGTCTGTGCGTGCGAGCACGCACATCCACATGGTCGCCGTCTGGGGCTTTCATAGTAAATATAGGAGGCTTTCATGTGGATAGATTCTGCATGGAAGCCTTTTGCTGTATTTGGGTGAAGTGCTATTGTGAAAAAATGTCCGTTCCATATGTACAAAATTACCAAAGAATGGAAAAAAATCGAAAAAAAGAAGTAGAAAAATATGTTTGACAAGTCTCGCAAAGTTTGATAAGATATTGTACCATAACCCGACGGTTTTATTAAAAATTTTAATAATATTTGGTAGAAACCGTCAATATTCTGATGCCCTTCCCGCGGTCTGGAAAGGGCGTTCCAACAATCAAATACACAAGAAAGTGAGGAAAATGTAATGGGTAAGATTATCGCAGAGGGTATTACTTTTGATGATGTGCTGCTTGTACCATCCTATTCAGAAGTAATTCCGAACCAGGTTGACCTGACAACCCACTTGACCAAGAAAGTCAAACTGAACATTCCGCTGATGAGCGCCGGTATGGACACAGTGACTGAGCATCGCATGGCGATTGCTATGGCAAGACAGGGCGGGATTGGTATTATTCATAAGAATATGTCGATTAAAGAACAGGCAGAGGAAGTAGACAGAGTAAAACGGTCTGAGAACGGTGTTATCACCGACCCATTTTTCCTTTCTCCAGAACATACCCTGAAAGATGCCGATGAGCTGATGGCAAAATTCCGTATTTCTGGTGTTCCGATTACAGAGGGCAAGAAATTAGTTGGTATCATTACAAATCGTGACTTGAAGTTTGAGGAAGATTTCTCCAAGAAAATCAAGGAGTGCATGACTTCCAAAAATCTGGTGACGGCAAGAGAGGGCGTCACTTTAGAGGAAGCAAGAAAAATTCTCGGCAAGGCAAGAGTAGAAAAGCTGCCGATTGTGGATGAAGCGTTCAATCTCAAAGGCTTAATCACCATCAAAGATATTGAGAAGCAGATTAAGTACCCGCTGTCCGCAAAGGATGCGCAGGGAAGACTGCTCTGCGGCGCTGCGGTAGGTATCACGGCAAATGTGCTGGAGCGTGTGAAAGCGCTGGTCGATGCGAAGGTGGATGTAGTGGTCCTTGACTCTGCACACGGCCATTCCGCAAACGTAATCCGCTGTGTCAAGATGATTAAGGAAGCATATCCGGACCTTCAGGTTATCGCAGGAAACGTGGCGACAGGAGATGCGACGAGAGCATTGATTGAGGCTGGTGCAGACGCAGTGAAGGTAGGGATTGGACCTGGTTCCATCTGTACGACCCGTGTCGTTGCAGGTATCGGTGTTCCGCAGATTACTGCTGTTATGGACTGCTATGAGGTGGCAAAAGAGTACGGTATCCCGATTATCGCAGACGGCGGCATTAAGTACTCTGGTGATATCACAAAGGCGATTGCAGCCGGCGGAAGCGTTTGTATGATGGGAAGCATGTTCGCAGGATGTGACGAGAGTCCGGGCGAATTTGAGCTGTACCAGGGACGTAAATACAAAGTATACCGCGGCATGGGTTCCATCGCAGCGATGGAGAACGGCAGCAAGGACCGTTATTTCCAGACAGATGCCAAGAAACTGGTTCCAGAGGGCGTAGAAGGACGTGTTGCTTACAAGGGACTGGTAGAAGATACCGTATTCCAGCTTTTGGGCGGTCTGAGAGCTGGTATGGGCTACTGTGGTGCAGTGGATATCCCAACTCTTCAGGAGACCGGAAAATTCGTGAAGATTACGGCTGCATCCTTAAAAGAGAGCCATCCACATGACATTCACATCACGAAGGAAGCTCCAAACTACAGCATTGACGACAAATAAAAACAGATAGTTCGATAGTCTCCCTGTGAAGGTAAAAAAGTGCCTTCGCAGGGAGTTTTTCTTCGTAAATAAATAATTCGGTTGAAGCCGCCCCATTTATGGGGCGTGGTGATTCACAGGAAAAGTATCTGCAAAACAGCAAAGGCATGTCAGAGCGTATCCGGTTTGTTGCGCTTTCTGCTTGCGGTGAAGGGGCATCCGTGGTAAAATGGGTAAAAGGCAATAAGACAGGAGGACATTTTTTATGTATGTAGAAAACAAAAATATTCCGTTGACTGATTTGGGCGGAGGTGTTGTGCGCAAAGTTTTAGCGTACAGTGAGAATATTATGAATGTGGAGCTTCATTTTGACAAAGGAGCCGTTGGAGCAAAACACTCCCATCCGCATGAGCAGCTGGGATATATCATCGAAGGCTCTCTTCTGTATCAGGAGGAGGGACAGGAAGACAAGGTTCTGGTGACAGGCGATACTTACTATGTAGCTCCGAATGTAGTGCACGGCGTAGTTGCACTGGAGGATACAAAACTTCTGGATATCTTCACTCCGATGCGTGAGGACTTTGTGAAATAAGGCTGATTGGCAGATTGGAATATAACTGGCAGCATGGCCAAAAATAAGAAAAACACAAAGCGAAAATAACAAACAAGAAACACAAAAAACGTAAAAAAGAGAGGGGAAAACATTATGCTTACATTTGGAATGAGATGTCATGATATCTGTGAACCGATGGAGATGAAAAAGGTGCTCGCAGCAGTCAAGGCAAACAACGTCCATAATATTCAGCTTGCAATGTCTAAATCTTTCACAGACTTGGATACTTCTGTGGGTCATTACAGCGCAGGGCTTGCGAGACATATCGCAGATGAGCTGCAGAAAAATGACATCCATGTGTCTGTTCTGGGATGTTACATCAACCCGACGCAGCCGATTGAGTCCAAAAGACAGGCTGAGGTGGCACGCTTTATCGAGCACCTGAAATATGCGAAGATGTTCGGCGCAGATATGGTGGGGACAGAGACAGGGCGCCTGCACCCAGCTATGAAAGTGAACCCGCAGACCTACACAGAGGAAGGATATCAGCTTCTGTTAAAGACCATGCGTGAAATTGTATCCGCAGCAGAGAAGCTGGGTGTGATTGTCGGTGTGGAAGGCGTGTATGACCATACCCTGTACAGTCCAGAGAGAATGAAACGTTTCCTGGAAGATATTGATTCTCCAAACGTGGAAGTTATCCTGGATGCTGTAAATCTGATGGGACCGGAGAGCAATACCGAGGAAGAACAGGCAGATGTGCTGAATCGGGCGTTTACTTACTATGGCGATAAGATCACCATGCTCCATATCAAGGACTATATCATGGAGGGCACAAAGCAGAAATTCCGTTTTGTGGGAGAGGGACAGTTCCACTATGCTCCGCTTATGAAGCTTTTGAAAGAGAAAAAGCCGATGATTACTATGCTTTTGGAGGATTCCAACCCACAGCATTATCATGGCGATGTAGAATTGCTGAAGAAATTGTACGATGAGGCATAATAGATAGAAGGTATGTGCCTATGTGTCATGGCGGCATGTCCATTTAAAAAGATAAAACAATATCCCCAGGCTGCTGGTAAATGTATGGATTTACCGGTTGCCTGGGGATTCTTCTTTATCTGTGTATTAGTCGTTTGTCAGGTTATCTGCCAGAGTTTCAGGCTCGTCCGGATTGATGGTTCTGGTCTCCGGAGTTACGACCTGGAGCTGCTTGCTTCCTGTGATTGCACCGCTGGAATCTACCGTGTAGCGCACATTATTTACCGTGAAGGTGTTAGCAGCCATGATACCATTGCTTCTGAAATAATACTGTTTTCCGCCGATTTCCTGGAAACCGGTCAGAGCGTAGCCATCCGCACCGAAATAGTACCATTTGCCGTTTACTTTTTTCCACTGGTTTGTCACCTTGGAGCCATCGATGGTCTTGTAGTAGTAACCGTTGTTGTCAGAAGTGACACCGGAGATGACGATGCGGCTCGCATTTGCCTCGTCGGTGGATGCCTCGTCTAAGCCGACTCCTGGACCGCTGGCAGGTTTGCTCGCAGCAGTCGGTGCATAACCATTCTCATCCAATCTCGTGCCGTCCGGTGCGGTGGTGTTTTTCAACATAGCGCCGTCAGAACCGAGATAGCGGGAACCCTCCGGAGTCTCTACCCAGCGGTCTGTCTGCATGATACCAGAGTTATTTAAGTAGTAAAGATTTCCATTGCTCTCTACCCATCCGGTCATCATCACACCTTTTGTATTGAAATAATACTGATTGGATTGACCGTTGGCGGATGCAACTGTGGTCCAGCCCACTGCGTAGCTGCCATTGTCTTTTTTATATTTCCATGTGTCGCCCTCTTTCTGCCACTGTCCTGCAAATGCGGAACCTGCAGACAGGATACTAAGAAGAGCTACAGTAGCTGCAATTACAGAATATTTTTTAAAATTTCTCATTCTTTAACCTCCATTGTGTGTATCTGCTTTCGATACATACACTTTACACTATTCGAGCCTCAGAATCAATAACGAAATTCTTAATAATTTTTACAGAAAAAGAATTGCATCCTCAAAAAATCTTAATAATCCAATTTTTTGATACTAGGGTCAAAAGGTCAGAAATCCGATGCAAGCTTGCTTGCAAGAGGATTTTTGACTTTGGGACCCGCCAAAAACATGAATAAGTAGCCATTTTTCAAAGAAAAATGAGCGAATTATGAATGTTTTGAAGATTGCGGGAGCACATGGTGCGGAGCAATCTGGTATCAAAGGGGTCAAAACACCTTTTGACCCCAACATCATTTTTCCTACAATGAGATTGAAAAAATGGGCAGAGAAAAGGCAGTGAAATCGGAGGGATATGACACAAAAATAGCAAGAGTGAGGGAATTGCTTGCTAAATATGAGGAAATGGGTGTACAATAAAATTGCTTAAGATGATACAATAGAAGTCTTGTGTAAGAATGAGCAAAAAATAGACAGAGGGACAGGAAAAAAGACGATAGTGCGAATACATATAAATCGAATGTTGCTCTGCAGAGGTGAGAGTATCTGGAGTGGTTGTGGTTTGCCTGATTGGGGCAGATGTTAGGGGGAATACAGATGACAGGGATAACATGCAGCGATTTTATGAAATATCGTTTTTTTTCAAATGTGCAGTACGCCCCTGATGGAAGACATGCAGTGTTTGCAGTGAGCAGCTGTGATGAAACACAGAGTTATTATGCCAGCTGCCTCTGGGTGTGGGATGAGCAGACACAGAAGAGTTTTCAGCTGACTGGCGGCGGAAAAGAGCAGACATATATCTGGGAGGATGACACACATATCCTGTTTGCTGCGTACCGGAAAGAGAGTGAGGAGAATCGTCAGGAGATGGGCTGGGAGTTTACGCCGATGTACCGCATTGGAATTGACGGCGGCGAGGCCGTGAAGGCGTTTGAGATTCCCATCGCCCTGCGCGGATTGAAGCGGATTGATGAGAGATTTCTTCTGGTTTTGGGGGAGATTGATGTCAAAGAACCAGACTTGTATCGGGCTGCTTACCTGAGCAGAAAGAGTGTCTGGAGTCAGAGGCGCAGAGAGCGCGATTATGAAGTGATAGATGAGAGTCCATTCTGGCAGAATGGACGCGGTTTTATCAATAAAAAACGTATGGCAGTCTTTCTCTATGACAAGGAGAGCCGTGATTTTATCCGAATCAGCGACACCCTGCTGGATACCTGTTCGGTGACAGTTCTTGGAAAGAAAATCTATTATGCTGGAGAGCGCTATGAGACGAAACGTACACGCCGTGAGGAAATCTGGTCCTACCACATCGAGTCCAGGAGGAATGTCTGCCTCTATAAGGATGGTGAGTATGAGATTGAGCGCCTGGAGGGAGCGGGAAACCATGTGCTGGTGTTTGCGTCCAGAACCATGCGCTATGGCATGAATGAAAATCCGTTTCTCTATGAGTTGGACGAGAAAAAGGGAAAGTTGAAATTGCTGTATCAGACAGAGGAATCCACCGGAAATACGGTCAGCAGTGACTGCCGTTATGGTGTGGGGCGCGAAGTGGAAGGACGTCCGGACGGGAGCCTGTATCTGCTCTCGACCAGGAGAAACTCCTGCCATCTGTTTCACTTTACCAGAAAAGGCGACGAATGGAAGATGGTCCCGATTCTGGCTAGAGAAGGTTCGATTGATGCGTTTGCCATAAATCCGGCGGATGGCAGTGTGCTGTGCATTGCGATGTATGACGGAAAGCTGCAGGAGCTGTACAAGCAGAGCGCGGGCGGAAGTATCTCGCAGGTCTCTTTTTTGAATGAGAGTGCTTTCTTTGAGAGATATGTGGCAAAACCGGAGAAGATGACGATGGTATCGGCTGGCGAGGAGATAGACGGCTGGGTGCTGAAACCGGCTGATTTCTCGGAAGAAAAGATGTATCCGGCAATCCTTAGCATCCATGGCGGTCCAAAGACCGTGTATGGGGAAGTGTTCTTTCATGAGATGCAATATCTGGCAGGGCAGCAGTATTTTGTATTTTACTGCAATCCCATCGGTTCTGACGGGCGTGGGAATGTATTCGCAGATATCCGCGGCAGGTATGGGACGGTTGATTATGAGAACTTGATGGATTTTACAGATGCGGTTTTGGCGAAGTATCCGCAGATTGACAAAAAAAGAGTGGCGGTTATGGGCGGTTCTTACGGTGGTTTTATGACGAACTGGATTATCGGGCATACCAATCGTTTTGCGTGCGCCATTTCCATGCGCTCAATCTCAAACTGGATTTCGCTCTGGGGCGTTTCAGATATCGGCCCGAGCTTTACGTGGGACCAGATTCAGGCAGACATCGGCGAGAGCGTGGAGAAACTATGGGAGCGTTCGCCGCTTCGCTATTGGCGCAATATCGAGACTCCGACTCTGATTATCCATGCGGAGGAAGATTACCGCTGCCCGATGGAACAGGGGCTGCAGATGTACACAGCTTTGATGGAACAGGGTGTGCCTGCCCGAATGTGCCTTTTTAAAGGAGAAAATCACGAGATGAGCCGTTCCGGAAGGCCAAAACATAGGATGCGCCGGCTGATGGAGATAACAGACTGGCTGAAACAGTGGATTGGGACTGCACAGTGACAAAAGAAAGGAATTGGTTGGCCGATGTGCCAAATTTTCCTGGCAGAAAAGAGGGAATGTCGGAGCGTATGTTTTTTGCAGCATAGGTTCGGTATTCCCTCTTACTATATTTCAGCCTGTTTATGAAAGATACTTTCTGTTCACAAAGAACCTGTATGGAAAACGGGTCATGATGTTGGGGTCAAAAGGTATTTTGACCCCTATGATACCGGATTGCTCCGCATTATGTGCTTCCGCAATTCTCAAAAACATTCATAATTCGCTCATTTTTCTCTGAAAAATGGCTACTTATTCATGTTTTTGGCGGGTCCCAAGGTCAAAAATCCTCTTGCAAGCAAGCTTGCATCAGATTTCTGACCTTTTGACCCTGGTATCATGTCATTCTATGATAGTTCCCGTCTTGCCTGTCATACTGTCTTTGGCGTTTGCCATGGAAGTGATGATAGCTTTTCTTCCGCTTCCACTCTCGATAAAGTTGATAGCCGCCTGGATTTTTGGCAGCATGGAAGAGGTGCCGAACTGGTTGTCCTCGATATAGGCTTTGGCTTCCGCCACGGTCATATGGGTGATTGGTTTCTCCGCTTCTGTACCATAGTTTAGACACACAAAATCTACATCTGTCAGAATCATCAGTACATCGGCGTCGATTTCTCTGGCGAGCAGACCGCTCACGAGGTCCTTTTCGATGATGGCGCTGGCGCCGCGCAGGTTATAGCCCTGTTCCATCACAGGAATACCGCCGCCACCGCAGGAAATCACAATCTGGTCTGCTGCGAGCAGCGCCTTGATGGCCTCAATTTCGACGATAGCTACTGGAGTCGGCGCTGCTACCATGCGTCGAAATCCCTTGCCGGATTCCTCTGTCACATAATTTCCCTTTGCCTCCTCCTCGGCAGCTTCCGCAGCGCTCATATAGCGCCCGATGACCTTTGCCGGTTTGTAGGTGGTCTCATCGTAGGGATCTACAGTAACCTGTGTCAGAACGGTGGAAACTGTTTTATAGATGCCGCGCCGTGTGAGTTCTGCGCGGATGCCGTTTTGTAAGTCATAGCCAATGTATCCTTGACTCATAGCGGAGCAGACGGACATCGGAGCTGCCGTGTAGCCGCCATGCTGTTTGCCGAATTCATTCATGGCAGTGTGAATCATGCCGACCTGCGGGGCATTGCTGTGTACAAGCGCAATCTGGCAGCCATCCTGGATAAAATCAGCGATAATCTTTGAAGTGTGGGCTACATTTGCTTTCTGCTCTGGAAGATTGGTTCCGAGAGCCTGGTGTCCCAGTGCGATTACGATTTTTTTCTTTGCCATTTTTGATTCCTCATTTCTTTTCTTTTGTTTTTTCATTATAGCCCATGCGCAAAGAGAGTGCAAGTTCCTTTTCACATATTGGACCTTTCATATATTGGAACTTTCGCATATTGGACTTTTCGCATCTTCGCATATTAGATGGAAGTCTGCATTGGTGGAGGCATGGGCTGCGGAATGTGTGGAGCAGAAACGTGCGCGGCCCATTTTTGGAAAAGGTTTAGACTTTTTTGGGGAAGTATGATAGAATGATGATGGGGTCAAGAGGCAGAATACAATTCTTTATTAGATTGCTATATAGTATGAAGAAAAAAACAGGACAGGAGGCAGGAAAGTGAAACTATTATCTGTGGCAATTCCTTGCTATAATTCAGAGAGCTATATGGAGCACTGCATTGAGACATTGCTAACTGGCGGTGAGGCAGTGGAGATTTTGATTGTGGATGACGGTTCCACAAAGGATAGGACAGCCGAGATTGCAGACCGCTATGAGAGAGAATATCCGACCATATGCAAGGCGATTCATCAGGAAAACGGAGGACATGGGGAGGCGGTCAATACAGGACTGCGCCATGCGACAGGCATCTATTTTAAGGTTGTGGACAGCGATGATTGGGTGAATGAGGAAGCTTTTGCCCAAGTGCTGGAGACACTGCGAAAGTTTGTGTATGGAAAGGAGACACTGGACCTTCTCATCAGCAACTTTGTCTATGAAAAACAGGGGGCGAAGCGCAAAAAAGTCATGAATTATCGCATGGCGCTCCCGAAAAATGAGCTGATTGGCTGGGAGGATGTCCGTCACTTTATGACAGGGCAGTATATTTTGATGCATTCTGTGATTTACCGCACAGAACTTCTAAAGAGTTGTGGGCTGGTTCTTCCGAAACATACCTTTTATGTGGACAATATTTTCGTATTTCAGCCGCTGCCGTATGTCAAGACCATGTACTATCTGGATGTGAATTTTTACCGGTATTTTATCGGAAGACAGGACCAGTCTGTCAATGAGAATGTCATGATTGGAAGAATTGACCAGCAGCTGCTGGTGACAAAACTGATGATTGATTATTACAATGCATCCAAGATATCGAGCCGCAAACTGCGCAGCTATATGATAAAGTATCTGGAAATTATGATGACAATTTCATCCATTTTGGCGATTAAATCTGGAACTGATGAAAATATGAAGAAAAAGAAGGAATTGTGGCAATATCTGAAACAGTCCAATGCTTCGCTCTACCGCAGGCTGCGGTACGGTTTCCTGGGGCAGGGCATGAACCTTCCAGGAAAGAGCGGACGGAAAGTGTCAATCGCGGGATATAAGATTACACAGAAGTTTTATGGATTTAACTAAGACATGAACGAAAGCAGAATGACAGATGGAATGCAGAGGATTCAAAGTTTCGCTGTATTTCGCTGTATTCTGTGAGAGTAGCGAGCAAGGATTGAGACAACGAAAGATAGAGGATAGAGCAAAATAAAAAAGGGCTGTTCTGAAAAAATTCAGACAGCTCTCTTATGTTTTTGGGGTTTATTCATAAATCTCCCATACATGTTTGTAGGAAGGATGCGTGCGGACATGGTATACAAGCGGATAAATCAGAGCCGCCATGAAACAGGCGCCGGCCACATCAATGACAGAGTGCTGTTTTAAAAACACGGTCGATAGACAGATAGAAACCATGAGAAGGAAGGAACCTACCTGTACCAGGTGGTGGCTGCGCAGCCGCTCGCTGTGGGAGATTGCCAAGTGGACAGCGATGGAGTTATATACATGGATGCTCGGGAATACATTGGTGCAGGTATCAATCTGATACAAGTTGGAGACAATCCATGCAAAAATATTCGCGTCCGGATCAATATACGGACGGAAGTTTGTGCCGTTTGGGAAAACGGTACAGATGAGCAGACTCAGCGTCATACCAATGAAAAGAAATCCACACAGGCGGTAATAATCCTGTTTGCTCGTGAAGAAGAAATACACTACAGAGCCAGCTACATAGAAAAACCACAAAATGTATGGTATGATGAAATATTCACAGAATGGGATGAGGTCATCCAAATCGCTGTGAATAATGGAATATTCTTTGGTAACGGTTCTTTCCAGGTAGGAAAACCAGGAGAGATACACGAACACATAGGACAATATCCAAGCATGACCATATTTTTTCAAGAATCGTTTCATAAGTTCACATATCCTTTCTGAATTGTGCAGAAACTTTTTGATTTTCAGAATTATAGCACATTCTAAATGGGACTACAAGGGACTTTGGAAAAAGTTAAGAATTTTATGTATTTCTTATATTTTTATGCCGTAGTGGAGGAAAATAGTAGCAAAAAAAGCGAAAAATAGAAAAAGCAAAAGAGGGGCAGATACAGAGAGAATCAGAGATAAAAAGAAGAGATGAAAGAAAGAAAAGATACAAAAAAAGACAGAAAGGAAGAGGAGAATGAGACTGCTGCATCTTTCAGACCTGCATATCGGAAAGCGGGTCTATGAATTTTCCATGATAGAAGACCAGAAATACATTTTGAGGCAGATAGCAAAGATTGCTGTCAGAGAGAAAGTGGGCGCAGTGCTGCTAGCCGGTGATGTGTATGACAAACCGCTTCCGCCGGCAGAGGCAGTGCTAGTTTTTGATGCATTTCTCACAGAGTTGGCGAAGCAGGAGACTCCTGTCTGTATCATCAGCGGAAACCATGATTCGGCGGAGCGTCTATCGTTCGGAGCACAGTTGATGGAAGGCCGAGATATTTACTTTTCACCGGTATATGATGGGACAGTAAAAAAGGTGTATTTGAAGGACATATATGGGACAGTGGTGATTCATCTGCTTCCGTTTTTGAAACCAGCCACTGTGCGCCAGGCATTGCAGAGAAAAGGTTGTGAGGTCGAAATCCGAAGTTATCAGGATGCTTTGCGCGAGGCGGTATCTAAAATAGAGTACAATCCGGCGGAGCGAAATATTCTGCTGGCACATCAGTTTGTGACAGGGGCGAGCCGATGTGAGTCGGAGGAAATCATGGTTGGGGGCTTGGACAATGTGGAAGTGTCTGTATTTGACGGCTTTGACTATGTAGCATTGGGACATATTCACAGCCCACAGCATGTGGGACGCGATACCGTGCGCTACTGCGGGACGCCGCTCAAATATTCTTTTTCGGAGGCAAATCAGGTGAAAACAGTCACAATCGTAGAGATGAAGGAGAAGGGAAGGGTAGAAATTCAGGAGATTTCACTGTCGCCCCTTCGCGATCTGAGAAAAATCCGCGGAACGTATCAGGAAGTCACAGCGCGCTCGTTTTACCAGGGAATGCATGTGGAGGACTATCTGCATGTGACATTGACAGATGAGGAAGATGTTCTGGATGCAATGCAGAAACTCCGCCTGATTTATCCGAACCTGATGCGTCTGGAGTATGACAATCAAAGAACGCGGGAAAATCAGATGGTGAACCGTGTGGAAGACGTGGAGAAAAAAACACCGCAGGAGTTATTTGAGGAGTTTTTTGAGCTGCAGAACAATCGGCCTATGAGTGATGAGCAGAAGAAGTTTGTGCACAAGATGATGCAGGAAATTGTAGGAAATTTTTGAAGATGAGAGGTTGAGTTAGTCTATGAGGGAAAGGTGAGTGGTACAAAAAATATGAAGCCGTGGAAACTGACAATCAGTGCTTTTGGACCATATGCAGAGAAGACAGAGATTGATTTTTCAAAGCTGGGCGACCATGGGCTGTATTTGATAACCGGCGATACCGGAGCCGGAAAGACAACCATTTTTGATGCGATTGTGTTCGCGCTGTATGGAGAGGCGAGTGGGCAAGTGCGGGAAGCGGGGATGTTTCGCAGCGAATATGCGAAGAAGGAGACACAGACCTATGTGGAACTGGAGTTCTTTCATCAGGGAAAACACTACGTTATCAGAAGAAATCCAGAGTACATGCGTCCAAAGGAGAAGGGAGAGGGATTTACAATAAAAAGGGCAGATGCCGCCTTGTATTTTCCAGAGGAAGAGGAGCGTGCGCCAGTCACGAAGACAAAAGAGGTCACAAGAGCGGTGACGGAGATTCTTGGGGTGGATTACCGGCAGTTTATGCAGATTGCGATGATTGCACAGGGGGATTTTTTGAAGCTTTTGTTGGCGGGAACGGCAGAGAGAGCAGAGATTTTCCGGCGGATTTTTCACACGGGAATGTATCAGGAAGTGCAGAAGCGCCTGAAAGATGCAGCAGACGAAAAGAAAAAACAGTATGATACAGTATATGCGGACAGCAGCAGGGCGATGGCAGGGTGTATGTGTGAGGGAGAGTCAGAGGCGGCCTATCGGCTGAGAGAGTTAAAGAGAGAGAAATTTGAGGGGAAGTTGGAGGAGGGGTTGGAAGTTCTCTTGACACTTTTGGGGGAGGAGAAAGCGCGATTAGAGGTGTGGAAGCAGGAAAATGGCAGGTTAGAGCAGCAAATCCAGAAGGAGAATCAGCTTTTGGGAAAAACGGAGCACATGGAGCGGATACGAGCGCAGTTAAAGGAAAAGGAAAACCAGATACAAAAGATGGAGGAAGAGGAGAGAAAAACAGAGACTGCCTGCAGAGATGCAAAACAGGAAGCCGAACATGTGCAAGAGCTGGAGCGGCAGATACAGGAGCTGGGGGAGGAAAAGAAGCAGATACAGGAGATGGCTGAGAGAAAGAGAAAGCTTTGCCGTCAGGAGGAAATTTTGAAAAAAATGCAGACCGACTATGAGAAAGCATCTGCCAGGAAGGAGCAGCTTCGCACACTATATGAGCAAAAAAACAGGCAGTTTTTGGATGCACAGGCGGGTATTCTGGCAGAGAACCTGCAGGAAGGGAAGCCGTGTCCGGTGTGCGGCGCCATTCATCATCCGAATCCAGCGCGCAGAACTGCCGAGGTATGCAGCAAAGAAGAGCTGGAGCAGAGAAAGAAAGAGCTGGAGAAGGCGGAAGCCTGGGCAGAAAAATGCAGTCAGGAGGCAGGACGGCAGCAGGGAGCAGTACAGGTTGCACGCCAGGAACTTTTGCAGAAGCTGACGGAGAGCCAGAAGATGCAGAAAGCAGCTAACATACAGAGAGCAGAAGAACAGAGCATGGAAGCGCTCGAGACACGAAAGAGGGAAGATTGGAATATCAGGGCGCTTGAGGCGCAGATTGCGGAGTGTGTCAGAAAGAAGCAGAGATTGGAGACAAATCTGAGAGTGCAGACGGAGCGCTGCCAGACTCTGCAGATGCAGATGGAAGGACTGCGGGCGGCAGCAAAGACCCTGCGTGGGCAGCTAGTGGAATGTGAGGCAGTGGACTTAGAGAAAATCAGGGAGAGAATACAAACATTAAAAAAGCAGCAGGAAGAGGCGCACAGAAAACAGATGGAACAGTACACTGCTTATAAGAAAAACAGGGAAATTTTCGATTTTGTTACAAAAAATCAGAATATTCTGGCCGCCGCAGAGCAGGCGTATGGCTGGATGAAAGCCCTGGCAGATACCGCGAATGGAACGTTAAAGGGAAAACAGAAGATAGAACTGGAAACCTATATTCAGATGGCGTATTTTGACCGGATTTTAAGGCGGGCAAATCTCAGGTTTTTGGCGATGAGCTGCGGGCAGTATGAGCTGAAGCGGCGCCAGGAAGGGGGAAATAAGAAAGAGAAAGCTGGATTGGACTTAAACGTGGTGGATCATTATAATGGAACGGAGCGAAGCGTGAAAACTCTGTCGGGCGGGGAATCGTTTCAGGCGTCCCTAGCTTTAGCCCTGGGACTTTCGGATGAGATGCAGTCCTACGTCGGCGGAATTCAGTTGGATGTGATGTTTGTGGATGAAGGATTCGGCTCTCTGGATGAGCAGTCTTTACATCTGGCGATGAAAGCGCTTGAAAGTTTGACCGAAGGAAACCGCATGGTTGGCATTATCTCCCATGTAGCAGAGCTGAAGGAGAGAATTGAGAAGAAGATTGTGGTGAGCAAAAAGAGGGGAGGGCAGGAAATCGGAAGCTGCGCCGTCATTGAGAGCGATGTTTTATGATTGTGTGATTTTCTTGACAGGGAAATTTCTGTTTATTATAATAATTTTGATGATAAGCCATAAGACGTATGACGTTTTTGGACGCAGAATGAAAAGGCATACAGAAGAAAGAAATGTGTGAAAAAATGTGTGAAATGAAGAGCAAAGCATTTGCCACAGAGAGAATTTTGGAAGAAAAGAGAAGAGGAAACCGATGTATCAGTTTGAGAAGATGGACAAAAAGCTTTTGGGAGAGCAGATAGAAGAGCAGTTGATGAATTATATTTTGGAGGAACCGATGGAAGTGGGACAGAAGATCCCCAATGAGTTTGAGCTGGCGCAGAGGTTCGGCGTGGGGCGCAGCACCATCCGCGAGGCGGTCAAGGCGCTGGTTTCTAAAGGAATCTTGGAAGTGCGCAGAGGTTCCGGCACCTATGTCATCAGCACGAGCACGTTGGAGAGCGACCCTTTAGGTCTGTCCAGACTTCAGGATAAGTACAAACTGGCGCTGGAATTGTTTGAAGTCCGCCTGATGCTGGAGCCGGAGATTGCATATCAGGCAGCAGCATATGCCGATGATGCCGACCTGCGGCAGCTTGTGCAGCTCTGCGATGAGACGGAAGAACTGTACATCAGCGGAAAAAACCACATTCCAAAGGACATCGAATTCCATACCTGTATCGCAAAATGCAGCAAAAACCGTGTTGTTGAGACCCTGATTCCGATTATCAATACAACGGTCATGACATTTGCCAATCTGACTCACCGTATGCTTAAAGACGAGACGATTGAGACACATCGCGCCATTGTCAATGCGATTGTGGACCATGATCCTGTGGGAGCGAAGTGTGCGATGGTCATGCATCTGACGTATAATCGCCAGCAGCTGATGAAGATGCTGAAAGAACATCAGGCAAGAGAGAAGGAACAACAGGAGGGCAGCGGGAACAAGGAAACATAAAAGAAGCGAAGAATCATAATGGAGAAAGAGAGGAAAAAGAGCAAAAGAGAGGAAAAAAGAGCAAAAAGATAAGACGTTTTTTGCGAAGAGAAAGCGGCAAATCAAAAGAATCAGCTGGACAATATCAGAAGAATAGTAAAAATATACAAAATAGAGAGTTAAAATTACAAAAAACTCTCTGTTTTTTTGTGTAAAAAGGAGAAAAAAGACAAAAACATATGATGTTATTGACTAAAAAAGAAAAAAATAGTATAGTATAGACATAAAACATATGACGTCAGATGAAATGAGAAAAAGGAAAGTGAGGAGAAGGTACTTATGGGTACAGAAGCAATGGGGTTAAATCCAACCAGGCTGGTGCTGGCAGCCGTGATTGGACTGGTGATTTTGTTGGTATTGATTATTAAATTTAAGATTCAGGCGATGATTTCGATTTTGGTCGGTGCGATTGCTATCGGCCTGATCGCAGGAATGCCTGCGGAGAACATTGTAAATGCGGTCAATGATGGGATTGGAAACACACTGAAAGGAATCGCTCTGTTGGTTGGTCTGGGTTCCATGTTCGGTGCGATACTGGAAGTATCAGGAGGCGCGCAGACGCTTGCTGTGACGATGGTGAAATGGTTCGGAGATAAAAAAGCGGCGTGGGCGCTCGGTATCACGGGTCTGGTTATTGCAATGCCAGTATTCTTTGATGCTGGACTGATTATCCTGATTCCTCTGGCATTCTCTCTCGCAAAGAGAACCAACCGTTCTTCGTTATTTTATGCAATTCCTCTTCTGGCAGGTCTTGCAGTTGGACATGCATTTATTCCTCCGACGCCAGGACCGATTCTGGTGGCAACCATGCTCGGCGTGGATTTGGGATGGGTTATTTTAGTAGGTATTTTCTGCGGAATCTTTTCTATGATTGTGGCAGGACCAATCTGGGGTTCCATCTGTGGAAAGAAATTTTACATTCCGGTTCCGGAACATGTAGCAAATCAGGAAAATTTTGATGAGTCCAAACTCCCAAATTTCTGGGCGATTGTAGGTATCATTCTGATTCCGCTGGTTTTAATCATTCTGGATTCCGTGTCAGGCGTAGTTCCGGCGCTGCATGCCGTACAGCCGCTGTTTGCTTTCCTCGGTGAGCCGTTCGTGGCACTTCTGATTGCGACAATCGCAGCTATGCTGATTCTGGGTGTGAAGCACGGATACAGCACAGAAGAGCTGGAAAAGATTATGACAAAATCTCTGGAGCCAACTGGCATGATTCTTCTGGTAACGGCCTGTGGCGGTGTTCTGCGCTATGTACTGCAGTACTCAGGACTGGGCGATGTCATCGGAAATGCTGTTTCCTCCATGTCTCTGCCGCTTGTAGTTTTGGCATTTATCGTTGCTGCATTGGTTCGTATCTGTGTAGGTTCCGCTACCGTTGCTATGACAATGGCGGCAGGAATTGTCGCAGCAATCCCAGGAATTTCTGAGCTGCCTCCGCTGTATCTGGCATGTGTGACAGCAGCAGTTGCCGGCGGTGCGACTGTGTGCTCTCACTTCAATGACTCCGGATTCTGGCTGGTAAAATCTCTGGTAGGCATGGACGAGAAGACAACCTTAAAAACATGGACGATTATGGAAACACTGGTTGGAACAACGGGTTTTGTGGTAGCGCTGATTATTTCTTTCTTTGCGTAAAACAGTATTTACGGTATAATCAAACAGAGAAAAAGTGGTATCGCCCCCACATGCGGATATCGCCTCAGACGTGCAGAACATAAGAAGTAGAATAGAACAAGAGACATAATAGGACGGATATAGAAGATACGAAGATACAGAGTACAGAAGACAGATACAAAACAGAGAAGGAATAAAGAACGAATAAAGAAAAAACGCAGAAAAAGGGTATGTACAGTATCTTTGATAGGAAAAAATTTTATTAAGAAGAAAGAGAGGAAGGAATACTATGAGTTGTTTAATCAGTCAGGAAATGCGTAAACTTGCTCCGGAGCTGGACCCGCTTAGAATCGGAACCGGCTGGAAACCGGAAGATCTGTCCAAACCGCAGGTTATCATCGAGAGCACCTATGGTGACAGCCATCCAGGAAGCGGACATCTGAATATTTTAGTTGAAGAAGTGAGAAAGGGAATCGAGGAAGCGGGCGGCCACGGCGCCAGATATTTCTGCACCGATATGTGCGACGGCGAGAGCCAGGGAACGGACGGAATCAATTTCAGCCTGGTGAGCCGTGAGATGATTGCCAATATGATTGAGATTCAGGCCAATGCGACGCCGTTTGACGCAGGTGTATATCTGGCAAGCTGTGATAAGGGAATGCCGGCAAATCTGATGGGACTTTGCCGTGTGAATATTCCGGCCGTCGTTGTACCTGGCGGAACCATGAATGCCGGACCGGATATGCTGACACTGGAACAGCTTGGCATGTACAATGCAAAGTTCCAGAGAGGCGAGATTGACGAGGCGAAGCTGAACTGGGCAAAACACAATGCCTGCCCAAGCTGCGGTGCATGTTCCTTTATCGGTACTGCTTCCACCATGCAGATTATGGCGGAGGCACTGGGACTCGCACTCCCAGGAAGTGCTCTGATGCCAGCCACCAGCCCTGACCTTCTGGCATTTGCGAGAGAGGCAGGAAGACAGGCAGTGAAACTGGCAACCATGGAACATATGCGCCCGAGCGATATTGTGACGATGGACAGCTTTGAGAATGCGATTTTGGTACATGCAGCTGTATCCGGCAGTACGAACTGTCTGCTTCACCTTCCGGCGATTGCCCATGAGCTGGGATTTGAGATTACTGGCGATACCTTTGACAGACTGCACAGAAATGCGAGATATCTGTTAGACGTGCGCCCAGCAGGACGCTGGCCAGCAGAGTGTTTCTACTATGCAGGTGGTGTTCCGGCGATTATGGAAGAAATCAAAGAGTATCTGCATCTGGATGTCATGACTGTGACAGGAAAGACTCTGGGAGAAAACCTGGCAGAACTGAAAACAAACGGTTTTTATGAGCGCTGTGACAAGTGGCTGCAGGAATTCAACAAGCGCTATGGGGTGTCCCTGACAAAAGAGGATATTATCCGCCCATATGACAAGGCAATCGGCACAGATGGAAGCATCGCGATTTTGCGTGGAAACTTGGCGCCGGAGGGTGCTGTCATCAAGCACACGGCCTGCCCGAAAGAGATGTTTCAGGCGGTTCTTCGTGCCAGACCATTTGACAGCGAGGAAGAATGTCTGGATGCAGTTTTGAAGCACAAAGTGGAAAAAGGAGACGCTGTCTTTATCCGCTACGAAGGTCCAAAGGGAAGCGGTATGCCAGAGATGTTCTACACCTCCGAGGCCATCAGCAGCGACAAGGAGCTTGGACGCAGCATTGCACTGATTACAGACGGACGCTTCTCCGGCGCATCCACCGGCCCAGTTATCGGCCACTGCAGCCCAGAGGCGGCGGACGGCGGTCCGATCGCACTGGTCGAAGAGGGCGATTTGATTGAGATTGATGTGATGGGAAGAAAGCTGAATATCATCGGTATCAACGGTGAGAGAAAGACACCGGAAGAAATCGACGCGGTTCTGGCAGAGAGAAAGAAAAACTGGAAGCCGAGAGAGCTGCGCTATAAGAGAGGCGCGCTGCGCCTGTTCAGCGAACATGCCGTAAGCCCGATGAAAGGCGCATATCTGGATTTCTGATTCTGAATGGATTTTGAAATGTGAGAAACATGAGAAAAATAAAAAATAGAGATAGATAAGGAAACAAGACCTGAAACATGTCAGTAAAATGGCGTTTTTCAGGTCTTTTATTTCTGCTTGAGAAATGAAATAAAATATGGTATAGAGAGCGGATTTTAATCGTCATTTATAGATATTATATTAGCCTCTATTTTCGGACAATGACGGCTATTTATGGATGATAATAGCCATTTGCGGATAATCCTGATATTCACATCTCTTTTTTCCGATATGAAACATTTTGGAGATTCCATTTTTGAGACACTATCATTGTAATTCGATTTAAGGGAAAAAAGTCAGGGAGGATGAGTATGAAAAATAAAAAAGTGAAAATGAAGAGTCTTGGTACTCCGACTGTTATGGTGTTTATGCATGGTTTCGTTGATGGCAGATGCAAATCCGCTGGCATTTCTCAGGACAGTGGACTTCTGAATTCCTCTTATGTGAATGGAAAGATAGAGCTGTTCCATAAATACTGCAGCGAAAGAGTGGACTGCTTGGAAACGGATATTGCTGCTATTTGTACTGAAGCACAGACGCTTCTTATGGAATTGGAGTCTATGCCTGCAATACTCGAGGAAAATGAAGTTCCAGAGGCAGAGAATGTGAAATTCCCTAAGAAACTGCCAATTTCGATAGAAGAAGCTCAGGTTGTCAGAGCAGAAGCGAGGGAGGCAGCGAAAGCCAATGAGGCAGCGAAACAGGCAAAGGCAAATAGAAGTCAGATGCAAAAAAGAAAAACAGATATCCTTCAGCGTCTTGTGCAGATTAGAGATCGCATCGCTAATAAAGAAACAAATTGCCGCAATGAGTTAAGTGCTGCTGTTTTTTCTCTTAAGGAACGTTTTTGTGTCTATGGACATGGTGTCCTTCTGAGACCGGTTTTCAATTATAATATTCCGCAGATAGAGTTAGAGTATGAGTGGGCGTTTGAGCTGTATAACAGAAATCATGATGAGATGAAGCAAAAAATCTCTGCAGTTACAAAAAAGGAGGAAGATTGAGATGTTTCACATGTTGGATAAAAAGAAACAGGGAAGTTTTGGCTCTAAGAACATGGAAGAGTATACTCCAGCCTTTCTTCCCCAAAATGTGGAAGACGGACATACAGATCTCTCGACATTTATCGTAGGGGATTATTCTTTGCTGAAGGATACATTTTTAGCAGAAAGATATGCCGAATGTGAAAGAAAGTTTTCCCCGCTTGTTCAGATGAGCGACCACTACACGGTAGGCGAGATGGCTGATGCTTATGTGGATGCTGAGTGGGAATTTGTCAAAAACAAGCACAGAGAAGAAGTTGCTATGCATGAATTATCAGGTAAGAATATCGTAAAAGCAAGGATGGTTCGCATTCAGGAATTGAAGGAACGAATTCCGAAACTGCATGAGAAGGTTGCGAAACGCCAGTTGAGGATTGATGCTCTCGCTGATAAGCACGCCAAATATGCAATTCGGATGGGAAAACGAATGATTCAGTTAGGGCTTCCGATTACTGCAATGGCGATTGTTTTGGATTTTTTTACTAATACAGAGTTCGTCCAGAGCATTTTGTATTCCAATGTAAATATGCTGAGAATCCTTGTGGTATGTCTTTGTTTGATATCTGATGCAAGCATGCATGCTTTAGGGAATTTGATTTCAAAGAAATCCGATTCGATGTCAACCTGTATGTATCGTACATTTTTTGCAATATTTATGTTTCTTTTTTTGGTCAGTGTGTTGGGTAGCATTGCAATTCGTGTTGGTTCCATGCCATTGACGTACGGTACATTTGATGCAAAAGGAAATTTCGTAGGTAAGCAGACATTTACGGTAGCAGAGTATGCGCTTGCTATTGTCAGTTCACTGGCAACAGCAGTCACGGGGGTATTATCGTTCTTCTTCTCTGTGGATAAAGACTATTGCTTGGAAAAAGAATGTATCAGGCTAAAAGCAGAGCAGGAACAGGACGAAAAGCTTTGTGTTCAGCTTGAGGCTGAACTTGCCTCCCTTGAGCAGGCTGCTGATCCCATGATCTGTGACAGAGAAAGACGAAAAGCTGCAGAGGCGAACCTCGAAGCGCTTCGAAAAGGATTGAAGATACATATGCGAAAACTCTTGGCATTGCATCAGCAGGATGCGGCTTATGCAGATGCAATGACGGAATCAGCTCAAAAACTTCTTGAAAATACAAAGACAGGAGGTGTTATTGAGACTGAGAAATCAACGGATACAGATGAAGTGCAGAAATCAAAGAAAACTATGATTTTTCACGAAGGAAGAGAGTATAAGGAGGCTGTGTAATTATGAAGAGAATGATGAAGAAGCTTTTGGTACTTGGCATCGTTAGTGCTGTCTGTGTGGGATGCGGCAATAGAAAAAAAGAATCTGTGTCCTTCAGCCAGCCATACAACATTTCCTTTGTTTTAGCGATTGCAAACAATAATCCAGTTCTGGATACAGGGATTGAGGAATTGGCGCAGTTGCCAGAAACGGGTGGAACGACATACAGCTGTATCTTGGCAGATTCTACCCCGAGTGTAATTTGTGACGGAACGATTCCAGACTTTAGTGATAGAGGATATTCGCCAGATATGCTGGAAAGAATACAAGCTTCTGTAGTTGCTGATATTATTGGACAGCTTGAGAATGCTGCCCCTGATAGCGATGAAGTTGATATTGCAGCAGCGACATCACTCGCGGTCAGAAAAATTCGTTCTGCTCAGGTTGAGGGGCGAGAGAATTTTTTAGTCTACTATGGGTCTGCAATTTCGACATCTGGATTGATTGATATGACATCTGTCCCGCTTTGTGATTTGGATGTAGAGACATCTGCCGCAGAACTAGCGAAGGCAATGAATGTTGATATGACAGGTATTAGAGTAGTCTTATATTGCTGCAGTGATGTCGCTGGTGAACAGGATCCATTAAGCGAGAATGAGAAAAAAATCGAGGAAGAATTCTACACCTCTTGGTTAAAAAATATGGGGGCGGAAGAGGTGATCTTCATGGAGAATGTTCCGCCGCAAGGAGCGTATTCTTTTCCTTATCAGGTGTCTGTTATGAAAACGGAAGGAACACAGTCTGCTTTAATGCCCAAAGTCGTTGCCTTTGAAGAAATTGAGGGAACAGACGTAGATGAGGTGCTGGAAGAAGTATTTGCAGAGGGTGAGAAGATCCTTTCCTTTGATGATAAGAGTGTTGCTTTTCTGCCAGATTCTACGGAACTCGCAGAACCGGATGCTGCAATGGAATCCCTTTCTTATGTGATTTCCTATATGGAAGAGCATCCTGAATTTATTTTGATGATTTGCGGGACAACCACCTCAGTTGGGGAGCAAGAGTCCTGCATTGCTTTCAGTGAGAAAAGAGCACAGGCGATCCGTTCCCTTTTGATTGAAAATGCGGGGATTGATGAGTCACGAATGATTACGCTTGGGTGTGGGTGGAGTTCTTGCCTGTATGTGAATGATCGAGGGGAAGATGGCAGTCTGAACGAGAATGCACCGCGGAATCGCTCTGTGAAACTTGTGAACTATGACAGTCGGATCGCATCAGAGATTATTCAGAGTCTTGATGTACAGTAAGGAGGGTACAGGTACATATGGAAATGCATATCATGGAAATAGTACGTTTTGCATTATATATGGCTACGATTTCGGTGTCATTGGTATTCATGATAAAAGCAGATGATAACAATTTTATGAGAAGGTTTTCTTTGGGGGGCGGTGTGTTATTGGTATACTTTAACGAGCAAATTGGTAATACAATCTATTTGGTTATGGGTTCGACCCTTGAGACGTTAATAGCGGCAATGGGGGTCCTGTTTGTTTTAATTTTGGCTGCGATTATAACAATTTTTCCGCTGATTGCACTGTTCAGATGGACAATCCATTAAGCTGGGAGGGGAGAATATGTTTTATAATATTTCCAAAACGCTTGAGAGTTTGCCATATATCGCTTATGGCTTATTGGGAGCTGTATGGATGATTCTGGAAATTAAAAATTTTCGTGAACAGTTGAGTGAAGGACCTGTCACAGAACCAGGGCGCGGGGGCTTTATTCTGCCGCCTGGGGAAGGGTATGAATATTATGTGAACTCAAACAGCATTTGTTATATTCTTCAGAAAGCAAGGAAAAAATTTAAAATTTATGTAATACAAGGAGACAGTCCGGCAGTTAAGTTGAAGCGAGACAAGTATGGAACGTATTTTAATGCAAGATGTCAGGATGCAGGGGCGGCTGAAAAGATTGTGGACGCTGCATATGGAATGTAAAGGAGGTTGCGCATGATACGAAAGAAAACGCTTTATGGTTCATCAGGTTTAAGGCTGTTACGTTTGCCTGTTGGGAAAGATAATTCTATTGATACTGCAGGAAAAAATATTGCAGATTTGGATAGAACAACGGCCGCAAATATGCTTAGTGTTACAGGCGTGAAAGCGAACGCTCCTATGATTATGTGCGGCAAATACAATAAGTTATATCCAGTGCTCAAACAGCTGCTGCGAATGTCGCCGACATCTTATGTTTTGGTAGGGACAAAGAAAGATTTGGAGGATTCGTGTTTCACTCACATTTCGACAGATTGGAGAGAAAATCAGCTTACGAGTAATAATTTGCCTGATGGAAATGGGATGATTGTGCTTCGCCCAGGCACCGAAACTATCTATATGATGAAAGAGGTTGTGCCAAACTGGTATGATCATTTTGTAGTTCTGTGTTTAGGGAATGGACTGCAAGTGGATTTGGAGCTGCTTCATATCCTGAATTGTCTAGGAAAATATATCATTGTTACAGAGTCATTGGGTAGAAGTATTCGAGGAAGTGAAGAGGGTAAGATTACTGCTGAAGAAGTACTTGTTTCGATGGATTATATTGTGATATCTGCGATTGGAACATCTGCAAAAAGTCTGATGTCAGTACTGCCTTCTTATGAATGTGAGAAAATCACAAATACAGTAGATTTCTCGTTTCATCGAGATTCGCCTGATAATGTTTCTGGAAATATACATCATAGAAATGGAGGTGGATTGCAAGTTGGACAGGCGAGAACACAAGAAACAAAATGTATCGTCACTCAGGATGATCTGATAAAAATGCAGGATAATAATACTATGTTGATTTATAATGCAAGGGTATCGCATACATGGGTTGCAAGAATAGCAAGATAAAAACATTCACTTAAAAAAATAATCTCTTCACCCTTCATAACAAAGAGCGCTGGCTTGTACTGTTCAAAATGCTTTATAAGTGTGAAGAAAGAAATTGGCCAATCAAAAAAATCGGTCGAGGAATGAAAGAAAAAACATGGATTGAAAAATGCAGGAAATATGAGGCTTTCAGGTAACAAATAGAAAATCCTCGACCGACTTTTCAGGAAAAAACGTTGAACTTGAGGCGGTTTTGGGATAGAATAAAAACAGAAATGCAGTAAATACTGTTGTTATACCGTACCTATGAGGAATTGACACTTTTCTCCAGTTTCACTGTGTTCTGCCACTGTAATTACAAATGTTGTACCGTACTTATGAGGAATTGACACCTTGAATTAATCTCAAAACCATTAGCAAATGCAATAAGTTGTACCGTACCTATGAGGAATTGACACTTAATGCTCCTTGGAGTATCATGTGTATCTAAAGTTGTACTATACCTATGAGGAATGCCCCAATAAAACCTATAATAAGTTTACATTATCCGTGGTTAGTGGATTCATTAACGCAGAGAGAAGAATGAGATACTTGAATTGTATGAAGATAGACGTGGAGGTTGAGAAATGTTTGTAAATTTTACAAATCATCCGAAGGATAATTGGACAAGAGAGCAGATAGAAGCATCTGTATGCTACGGGGAAATTGTGGATGTCCCTTTTCCAGAGGTTTCACCAGAAAGTACCTTGGAACAGGTACGACAGGAAGCGGAAGTCTATGCAGAAAAAATTATGCAGTATAGACCGCAGTTTGTGTTGTGTCAGGGGGAATTTTGTATGACATATCATGTTGTTCAAATCTTGAAAGAAAAGGGAATTCATGTCGGCGCGGCATGCAGTGAGCGGAAAGTGACAGAAACTACAACAGAATCAGAAACAAAAAAGACAGTGTTGTATCAGTTTGTACAGTATAGGGAATATTAATCAGAACAGATCAGAGGGCGAAAATGAACGATCATTGTAATGTATTGTTGCTGGCACTCAGCACATTCCCAGATAAGCTGATGATGTCAGAAAGTAAGTTTGTGTGGGAAAACGGAAAAGAATACACTGGAATTTATCAGCTGGATCCGGTGCCTAAAATGTTGGCAGATCAGCTTGCCCAAAAACAGGAATTTCTTGATAAAATCATCCTGCTTGCCACGAAGGCCACTTTAGAGGAAGAAAAAGATGTAACAATTACATATTTAGACGGAAAAGAAGCTATTTACCATGGAGCGGCGCTGGATTATTTTAAATCGCAGATAGAAAGCTATATGAATCCTGACAGCAATTCGGAGGAAAAATTTGTTGTTGTCCCAATCGATGAAAAAAATATTGAAAAAGGAATCAGCGACACAATAGAAAAAGTGAGAGAGATAAAAAATATAAGGTTATATTTGGATACACATGGAGGCTTCCGTGAGATTTTTCTTGTGGCAGAAGCGGTTATTTCACTTTTGAAAATAGACAGGATTGAAGTGCAGGGAATTTATGGAATAGAATATGGTCAGCAAAAAAAAAGAATTGTGGATGGAAGAGGCGGATTCCACATTTTTGATTTTGTGTCAGGAATGAACGAATTTATCAATTATGGCCGTATTGATTCCCTGGAAGAGTTTTTGAAGAAAAATATGGCTCATGATGTAAAAGAACAAAAGCAGCAGGAAGAACTGATTTCATGTATGAAAAAGATATCAGAAGGCATCCAGCTTTGCAGCATTTCTGTTTTTGAAAAAGGTCTGGATGAATTAACAAATTATTATGCAAAGAAAGATATGCAGAAAGAGTTGGGCAGTCATGGATATCTTTTTATTTTCGAAGAAAATATTAAAAATGACTACGGGTTTTTATTAAGCAGCAAAAGAACAGTGATCGATGAGATCAGATGGTGCAGAAAAAAGGGATTTTATCAGCAGGTACTTACACTCATTGAAAGCAGAGTACCCCAATATTTAAAAATGGCTGGGATTTGCGAGTACCAGTTAAAAAAAGGCGAAGATGAAACAAAGGTCTTTAATCGGTGTATACCATGGGTATATTATGATAAGGGGATTTCGAGAAAAGAACGTCAAAATAAAATGGTTCAAAGATGGTATCCGCGCCAACAGAAAAAAAATGAAAGTGGAAAATATTTAGAGGATATAGCTGCGGATATCTGGATGATGTTTACAATAACAAATGAAAAAAGAGAATTGTTGGATCAATTCCTTTGGCTCCATCTGGAATTGAAGAATATAAGAAATCAGCTAAATCATGCACTGAATACTTATAACAAGGGCCTTGCATATGTAGAGGAAAAAATCACAAAATATCTTGAACTATTGGAGGATTTAACTGATGCAGGTAATCGTACAACATAAGATATCCGGCACGCTGGAGCTTCCTATTCATTACCACCACATACTGCAGGCGATTCTGTTTTCTGGAATCCGTTCCAATGAAGAATACAGCACATTTCTCCATGACGAGGGATTTCTTCGGGAAAATAGAAGGTTCAAAATGTTTACATTCAGTGAACTGAGCGGAAAATATGAAGTTGTGGAAAAAAGAATTTTCTTTCGCGACAGGGTTACGTTTGAAGTGAGGAGTCCTGACGTCAGATTTATCAGAATCTTACAGGATGGTTTTCAAAAAAATGGAATTGCATATGGAAACCATAAAATAGCAGAAGTCAGAACGATTTTGAAAGACCAGACGGTTGAGCAGGAAGAGGCGTTCATAAAAATGATTACGCCCGTATGCGTGTACAGTACGGATCCATTTACAAAAAAGACGTTCTTTTATCAGCCAAATGATTCTAGTTTTGGAGATCAAGTAGAACAAAATTTTATGAGAAAATATGAGGCATATTATGGCGTGAAGCCGGAATCTGGAATCAGCCTGCAGCCTGTAGAAGTATCTTATGGGGATAAATGTGTGACAAAGTATAAGAATTTTTATATCAGTGGCTGGAAGGGAATATATCGGCTGTCCGGTGAGAGAAAATATTTGGATTTTCTTTATCAGACAGGTCTGGGAAGCAAAAATTCGCAGGGATTTGGCATGTTTCAACTGGTTTAGGGGGAGGGGAAACGGCAGATGAAAGAGGAACGATTAAACAAGAGCGTTCTGGCGATGTACGATGTGCGTGGAATTCAAGATTACATCTTTCGAACCAATTATGTGAAAGAAATCATCGGAGCTTCTGCCATGGTGGAAAATATCATCCTGGATGGCATGAAAGCTATGCTGGCAGAAAAACGGGAATGGAACAAAGACTGTTTTCTGCTGGACTGGGAAGCGGAACTGAAATATGAAGAAACCATTTTTGGAAATGCAGAGGTGCAGATGCAGGTCTTGTTTATTGGAGGCGGGAATGCCTATGTGCTGTTCAAAAATGGCAGCGTTTGCAAAGAAGTGAACCGATACCTTTCAAAATACGTGTTGGAGCAGACCTATTCTCTTCAGTTAGCAGTAGCAGTAGTGGAGTATACAGGAAGTTATCAGCAGGATTATTTGAATATCAATGAAGAAATGTGGAAGGTGAAAGCGCGGATGCCAAAGAGTATGCCGCTTGGCGCGCAGCCTTTTATGGCGGCAGATACAGCTACAGGGTATCCTCTGACGAAATATCATGATGGCAGATATTTGTCCACAGAGTCGTATCGGAAAAGGAAAAAATACGAAGAGATTTTTCATGAGGATGCGGAAAAAATCCTAGATAATATGGTAACGGAAAAAGGCGACAGCAGTATGCTTGCGGTTGTGCATATAGATGGAAACAATATGGGGAAACGCATCAAGGAAATCATGGAGGGCAAGGATGATTACTTGGAAGCTGTCAGGGCGATGCGAACCATTTCCGTGAATATCCGAGAGGGATTCCAGGCGGCCTTTTGGAAAATGGCGGAGTATATTGACCAGAAATTATCGGATCGGATCAGGGCTGACAGGAAGGGAAAACTGTACAGAAAATTGATTTTGGCGGGCGATGATGTGACTTTTATCTGCAATGCACTGGCCGCTATGGATGCGGTGTCTGTATTTCTCAAAAGTGTAGGAAAGAGGAGAATGTATGAAGAAGCTGGCCTGACAGAGGAGGAGAATCAGAAAAAGTACGGTTTTTCCGCATGTGCAGGCATTGCTTTTTTCAACAGTCATTTTCCGTTTTGCGACGCCTATGAAGTGGCGGAAGCCTGCTGCAGCAATGCAAAGAAACGGGCGAAACTGGACAGCAGCAGAGACGCAGCCGGAAATACAGGAAGTTTTCTTGATTATCAGCTGTGTACGCATATCAGCGCCGCAGATTTGGGGGCATACAGGGACAAGCATTATGTTTCAGCGGAAGATGGGACATCCATTCTCATGCGTCCATATTATGTAAAGAATCCTGTGCTGGATGGATTTTCTGATATGAATCGGGTGAATGAAACATATGATTTGGAAATTCTGCGCCGGACAGTGGAGAGTTTTCAGAAAAATATGCCGAGAAGCCATGCAAAAAAAATGAGAGATCATTGTGTGATAGGAAAGCAGGCAGTCGAAGAGTATCTTACGTTTGTAAAATCAAGAAAAATGCCTGTGCCGGAGGCAAATCAAGCGTACTGGTATGACGCACTGGAAATGATGGATTTTTTCTTAAAGGATGAGGAGGTACAGGATGAAACTGAAGATAACGCTGCTGAGTGATTTTTGTACCGGTTCCGGAGATGGTTTTAATTCGACAATCGATACGGATGCTGTGTTTGACGAGTATGGGTTTCCGTACATACCGGCAAAACGGCTGAAAGGCTGCATACGGGAATCCTGTCTTGAGTTGGAGGAATTTGGCGTGATTCCCATGGGCAGTGTGACAGGAATTTTTGGACGGGAAGGAGACATGCCCTCCCTATTTTTTCTCTCCGATGCATATCCAGAGCAGTACGAAGATATGCTTTTCGATCTTGTGAGAGAGAAAGATAAGATTTTGACGAACTATCAAAATGTGGCAGGACTTTATTCTTATACCAGGACACAGACTGCTCTGAATCCCGATACAGGAACCGCAGAAAAGAATTCTCTGCGGACAATTCGCGTGGTGAAAAGAGGGATGGTTTTTGAGGCGGACCTTATTTTTTCGCCCAAAATGATCGAGCAAGAAAAAGAATATCTGAAACTTGGGGCAGAGTTGGTGACGCATATGGGAATCCACCGAACGAGAGGACTCGGGACAGTGAAAATCACCTTGCAGGAAACAAAAGAGAAAGAATATGAGGAAATTCGAGGAACCCAGGAACCTCAGGAAACCGTTCGCTGGAAATTTGGGGAAAGAAACAAAATTTTCTATTCCATTCTTTTAAAATCTTCTATGCTGAATAAAAGTCCAGAGGGGAGCCAGACAAAAACACAGCCGTATATAGAAGGCGGGAAAGTATTGGGGCTTTTGGCAGGAACTCTTGGAAAAGAAAAATTTCAGGAACTGATGCAGGAAGAATTGATTGTCTCCAATGCCTACATTATGTGCAGTGAAAAACGCTGCAGTCCGCTTCCGGTTTCTCTGCAAAAACGCAAAGACCAGGGGTTTGATGAAGAAGGAAAAATGGAAGTTGTTGATATGCTTTATGCGGGTGAGATTCATGAACAGATGACGCCGGTCGGGGGAAAATTTGCAGATTCTGACGGGCATGTTGTAAATGTGGATACAGAAATTCAGTATCATCACCGCAGACCAGAGGATAAATCAATCGGTCACGCCAATGGTCTAGATCAGTCTGCTTTTTACCAGATGGAGAGCGTTCATAAGGGCCAGAAGTTCGCAGGCATGATACTGGCGACGAAAAAGCAGGCAGAAATGGTCTGCCGCGCAGTTTCATCCATACAAAAGACAAGGATGGGATATGCAAAAAACGCACAGTATGGGGCTGTGGAAGTCTCCATTGACAAAGCAGAAGTGATAGAGAATGAGAAAACAGCAGAATTGGTTCATGATTTTCAGATTAAGCTGAATGCACCAGTGATTTTGTACAACCAAAATGGAATGTATTCTGCAGATGCGCAGGTTTTTTGCGAATATTTGAGAGAAGCGATGGAAATAGAAGATTTGGTTTTGGATCAGATGTTCCTTTCTTATGAAACCATAGGCGGTTTCAATGTGACATGGAAGCGCAGAAAACCAATGATCACTGCGATTGGTAAGGGAAGCGTCTGCACGTTCCACACAGAGGCAGGCGCAACTGTGAGACATGGGGAGATTTTGTTTATAGGGGAACGAATTAGTGAAGGATATGGAGAAATTCTGGTTTCTACAGAAAAGAACCCCAAGGTTGTTTTATACAAAGAATGCGAACATGCGGCAGCAGAACAGCAGGAAGAGAACAGAACAAATCTGATATCCTTGCTGGCGAAAGAACAGTGCCGGCGTGAAATTCAGGCAGAAGCGATAAAAGATGCGATGGAAGCTTATCAGGAATGTTTCAGAGAGAAAGAAGCAGACGCTGTGGTTTCAAGGCTGCTTCAGATCTGCAGAGAACAGAACAATGCAGATGATATGGTAATGCAGGCGGAGGGAACGGAGTCGGACAAGAAAAGAGAGCTGACACAGCCGCTGATAAAACGGATAAAGGCAGCATTGGAAAAAGAATATCCGTCAAAGCACCGTATCGGACCATCGGAACAGTTCAGAGAAGAGGAAATCTATTCTTTATATAGCAGGATATTTCTGGAGCAGTTAAAATATCTTTTGAGACCGGACAGAGAAGAGAGGAAAAGATGCGCAGAACGGAGGAAAACGTGAATAGAGTGATAAAAAAAGTATTGTATTATGTGCAGATTCAGTTTGCTTCTCCGATCAGTGTGACGAGCGGCGACGGACAGATGACGGACAACGATGTGCTGAGAGACTATGAGGGCATTCCGTTTGTTGCAGGAACCTCTCTTGCCGGAGCGTTTCGTGATTATCTACAGATTCTTCCAAGAAAAGATTCTATGTTTGGATATGCAGACGGCGGTCAAGGAAAGATCAGCCGGATTTATATCTCAGATCTGCGCTTTTGCGGCGAGGTAAAAATTGTATCAAGAGACGGAGTGGCGTTGTCAGATAAGAAAAGCGCGATTACAGGCGCAAAGTACGATATGGAAACGATTGACAGCGGAGCGAGCGGATATTTTATCTTGGAACTGGTCATTCGGGAACAGGATGAGGAAGAAGACATCCGAAATCAGGTGCATCAGATTCTGCATGGAATCGAGAGTGGAGACATTCGTCTCGGCTGCAAAAAAACACGCGGCTATGGGGAGATGAGACTGAAATCTGTCGGTGTGAAGGAATTTACAGCAGAAAATATGAGAGAATATGCAGATGCCTATATATGTGATTTGGATAAATTGCCTGACGAGAAAGAAAAATATTTAAAAGAAGAATATTTGAAAGAAGTTGTGAGTAGAAAGCAAACTGTGGATATAGAAGTACCGCTGAGAATCAGGGGTGGAATCAGCATCCGGCAGTATGCGGTGAAAAAAGGAGAGCCGGATTTCGTACATATTACAGCAAACGAAAAACCAGTCATTCCGGGAACAAGCTTTGCCGGAGCGCTGAGAAGCCGTGTAAAAGAAATGCTGCGTTTGCTGAAACCCGAAATGGATGTTCAGAAGGTGGAAGAAGCGGTGGAAGGGCTGTTTGGATATGTGCATGACGAAAAGGCACATCGCTCAAATATTATAATCAGCGAGAGCGTAATAGAACATGCCCACAGACTGACAACGGCACGGACGGCAGTCAGCCGCTTTGAAAATGCAGTGAAAAAAGGAAGTTTGTATACAGAAAGAACATATGTGGATGGGACTCTGACTTTAAGAATGAAAGTATTGGAAACAACGGAAAAATGGATGATTGGACTGCTTCTGCTGGCATTAGAGGATCTGCAGCATGGATATCTTCCGATAGGAGGAGAGACTTCTATTGGAAGAGGGATTTTTGAAGCAGATGGACCGATACGCATAGATGGAGAACCGGCAGAGGAAGACGTATATTTCGTCGGAGATTCTGTGATGCAGGAGGGATGAATATGCACGATTATATGAAAATACCAGATCAGGGAACCGTTTTCGCTGTCTATCGCGACCGAATCGTTTATGGAAAATATCAGAAATCGAATGCAGATAGCGTTATCCTGCAGGATGGGACGCTGATAAATCTCACCGTGATTGCTCAGAATACAGATTTACTGGAGTTGCATCTGTTTGACCAAAGCAGAGAATATCGCTGTGTGCGAACAAGACAGAGAGGGATGCTGGAAAGTCTGATAGAGGATAAAAGCGTTTCGGCGGAGTATGAAGATTCCTACATGGAAGAAATCTATGTGCTGGAAAAGGGGGTAGACCAGCAGGAACAGTTCAGACGCAAAGTCGGCGTAGTCAATTACATTCATTACAATGCAGATGATCTGGCAGTTATCGACCAGTATCGGCTGAAGGAGGTGGAGTAACTGTGGCAGACATGAATGTGAAACAAGAATTTCTGAATGTATATAATTTCGTACCGTTGCCAAAAAGGAAAGCGGAAAAATATGAAGACCAGGATGAGTATACAGGGGAACATATAGGGAAACATACAGGGGTGATAACGTATTCGATTACGACGAAAACACCTCTTTTTATTCCAAACACCAGCAGCGAACAGGCATTTCGAATGCAAAAAGAGGTTCCGGTGGAGCATAAGTCTTATGATTTTTATTCTTATCGTGAGATGGAGTCCTATAAAATATATGATGAAATACCGGAGAAACCAGTGCTTCCCGGAAGTGAACTGCGCGGAATGATACGTGGAATTTATGAGACATTGACGGATTCCTGCATGGGAATACTGAACGAGGAGGAGGTTCCGTCGATTCGTACCGATGAAACATTCAAGGCAGGCTTGCTTCACAGGTGTGAAGAAGAGCAATTAGAGCTGGTAAGGGCGAATAAGTATCGTTACTGCATGAATCATGATAAATCCCGCCATACGTATGAAGAAACGAACTATCAGGAAGGACAGAAACTGTATTACCAGAAAGTTCCTTTTGGAAAAAATATTATAGCAGACTGCAGAGTGAAGCCAGGAGGAAAGTTTGTCTGCGAGGGATATCTGCTTAAAGGGATGGGAGACAGAAGCCTCGGGAAAAAATACAGTGCAGGTATTTTTCGACCCAAATATGAACAGGGTGAATTTGGAAGGCAGCTTCAGGTTGAGAGACAACTCACGGACACAGATGTAGAAAGGCTGAAAGAGGTTCTGAAGTCTTACAGGGAACAGCCCAAGGTGGAGGAAAATTGTTATCAGGAGTATAAAGAAAAGCTGGAAGAATTCTTGAGTGGAAAAGGAGAAGAATTTTTTCCTGTCTATTATTCTGTGGTGGGTGACAATCTGCTTTATCTTGCGCCTGCATGTATTACAAGAGAGCTGTCATACCATACAGTCGGTGAGCTGGCAGGAGATTTTGCGCCATGTAAAAATGCAGAGACGATGTGTCCGGCCTGTGATCTTTTCGGGAGAGTCGGGAAATCCAATGAAGATTCTCACGCTTCGAAGCTGCGTTTTGCAGATGCATATCCAAAACAGGATATGGAACCGGCAGAATATTATGAAAGATTGCAGCCGATCACACTGGAGAGTCTGTCGGGACCCAAAATTGGAAATGTGGAATTCTATTTATATCGCCCTGAGAAAGATATTGGCGGAATAAAAAAACAGGCGTCTTTCTGGACATATGACTATTATGTTCTGGATGGAAAGCTGTATGTGGAACAGGGCAGACTGAGGGGCAGAAAATATTATTGGCATCAGCCTGGCGTAAAGCTCCCAACAGACATAGAAAAAACAAAATTAAATAAAACAGTTCGTCCGGTGAGAGAGAAAGTTACGTTTATAGGCAAAGTATATTTCGACAAAATATCGCAAACACAGCTGAACCAGATGATTTGGATTCTGAACTGCGGCGCAGACAACAGCGATCTCGCATACAAGCTTGGAGCGGGAAAGCCTCTTGGACTAGGAAGCGTGGAATGTAAGGTTATGGAAGTGACGGAGAGAACAGTTGGCATGGATAATGGGAGAATATTTTATAATGAGAAGCATTATAAGCCAGATATTCCTGAGTATGACAAACTGTGTTTCAGCCAGTGCTGTAAGAACGAATTTTTTCTTATGAACTCTTTCCGTGCAGCAGAGAAAGTACTTCAGATATCGTATCCGGTGACGGAGGAACAATTTGGGAAACCTGTGCAGGAAGGATTCAAGTGGTTTTTACAAAATCGTGAGGTATATGGAAACAATGCGAATGGCGAAGAGAAAAAATCTGCAAATAAAAAGGTAAACAGCAGAAAAAAGATGATCATTCATGAAAGCCTTCCGCTTGCGTCTCGTGTGGAATGCTTGCCGTGCGGAGTCAGAGAAGAAATTTCTGCGCCCGTGGAAAATAAAGAAGTATTGACCGCAAAGGTGACAGGGCATAAACAAGGAAAGGATGGAGGCATTGCTTTCCTGGAACTGCAAGTTGCCGGTATTGGGAAACGTACAATTCAGTGTTATAAAATAAAAAAGAAGGAAAAGGTTTCGGATGACGGTTGGGAAATGAGCTTTCCGATAGGAACTCAAATTCAAATCATAAAATCTGGTCAGGTTCAGGGGAAGAATGGAAAACTGTACGATGACTTTCAATATGTGGGAAGAATTTGAATGGGTTCGTGATGTTTCACATATAAAGAAGGAAAAAGTCAGTCAATGAAAAAAGTCGGTCGAGGAATGGGAGAAAAAATCTGGATTGAAAAATGTAGGAAATATGAAGGTTTCAGGTGATAACCAGAAAATCCTCGACCGACTTTTTAGGAGAAAAACGTTGAATTTGGGAAGGTTTTGGGATAGAATAAGAACAGAAATGCAGTATATACTGTTGTTGTACCATACCTATGAGGAATTGACACCTTACAGCGGACATAGCAAAAGAATAGTTGTGAGAACAAGAAAGAAGTTGTACCATACCTATGAGAAATTGACACAATAGCAAACACGATTACCAAAACAATTATTCCTAAAATAATTTTGCTGGTTGTACCATACCTATGAGGAATGAAACATTCGCATATTACTTGGAAAATGGCTATAAAATGATAGTGGAGGTATAGAAATGAATGCTTTAAGAATAGAAGATATGAGTAATACTTTTATTGAACATTCTATTGTGATACACAACTTTGTTATAAAGATTGGGAATCAAATAAAGGATAGCTTGTGTCGAGTCTTTGGCGATAGTGTGCAGTATCAATGGAGAGAAAATGATAATAAGATTATTGTGCCTGATGTATCTATCATATGCAATATGCGTGATAGAAAAAATGTTTCATTTACAGGAATCCCACGTTTTGTAATGGAAGTGGTTTCTGATTCTATTGCTCTCAATAGCATAGTTAAACTTTACAAAAATACAATGCGGAATGGGTAGAAAGCAGGTGAGGTATGGCCACACATTTGAAATACATATCTGATCAGAAATTTAACAGCAGTTTCAAAAATATGTTGCGGGATTACTATACATATGGATTCAAAGACAGGGAGGAGTATTCTGGCTCCCTTGGCACATATAATAACGATCAGAAACGTTTGAACGATTTCTTGAAGGATTATATGGAGTGGTCAAACCAGAAGAAAAGAAAGAGCGTTGCAGCAGCGGGGAAAAATGTAACCTTTATTACATGCGATTCGCAGTCGATGAGCATGAATCCTTTTCATCGGGTATATCGATTCTGCGGGACGGATCGTCCAGAGTATTTATACTATTTTTTTCACACCATTGCAACATTGGACAGTTCATTTCAATTAGCAGAAGGTACAGATACGTTAGCGCTATATGGCAATGCTGCAGCAAGATTGGAAAGTAAACTGAATGTGCAGGAAAAGCAAATCATTAGAACGGTGAAATCCATGCATGTTGGTCAAAGAGTGGAAACACGTTTGCAACAATATTATAATAATGAGGAATTATTAATTGAAGTGGCAAAAGACGAATTCAGGTTTTCTGAGGAACAAATTCTTAAGCTCAAAACAGCCATTCGGTCCACTGCGATAAAACTGAAGACTTCAGAATTGGCTAAATTTTATGTCCAAAAACCGTTGGCTGAAAAACTGATAGGCGGACTTAAGATTCGTGAGGGTGATAAAGAACGGAAAATTCGTAAGGATGAAAAAGAGCAGTTGCTGGTATGCCTGAGTGATAAAGAAGTATTTTGTCAAACTGCAAAGGCGTATGGATTAACCGACAAACAGATTGCAATGGTGCAGGATGCAATTCCTGAGACAATGATTGATGTTATCAATTCTATGAATTTGGACAAAAATATAGCGCGGTGTCTTAGGAAAAACAGTAAAAATAGAAAGCAGTTGATTGAAGAATCGAGAAAGAGCGGTTTGTCTGAAGATTTGATAGAGCGTTTGACGTATGCTTTTGATGTTAGAAAGACGGATCAGAATACGGTTAGTACAACGGTGAATAATCGATTACAGAGATTAAGCGAGATTGGCGTGGTTCATTGCAGTCAGAAAGGCGGAGAACGTGTATTTTCGGATAAGCAGGTCAAACAAGTTATGGATGCTGTTCCAGATGTGATAAAGCGTCTTCTTGAAACGGAAAATATGACAAAATTGTTTGAACAGTCTCTGAAAAATTATTCGACAGAGAAGCCGGGAGATCGCAGTTGGTATCTTTCTGGATTGACGCTTAAGAGACTACTAGAGGCAGGACAAGCAGTAAATAATCAGTTCCATGATCATTTTCAGTATGCATTAGATTTTTATTCGAAAACTTTTTTGTTTGGAGAAATAGGAACTTTTTTACTGGATCGAATGGGAACAAGGGATGACAGTCCTATCCGAATCAAACATGAATACTATATGCATTCACTGAATGATTTTAATGCAATCGATTTGATGGCCGCGATCGAAAATAAGAAATGGTGTTTGATTTCCTATAAGCGTGAGAAAATGGAAACAACACTTCTTTGCTATCCCATAGAGTTAAGAATTAGCTCTACAAATGGCAGAGAATATTTGATGTATTATGAACCATTTAAAAAAAGTTGTGCTGCATTGAGATTGGAATTTATAGAGTCCATTCAATACTATCATGATTATGATGTAAAGAAATGCTTATCTAAGTATTATCCCGATACGGAAGTCAATATTGACATTGAGCGAAATTTGAGCAGAGCAAAGCTGTTGATGGATTATACCTGGGGAGTTTCTACAGGAATCGTGCAGGAACGAAATGTTGAGAGTTTGAAGACGATGTTCCGAGAGCTGCGCGTCCGAATTGCATATAACAAAGATTCGGATTATTACATTCTGAACAGGCTATACAGAGAATCGAGAATAGGTATCATCTGTGTTAATGAGAAAGGTGGTTATATAGATTTTTCAGTTGTTGCAGCGGATATCAATGAAGTGATTCCTTTTATTCGAAGTTTTTATTCGCGTGTCATTTCTTGTACGGGTTTTGACCAACAGGATTTTTCTATCGAGATGGATATCAAACATATTGATGGCCAGATGATAGACAAAGAAATGGAAATAGAAAAGAAAAATGAAGAGAACAATTCAGAAGGCAAGATTTGGCGTATAGATGATGCGTTCTTGAAAGCATTGGGTCATGGAATGAAGGCGAATGCACATGAAAAATTGTTTCATGAGATATTTAGCACATACTATCATATTTTTGCGGCAATCTTCAGTGAAATCTGTAATGGTACACAGGATTATACGGAAACAGAAATCCAGTCTCTCTGTAAGACAATGGTGTATAGATATAAAGAGAAATGTGGATCAGAGATGGTATGGATGTCTTTCGGAGAAGGAAATGTTTTTGTGGATATGCTGAAAAATGGAGGATTTCTTTTAAAGGAAGAGCAAAACGGAAAAGTAACATATAAATCTAAGTATGAGACGGCTTCTTTTGTGGATTTGTATAGAGACGTTATTCCGTTATCAGAAATGGAAGTGCGGTGGCTGAAAACAATAATACGGGATGAAAAGATCCATTACTTTTTGGATGAAAAGGAAATTGTGGCAGTGAAACTGCTTCTGGCAGAGATGGCGATTGACAGTAAACCATTTCCGATGGAAGCGGTAAATTATTATGATCGATACAAGTTTTCGCCAAAGAAAGAGTGGAAAGAGAGTGCTGTTTTGGTGCCGATTCTGGACGCAATCCGTAATAATCAAGTTGTAAAAATAAAATATGTTTCAAGTAAGAAACATGTTGTTTCAGGGAATTATAAACCAATATTGGTCGAGTATTCAAAGAGAGATAATTGTTTTAGAGGATATTTTCTGTCATGCAGAAAAAAAGAGGGCATGAAGGTTTACAATCTTGCGCAATGTAGTTCTGTTGAGAATACAGGAAAAAGATTTGATGATATGGAGCTTAGAACCTTTTTTGACACGTACCGAGACCAACAGATGGATAAAGTGGAAATAGCGTTTGAGGATAGACCAAAACTCGCGGATCGTATTTTAACTGAGTTTTCCCCATGGAAAAAGCGCTGTGAATTTGATTCGGAATCTGGAATGTATTATCTGACTATCTACTACCAGAAACAAGATGGCAAGGAAATGGCGCTTCGATTATTAGGATTAGGGGAAAAAGTTCGTTTGGTTGATTCCGAACATAGCATATCAAAAATTGTAAAGAGCAAACTCAGGGATCAAAGAGAACAGATCCTGAAAGAGAGCCAGAAAACCGCGAGAGGAAGAGAAAGAACGGACAGCACGAGATAACCAGATGATTAAGGTAGCAGAAAAACAAGTTTGTGATGTGAATGCCTGTGACGTGAAAAAATGTCGCAGGCTTCTTTTTTTATACTCTTTTTTCCGATGTCAAAATAAGAATCATGCCAGTTTTGTATAAACTATATTTGTACTTCAGAGAGGAACGTACCGTTTGGTGGCTGGGGCGCAGAGTTCAGTTGACAGCGACCATGAAGCGGTTGATGGCTTTGGGGAATGCAGCGCCAATGCGGCAAAGAATGATGAAATAAAAATGTTGTAAGAAATGAAAGGAAAAAGGAAGGAGATGCAGATGAATGAACGTTCTTGTAAAGAGCGCAAATGGTATTACACAGGTATCCGCCGACTCAAAACTGATGTCACAGCGCAAAGTATTTATTGAGGGAGAGATTGACGCAGAAACGGCCTGTGAGTTTGTCAAGAAGATTATGATTCTGAATGCGGAGGATTCAAATAGACCAATCGATATCCTCATAAATACACCAGGTGGCTGTATCAATTCAGGGATGTTAATCTATGATGTGATTCAGGCAAGTAAGGCGCCTATCCGCACGTTTTGTATTGGAAGAGCGTACTCTATGGGAGCTGTTTTACTCGCCTGCGGCAATCACGGAAGATATATTCTGCCGCATGGAGAAGTGATGATTCATGAGCCTTTGTTAGGAAATCATATCAGAGGGAACAGTTCTTCCATAAAATCTATTTCAGAAACATTACTGGAAACCAAACACAAAATGAATGAGATCCTGGCGAAACATACTGGACAGAGCGAAGAAGTCGTTGAGGCGGCCACAAGCTACGATCATTATTTCAGCTCTGAGGAAAGCCTGGAGTTTGGCTTGGTAGATGAAATCGTAGATTTCGGAAAGATGATGGAGGAATGTGAATGAGCACAGAGAGAATCATACTTGGAAATAATTGCATTTTTAATGGAAATCCGAAAGAAACTGGATTAAATCGAAACGTACTGGTAGTGGGAGGAACTGGCAGCGGAAAGACAGTATCTTTTGTCGAACCGGCTCTTATAGAGACATTGAGAGTAACGAGACCTCATAATAAGATTGTCATTCTTACAAAGAGAGAATTAGCAAATAAATATATTCCTCTCTATAAGGATGCAGGCTTCAGCGTGTATGACCTTGATTTCTCAAATCCTGAAAATGGAAATTGCTGTTATAATCCACTGGCATACATGAAATCAGATGAGGACATATCGGATCTTAGCCATGCAATCGTTATGGCAAATGACCGCAAGGAACATACGAATGCCGATCCGTTTTGGGATGACAGTTCAGAACAATTACAGGGGGCTGAGATAGCAGCAACTCTTATGATAAAAGATAAAGCAACGTATGCGGATGTATTAGATCTTCATTCCAGTTTGAAAATTGAAGAATCCGGCTGCGGAATCACAACGTCTCTTGATTCTGTGTTCAGAAGGATTGAGAGAACTGCACCTGACTGCTACGCAATAAACTGTTGGAAAACATTTAAAGAGGCAGCGCCCAGAACCGCGAAGTCTATTTATGTTTCTATGAATTCTACACTAAGGGCCTTTACAGCAAGCATTAGAAATAGTATGAGAACGAAGCCATCCGTAGATTTTGGCAAGTTTGCCGATGAAAAATCGATTCTGTTCATTACAACAAGTCCTGTAAAAAAAGCACTTCACAGTTTGGCAAATATCTTTGTATCACAGGCAATCTCGGAATTATTCTCTATCGCGGATGAGAGCGTATCGGGGACATTGCCGATTCCAACGGATATCATTTTTGATGACTTTGCAACTGGAGCAAAAGTGGCAGATATGCCGGAAAAATTGTCGATATGCCGTGCGAAGGGAATTGCTTTTTTGGGCCTCTTACTGCAATCCGAACTGCAGTTAAGACGAATGTATGGCGAATTTGGTGCTGCTGAGATTATAGATAACTGTGATCATTATGTATTCATGGGAGGAAATAACTACGAAACAGCAAGAGCTCTGAGCTTAAAACTCAATGTTCCGCTTGAGGACATTCTGTATCTCCCTGTAGGACATATCATTGTATTTCGCAGGGGACAAAAACCGATGTTTTCCACAAGATATGATGTTTATCATGACGAGTTCTATAAAAAGATAACGAAAGAATGGGAATACAAATCCAGTCAGCGATCAAGAGAACGCTGATGAGATGTTGGCTTATGAAGAGAAAGAAGGGTGAAAGAGAGTGAGTATGGATTATAGTGGAATGCCTGGAAAGTATACGTATTCTCAGACACAGAATGGAAAGCTTGTGTCGGGGGTCATTGCAAATGGAGCTGTGAGTGATCGAGATCCTGCAGCACAGAGAAGCGCAGGCGGCAAAGATCGCCAGGCAGGAGATCAGGGCGGGCACCTTATGGCAAACCGATTCGGAGGGCGAAATGATTCCTCTAATCTGGATGCGCAGGCGGCAAATGTAAACCAGAAAGATCAGGCAAATGTGGAAAGAAATGTCAGTACTCTTGCTGCGAATCCCAATCATACAGTATCGATGAGTATTGCTAATTTTAACAGTGTTGGCGAACGCCCAGATGCGACTATGATTCACGTGGGTGTTCGGAATAACACTACTGGAAAAACAGATGAACAATATATTTCATTTCAGAACGCCAGTCATGCTCTTCAGGAATCATGGAATAATACGGCAGCTCAGGCGGATCCTGCCATCGATCCATCACAGAATGCGGGCATGACGGATGAGCAGAGAGAAGCAGCAAATACTCTCTGCGGCGCGGAAGATGCGGTAGATGACACGCTCGGAAGCGGATGGTCTTATACAGATTTTGATGTATCATTTCTTGATGCAGGAGCAGCGGAGGGGGAAGCAACTGAAAGTTCAATGGGAAATGCGATGTCTGCTGGCGAAGAGTCGGAGGGTACGGCAGGGAGCGAAGCGGAAGAAGGAACAGGTGAAGGCGGCGGATCCGGCGATGATGATGGGCTTGGAGAATAGGCGTCTTTGTGTGAATGTGGATGGATCATGCATGGAGGAAGGGAGGATACGTTATGTTGCAGATGACAAATGGAGAAATTGCATTGCAGGAAAGACCAAATATTGAGAAGAAGAGCAAGGCTCCGGTAATTCGACTGGCTCCTGGCTTTACTATCGATGATTCTATACTTGAAAAGCCAACATTACTGATTGGTCAGGTTTCAAGTGGGAAATCATATCTGATGCGCAATTTTCTTATGCCTCAGATTTTTAAAAGCATGAGAGCACAGGATGCGGCAGTGATCTTTGCAGCGAAGAGAGAGATGATTGATGGATTCTATCATTCGGAGGATGGTGATATTCTCCTCGAATATAATGCAAGCAATCCTGAGAATATTTGGAATATTTTTACGGAAATGGAGGAGTCAGGCGATCCAGAGAGAACTTTGACAGAATATTGCGATGTAATGTTCTCAAAACATAAAAATACCGTGCAGCCATTCTTTACAAACGCACCAAAAGATATGTTAAAATCATTAATCATGTATTTGGCAGAATCGTATGAGCAGCAAACTGGGAAAAAACCGACCAATAGTACGTTACTTGGCTTCTTTGATACGATAACGCTCAAAGATACTGTGGTAAATGGTAAGACAAGAAAAGGTCTCTTAACTTTGATAAAAGAGGTTCCAAGACTTCATCATTTATCCGACTATCTTGGGGATGGCGGTACTGCTCAGGCGCTTGGAGTGTTGGGCGAATTACGCACTGTGTTAAAAGAAACGTTTCAAGGCGGAGCTTTTGTGAAACCAGGCAGTTTTTCGGTCAGAAGGGCACTGCGGGAAGGAAAGAAAATCTTTTTGCTATATGATTATGCGGAAAGCACCGAGTCCAGTATTGTCTTTTTTGATATGATTATTGACCAGATGATAAAATTAAGTCTTGCGGAAAACGATCAGAAAGTATGGTTCATCTTAGATGAATTTAGTCTTCTTAGTCATCTTCAGTATTTGCAGTCAGCCCTTGCGTTCGGCAGAGGAAATGGTTTCAGGTTGATTGCGGCAGTGCAGTCTGTACAGCTGATGGAGAAAAACTATTCTGAAAGTGAAGCCAACTGTATGCTGGGACTTTTTCCTAATATTTTCTGTTTTTTTACAAGTGATTATAAAAGCAGACAGTTGATGAGCAATCGATATGGTAAGAATCTGGTATCTGTCATTGGATATGGAGGCAGCAAACCAGAATTGGTGGAGCGAGATGTGATTCAGGATGCAGATTTTTATAAAATTGCGCTGCCAGGTGACAGCATTGTTTCTCTGGCTGGGTATTCCCCATTTTTCTTCCGTAACTATAAGGAATAATGGCTGTACTTGCTTTCTGTCAGTTTGTATTGACTGCAGCTGTTTATTTTATTATACAGGTGAGTGCCATGGAAGAGGAGAGACTATTGCCAGAAGGATAGGAAATATGTCCAGAGTACAGAAAATTCATACAAGGAAAGAAGTCGGTCAAGGAAAAAAGTCGGTCGAGGAACGAGAGAAACAGCTTGCAATGAAAAATGTAGGAAATGTGGACTGGCTGTATCAGCAGAGTAATATTATTTGGGGGTTATCAGGAAATAATACATAGTGGGTTTTCTTTGTTTCAGGTTCTTTGTTTC
>JAUNGE010000066.1 GCA_030524675.1 bacterium
TGGTTTCAGTGGATTTCATGCGAAGTATGTAGCAGATGAGGTTTGCACGACAAAATCAGTGTTTTTTGCATTAGTTATAGAGTATACGAGGTTTACCCAAGGATTTCAGTGGTTTTTGCGAGGGCAAGAGAGTGCTTAGAGGAGCAATGAAGTCCTCCACAGGTGCTGAAGTTGAGAAAAAATTGCACATTTAGGATTCAAAAACATGGTTTTTTAATAGGGTAAACATCCGAGAAGTAGTTAATCTGCTGAATTTGCAGGGCAGACCTGTGGAAAGCGATTACTTTTCGGTGGTGCTGGCACTGAATGTTTTGGACAGAAGTGGTGCTTAGATAGATATTGGTGAGGTGGATATGATGTTCACAGTTTGGCCGTTATTCAGAGTTTAATCGGTATTCAAGATGCAGATGATATCCACATCGCAACACGAATGTTCTCAACATCGCAGTACAGATGATGAACACACCATTTATTGAAGATTTTCTGCTGTGGGAGTCGTCGAGAGAATGATGACCACAGTGATTAAATAGAGAAAAAAAGATTGGAGCAATGAACAATGAGCAAGGTGGATTTAAAAGGAAAAACAATATTGGTCACAGGTGCAGCCGGATTCATTGGATCGAATCTGGTAAAGCGCCTCTATGCCGATGTGGAAGATGTGACGGTTATCGGCATTGACAATATGAATGACTACTATGATGTGAGGCTGAAGGAGGCCAGACTAGAAGAACTGTCTGAACACCCTTCATTTATTTTTGTTAAGGGCAGTATTTCGGATAAGGCTTTAATTACAGAGGTCTTTGAAAAGTATAAACTACAGGTAGTCGTAAATCTGGCAGCTCAGGCTGGTGTCCGTTATTCCATTACGAATCCGGATGCATACATAGAAAGTAATCTGATCGGTTTTTATAACATATTGGAAGCCTGCCGCCATTCTTATGATGATGGTCAGACGGGTGTGGAGCATCTGGTGTATGCTTCTAGCTCATCTGTCTATGGTTCCAACAAAAAAGTTCCGTACAGCACAAAGGACAAGGTAGATAATCCGGTAAGTCTTTATGCGGCTACCAAAAAGAGCAATGAACTTTTGGCTCATGCATATTCCAAACTCTACAACATTCCATCTACAGGATTACGGTTCTTCACAGTATACGGTCCCGCAGGACGCCCGGATATGGCGTACTTCGGTTTTACAAATAAGCTGCGTGAAGGAAAGACTATTCAGATATTCAACTATGGCAACTGCAAGCGTGATTTCACTTATGTGGATGATATCGTGGAAGGCGTCATTCGTGTGATGCAGAAAGCACCAGATAAGGTGACTGGTGAAGATGGTCTGCCGCTGCCGCCGTACAAAGTCTACAACATTGGAAATAACAGTCCAGAGAATCTGTTGGATTTTGTACAGATTCTGTCTGAAGAGTTAGTAAGAGCAGGAGTGCTGCCGGAAGATTATGACTTTGAAGCACACAAGGAGCTTGTACCGATGCAGCCAGGTGACGTGCCAGTTACCTATGCAGATACAAGCGCACTGGAGAAGGACTTCGGATTCAAACCGAGTACGAGCTTGAGAGATGGGCTTCGGAAATTCGCTGAGTGGTATAAGGCATTTTATATGTAATTTTTGTAATGACATGTAAGTATTCCCCGCTGATATGGCGGTGTAAATACCCACAGTGTGGGAGAGGAGAAAATGACTATGAGAGATTTTAAAAATTTGAAAATTGCTGTGGCTGGAACAGGCTATGTGGGTCTTTCGATTGCAACCCTTCTGAGCCAGCATCATCATGTTACGGCTGTGGACATTGTGCCAGAAAAGGTTGAACTGATTAATAACAAGAAATCTCCGATTCAGGACGAATATATTGAAAAGTATTTGGCAGAGAAAGAACTGGATTTGGTTGCAACGCTGGATGCCAAGGAAGCTTACTCTGATGCGGATTTTGTAGTAATCGCTGCACCCACAAATTACGATTCCAAGAAGAACTTTTTTGACACATCCGCTGTGGAAGCTGTAATCAAACTGGTAATCGAGTATAATCCAGAAGCCATCATGGTCATCAAATCAACTATCCCTGTAGGGTATACGAAATCTATCCGTGAGAAATTTCACTGCGATAATATCATCTTCAGTCCTGAATTTTTGCGCGAGAGTAAAGCCCTGTATGATAACTTGTGGCCATCGAGGATTATCGTGGGCACGGATGTGGAAAATGCAAGACTGGTAAAGGCAGCGCATACTTTTGCGGAGCTGCTGCAGGAGGGTGCGATCAAGGAAGATATCGATACATTGTTCATGGGATTCACAGAGGCGGAGGCTGTGAAGCTGTTTGCGAATACATACTTAGCATTGCGTGTCAGCTATTTCAATGAGCTGGATACCTATGCGGAAATGAAGGGACTGAATACCCAGCAGATCATCAACGGTGTGTGCCTCGATCCTCGTATCGGCACTCACTATAACAATCCGAGCTTTGGTTATGGCGGCTATTGCCTGCCGAAAGATACCAAACAGTTACTCGCTAACTATGCGGACGTGCCGGAGAACCTGATTGAAGCCATTGTGGAAAGCAACAGGACGAGAAAAGACTTCATTGCTGACCGGGTACTGGAGCTCGCTGGCGGATACGGCGAGAATGAGAACTGGGACAGCGAGAAAGAGAAAGAAATTGTCGTAGGTGTTTACCGGCTGACAATGAAGAGCAATTCGGACAACTTCCGACAATCGAGCATCCAAGGGGTCATGAAGCGGATTAAGGCTAAAGGTGCGACGGTAATTGTGTATGAGCCGACGCTGAAAGATGGCGAGACATTCTTTGGAAGTAAGGTTGTGAATGAGCTGGATGAATTCAAGAGGCAGAGTCAGGCGATTATCGCAAATAGATACGATAAGTGCTTGGATGATGTGAAGGAAAAAGTGTACACAAGAGACCTGTTTGGACGGGATTGATATCATGGGAGAGTGGCAGATGAAAGATGATAAGAAATTGAAGGTATGTTTGGTCGGTTCATCCGGAGGACATCTTACCCATTTATATATGTTAAAACCATTTTGGCAGAATAAAGACAGATTTTGGGTTACGTTTGATAAAGAAGACGCAAGAAGTCTTTTGAAAGGCGAAAAAATGTATCCCTGTTATTATCCGAGTAACCGCAGTATTAAGGCTTTGATTATTAACACTATAAAAGCAGTAAAAATTATACCAAAAGAAAGACCGGATTTGATTATCACATCTGGCGCTGCTCCGGCAATTCCATTCTTTTATATAGGAAAACTATTTGGTGCGAAGACGATTTATATTGAGGTTTTTGATCGGATTGATGCTCCTACAATAGCTGGAAAGCTGTGTTATCCGGTAACCGATAAATTTATTGTGGAATGGGAAGAAATGAAGAAGGTTTATCCTAAAGCAGTTAATCTGGGCAGCATTTTTTGACATTTTGAGGTGGTGAGGGAATGATTTTTGTTACGGTAGGCACTCATGAACAGCCATTTAACCGTCTGGTGGAGTGTATTGATAAGTTGAAAAAAGACGGAGATATCCAAGAAGAAGTCATCATCCAGACGGGATATAGTACATACGAGCCACAGTATTGCAAGTGGCAGAAATTATTTCCTTATCAGGAGATGCTAAAGCTGGTGGAAGAGGCACGGATTGTCATCACACATGGAGGTCCTTCCAGTTTTATTATGCCGCTGCAGATTGGCAAGACTCCGATTGTTGTGCCGCGCAGACATGAATTTAATGAACATGTAAATGACCATCAAGTCGCTTTTTCCAAAGCTGTGGCTGAGAGAATGGGAACGATTATTGTGGTCGAAGATATGGACAAACTTGGCGAAACAATTGCTGGCTATGAGGAAATTATCAGTGGGATGGAGAGCGGATTAAAAACAAACAATAGCAGGTTTAATGAGGAACTAGAGAAGATTGTAGATGAAATGTTCGAGGGCAGGAAGTAATGGGCAGAGTCGGGATTATGTCAATGCAGCGGATTGCAAACTATGGATCATTTTTGCAGGCGTATGCGTTAAAACAGTTAATTGAAGACTTAGGGCATGAAGTTGAATTTGTAGATTACCATGTTGGGATTCCTGTGGTAAAGGAGAACGCTGACAATCGAAATAAATATGCCCGCAAGCTGGAAAAAGGTCTAGAGACATTCCGGTATAAAGCTCCGCTGTCACATAAGCTGGCATTTATCCAGTACAAACAGTCTTTTGGGAAAAAATATATGCCAATGCTCGGAGTTGCCGGGGAAATGAATTACAATCCGAAACTGGATTGTTTAGTGATTGGCAGCGATGAAGTCTTTAACTGCATCCAGAAAAATAGTAATGTGGGCTACTCTCTGGAGCTATTTGGTAAGGACAACAGAGCAAAGAAGTTGATCACATACGCAGCTTCTTTTGGAAATACCACAGTAGAAAAGCTGGAGAGATACGGAAAGAAAACCGAAATCGGAGATCTCCTGAAAAGATTTGATCATATCTCCGTGCGGGATATGAATTCCGGAAGTATCGTGGAAACCTTGACTGGACGGACTCCTGTATACCACCTTGATCCGGTGCTGACATACGATTATTTTCGTTGCTGTGATAAGATACCAGAAATTCATGCTGCTGAGAAGTATTTGATACTCTACGCTTACTCTGGCAGGATTTCAGAGGCGGAGGCAGACTGGATCGATGCATATGCCAAGAGGAAAAAACTAAAAGTGTATGCGATTGGTGGAATCCAGAAATGCGCAGATAAGTTTATAGACTGTTCGCCATTTGAGGTGCTGGCATACTTTAAGAATGCAGAGGAAGTAATAACGGATACGTTCCATGGCAGTATCTTTTCGGTCATTACCCACTGCAGGTTTACAACGCTCGTAAGGAAGAGCGTGGGAGTAAGCTATGGGAACGAAGAAAAGCTGACGGATTTACTGGATAGGCTGAAGTTGACGGGCCGAATGACGGAGAATATACGGGATGTGGAGAAAATCAACAGTTGTCCTATTGATTTTTTATCCGTTGATACAATCCTAAAACAGCAGCGGAATCACGCTGAAAAGTATCTGCGTGACAGCATCAAATAAAATTTGGAAGGGGAAGGGATATGTATACCGAGTTAAAAACATATCAGATAATCATAGCTCTACTCAAAAAATATGGGATCAGCCACTGTGTGCTTTCAGCAGGGAGCAGAAATGTCCCTTTTGTACATTCAATTGAAGAAGACCCTTATTTCCACTGCTATTCTGTAGTAGATGAGCGTAGTGCGGGCTACTTTGCGTTGGGGCTGGCGCAGGAATTGAATGAGCCGGTTGTTATTTCGTGTACGTCTTCCACAGCTACATGCAACTACTGGCCGCCGGTTGCGGAAGCATTTTATCAGGGAGTCCCCATCGTGGTACTTACCAGTGACAGAGATCCCGCCATGTTAGGACAGTGGGAAGACCAGATGATCGATCAGGTTGGGATGTATGACCGCCATGTCCGGAAATCGGTGAATCTCCCGATCATCCACTCAAGGGATGATGAGATTTTCTGCCAGAGGCTGGTAAATGAAGCACTACTGGAACTGGACCACCGTGGCACTGGACCGGTGCATATCAATGTACCTATGAAATCCTATAATAACTCTTTTAACGTCAAGAGCCTGCCGGAGGTTACAAAGATTGACCGTATTGGGATTAATGATGAGGATAGTGAATGGGATAAGAAGATAGATCGACTGAAATCCGCCAGGAGGATTCTTGTTACCTGTGGCCAAAACAGTTATGTAAGCCAGGAACTGCAGGATGGTATCAGGGAGTTCTTTAAAAAGTATAATTCTGCAGTTGTGCTGGATTATATGGCTAACATAGATTTAGAAGAAGGCATCAACACTACGGTCTGCATGGATGCCAGATACATTACAGATAAGAAAACAAAGGAACTGCTCCCGGATATTGTAATTTCTTTTGGAGGGAACATCTTCTCTGGTATTAAGGAACAGCTGAGGAAGTTTGCCGGGCAGTTTGAACACTGGCTGATTCAGGAAGATGGACGGGTAGTGGATCTTTATAAAAGCATTACAACGATTTTTGAATGTAAACCGGAATACTTTTTTGAATACTGCAATAGGGCAGCGGCCAGCCAGGAAAATGACAGAAAATACTATAGGGAATTCAAAGAGTATGCTGATTCTGTAGTTGTACCGGATTTTGAATGGTCACACGTATATGCAATTAAGGAAGTTGTTGAAAAGATTCCGTCAGGCTCGGTCCTACACTTAAGCATTAATGACAGCATCCGGATTACGAACTTTTTTAAACTCCAGCCGGGAATTAAAACATACGCAAACATTGGGACGCATGGCATTGACGGGTGCCTGTCTTCTTTTCTGGGGCAGGCTGCTGTTTCAAACAAACCAAGCTACCTGATTATCGGAGACCTGGCGTTCTTCTATGACATGAACGCCATCCGGCTGAGACATATTGGAAAAAACGCACATATCCTTTTGATTAATAATGAAGGCGGCTCTGAGTTTTATTTTAACCGTATGTGGAAGAATGAGGCGAGTGACCTCCATACGACCGCAAGACACTTTACACAGGCGGAAGGATGGGTGAAATCAAACAACTTCATTTATCTCAGTGCATGCGACAAAGAATCTTTTCAGAGCAGCATTAAGGAGTTCATGAGGGATGATCTGGAGAAACCGATATTCCTGGAAGTATTTACAGAGATGAAGCATGACGCGGATGTAATCTATGATTATTTTGATCTGAGCAGACCACGAGATGTAAAATCGGAAACCATAAGGAATAGCAAAGAATTGATCAAAGCTACTATTGGACAGGAAAAAGCCCAGAAAATTGCTGGTTTCTTCAAAAAGTAGGAACTGTAAATATAGGAGAATACGAATGTATACAGAATTGAAATCTTATCAGATAATAATAGCCCTTTTGAAAAAATACGGAATCAGCCACTGCGTGCTCTCGGCGGGAAGCCGGAATGTGCCGTTTGTACATTCAATTGAAGAAGATCCTTATTTCCACTGTTACTCTGTAGTTGATGAGCGCAGCGCAGGATACTTTGCCATGGGCCTTGCTCAGGAACTTCATGAGCCGGTGGTAATCTCCTGCACTTCCTCTACGGCAACCTGCAATTACTGGCCTGCTGTGGCAGCGGCATTTTATCAGAATGTCCCCATTGTTGTCCTGACTAGTGACAGAAATCCGGCAATGTTAAAGCAGAGAGAAGACCAGATGATCGACCAGGTGGGGATGTATGACCGCCATGTAAAGAAATCAGTGAATCTCCCCATCGTGAACGATCATGATGATTTTATCTTCTGCCAGCGGCTGGTAAATGAGGCTTTCCTGGAACTGGATCATCATGGGACAGGGCCGGTGCATATCAATGTGCCGATGAAAGCGTATAATAACTCCTTCAATGTGAAGAAACTGCCGGAAGTTGTACGCTTCGAAAGATTAGATAAATTGGCAGAAAAAACGCTTTGGGATAGGAAAATCGAACAGCTTAAAAATGCTAAGCGCATATTGGTAGTATGCGGCCAGATGAGCCATGTTTCAGAACAATTAAAAACCAGCCTGGAAAGGTTTTTTGAAAAATTTAACGCTACCCTGACTATGGAATATATGGCCAATATATATTCGGGGGGGGTATAAACACCTCGCTGTGCTTTGACACCCGCTATGTGACGGAGAAAAAATTCGGAGAATTTGTCCCGGATATTGTGATTTCCTACGGTGGAAATATTATGTCCGGTGTGAAAGATATGCTTAGAAAATATGCCGGACAGTATGAACACTGGTTGATTCAGGAAGACGGCTCGGTAGTGGATCTGTTTAAAAGTATTACAACTATTTTTGAGTGCAAGCCGGAATACTTTTTTGAGAGATGTGTAAATAGTGTGGCTACAGGGCAGAAAAATGACCGGATTTATCATAATGCGATCAAAGAATATGCGGAGTCTGTCATCTATCCCGATTTCGAATATTCTAACATATGGGCAATCAAAAATGTCGTAGAGAAGATACCGTCTGGCTCAATATTACATCTGAGCATAAATGATGCTATTCGAATCACGAATTTCTTTAAGTTACAGGATGGCGTTAAAGTGTATGCCAATATCGGTACACACGGTATTGATGGTTGTATGTCCTCCTTCTTGGGACAGGCTGCAGCTACAGACAAACTTTGTTATCTGGTAATAGGGGATCTGGCTTTCTTCTATGATATGAATGCGCTGGGCATAAATACGATTGGAAGCAATGTAAGGATACTGCTCCTTAACAATCGTGGCGGGGAAGAATTTTATTATAACCAGGTATGGAAAAATGAGGCCAGTGACCTGCATACAACGGCAAGGCATAATACGGATGCGGCAAGCTGGGTGGTTACGGCTGGCTTGAGATATCTTCCGGTTACAGACAAAACGTCGTTTGAAGAAGTTCTTCCAGAATTCATGGCTCCGGAAAGCAGCCGTCCAATACTGATGGAAGTATTTACTGAGATGAAGCACGACTCCGATTTGATTTACCGTTTCTATGACTTGAGCAGGCCGCGGGATGTAAAATCGGAGACCATAAGGAAAAGCAAAGAATTGATAAAAGCAACGATTGGACAGGAGAAAGCGCAGAAGATTGTGGGCATGTTCAAGAAGTAAGGAGATTTGCCATGGGTTATAAAAGAGTGATCAGGAAGATTGCAAAATTCATATTAGCATCCCAGCCGGAGTCCTTTGTACAAGTAAACATTGGACAGATTCAGAGCGGTCAGATTCTTAAGGGAAAGAAGATCGTAATCACGGGCGGCGGCAGCGGATTGGGTTTTGGGATGGCTAAGAAATTTATCTCTGAGGGTGCGGAGGTTCTTATTTCAGGCAGAAATGATGAGAAGCTGAGGTCAGCCGTAAAGCAATTAGGAAATCACGCGAAATACCTTACTGCCGATGTATGCGACGTCGAACACAGTATGGATTTTCTTGAAAATGCAAAAAAACAACTCGGTGGCAGGATTGACTGTCTGGTTAGTAATGCTGGTGTCTCGTTACATGAAAATATTTATACAAATGTGACTGTTGAGGGATTTGACAAGCAGTTTGATACGAAGTTCAGAGCCGGATACTTTTTAGGAAAAGCCTTTCTGGAGATGAAGAGCAAAGAGAAAACAAATGATTTGCTGAATGCACAGTTGCTTTATATTACATCAGAAACGGGTGACCAGGTTTATGACATTCCATATGGGATGACGAATGCTGCCCTGAACAGCCTGGTAGGTGCATTTTCACGAAGAGTTTATAAACAAGGCATCCGTGTGAATGCAATCGCGCCGGGTGTGACATTAACAGAAATGACTAGGGATTATGCGGAATCCAGCGATGGAAATTTATACAGAGACTGTGCCTCTGGCAGGACATTTGTGCCGGAAGAAGTAGCTGAAGTTGCCTGCTTCCTTCTGAGTGATGCATCGAAATGTATTTCTGGAGAGATAATCCATTGCAATGCAGGAAACCATTTGAAAGCGTTTTGGGAACAAAGTGGTGATTAAGAGATGAAATTTAGTGTAATTATTCCCGTTTACAATGGGGAAAAATGGATTGATAGATGTTTAACGTCGTTGCTCGCCCAAGAATTAGCATCTGAGATGCAAATAATAATAATAGATGATGGTTCAACAGATGAAAGCCTGTTAATTGCCAAAAAACTTGAGGAAAATAATTCGACAATAAAAGTGATTAGTACCGTAAATAAGGGGGTCTCAAATGCGAGGAATATCGGATTGAAAGAGGCAGAAGGAGAATATATTACTTTTGTTGATATAGATGATTATATTGAGCCAGGCTTTTTTAAAGATATGTTGTCAGAGACTGATAAAAAAACAGATATAATATGTGGCGGCTTTAAGGCCGAATACAGCAATGGGCATATCCTGACACATAACTATAGCTTTACACAAATAGAAGGTGGAAAGAAAGTAATTAAGGCTTTCCTTGAAGGTGCATATATAGATGTTAATGTATGGGGGAAACTATATAGAAGTGAAATTGCCAAGAATATAAAGTTTGATACCTCATATAAAGTTGCCGAAGATAAACTATACCTGTTTGAATGCTTGAACAAGGCGAAAACTTTATCTATCGTTGAATCAAGTAAGTACCATTATGTGATAAATGAGGACTCAGTTATTCGCGGAGCATTTTCGCCTAAAAAGTTAGATGGATTAGTTGTTTCTGAAAAAATATGTGCTGTAGTTGAAGACAAGTATCCAGAACTGTCTGAACTGGCAGCATCTTGGTTGATTGATGTAAAATGCCGCGCTTGCGGAGAATTGTTGGAAGTTAGAAAAACACAGCAATATAAGGTGTTGTATCAAGAATTACTTAAAGAAATCCGAAGTTATTCTATTATAAATAAATTTCGTCATTCCAGTAAAAAACATTTTGTATCATATATAACAACCTGCATAAGTCCAATATTTTGCGATTTTGTAAAAAAAAGATTGAAACTTCAATACAAGTAGTAATAGAGACTTATAAATAAATGCTGCTTTACACCGTGTTAAATAATACAGCCATATAGTTCTTGGTAGTATTGTTAACAGAGTATGACGCAAAACAATTTGCAATGGAAGAGGAAATGGTGATAAATGAAAACTATTAATTTGGCGTATTCTGATTTATATAATGCCGGAGATTTGATGAATGTAGACATAGTTGAAAAACTAAGTGGTTGTAAAGTAAAACGCTCTAGAACATTCTCCGCGGATATGATTGCTATTGGAGGAGCATTATTTGGCTTACAGTATTCTGATAATATTGGACATAATGCTATACAGCATATCCTGAAAGTGTTTTATCAAAATAAGCCCATTTATGTTTGGGGCAGTGGCTTTTGGCACAACAACAATAATCATGGTTTATATAGAACAAACTTAAAAGTATGTGCTTTGAGAGGTGCACGATCTCAGAAGAAATTGTATGATCTAACTGGAAAAAAATATGATGTGCCATTGGCAGACGCTGGACTTTTGATTGATTTGTTAATTAGTAAAAATAATATTATTCCTAAGTACAAAATTGGGTTGATTCCACATATGTCTCAACAAAATGACACAGTGATAAATATATTCAGCAAGCGAGATGAAGTTCATATCATAGATATCCAAAGACCGCCTCAGGAAGTAGGAAAGGAAATAGCGGAATGTGAAAGTATTGTATCGAGTAGTCTTCACGGATTGATTTTTGCTGACTCACTTCATATTCCCAATATACATATTAGATGTAAACATGATTTGCCAGAAGGTAATTTTAAATTCGAGGATTACTATTCATCTTATGGACTGGGGGATGAAGGCTTATTTTTAGAGGACTATATGCCGACATATCAGGATATAATAGACTGTTATAAAATAGACGCACAGTTAGTTGAAGAAAAGAAGAAAGAACTTATTGACAGTTTCCCTAAATTTGAAGGAGAATAAAATGAAATATTGTTTTGTTGCGGGAAATTATCCGACAAAAACCAGACAAGTGCATGTGTTTTTAGAAAATATAGTAACAAAGCTTGTTGATAAAGGAGAAGTGTGTACAGTAATTGCACCTCAGAGTTATGTTGCATATTTTTTTAAAAGGGGAATACGGAGAGATATTGTTTCCGAAAGAGCTACATCGAACGGGAATAAGTATACAGTATATTCACCATTATATTTTGTTTTGCCCAAAATTAAAATAGGGGAATTGAGCACATTGGATTTACAAAGGTGGATTATTTATAAAGTATTAAAGCGTACTTATAAAAAGAATGACGTAAATGCGGATTTGATTTATTCACATTTTGTTAGAATAGGTATGTCTGGTGTCCGATTAGCAAAAGAACTAGGAATTCCATCATTCATTGCAAATGGAGAAGCTGATACTTACGCTGAAATCAAAATGAACAGTAAGTCTTTACTAAAGCAAACATTGAAAGATGCTACAGGAATCATTTCAGTTTCAACAAAGAATAAGAATGAAATTGCAAAATTATCAGGAAATGACCCGAAAGTTCTAGAAAAAACATCTGTTATTGTAAATGCTGCAGATAACAATAGATTTTATCGAAAAGATAAAATTGAAATTCGAAAAAGAATGGAATGGCCATTGGATGCTTTTGTAATTGCATTTACGGGATCTTTTATTGAAAGAAAAGGAGTAAAAAGGCTCTCTAGAGTAGTAGATCGATTTGACGATGTGTATTCTATTTTTATGGGAGTCGGAGAAGAAAAACCAACATGTAAAAATATATTACATTGCGGGCGGGTAAACAATGCAGACATGAATGACTATTTAAATGCGGCGGATATATTTGTACTTCCAACACAAGCTGAAGGATGTTCAAATGCTATTGTTGAGGCTATATTATGTGGATTACCGGTTATTTCATCTGATAAAGAATTTAACTATGATGTCTTGGATGAGACCTGCTCAATACTGATCGATCCTAATAGTGATGAAGAAATTTATCAGGCGATTAAGAAGCTCAAAGAAGATACCTCGTATAGAGAAAAATTAAGAGATGGGGCGATTGAACGTTCCAAACGTCTGAATTTAAATTACAGGGTAGAGAAAATTCAGTGTTTTATAAAATCAAAAATGAATTAAACTCTAATAAAGTATTTGGATATTGTATTCAGATATGCTTATGAAGAAAGGAAAACCAAGCAAAATGAGAGTAAAAAAAAATAGGCTATTAATAGTCATGACAACGATATTAGCATTACTTTCATTTTCATTTCCGCTTAGCGCGTATGTGAGATTATTGATGATTTCAAGTGCAGCTATTCTAGGAATTAGTAAAATTGTTTTAAGTAAAAGCAGGGCTATTAGATGGTATCTATCGGGCTACATATTATTTGTAGTGTGGGCAGGCCTAAGTATCGTTTGGACGGTATCAAAAATTGGATATAACGAGCAGATCTTTAACATGCTTAATGCAATTATGCTTAATATTGCAGTAATGAGTTATATAATATACGAAAAAGAATCCTTTGAAGATATCCGTGAGTGGCTATTTCCGATTTTGCTGTTTTATTTAGTACAATCAATTTTTATTGGTAGTTTTGATTGGGAGGGAAGATTTTCACCAGGGGGAGCGACAAATCAGTTTGGCATAACAACATCATATGTTTTTTTGCTTACATTGTACGATATTAGATATAAAAAGAAAACTAAAAAAATACTTTCAATTATAATTATGATTCTTGCAATGTGCTTAACAATATTGACAGGCTCACGTAAAGCATTGCTTAATTTAATCATGTTTATATGTATAGTTTTAGTTTTTCCTAAATATGATAAAAATTTTTTGAGAAATCTTGCAAAAATTATTTTGGTAATAGGATTAGCAGCAGTAGCTCTTTTCATTATAATGAAGGTCGATGTAATATACAATATTGTTGGAAAGAGAATAGTTACATTGATTTCTTATTATAGCGGTGATTTGACTGAAGATATGTCTGCATTGAGAAGAGAGTATATGAAAGAGGATGCAATTCAATTGTTTAAGGAACATCCGTTATGTGGCATAGGATTAAATGGTTATAAATACGTTGCTAGGTATAATACTTATGCACATAGCAATTATTATGAAATGTTAGCGTGCTTGGGCCTTATAGGAACTGTATTGTATTACATACCTGTTGTCATGCTCTTGGCTATATCGATTTATCAATGGATTAAAGGGAAAAAAGATGCCGTTGTACCATTTTGTATTGCTTTAAGCTTTTTTGTTAATGAGTTTAGTAATATTTCTTATATATATAGGAATATTCATTTGTTTATTGGAATTGCAACAGGATTGTCAATGAATGAACATATGAAAAACTTCAAAAATAAATATGCGGATTCATGAAATCGTGATTACTGCCACTTTTATTGGAAATGGAGGATTAAGAATAGCAAAGATTTACCGATGCAAAATAATTAGACTTCAGAAATAAACCAAACATCGTGTAGTTGTAAAAATGGTAATGTGTCTTTTAAGTGGATAGAAGGGAAACATAAAATGTATGAATAAAGAAAATAAAGTTTTAAATGCAACAAAGTGGTCTTCTTTAACTGAAATTGCAGCAAAACTAGTTACACCGATTTCGAATATGATTTTGGCGAGATTATTAACGCCGGATGCGTTTGGTGTTGTTGCAACGGCAACAATGATTTTCAGTTTTGCGGATATGTTTACAGATTCAGGATTTCAAAAATATTTGGTTCAGCATGAATTTGCGAATGCTCAGGATCGAGAAGAATCTACAACTGTAGCTTTTTGGACAAACTTAGGGCTTTCATTGTTATTTTGGATAATCATAGCTCTGTTCTCTGAACAAATAGCTGTGCTTGTTGGAAATCCGGGGCTGGGAAATGTTATAGTTGTTGCTTGTATTTCGTTGCCGTTGACTTCGTTCAGTAGCATACAAATGGCATTGTTTAGAAGGGACTTTGATTTTAAGACTTTATTTTATGTTCGAATGGTCGCAGTGGTTATCCCTTTGGTAGTCACTGTTCCGTTGGCATTTATTACGCACAGCTATTGGTCTATTATTATTGGGACAATTTGTGGAAATTTATCAAATGCTATCATTTTAACATGGCGGTCGTCATGGAAACCGAAGCTTTTTTATAGTATTACTAAACTGAAAGAAATGCTTTGGTTTAGTGTTTGGTCGTTGATTGAGGCTGTATCAATATGGCTTACCAACTATATCGGTGTGTTTATCGTAGGTGCATATTTGTCCTCGTATTATCTAGGGTTGTATAAGACTTCAATGAATACAGTTAATCAAATTATGAATTTGATTACATCTGCTACGACGACTGTACTTTTTTCTGCTTTATCACGGGAACAGAATGATCGGGATAGTTTTCAAAATACTTTTTTTATGTTTCAAAGAAATGTTGGATTGTTGATTGTACCTATGGGTATTGGTATTTTTTTATACCAAAATCTAATCACTAAAATTCTGCTGGGAAGTCAATGGATGGAAGCAGCTGGTTTTATTGGATTGTGGGGATTAGTTAATTCATTAAAAATATTGTTGAGTAATTACTGTTCTGAGGCATATAGAGCAACTGGAAAACCAAAAGTTTCAGTTCTTGTTCAGGTCTCTCAGCTTATTGTTTTAATTCCAGCAATTATTTATGGTGCTAAACAAGGGTTTGAAACTTTGTATTTACTTCGCTGTATGGTTTCTGTGGAGTTGATTGTCGTAAATTTGTTTACAGTAAAAATTGCATTGAAAATATCTCCTATAAGAATGGTTCAAAACATTGCTCCAGAAATATTTGCTGCTTTAATTATGGCAGTAGTAGCATTGGGATTGAAACAGATAAGTGATAGTATTATATGGGAGATTGTCTCGATTGCTATTTGTGCATGTGTTTATTTTGCGGTAATTTTGTTGTTACCGTGTACAAGAAAATCTTTCTTGCCGATTATTAGAAAATATTTAAAAAAATGAATGAAAGTATCGAATAAATAATTTAACTCGTTGTGCTAGTTGATATAAAAAACTTCAACAAAATATGCTATT
>JAUNGE010000067.1 GCA_030524675.1 bacterium
AGTTTTCCACAATGGAAAAATGTGGATAAATTTACCGAATGGAGTTTTCCACATTTTATCCACATAGTTATCCACAAAAAAATGGCACTTATCCACAGAAAAAACCGAGTTATCCACAAAGTTATCCACAATCATTGTGGATAACTTTGTGTTGTTATTTAGGGTTGATTTTCTTTCTGAGGATTTCCAGAGTGTTCTGAAGGGCCTCATTTTTAGGAATTTCAACCTTAATTTTTTCGATTCCGTGGATGATGGTAGCGTGATCCCTGCCTCCCAAAAGCTGTCCAAGCTGCTGAAGGGGCGTGCTAGTCAACTCTCTGCACAGATACATGGCAATTTGGCGCGGATATGCGATTTCTTTGCTCCGTTTCTGGGAGCAGATGTCCCTGGCGGTCAAATCGAAGTGGTCTGCGACCATATCAATGATGAATTCAGGGCTGACTTCGTTTGGCTGGTTCGGGAAAATCAGGTCTTTTAAAGCTTCCTCCGCCAGTGATAGGGTGATTTCCTTCTTTCTGTGTAATTTGGAGAGCGCTACAATCTTGGTTAGAGCGCCCTCCAGTTCACGGATATTGGACTTTACATATGTGGCAATGTACTTTATGACCTCGTTGTCAATGTTATAGCCCTCGATCTCCTCTTTTTTCCGCAGAATCGCCATACGAGTCTCATAATCCGGAGACTGGATATCCACGGTGAGGCCCCATTCAAAGCGGGAACGCAGGCGTTCCTCGAGAGTTTCGAGTTCTTTTGGGGGTTTGTCAGAGGAGATAATAATCTGTTTTTTCGCCTCATACAGGGCGTTGAAGGTGTGGAAAAACTCTTCCTGCGTGCTCTCTTTTCCTATAATAAATTGGATATCGTCTACAAGAAGAACGTCATTGCTGCGGTATTTATCGCGGAATTCTGTTGTGGTGACGTTGTTTTTGTTGCGGATGGCGTCAATCAGCTCATTCGTAAATTTCTCAGAAGTGACGTATAAAATCTTGGCTTTCGGGTTATTGTGGAGAATAAAGTGCGCAACAGAGTGCATCAGATGCGTTTTTCCAAGCCCGACGCCGCCATAAATAAATAAGGGGTTATAAATTTCCCCTGGAGATTCCGCCACAGCGAGAGCGGCAGCGTGTGCTAAGTTGTTGTTGGCGCCGACCACAAATGTGTCAAATGTGTAGCGCGGATTCAGGTTTGCGTTCTGAATGATGGCAGAATCTACGGAAAAAGGGTTGCGGAACGATGGGTTTTCCATCGTGGAACTGCCTCCCTCAAGCTGTTCTTTGACCGCAAATTTAAGTTCACACTCAATGCCGGTAACTTCTTCAATGCTGACCTTCATCATCAGAGCATATTTTTTCTCGATAATGCCTAAAAAATGAATATCCGGAACAACAATGGTCAGGATATTTTCATTTAGAGAATATGGAGTTAGCGGACTGAGCCAGGTTTTGACAGAAACGTTGGTTAATTCATACTCTTCTTTCATATTATTGAGTATGTTTTCCCAGTTTTCTTGAATTTTTTCTAACATGTATACCTCCCATGCTGCGGGACAGCAGTGTCAATACAGTGTAAAAAAGGCGGATATGCACATATCCCCAATCTACATCTATTGTATACTAAATGGAGCATAATTTCAATGAAAAATCCGCGCAAAATTCGAGTACGGCGCAGGCTGGGTGTGGAAAATGCAGTATGTCTGATAGGAAGAATACAAAAAGAATGTAGGAGCAATGTGGGAAGAGTTATCCACAAAGTTATCCACAATGGGAAAATTGGAATGTGCAAAAGAAAAATGTGCAGAAAAAAAGTTATCCACAATTTCGGTCAAAATTGTGGATAACTTTTCACAAAAATGGGCAAAAAAGGGCCTAAACCGTAGGGGGGTATTCAGTGGCATTGTGGATAACTGGCAAAAAATTGTGGATAACTATGTGGATAACTCGAAAAAAACGCATTTTTTAGTGGTAAATCGGCAGTACTGCCGATTTACCACTTTTTTTGCATAGGGTTATGAATTGTGGATAACTTTGTGGATAAAATGTGGATAACTTTAAAAAATAGAATATTTTTAGATGAAATTAGCCGATTTTACTAATTTACTGCCGTATTACCATTGTTTTTGATGATGCAGCTTATGTGTGGATATGTTCAAAAAAAGCGATTTTGTAATACTTTTGTAACAAATTGTGGATAACTTTGTGGATAAAATGTGGATAACTCAGGGTAGGGGGGTATTTTTATGTGGTAAATCGGCACTTTTGGCCATTTACTGCCGATTTACCACTTTTGTTGAAATTGTGGATAACTGGCAAAAAATTGTGGATAACTCTGTGGATAACTTTTTTGGGAGTCCGTTTTCGGATATTTTTTGGATGTAGTTTTGGAGATATCATGTCAGATCTTTGACGGATATTTGGAAAAGATTTGGCAGATTAAGAATTGACAGATGAAAGACTGCTCTCTATAATTAGGCTGTGACTGCATTGCATTGTATCTTGAAAAAGAACAGTAGCAGGAGGAGAAAAAATGAATACTTCAAACAAACTCAGGAACAGGGTAATTACAGCCGTCTTGACAGCAATTATTTTCATGATGGCGAACATTCCTTTTCTCGGTTATATCCCGCTGGGAGTAATACGAGCTACCATTATTCATGTTCCGGTGATTATCGGCGCAGTTTTGCTGGGGCCGACGTATGGTGCTTTTTTGGGAGCTATGTTTGGAATGACAAGCTTACTGGCAAGTACGTTTACTCCAACACTGACTTCCTTTATTTTCTCACCATTTTACCGTGTGGGAGACGTGGGAGGAAACGGCTTCAGCCTGATTATCTGCTTTGTGCCCAGAATTTTAATCGGAGTGGTCGCTTACTATGTGTATGTGTTTGTGAAAAAACACATAAAAGGAAAAGCGAGGGAGTCGGTGGCTCTGATGGCAGCAGGTATTGCGGGTTCTATGACGAATACACTTCTGGTTATGAATATGGTGTATCTGTTTTTTGGAAAACAGTATGCAGGTGTAAATGGAATTTCCATTGACGCATTGTATGGGGCAATTATGGGAATTATTCTGATGAATGGCGTGCCGGAAGCGATTGTGGCGGCAATCCTGACGACTGCGATTGCGGGAGCGCTGAAAAAGACAAAGATTACAGAGAGTGTGTAAAAGAAGTCCATTTTGTGGATAACTTTGAAAAATCCGTTTGCAGAGTGTGGAAAACTTTGAAACAGATGCGAAGAAATGTGCAAAACTGGGTATAAGAGGACCGCGAAAAGTACACATTAATAGAGTATACAGTCACATTCATATAGAGGATATATTAATATAAGGAAATCATTCTGAAAAATTCTGAAAACGGAGAAATACAATCACGAAAACAGAAAACTAAAAAAATCACAGTGCAGTCACAGAAAAATCAGTTAAATACAAGAAAAAATTATAATATTATGACAGAAAAACTACTTGACGAACGAAAAGATTTTCTATATAATCGAAGAGATGTGTAAGGATAAATAGTCTGAACGTATTCAATCAAGTTTGTTTACTGCGGGGACTGCTGCCGGTTGCAGGAGTCCCCTTACAAACCAGAGACAGCAGACAGTGGGTTTTCTGGGAAGATTAGAAAAAAGAGGAGGTGCCCCGATTATGAAGATGACATTTCAGCCGAAAAAGAGACAGAGAGCTAAAGTTCATGGCTTTAGAGCAAGAATGAGCAGCGCAGGCGGAAGAAAAGTTTTAGCTGCAAGAAGAGCAAAAGGAAGAGCAAAATTAACCGCTTAATGAACATTGATAACGTGAGGCCGCAAGCAACTTGTGGCCTTTTCTTTTCATGAGAAAGCAGCAAAGCAGATACTATGCCCCATGGGGTATTTCTAAGAAGTCGCTTTACTGACGCAGAAAATGTGGATGGTTCGCCAAATGGACGTGCTGGCAGAGGATAACTGGGGTGCTGGAAGTCTGTTTGGCGAATCTCACAATTCAGAATCTCATAATTCACATAAACAATGGCAGATATCGCGGGGGGATTGATGAAGCGTTTTCATTCCATTAAAAAGAACAGTGATTTCCAGAGGGTTTACCGCCAGGGCAAATCTTACGGAAATAAATATCTGGTTATGTATATTCTGCCTTCTTTGGAAGGTACACGGATAGGAATTTCGGTGAGTAAAAAAGTGGGAAACAGTATTGTAAGGCACCGGCTGACCAGATTGATTCGAGAAAGTTTTCGATTGAATAAAGACAGACTGAACACAGAATTAGACATCGTTGTTGTTGCGAGGGCGGCAGCAAAGGACAAGGACTTTCATGCGATAGAGAGTGCTTTTTTACACTTGTGCGGGATTCATAACATTTTGAAGAATCGAAGTGACGAAAATGATAAGTAAAATTTTTATCTTCTTTATCAGAGGGTATCAGAAGTTTATATCACCATGTATTGGTGCTCACTGTATTTATACGCCCACATGTTCTCAGTATGCGATTGAGGCGCTTAGAAAATATGGGGCGCTGAAAGGCAGTTTTTTGGCATGTAAGAGGATTTTGAGATGTCATCCTTTTGCAAAAGGCGGTTATGATCCAGTCCCGTAGCAAACAGAGGAGGTAACACATTGGATTTTTTATTGTTGACAAAGGATGCTGGTAAGATTCTGGGCCCTGTGGCGAGTCTGCTCGGCGTGATTATGAATGGAATTTTTCAGTTCACCAGCATGTTCGGGGTTTTCAATATTGGTTTATGTATCATATTATTTACATTAATTGTAAAACTTTTGATGTTTCCGCTGACGATTAAGCAGCAGAAATCTACCAAGATTATGTCCGTTATGAATCCTGAGGTACAGCTGATTCAGAAGAAGTACAAAGGAAAAAAAGATCAGGATTCCATGATGAAGCAGAATGCAGAGCTTCAGGCAGTATATGATAAGTATGGATATTCAGCGACAGCAGGATGCCTTCCGCTGTTGATTCAGATGCCGATTCTTCTGGCATTATACCGTGTCATTTACAACATTCCGGCATATGTGGCGTCTGTGAAAGATATGTTTATGCAGGTTGTGACTCTGATTCAGGCTGCTATGGCGAACAATACAGCTGTGGGAACTCAGCTGACAGAGTGGGCGACAAGCCTGCGCGTGATGAATTTTGACCTGGCAGACTCAGATAAGCTGGTAGACCTGCTCTACAAATTCACGCCGGAAAACTGGGCAGCTTTGCAGCAGCTGGTTCCATCGGTTTCTTCTGAAATGGTGAGTCAGATTGAGCATATGAATTCTTTCCTGGGAGCAAACCTTGCAGTGGCGCCAGGCTGGAAGCCTTCTGTGTTGTGGATTATTCCGATTTTGGCAGGTCTGACACAGTGGTACAGTACAAAGATGATTACAAAGGCACAGGGAAATACCAGTGCCGATGATTCTGATAACCCAATGGCACAGTCCATGAAGAGTATGAATACAGTAATGCCTCTGATGTCTGCATTTTTCTGTGTGACATTCCCAGCAGGTATCGGTATTTACTGGATTGCCAGCAGCGTGCTGCAGATTATCCAGCAGTGGATTGTGAATGCGTACATGGATAGAGTGGATGTTGACGCCATGATTGCAAAAAATGTGGAAAAAATGAACGCGAAGAGAGCGAAGAAAGGTCTTCCTCCTACAAAAGTAAATTCCACAGCAGCCAGCGTGAAAGAGCTGTACAAGCAGGAAGAGGCACGTCAGGCAAAACTGCGTGAGAAGGCCCAGAAGTCAGAAGCGCTGGTTAAAGAATCCACAGAGTACTATAACACCAATGCAAAACCAGGAAGTCTGGCGGCAAAAGCAGCTATGGTACAGAAGTATAATGAGAAGAACAATAAAGAAAAAACCAGTAAAGAAAAGACCAGTAATAAGAAATAGGAGGGGAATCATATGGATATGATTACTATTTCTGCGAAAACAGTGGAGGATGCCATTACAAAGGCGTTGATTGAGCTGGGAACTACCAGTGATAAATTGGAATATGAAGTTGTGGAAAAAGGAACATCCGGATTTTTGGGCTTTGGTGCAAAGCCGGCAGTGATTCGCGCAAAGAAGAGAGAGACTCTGGAGGACAGAGTGGTGGACTTTCTGAATCAGGTATTTGGCGCTATGAATCTGGACGTGAAGGTGGAAATCAACCTGAATGAAGAGGAAAAAGAGCTGGATGTCAACCTGATTGGCGACGATATGGGTATTCTGATTGGAAAAAGAGGACAGACTCTGGATTCTCTGCAGTATCTGGTGAGCCTTGTGGCAAATAAGAACAGAGAAGAGTATCTGCGTGTAAAATTGGATACGGAAAATTACAGGGAGAGAAGGAAAGAGACTCTGGAAACATTGGCAAAGAACATTGCCTACAAGGTAAAGAGAACGAAACATCCGGTCTCTCTGGAACCGATGAATCCATATGAGAGAAGAATCATCCATTCTGCTCTCCAGAATGATAAATATGTGTTGACCAAAAGCGAGGGCGAGGAGCCGTTCCGCCATATCGTGATTGCTCTGAAGCGTGAGGGATATGGAAACCGCAGAGAGCGCTACAGCGCTGACAGAAATTCCGAACGAGGAGCTTACAGGAATTTTGAGAAAACAGAGAAAAGCGCAGAGAGTGAAGAATAAGCACCAGATGTGAATGAACATTGAACATTTGAGAAAAGAATGGCTGGGAACAGAACAGCTAAGAACGCAGTGAAAGAGGATGTCTTGGAGTCAGAAGATGATTTTGAGACATCTTCTTTCATTTATACATGTATTCGTGTATAAGTATGCGTGTATAAGGATTCATGTGTATGTATGAAGTATGTATATATGAAGTGCGTATGCATGAAGTGTGTATGCATGAAAGTATTTTGCATTTTGAAAAGATGTGATATAATAGCGCAAAATACCTTTTGACCCTGGTATCATAGCGCGAAATGTTTAAATTTTTCGGCAGATTCAGCGAAAGGGAAAGGGGAATGAGCAATGGTGAAAAATGATACGATTGCGGCGATTGCAACCGCAATGTCGGATTCTGGAATTGGAATTGTGCGCATCAGCGGCAGTGAAGCGATTCTGGTTGCAGACCGTATTTTCCAAAGCCACAAAAAAGGAAAATGTTTGAAAGATGTGCCTTCTCACACGGTTCATTATGGAATGGTGTACGATGGGGAGGAACCAATAGATGAAGTGTTGGTTGTAGTGATGAAAGGGCCGCACAGCTATACGGCCGAGGATACAGTGGAGATTGACTGTCACGGCGGTGTACTGGTGATGAAGCGGATTTTGGAAACTGTGATAAAGTATGGCGCGAGGCCGGCGGAACCTGGCGAGTTCACAAAGCGGGCTTTTCTGAATGGAAGAATCGACCTGTCACAGGCGGAGGCAGTTATGAGCCTGATTCAGGCGAAGAATGAGTATGCCATGCAGGCGTCTGTCAGCCAGCTGAAGGGGTCTGTCTCAAAGAAAATCAAAAAACTGAGAGAAGATATTTTGTACCAGATTGCGTACATTGAGTCTGCGCTCGATGATCCAGAGCATATTTCGCTGGATGGGTATGCGGACTCGCTTTTGGAGATTTTGAAGCCGATGATTCAGGAAGTGGATAAGATGATTCAGTCCTCGGACGATGGGCGAATTATGACAGAAGGAATCCGCACTGTGATTGTCGGAAAGCCGAATGCTGGAAAATCGTCTCTTCTAAATGTGTTAGTGGGTGAGGAGAGAGCGATTGTCACAGAGATTGCCGGAACCACCAGAGATACTGTGGAGGAACAGATTCGGCTGCGCGGCATGAATCTGCATATTGTTGATACGGCCGGAATTCGCGAGACAGACGATATTGTGGAAAAGATTGGTGTGGATAAGGCAAGAGCGGCCGCCCAAAGTGCAGATTTGGTTATTTATGTGGTTGACGGTTCCTGTCCTTTGGATGATAATGATAGGGAGATTGCAGAGTTTATTCATGATAGAAAGGCTTTGGTTCTTTTAAATAAGAGCGATTTGGATGTTGTGGTGGAAAAAGAGGAGCTGGAGCGGATGACAGGACATAAGGTTCTGGCGGTCTCAGCGAAGGAAAGTTCTGGTATTACAGCGCTTGAGAATGAGATTGAGGGGATGTTTTATCAGGGAGAGATTGATTTCAACCAGGAAATTTATATCACAAATGCCAGACATAAGGCGGCTCTGGTGCAGGCGAAGCAGAGTCTTTTGATGACAAAGCAGAGTGTTGAGGATGGAATGCCGGAGGATTTCTATTCGATTGACCTGATGGATGCGTATGAACAGCTTGGGACGATTATCGGGGAAGCGCTGGAGGATGATTTGGTGAATGAGATTTTCCAAAAGTTTTGCATGGGAAAATAGAGGCCTGAGGAATCAAGCAGAAAAATACTGGATAGATATTGGATAGATATTGGAGAATAAGCTAGAAAAGAAATAAGGCAGAAAAAAGCAGAAAAAATAGAAGAAATAGAATGGATAGAAAAGAGGAAAAAACGATGCCAAATGTAGAGGAGACATATGATATCGTGGTGGTAGGAGCAGGACATGCCGGATGTGAGGCGGCGCTGGCGGCGGCACGTCTGGGGTTGGAGACGATTCTGTTTACGGTCAGTGTGGACAGTATTGCTCTGATGCCATGCAATCCGAATATAGGCGGAAGCTCGAAGGGGCATTTGGTGCGGGAATTGGATGCCCTGGGCGGTGAGATGGGCAAAAATATTGATAAGACATTTATTCAGTCAAAGATTTTAAATGCTTCAAAAGGGCCGGCGGTTCATTCGCTGCGAGCGCAGGCGGACAAGCAGGAGTACAGTCGGCAGATGAGAAGGACGCTGGAGAATACGGACCATCTCCTGATACGCCAAGCAGAAGTGTCTGAGATTGTGGTGGAAGATGGAAAGCTGACTGGAGTGAAGACGGTCTCTGGAGCCCTGTATCACTGCAAGGCGGCTGTTCTTGCTACGGGAACATATCTGAAGGCGAGATGTATCTATGGAGATGTCAGCAATTATACTGGACCGAACGGACTGCAGGCGGCGAATCATCTGACGGATTCTCTGAAAGCAAACGGAATCGAGATGTATCGTTTCAAGACAGGAACACCGGCGCGTGTGGATAAGAGAAGTATTGATTTTTCAAAGATGGAGGAGCAATTTGGTGATGAGAGGGTAATACCATTCAGCTTTTCCACGAATCCGGAGAGTGTGCAGAAGGAGCAGGTTTCCTGTTGGCTGACTTACACAAATGAGAAAACGCATGAGATTATTCGGGAGAATCTGGACCGCTCACCGCTGTTTTCTGGAAATATTGAGGGAACCGGACCACGCTATTGTCCGTCTATCGAGGACAAGGTGGTGAAATTTCCAGATAAGGACAGACATCAGGTGTTTATTGAGCCGGAAGGACTGTACACGAATGAGATGTACCTAGGCGGAATGTCCAGTTCTCTTCCGGAGGATGTCCAGTATGCAATGTATCGGACAGTGCCTGGGCTAGAGCATGTGCGGATTGTCAGAAATGCCTATGCAATCGAGTACGACTGCATCAATTCCAGACAGCTGCGTCCGACGCTGGAATTCAAGAAAATTGAGGGATTATTCAGCGGAGGGCAGTTTAATGGCAGCTCCGGATATGAGGAGGCGGCCGTGCAGGGATTCATGGCAGGTGTGAATGCAGCTATGAAGGTGCTCGGAAGAGAGCAGGTCGTTTTGGACCGCTCTCAGGCGTATATCGGTGTGCTGATTGACGACCTAGTGACAAAAGAAAACCATGAGCCGTACCGCATGATGACTTCCAGAGCAGAATACCGTCTGCTTCTACGCCAGGATAATGCGGATCTGCGTTTGCGTGAGGTTGGATATCGGATTGGTCTGGTGAGTGAGGACGAGTATCAGAGAGTTCTATATAAAGAAAAGAAGATTTCGGAAGAAGTGGCGCGCCTGGAAGCAACTAATGTGGGAGCAAACGCAAAAGTGCAGGCAATTTTGGAGAAGTACGGAAGCACGCCGTTAAAGACGAGTGCTACCTTGGCAGAGCTGATTCGCAGACCAGAGTTGAGTTATGAGGTTTTGGCCGATATTGATACGGAGCGTGAACCGCTGGCAGAAGATATTGTGCAGCAGATTAATATTAACATCAAATATGAGGGATATATCCGCAGACAGAAGCAGCAGGTCGCTCAGTTTAAAAAGTTGGAAAATAAGAGGCTTGATCCAGACATGGATTACAGCAAGGTGGGAAGTCTGAGACGGGAGGCAGTGCAGAAGCTGAATCTGTACAAGCCGGTCTCGATAGGACAGGCTTCTCGAATCGCGGGTGTCTCTCCGGCAGATTTGTCGGTGCTGATGGTGTATCTGGAGCAGATGCGCTTTCAGGGAAAAAAGGAAGCAGAACGGCATGAAGAGAAAACTGTGAATGTAGCGGGTACAGCAGCAGAGCATACATGTGGAATGGTTGGGATGCCGGAGGACTTGTCAGGAACGAACGCGGCAAGTACAGCGAGTATAACTGCAGGTGCAGTGACAGAGGGAGAAGAGAGGAAATGAGAGAAACATTTGCCGAATTGCTGATGGCGCAGGCAGGAGAGCTTGGAGTACAGTTTGAGGAGGGACAGATAGAACAGTTCTATCAGTATTTTACTCTCTTGACAGAGTGGAATAAGGTGATGAATCTGACTGCGATTACTGAGATGGAAGATGTGGTGACGAAGCATTTTGTGGACAGCCTTTCCCTTGTCAGGATTTTCCCGCAGATTGCACAGGAAAGCTGTTCTGTGATCGATGTGGGAACCGGTGCCGGATTTCCTGGAATTCCTCTGAAAATTGCATTTCCATCTATAAAGATTACACTTTTAGATTCTTTGAATAAGAGAATCCGGTTTTTGCAGGAAGTGACAGACAAATTGAAATTGCAGGACGTGCAGGCAATGCATGGCAGAGCGGAAGATTATGGAAGAATGAAGGAGTATCGGGAGCAGTTCGATTGCTGCGTATCCAGAGCGGTTGCGAATCTGTCCACATTGTCAGAGTATTGTGTGCCATTTGTAAAAGTGCATGGATGTTTTATTCCATATAAATCCGGTAAAGTGGAGGAAGAGCTGAAGCAGGCAGGAAATGCGCTGAAAATTTTGGGATGTCATGTGGAGAGGACAGAAGAGTTTTTGCTGCCAGCTACAGATGCATCCAGAGTTCTGGTTATGATACGCAAAGAAAAAGTATTGTCCAGGAAGTATCCAAGAAAAGCGGGAATGCCATCAAAAGAACCGTTAAAGTAGTCAGAAAAGGATTCTAAGAACAGCAGATTCAGATTTGGAGCATAATAACAGATATTGTTTCCAAATTGAATCTGCTGTCTTTATTGTTTAAAAATTAGCAAAAAATGTGTTAATAATTTGACAAAGATCTGCTGGATTTTCTAGCTGAGGAAGGTGTTTTGCTTCGGGAAGTATGGCGCTTTCTATCGCTGCATTATAGATTTTGTATTCTTCCATAACATCTTCCATTTCTGGAATAGCGCCGCCTCCAACCAGATAGATGCTGTTATCTATCTTTTTCAGAGCACGGACAATGTTGCATTTTACGTAATTGCAGGTGATACTGCTGTAGATGGATTTCGGGGAAGCACCCAGATGAGCAGCTTCCTGGTAGGCATCAATATCAGCAATTTTCACAGAGTATGGATTGCAGTAGTAATCTCTGGAAATACGTTCACTGAGCAGTGGACGTCTCATGTTGATATGATACAGCAACGTGCCGATAAGCGGCATGTCCAGCACACACTTCAAAATTTTAGAATGTTTGGTCGGAACCTGGCTGCAGGAGAGCAGCGAGTCCGGATTCACGAACAGCAGGCGGTTGAACAGGTCCGCATTTTGAGAACAGGCCATAATCACAAGTGGAGTGGATGCACCCGTGGCAATCACATCCGTTCTGTGTCCGATGATATTTTTGATAAAGTCGGAAATCAGCTCTACATACAGATAATTGGTGTAAGTCATATTGGGTTTTTCAGAGCGCCCGCAGCCCAGAAGGTCTATCGTGTAGACAGTATGGTTTTTGGCAAGTTCAGGGACGAGTCTGTGCCATTCGTAACTGCTCGAAGCGGCAGTCAGGTCATGAACCAGAAGGACCGGCGCACCGGTTCCGGTTTTGGTGTAGTGGATATTGCCGAGATGCCAGTTATAGCAGAGGGATTCTGGAATGTGCAGTATATTTTTTGAGGTAGAAGAAATCTTGATACCCTGGTTGATAGCTGCGATGGAAGCAGCAGCACCAGATGATACAATCAAAAGTGTTAAGAGTTTATTTTTGGTAGTCATTTATAGCCTCCGTTCTGTATAGGCAAGTGCACGAGTAGGTATAAATACCACGGATTACTTCGTGCTACGCACCGGATTTTGTATCTATTTGACCTTGGTATCACCATTATAATATAGGAAAAGGACATCTACAATCATTTTTTGAGAAAAAAGATTTACATAAAATGACAAGAGGGCTTTTGATAGCTATGGCGGCAGCGCAGGGCAGAAAAAACAAATTTTGTTTCACGTGAAACTTTGTATATTTCACAGAAATTTTATGAAAACCCATAGGAAAATAAAAAAAATTGTGTTATACTGAATCTCGTTATCAATTCTTCGGTGATATTTAGCAGATGCGTATGCTCTTTCAAGGACTAAGGCGTGCCGTGCAGAAGAATATTAAGAGCATTATGTAGAAGTATTATGCAAAAGCATTATGTAAAAGTATTATGTAAAAGAAGAACATTATGCAAAAGAAGGAATCAACTGTTATGTATGGTGATGCCTGCCAGTGCAGGTACAGTCGTTCATATAAAGAGATATAAAGAGGATGGAAAAAATGGGAAGAATCATTGCGATTGCGAATCAAAAGGGTGGCGTTGGAAAAACAACAACAGCAATCAATTTGTCTGCTTGTCTGGCTGAGGCGGGACAGAAAGTGCTGACTGTTGATATGGACCCACAGGGAAATGCGACAAGCGGTTTGGGGTTGGAAAAAGGATACGTAGAAAACACAGTATATCAAATGTTGATTGGTGAGTGTGAACTGGAAGAGTGTATTCAGAGTTCCGTACAGGAAAATTTGGATGTGATAGCTTCTGATGTGAATCTGGCAGGAGCTGAGATTGAGCTGTTGGAGTTTGATGACAAGGAAACAATTTTGAGAGGATGTCTGCGTCATATAAAAGAACAGTATGATTTTATCATTATTGACTGCCCGCCGTCACTGAGTATTTTGACAATCAATGCTATGACCGCAGCGGACACTGTGATTGTGCCGATCCAGTGCGAGTATTATGCTCTGGAGGGACTCAGCCAAGTACTTAGAAATATCAATCTGATTAAGAAAAAATTAAATCCATCCCTGGAGTTGGAAGGGGTTGTGTTTACTATGTATGACGCGCGAACCAATTTATCTCTGGAAGTTGTGGAGAATGTTAAGGCATATTTGAAGGAAAATATCTATAAAACGATTATTCCGAGAAATGTAAGGCTGGCCGAGGCACCAAGCTATGGGATGCCGATAAATCTGTATGCGTCCCGCTCGGCAGGGGCAGAGAGTTATCGGTTGCTGGCAGCAGAAGTGATTGGCAGAGGGAAGGAAGCATAATGGCAGGAAAGAGAAAAGGATTAGGAAAAGGATTGGGCGCTTATTTTGGCGACGATTTGATGATGACGTCTACTTTGGAAAACAGTGCTGTTGTATCGAGGGAGACAAAGAAAAAAGCAAATACGACAGATAAGGCAGATAGGGCAGAAGAGACCGCAAAAAATGCTGGAAAAGGTGAGAAAGCGGAAAATGAAAAAGCCGTAAAAGCGGAAAAAGCTGAGAAAACGGCAAAGGCCGGAAAAAAAGCTGCATCAGTGAGAAATTCCAAGGAATCATCTGAGAAGGTGGATGAAAAAACGACAGAAAGTGCATCTGCAGGAGCAGGTGAGGAGGATAAGGAGACAACAGTCAGTGTACTCAGCCTGTCCCTGATTGAGCCAAACCGCGAGCAGCCGCGAAAAGTATTTGATGAAGAGCAGCTGAGAGAATTGGCAGAGTCCATGAAAAAATATGGAGTATTGCAGCCGCTTCTGGTGCAGAAAAGACAGGGATATTATGAGATTGTGGCCGGAGAGAGGCGCTGGAGAGCTGCACAGATGGCAGGACTCAGAGAGGTTCCAGTTCTTGTCAGAGATTATACCAGACAGAAATCCATGGAAGTGGCGCTGATTGAAAATCTGCAGAGACAGGACTTAAATCCGGTTGAAGAGGCGATGGCATATCAGCAGCTGATGGAAGAATTTAGACTGACACAGGAGGAAATCGCAGAGAAGGTTTCCAAGAGCCGTGCGGCAATTACTAATACCATCCGTCTTTTGAAGCTGGATGCAAGAGTTTTGGATATGCTGATAGAGGGAAAGATTTCTTCCGGACATGCGAGAGCACTCTTGGCATTGGAAAAGGGAGATATGCAGGTCGAGGCGGCAAAGAAGATTGAGGCCGAAGGACTGAGTGTGCGCGATGTGGAGAAAATGGTAAAAAGACTGACAAAACCGGTGAAGGAAAAAGAGAAAGAGAAGGAACCGGAGGAAGAAAAGCGGGATGACAGTTTTATTTACCGTGCTCTGGAAGACAGAATGAAGTCCATTATGGGTACAAAAGTTTCTATCAATAAGAAAGACAAGAATAAAGGCCGGATTGAGATAGAATATTATTCTGCGGAGGAACTCGAGCGGATTGTTGAATTGATTGAATCCATACAATAGAGGATACAAACATAGGATACTAAAAAGAAGAATAAAAGAATACGAGGAATATAACGTAATTATCTAGTGGAGAATTGGGAAAGTGATGGATA
>JAUNGE010000068.1 GCA_030524675.1 bacterium
ATGTTTTTGAGGATTGTGAGAGCACGCAGTGCGGAGCAATCCGGTATCAAAGGGGGTCAAAATACCTTTTGACCCCAACATCATCATGATTGAATACTTTTTGGCATTCCCTCTTTTTATCAATTCTATCAATAGTATCAAATCCTATCAATAGTATCAATCCTATCAGTATTATCCATACTATCCATATCCTATCGGTACAGCAGCGCACTGCCGCAGGATAACAGACAGACAGAGATTAGTTCAGGCTATCGGCGATATCATAAATCAGACGCTCAGATTCCTCCCAGCCAAGACATGGGTCTGTGATGGACTGGCCATAGCAGGTTCCGCCCACTTTCTGGTTTCCAGGAACAATATAACTCTCAATCATCAGTCCTTTTACAAAGTTGCAGATATCTTTGGAATGTCTGCGGCTGTGCAGAACTTCTTTTGCGATACGAATCTGCTCCAGATACTGTTTGTTGGAGTTGGAGTGATTGCAATCGACGATGCAGGCTGGATTTTCCAAGTTTCTCTGGCTGTAAAGTTCAAACAGGAGTTTTAAATCCTCATAGTGATAGTTCGGAAGACACTGTCCATGTTTGTTGACCGCGCCGCGCAGAATGGTGTGCGTCAGCGGATTGCCGGAAGTCTGTACTTCATAACTGCGGTACAGAAAATCATGAGCATGTTGAGCCGCATAAACCGAATTCAGCATAACAGTCAAATCGCCGCTGGTCGGATTTTTCATACCTACAGGAACGTCGATGCCGCTGGCGACCAGACGGTGTTGCTGGTTCTCTACGGAACGCGCGCCCACAGCGATATAGGAGATAACATCCGACAAATAGCTCAAATTTTCAGGATACAGCATTTCATCTGCGGTAGTAAAACCTGTCTCGCGGATAACACGGATATGCAGATTTCGGATAGCCATCAATCCCTCGTACATATCTGGACGCTTGGACGGGTCAGGCTGATGCAACATTCCCTTGTATCCTTCGCCTGTGGTTCGCGGTTTGTTGGTGTACACCCTAGGAACCAGAACTAGGCGGTCTTTTACCTTCTCCTGTACTTTTGCGAGGCGGCTCACATAGTCGCATACAGAATCTGCTTTATCGGCGGAACATGGGCCGATGATTAAGAGAAACTTATCACTTTCTCCAGTAAAAATTTTACGGATTTCTTCATCTCTTTTTTCTTTTTCCGGAACATATTCGGCCGGAAGGGGAAGTTGTTCTTTGATTTCCTCTGGAGATGGAAGCTTATGGATAAATTGGAAACTCATTGAAAAATACCTCCGTTTTTAATGTAAAAATAAATGATGATACCAGGGTCAAGTAGACGATTTGACCCCAACATCATAGGATACCAGGGCCAAGTAGACATAAAATCCAAAGCAAGCTTGTGCTTGCAAGAGGATTGTTGTCCAGTTGACCTTATGATTTGGACTGCACGTTTACAAGAGAATTAAGAGATTCGTAAATTGACGGCAGCATGTTTATTCATTATAATATAGAAGCATTTATTCCACAAGGGGAATGGATAAATTTTGACAATTTTTTCGTTTCCGTTTTCATTTCCCACAAATGAAAAATCGAGTAAAATAACCTGTCGTTTCAACAGCGAAACAGCCGTCTGGGGCTTCAAAGTTTTTTTAAATGCTGGATTTGCTGGATGCAAGATGAGGTAAGATGATGCAAGGTGGGAGGAAAAATGCGCGAGAGATAGGAAATTAAGGTGGGTGTTACAGAAAGAGAAAGGATGAATAGAATGAAAAAATGGATGGGAATTTTTCTGGCAGCAGCGATGATGGCACAGCTTACAGCATGTAAACAGGGAAACAATGCAATCCGGCAGACTTTACCGGAAGAGACAAAGGTGGAGAGCAGTGTGCAGGCAGATATAGCAGCAGAGGGCCAGGGACAAAACGGCGCAGGAGAAAGCAAAGATAGCGAAGAGACAGTGGGGATGGCAAACCAGGAGTCAGATGTCATTGTATCAGAGAATGAAAATCTGAATGAGATTTATCAGGGAATTCGGGACGCATATGGAGATTCGTATTCTTCTGGTACAGCCTACACCGAGGAAAAACTGGCACAGAGACTGAATATAGATCCGGCATGGTGCGAGGCGTACTTGGCAGAGGAAGCTGGAGACGAAGAAAATGGGACACTTTTTGTCGCAGTGAAAGCACAACCGGATATGGCGGACAGCGTGGAGAAAGTTCTGTTGGAATATCAGGATATGCTGATGGAGAATGCTTCCCAGCATCCAAGCCGACTGGCACAGGTACAGGCGTCTCAGATTGTTCGATATGGAGATTATGTATTTTTCGTGATGCTGGGAGAGGTTCCGGAAGGGATAGAAGATGAACTGGAAGCATTCCAGACAGCAGACGAGAGCAATCAAAAAGCGGTGGATGTGATTGATGCTTTCTTTGAGCAGCAATAAAAACTGGCATGGCAGCATTTTTTCATATCTTATATGTAAAGATTTATGCTTTAAGATTTATGTTTTAAGACTTATGCTTCAAGATGTACGATTCAAGACTGATTATCCAAGAAGATGTTCCACCAGAATCTTGATTCCCATGCCGACCAAAATCAGTCCGCCGGCCAGTTCTGCTTTGGATTTGTATCTGGTTCCGAAGACATTTCCGATTTTAACCCCGACGATGGATAAGGTAAAGGTCGTGATACCGATAAAAGAGATGGCGGGTACGATCTGCACATTTAAAAATGCAAAGGTGATTCCGACAGCCAGCGCATCGATGCTGGTGGCAACAGCGAGCATTGTCATGGTTCGTACACTGACATCGTCGGTGGGACATTCTTCCTCTTCGTTGGAGAGTGCCTCACGGATCATATTGATACCAATGATGGAGAGGAGTATGAAAGCAATCCAATGGTCAATCGAGGTAATGGCATTCTTAAAATTCACTCCCAGAAGATAGCCCAAAAGCGGCATCAGTGCCTGAAATCCTCCAAAATATAATCCGATGATACCAGCATGTTTCCAGTTCATGCGATTCATAGCAAGCCCCTTACAGACAGAGACTGCGAAGGCATCCATAGACAGTCCTACAGCAATGATAAAAAGCTCTGCTAAACTCATAAAATTCCTCCTCATACATTCCTCATATATAGTGCTTTCCAAATTGTACGCAGAAAAAGATATTCTGTCAAGGAAATTTTTGTATAATTTACTACTTGTCAAGGTAAGAGAAAGTATGGTATTATAATCAAAGTTTTTATGTGATGTACGAATGTACGGCACAGAAAGACATTGGATGGGAAACATCCCATAGAAGGAGGAAATAGCATGAAACCGTATGCAGAAATGAGTAAAGAAGAATTATTGCAGCTGAAAAAAGAGTTGAAGGCGAAATATCATGAGTATCAGGAACAGTCTCTGAATTTGAATATGTCCAGAGGAAAGCCAAGTATTGCACAGCTGGACCTTTCTATGGGAATTATGGATGTCCTAAGCAGCGCCGAAGATCTGACATGTGATGACGGAACAGACTGTAGAAACTATGGCGTTCTGGATGGAATCGAGGAGGCAAAGGAACTTCTGGGAGATATGATGGAAGTCAATCCAAACACCATTATCATCTACGGAAACTCCAGTTTGAATGTAATGTACGATACGATTTCACGCTCCATGACTCATGGTGTTATGGGAAGCACTCCGTGGTGCAAGCTGGATTCTGTAAAGTTTTTGTGTCCGGTTCCAGGATATGACCGCCATTTTGCCATCACAGAACATTTTGGAATTGAGATGATTCCAGTTCCGATGACTCCGACTGGTCCGGATATGGATATGGTTGAAAGACTGGTAGCTTCGGACGATGCAATCAAAGGTATCTGGTGTGTGCCGAAGTATTCTAATCCACAGGGTATCTCCTATTCCGATGAGACAGTCCGCAGATTTGCACGTTTGAAACCGGCGGCGAGAGATTTCCGTATTTACTGGGACAATGCATACGGCGTGCATCATCTGTATGACCATGATCAGGACCATCTGATTGAAATTCTGGCAGAGTGTAAGAGAGCCGGAAATCCTGACTTGGTATACAAGTTTGCGTCCACATCCAAGATTAGCTTCCCAGGTTCCGGTATTGCAGCGATTGCGACTTCCCTCAACAACTTGGAAGATATCAAGAAACAGTTAAAGATTCAGACCATCGGATACGATAAGGTAAACCAGCTCCGCCATGTGCGCTATTTTGGCGATATTCATGGTATGGTAGAGCATATGAGAAAACATGCAGATATTCTTCGCCCGAAATTTGAGGGTGTTATCAATACGCTGGAGAGAGAACTCGGCGGTCTTGGCATCGGTGAGTGGACAAAGCCAAAGGGCGGATATTTCATCTCCTTTGACTCTCTGCCAGGATGTGCGAAGGACATTGTCTCCCGCTGCAAAAAGGCAGGTGTGGTGATGACTCCGGCAGGTGCGACCTATCCATATGGCCGTGACCCACAGGACAGCAATATCCGTATTGCACCGTCCTTCCCGCCGCTTGATGAGCTTTTGAAGGCGACAGAGCTGTTTGCTCTCTGTGTCAAACTGTCCAGTATCCATAAGATTCTGGCTGACAGAGAGCGCGCTGAGAAAGAAGGCCAGAGAACGGCTGCACCAGCAGAGAAGGCGGCGCAGGAACAGCCAAAAGAGGAGACTGCGGAGAATCAGCAGTAAGCAGACAGAAATAGATAGAAAGGCGGATGCAGGTAGTATCACTGTGCCGCCTTTTTTGGTTTTTTGACAAGCTGAGAATTTGGTGACTGTATAAAGGATGCCTTTGCAAAAATGAAAACATTATTAAGAATTAGAAGCCTTTACTTTTTCATCTACCTATAATAAAATGGTGATACTAGGGTCAAAAAAGGTCAGAAATCTGATGCAAGCTTGCTTGCAAGAGGAAAACGCTGAAAAGCGCCCATAAAAGAGAGAAGAGGAACTATGTTAAAAAAACTGTATACAAAACTGATGAATCCGGAAGTGATATCCTATCTGATTTTTGGGGTTCTCACGACGGGGGTGGACTGGATTGTCTATACGGCGATGCGCCATGTGGGAGTGGATTACCGGTTTGCAACAGGCGTGTCTTGGTTTGCATCTGTGATTTTTGCTTATGTGACGAATAAGCTGTTTGTATTTCACAATGACACATTTACATTGTCTTACTTATGGAAAGAATGCCTGTCTTTCTTCGCCTGCCGTATTTCTACCGGTATTTTTAATCTTTTGGCGATGATGCTTCTGGTGGACGGGCTGCATATGAACGAATATCTGGGCAAAATACTGATTGCATTTGTTGTGGTGATATTAAATTATGTGGGAAGTAAACTTTTTATTTTCCGAAAAAATGAAAGATAGAAAATAGAGAGGAAAAGATGGATGCAGGAACACGAGATTGAAAAAATGTCAAAAAAACTGGAGGAAATGCTGGACCCTTCTGTACGCCCATCTGGTGTGAGAGGGCCGCGTCTGGTAGAAAAGGGAAAAGCAAAACCAGTGAGGCGGCAGTATCATGATGAAAATATGAGTTATTCCGCAGACGGCCTGGCAATGGCGTGTCTGGCTCCCATGATTGTGCTGCTGATTATCTTTGCACAGAGGGGAATTTTTCCGTTTGGCGAAGCCAGCTTCCTGAGAACGGATATGTATCATCAGTATGCGCCGTTCTTTTCTGAATTTAAGTATAAACTGGCGAATGGGGGGAGTCTGCTCTACAGCTGGGATATCGGCATGGGAATCAATTTTTCCGCGCTGTATGCGTATTATCTGGCCAGTCCATTGAACTGGCTGATTCTTTTGTGCCCAAAGGGACTTATCATTGAGTTTATGACATATATGATTGTTCTGAAAACAGGTCTGAGCGGCTTGAGCTTTGCCTGGTATCTGAAGAAACACTGCAAAAGCGATACGTTCGGTGTGGCATATTTTGGTATTTTTTATGCCTTATCCGGCTATATGGCGGCCTACAGCTGGAATATCATGTGGCTGGACTGCATTGTGCTGCTTCCCCTGATTATGCTGGGGCTGGAAAAGCTGGTGCATGAGAAAAAGGGCGTGCTTTATTGTGTAACTCTGGGACTTTCCATTTTATCGAATTATTATATTTCCATCATGATCTGTATTTTTATGGTGGTATATTTTATCTGTCTTCTGATTCTGGAGAAAAAGAAGAGCAGAAAACATGTGGCAGTTGTCTGTGTACAGTTTGGCGTGTATTCTCTGATTGCGGGAGGTCTGGCGGCAGCAGTGCTTCTGCCGGAAATTTTTGCACTGCAGATGACGGCGTCCGGTGATTTCAGTTTCCCGCAGACATTCACCTCCTATTTTTCTATTTTTGACATGATTGCCCGCCATATTGCCAATGTACAGACGGAGATTGGGCTGGACCACTGGCCGAATATCTACTGCGGAACGGCGGTTTTGATGTTCTTTTTGCTGTATCTGCAGTGCAGGCAGATTAAGGTGCGGGAAAAAGCAGTTTACTGTGGTTTGCTGCTGTTCTTCTTTGCCAGCTTTTCTATGAATATCCCGAATTTTATCTGGCATGGATTTCATTATCCGAACAGTCTGCCGTGTCGGCAGTCCTTTATCTACATTGCGCTGATTCTGACTGCATGCTTTAGAGCTTACCAGAATTTAAAGGACACTGCTTGGCGGCAGATTGGAATGTCCTTTCTGGGGGCAGTCGGATTTGTGGTTATGGCAGAAAAGCTGGTGGATGCGGAACATTTCCATTTTATTGTGTTCTATGTGGCGATATTGTATCTGGCATTGTATACAGGATTTCTGTATCTGTATAAAAAGACACAGGTGAGCCGCTACGCGATTGCGTTTGCAGCGCTTGCACTGGTCTGTGTGGAGTCTGCGGTAAATATGGCAGTTACCAGCATCACGACGACGAATCGGACGAGCTATACGCGCAATGACAAGGATATCGAGAGCTTGATGGATGAGGTGATGCCGTCAGATGACTTTTTCCGTGTGGAGAAGGTGGACAGAAAGAGCAAAAATGATGGAGCGTGGGAACATTTTCCTTCGGTTTCTCTGTTTTCTTCCGTTGCAAATGCCGATCTGAGCCAGTTTTTTAAATATTTGGGCTGTGAGAGTTCCACCAATGCATACAGCATTACAGGAAGTACGCCGCTTGTGGATATGCTGTTTGCTGTGCGTTACGGCCTGTATGAGGAGATTCCGGAGGCGCCATGGAAAAAAGAAGTGGCGTCTTCTGGAGATGTGTATCTGTACGAGAATCAATATGTGCTTCCGTTAGGCTTTGTTGTGCCTGAAGATTTCGAGACGCAGTGGCACTATACTCTGAACAATCCGGCAGAGGTGCAGAATGACTTTTCTGCTGTGTTTGATGCGGGGCCGGTGCTTCGGGAAGTGCTGGGAGAAAACATTGGCACGAGCTACCATGTGACGGTGGAGCAGGACGGCGAATATTATGCGTATATCACCAACAAGAGAATTGATGATGTGACAGCGATTGTGGGAGACAATACAAAATCTTTTTCCAATGTGAAGAGAGGGTATATGCTGGAGCTTGGCTATTGCTATGAGAGAACCAACATTTCTCTGGATACGCCGGAGGATGGACAGACCATGTCTGCACACATATACCGCGTGGATGAAAATGCTCTCCAGAAAGTCTATTCCACTCTGGAAAAGGAAGGGTGGCATCTGACAGAGTGGAGGGATTCCTATCTGGCGGGAAAGATTACTGTGAGAAAAAATAAGCTTCTGTTTACCACAATTCCTTATGATAAGGGATGGACAGTGAAAGTTGACGGTCAGGAAGTGGAGACGAGGAAGATTGCAGATACCTTTTTGGGGATTGAGCTTTCTGCGGGAGAACATGAGATTACGATGGAATATGAACCAGAAGGCTTTATCCTCGGAATCTGGATCAGCACAGGAAGCCTGGTCCTTCTGCTGATTTTTATCGCCGCTGGAAGAATTCTGAAAAAAGAAGAGGAGATAAAGGCAGGAACGGCAGACAGAGCAGGACGAACACACAGAATTGGAACTGAGAAAGAGGGGCAGAGGAAAGAGAGCGATTCTGAGGATGCAGAGAAAAAAACAGGAGGAATGTTTGGATTCCTGAAATCCTGGAGAGAAGAAAGATACCAGGAGAAAGGGAAAGAGGATTCACAGGATGGCTCAGAGGAAGAGACAGAAGAGAGACAACGTTCGGCTGAGAGAGGGCGAAGGTGGAAAGAGCGCGGTGATGCGGTCTCCGTGAATCCGGTAGAAGCAGCCGGCGCACAGATAGAAGAAATGGCTGTCTTGAGGGCAGATGAGGAGATTCTTGACGCAGAGAAATGTTTGAGAGTGGAAGAAAAGACTGAGGATATAGAGCAGGAGAGTTTGGAAGTAGAAGAACTGGACGGGTATGAGGAATCAGAGATGGACAACCAGGAAAAGGAAAGCCAAGAAAGATAAAGACCAGAGAAGGAAAATGGCAGAATAAGGTGAAATACCAGAGAAGGGCAAAATGGCAGAAGAAGGTAAAACGTCAGGGAAGGTACAAGGAATGAAAGAAAAGTATTTGGAAGAGTTCTATCTGGTCTTGTTTTTTGGCAAGAGCAACCGGCGGTATGCAAGCGTGCCGATGGCGGAACTGCGCAAGAGAGTGACTAGATTAAATGAAAAGATGTTGGCTGGTGTTCACAATGCGAACAGTCTGAATGACATCCATGCCATGCTCGCAAAAGCTTGTTCGTGTGTGGAGAGAAAACTGAAAACAGAGACGGAAGATGACAAAGTTGAGGATTTGATGCGCTTCAAAAAGATGCTGCAGAAGTTCTGCGGCCTTCTGGCGGCGAAAGATTTGGAATTTGTGCCAGAGTTAGGAGAGGAAGAACTGGAGCGCGCGCTGAAGATGCCTGGTGTGGGGCGGTATCTTCTCAGCAATTCTCTGCTGCGGGCATATGAGCTGTTCTATATTCCCAAAACCATAGAAAAAGGAATCAGGGAGCTGATACCAGAGAAGCCGGAGGATGAATATCCAGGCGCAAGGGAGCTGCAGAGAAAATTTATTCTCCATGTAGGTCCCACGAACAGTGGAAAAACGCACGATGCGCTGGAACGCCTGAAGGAGAGCAGCCATGGCGCCTATTTTGGACCGCTGCGTCTTCTGGCTCTGGAAGTGTATGATAAGTTGAACGCAGAAGGGGTGCGCTGTTCCATGGTGACGGGGGAGGAGAGCATCCTGGTTGAAGATGCCGCCTGCGTGGCCTGCACTGTGGAAATGTTGAACGACCATGAATATTTTGATATTGTGGTGGTGGATGAGTGTCAGATGATTGGCGACCCGCACCGCGGCAGCAACTGGACGAGGGCAATTTTGGGACTTCGTGCTCAAGAAATCCATCTGTGTATGGCGCCGGAGGCGGAGACGATTGTTCTGCAGATTATCAAGCGATGCAAGGATGAATATAAAGTAATCCGCCACCGCAGAACAACCAAGCTGAAAGTGGAAAAAGAGCCGTATTCCCTGGCGAATGACCTGCAAAAAGGCGATGCGCTGATTGTGTTTTCCAAAAAGTCAGTGCTGGCGCTGGCGGCGCACCTGGAGCGTGAGACCGGAGTAAAGGCGAGTGTGATTTATGGAAGTCTTCCTCCGGCTTCCAGGCGGGAGCAGGTCAGACGCTTCTTGAGCGGCGAGACGGAGGTGGTTGTCAGCACAGATGCGATTGGTATGGGGCTGAATCTGCCAATCCGGCGCGTGGTGTTTGTCGAGACAAAAAAGTTTGACGGAGTGATGAAGCGAAACCTGCAGGCAGCGGAAATCAAGCAGATTGCAGGGCGCGCGGGCCGGTTTGGGATTTATGATGAGGGCTATGTGGCAGCCGTCGATAATCCGGAGCTGATTGTGAATGGTGTGAACGGCAATGCGGCCTCCATCAAACAGGCATATGTCGGCTTTCCGGAGCAGCTTCTGGATTTGCCATGTGACATTGACAATTTGATTAAAATATGGGTGGCGATGGATACGCCATATCTGTACTGTAAGATGGAAGTGGATGAACTGTTGGCGCTTTATCAGGCGTTTGTGAGTGTCAATGGACGGGAACTGGAGACATTCACAAAGCAGGAAATCTATAAATTGATTACGTGCAGTGTGGATTTGAATAACCGTTATGTGATGGATTTGTGGAAAGATTACTGCAGAGAGTATCGGGATGTGGATGAACTTGATTTTCCGTGCACCATCGGCAACGACCTCTATGATCTGGAGAGTTATTATAAGATGCTTGATTTGTATTTCCAGTTTTCAAGAAAAGTGGGTCTTCCGATTGATGAGGAAGCTCTGGAGGAGGAGCGCAGAAGTACAGAGGAAGAAATCAACCGGATTTTGAAGACAGAATGTAGTAGTTATACCAGAAAATGTAGTGAATGTGGGCGTGAGATGCCGTGGAATCATCCTTTTTCAGTCTGTGACAGGTGTTATCTGCGCCTGCAGAGGAAAAAAGACGAAGAACGGTTTGCGCGGAACAGGTGGTGACAGGCAGAGATGGATACAAAAGGAGATAAAAAGGGAAGTAAAAAGGAAGGCAACAGCGAAAGGGATAAGATGGGCAGCAAAATAGACAGTCAAGCAGACAGCCAAGTAGGTACTGCAGGCAATGATAAAATGGGCAGTAAGCTGCTTACACTTTTTCTTTCAACCTTGTACATAAGCGCTTTTACATTCGGCGGCGGATTTGTGATTATTACATTGATGAAAAAGAAATTTGTGGATGAGCTGCACTGGATTGAAGAAGATGAGATGCTGGACCTCACTGCGATTGCGCAGTCTTCTCCAGGAGCGATTGCGGTCAATGCGGCGATTCTGGTGGGGTACCGTGTGGCGGGGGCACCTGGAATGTTGACCGCTGTTATCGGTACGATTTTGCCGCCCATGGTGATTTTATCGGTGATTTCTGTGTTTTATGCCGCGTTTCGGGATAATCGGATTGTGGCGCTAGTGATGGCAGGTATGCAGGCAGGTGTGGCGGCCGTGATTTTTGATGTGGTGTACACGTTGGGAAAAAATGTGCTGAAAGAAAAAAGTATGCTGGCGGTTCTGATTATGCTTGGTTCGTTTGTTGCTGTCAGATTTCTGGGAATCAATATTGTTTTTGTCATTCTTATTGTCGGTGTGATTGGAGCAGTGAAAACTCTGTTTTTTGACAGGAAGGGGGAGAAGGCATGAGTCTGTATGCACAGCTGTTTCTCAGTTTTGTTCAAATCGGACTGTTCAGTATTGGCGGCGGTTATGCAGCGATGCCTCTGATTCAGAGCCAAGTAGTAGAACTGCATCATTGGCTGGATGTGGGAGAATTTACGGATCTGATTACGATTGCGGAGATGACACCTGGGCCGATTGCAGTCAATGCGGCGACTTTTGTGGGGACGCGGATTGCGGGCACGCCTGGAGCGATTGTAGCCACATTTGGATGTATCCTGCCGTCCTGTATCATTGTCTCGACACTGGCATATTTGTACTATAAATATAAAGGCCTGACAATAATTCAGGGCATCTTAGGGTCACTTCGTCCTGCAGTTGTGGCGATGATTGCCTCCGCAGGGCTGACGATTCTGCTTCTGGTGCTCTGGGGAGAAGAGGGATTCCATACAAATCTGGCAGATTTCAATGTCATTGGACTCTGTATCTTTGCAGCAGCCTTTTTTCTCCTGCGAAAATGGAAGTTGAATCCGATTCTCGTCATGGTTCTGGCCGGAGCAGTGAATCTGGCTGTAAGGATGTTCGTGCAGTAGAACAAGTTACTGTTCAGAAAAGGGCAGAAAAAGGCATTAAGAGAAAGGTTGGATTAATGCTTGACAGGAAAATTTGTTTAATGGTATACTAATACAGGACTGTTGCAGCGAAAATTTGCAGCAGGCTTTTGCGGCTATGGCGGAATTGGCAGACGCGCTGGATTTAGGTTCCAGTGGGAGACCGTGCAGGTTCGACTCCTGTTAGCCGCAGTCTAAAACCCTTGATACAATCAAGGGTTTATTTTTTTTGTATCAGGGAATGTTGCATTTCGTGTTGTATCATGCTGATGTTGCCGTTTTCAATGGAATACCATCATGCGCATCTCGTAAGAACAAAGATTAGGCGTTCATAGCTGTAAAAAGCGTAAAATATACCGTAAATCGACGAACAGAGTCGCAAATTTGGCGGAAAGATTACTGTTTTATAGCAAAGAGAAATAGTATAATAAACAAAGGACAAGTAATCTTGAAACTCCTTATAGAAGTGTACATAACAGTGACTTTTAGTGAAGAAAAGATAATTTGAAATAAATTATGTCAATTTATAGACAGAAGAAATCAAGTATGTTACAGTATTTGTAATAAAAATTTCGGATGTTGAGGTCAAGAGAGAGTTTTTCGCTCCAATGTATCTGCCATATGAGGAGTATGAGATTTTGAGAGTACCAGTATGAAATAAGGGAGAAATAGGTATGAGCAAAAATCAGACATGGACGATTGGGGAGATTATAAAGCAGGTGCGAGAGGAAAAGAAAATCACAATCCTGCAGTTGAGCCGTGGACTTTGTTCACCGGCAACGCTTTCCAGAATTGAGGCGGACAAGCGGGAAATGGATATGATGATGGCAAGTATTCTGTTTGAGCGCTTGGGTTATAATCTGGATAAATTTGAGTTCTATGGCAGTCAGGAAGAATGTGAACAGTATGATAAAAGACTGTCCATTCAAAAACATAAGGAATCGAAAGAATTTGAGAAGATGGAGCAGGAACTGTTGGAGTATCAGGCAGAAATCGGAGAAAATGCGTCTCCTTTACACGAACAGTTTATCAAAAAGATGTGGGGATTTTTGGCTTTTCAGACGGGTGATTATGAAAGGGCAATTCAATTTTTTGAGGAAGCCATTCGCCTGACAGTACCAGATTGGCAGGGAGAATGGGAAAAGCTGACAATTCTCAGTCTGACAGAGCTGGAGATTTTGCAGCTGCTGGCGGATGTATATAGCAGGACGGGGAGAGAAGAAGAGGCGTACACGATTCGATGCAGTATTCTGGAATATCTGGATAAACAGAATGAATGTAGGGAACAATTTGCAGAATTGTATACCAATATTGCCTGCAAAGTACTGCCGCGTCTGGTAGAGAAAGGCGAGTTTCAAAAAGGGGTTTTTCTGTGTGAAAAAGGAATTGAGATTTTATCCGCCATTGTGCGTATGTATTCTTGGCCGGATCTTTTGTACTGGAAGGGAGTATGCCTAGAAAAGTTGTTGGAATCGGGTGAAGTGTCAGAAAAAGAGGTGATTGCAGCGTACAAAGAGGCATATTATATTTATCGCCTGTTTTCTCAGAATGAGACAGCAGAGAAGATAAAGATACACTTGGAGGAAAACTATCAATGGGAGTTTATCGGGTAGGGGAAGTTATCAAGAAAACCAGAGAGAGTATAGGGATGACACAGGAGGAACTCTGCGAAGGAATCTGTACAGTAGAAACGATATCGCGAATAGAAAATGGAAAGACGATTCCAAGCAGAAGAAATTTTGAAGATCTGATGGAAAAAATGGGGAGAACCGGAAAGAAATATCTGCCATTTATCCGTGGAAATGATATGGAAACACATCTGATGAGAGATAAGTTGGTTGTGTTAATCAGTACACATCGTTATGAGGAAATTCCACTGCTGCTGGAAAAATTTGAAGAAAAGCTGGATTTGGAGGATGCGGTGAACAGACAGTTTGTCCTGCGGATTCGTGCATTGACGGAGTATAATTTGGGGCATATCAATGAGGTGGAAAAGAGGGCAATGTTAGAAGAAGCGCTTATGCTTACTGTCCCTAAATATTGTGATGGAACATTGCCAAAAGGCGTGTTTACAAGAAATGAGCTGATGATTTTTGGCAACATCGCAAGTTCTTATGCGGAGGAGGGAAATCTGGAGAAAGCGATTGCGATGCTGCGGCCGATGGAAGAGTATTTTCAGAGCGTACATATTGGCACAATGGAAAAGTCAATCAGTGAAGCTTTTTTGTTATCAAGCTTGGCACAGTATTTGAGCAGAGCAGGAAAGTATGAAGAATCCAGAGCGATGCAGGAAAAATTAAAAGATGAGGATATTCGGATGCGGCAGGCAAGCAATCTTTCTCAGTTACTCTATAGAATCGCATATAATAATGAAAAACTGGGAATAAATGAGAAAGACTGCAAAGAAAAGCTGATTCAGGCCTATTATGTGGCCAGATTGTGTAAAAATGAAGTGATGATGAAACATATTCGAAAACATGTAAAACAAATCTATAAAGATGACTTTTTAGAATATATTTAGTATGTATTTAGCATCTTCCACCATCACATGGATCATCATTTAAAGGTTTGATTTCTGGAGAAGTCTCCGTGGTTGTCTCTGTGGTAGTGATGGTATCTGGGTCCTGAGATGCACTGGCTGGAATAGCGAAAACGGAAACAGCGATGCATCCAACAAGAGCAAGAGAAGCAAGCATATTTTTTAAGTTTCTTTTCATAGTAAATTCCCTCCGACTTTGGTATATAAATTTTATATATTCCATTTATTATACAATGTTTAAAAGCAATAGACCATGACATTTTTGGAAAATTTTCTGAAAATGTCATGGCTTTTCTTTTTTGCAGGTCTTACAGAAAGCATGTTTTTTGGTTGTTTTGGCTATTTCGGCTATCCGAATGAGAACCCCGTCTTTAAGTTTTAGCACCATAATAGTTTAAGACTTCTCTCCATACCATAT
>JAUNGE010000069.1 GCA_030524675.1 bacterium
CGGAGCGTAGACCTTGCGGGAGCACATAGTGCGGAGCAATCCGGTATCAAAGGGGGCAAAATACCTTTTGACCCTAACATCATATGAAAGGAAAAAATAACTCTATGGATGACCACATGGATGAACAACTTCTCTCCGTCGGTGTACGGATTTTAAATATGGCAAGGACAGACCTCTACATGGGCATGCGGTTTCTGGATGTTGCACTCAGCAGTTTTTCCTACGGCTGTGATATGGACTGCATTTCCGTCGGCACGGACGGCGTGGTACTCTACTTCAATCCCCGATATCTGGGCGGACTTTTAAAGAAAAATCGAGTGCTTATCAACCGTCTGTATCTCCATCAGGTTTTCCACTGCATCTTTCATCATCTGTGGAAACCAGGAAAAAAAGAACAGCCCTACTGGGACCTGGCGTGCGATATTGCCATGGAATCCATTATTGACAGCCTAAATATCCGCTGTGTGCGCATCGCACAGTCTGCGCTGCGCCAGGGGACTTACCACACATTAAAAAAATCCGTTCCTGTACTGACCGCCGAAAAAATTTATCTCTATCTTCTGCGTCAATACCCCAAAGCAGATATGCTGGCGCCCCTCCTGGCAGAATTTCACACGGACGACCACAGCCGCTGGCCCGAGCCGCCCTCTCCCAATCAGCCCAATCCTGTTCCTAAAAACTGGGATTCCCTGAGCGATTCCATGGAAACAAACCTGGACACATTTGCCAATGAGACCTCTGACAGCACGCAGACACTCTCTTCCATGTTAAAAGCGGAGCACAGACGCCACTACGACTATCGGGAATTTCTGCGCAGATTCTCTGTGTGGAGGGAGGAAATGGCAGTGGACACTGACGCTTTTGACTACATTTTCTACAGTTATGGTCTAAAGCTGTATGGAAACATGCCGCTGATTGAACCGCTCGAATACAGAGAAGTCCAGAAAATCCAGGATTTTGTGATTGTGATTGACACATCCATGTCCTGCTCCGGCGACTTGGTTCGAGCTTTTCTTCAGGAAACATACGGGATTCTCCTGGAACAGGAAAGTTTCCACCGAAAATTGAACATTCATATCATTCAATGCGATGATGAGATACGGGATGACAAACACATCACGTCGAAAGAAGAGCTGCAGGCATATATGGCTGAATTAAATCTGATTGGACAGGGCGGCACGGACTTTCGACCCGCGTTCACCTATGTGGAAAAGCTGCGCCAGGAGGGAAAACTGCACAACTTAAAGGGACTGTTGTACTTTACTGATGGGGAGGGCATCTATCCAAAACGGAAACCGCCGTATGATGTGGCATTTGTCTTTTTCCAAAAGCAGTATAAAGAGGAAGAAGTGCCGCCCTGGGCCATGAAACTGATTCTGGAAGAAGATGAGCTATAGGAAAATATCTGGCTAAACGGACATGCCTGCTACCGCAGGCACCACTATGATAGGAAAGAAAATAGAAAAGATAGGAAAGAAGAAAGGACAGCATTTATGAATATCAAACGAGCAAAGGAAGAAATCAAACAGGCCATACACGCCTATCTTCTTAAAGATGAATTTGGAGAATACCAGATTCCAAACATTCGGCAGCGCCCCATTCTGCTGATTGGACCGCCTGGAATCGGAAAAACTCAGATTATGGAACAGATTTCCAGAGAATGTGGCATCAATCTGGTTGCTTACACCATCACACACCACACACGCCAAAGCGCCATCGGCCTGCCTTTTATCCGCGAGAAATCTTATGGAGGACAGACCTACTCCGTGACAGAGTATACCATGAGCGAAATCATTGCTTCTGTCTATGAAAAAATAGAAAAAACAGGAATCGCGGAAGGTATCTTGTTTATCGACGAAATCAACTGCGTGTCCGAGACCCTGGCCCCCGCCATGCTGCAATTTCTTCAATATAAAACGTTTGGAAATCAGGCAGTTCCGAGCGGATGGATTATTGTCGCAGCCGGAAATCCGCCGGAGTATAACAAATCCGTCCGTGATTTTGACCTTGTGACTCTCGACCGCCTGAAACGTATTGATGTGGAAGCCGATTTCTCCATCTGGAAGGAATATGCCTACAAGCAGGGAATCCATAGCGCTGTGATTTCTTATCTGGATACCAAACCTGACTACTTCTATAAAATTGAAACTACGATTGACGGAAAAGAATTTGCCACAGCGCGAGGATGGGAAGACCTCTCAGAGTTGATTCAGGTATATGAAGCGCTGCATCAAAAAATTGACCGCGAAGTGGTGCATCAGTATATCCAGCATTGGACGATTGCCAAGGATTTTGCGAATTATCTGGAACTTTTTTACCGCTATCAGGAAGACTATCAGGTCGATGAAATCCTACTTGGACATGCATCCGAGTCTATTTTCCAGCGGCTGAAATTCGCCTCTTTTGATGAAAGACTGAGCCTGGTCAGCCTGCTCTTTGCCCGCCTTTCCCAAAAATTCAGAGATTGTTACCTGCAGGAGCAGTTTGTGACATTGCTGTTCGGATATCTGAAACAGTACAAAACTTCTCTGATGCAGCAGACAGGGCAGATAGGCCATTCCTCTGCTTCACCCTCGCCTTCACTTGCTCTTTCGCCCGCTGCCACATTCCTGGCCCTTGTCCGCGAAGTGGAGAGCACCTATGCACAGGAAAAGCAATCAGAACAGCTTGGAAAAATCAGAGAACTGACATTCCGCCGTGTTCTCTCTCTGCTTCATGAAATTTCCCATGCTCTTTCTCCCGAAATGCCGTCTGAGGAAGCGTTTGACTGTGCACGCACATTTTTTGCCCGAGAGGAATCTTTGCGGCAGCAAAAAATAACTGACACAAAATTGGCATTGGACTCTGCCTTTTTATTTATGGAAAGAGCCTTCGGGGAAAGCCAGGAAATGGTCTGCTTCGTGACAGAACTGAACATCCACAGTTACGCTTGCTGGTTTATCCGTGAGAACGGCTGCGACTTGTATTACCGCTACAACAAGAGTCTTCTTCTGGACGCGAGACAGCAGGATATTCTGGCAGACATGGAAGCGATTGAGAAAGACCTGCCCGATGCAGTATTTTCTCTCTCCTGATTATCAGAATTGTAAACAAAGAGATTTTTTTAGCAAAAAAATTTTCAAACGCAAAAACCGGAAGAAACAATCGAAACTTCACTATACCTCGCTGTTTCTTCCGGCTTTTATGTATTTTCGCTTTTATGTATTTTCGCTTTTATATGTTTCTGGTTTTATTTTCTATATTTCTCCAGTGCAGCCGCCAGTCTCTCCAGTGCCTCCATCAGCACCCACTTCGGACACGCCAGGTTCACTCTCTCAAAACCGATTCCCTCATCACCGAACAGATACCCTTCATCCAAGAACAACAGAGCCTCTTTCGTCATAACTTCCTCAAGTTTTTCTTTGGTAAATCCATACGCACGCAAATCCAACCACTGCAGATAGGTTCCTTCCAGCGGAATAATCTGAATCTCCGGCAAACGCTCCTGAATAAATGCTTCCAGCGCAAGTCTGTTCTCATTCAGCACCACCAGCAGTTCATTCAACCAATCATCACACTCTGAGTAAGCAATTTCACATGCCTTCAATCCCAGAATTCCAGGGCCGCTCTGAGACACTTCCTGACGGCTCAGATTAAACAGTTCTCTCTCCTTCTCGTCTGGCACTACGATACAGCTTGTTTGCATACCTGCAAGATTGAATGTCTTGCTCGGTGCATAACAGAACATGCAGTGTTCCATCTTTTCCATTGCCAGCGCTGCAGAATGGAATTGATGACCTGGCATAATCAAATCGCAGTGAATCTCATCCGAAATCAGGAATACATCATTTCTCTGGCAGATATCCGCCACCTTCTGAATCTCTTCTGCTGTCCACACGCGGCCTACCGGATTGTGCGGGTTACAGAAAATTAACATCGTATTTTCTGGCTTCTTTGCCAGCTCTTCCAACAGCTCAAAATCAATCGTATAATAATTATTTTCCAGAATCAGAGGACACTTTACCAGCTCTCTGCCTCCTTTTTCGACTGCTTTGTAAAATGGATAGTATACTGGAGTCATCAGAATGATACCATCACCTGGCTTAGTAAAGCTGCGCACGCCATGGAAAAATGCGGTCACAACACCTGGAGTGAATACCAACCATTCCTTCTCTGCCTTCCACCCATATCTGCGTGAAATCCAATCTGTCACAATATCAAGAAATTTATCAGTAGGACCTGTATATCCCAGAATCACCTCATCCAGACATTTCTTTAATCCCTCAATAATCTGCGGTGGATTTTTCAGCTCCATATCTGCCACAGAAAATGGTACAATCCCATCCGGTATATCCGGATTAGTCGTTCTCATCAGATTCCATTTCAGGGAACCCTGCTCTTTTCTGTCCACCAATGTCTCAAAATCGTACTTCATGCTGCCTGTTTCCTCCTTATTATCGCTTTTTCAGATTTGTATGATACCAGGGTCAAAAGGTCAGAAATCCGATGCAAGCTTGCTTGCAAGAGGATTTTTGACTTTGGGACCCGCCAAAAACATGAATAAGTAGCCATTTTTCAAAGAAAAATGAGCGAATTATGAATGTTTTTGAGGGCGCCAGGCGCCAGTGACGCCTGCTTGGCGCCGACCGGAGCGGAGCGTAGACCTTGCGCGAGCACATAGTGCGGAGCAATCTGGTATCAAAGGGGTCAAAATACCTTTTGACCCCAACATCATTTGTACGCAACTGTATGGCATATCCCGTCTGATGTACGCATATCTGCACTTTCTGGCACTTTTATACAATCCAGTATAGCACAATTCCATCAATTTTGCGACCAGATATACCTGCTTTTCTTCAGCGCCTGTAAAAACACCTGTAAAAGCATACGGTCATTCCTCTTTGCAGTACGTTTTTACAAAATCCTCAATCAAAAGTAATCCCATCGGCCCCAAAATAAAGCCCCACAGGCCAAACAGCAGCAATCCCACATAAATCGCGGCCAAAGTTTCCAGAGGACTCAGCCCCACCTCATTTCCCATCAGTTTTGTCTCCATAATCTCTCTCACAAAATAACAAATCCCATAAATCACTGCCAGGCAAACGGCAGATTTCCAATCTCTTTGAAACACTTCCGCCAAAATCCAAGGAAAAAACACCGTTCCTGTGCCGAAAATCGGCAGTGCATCCAAAATTCCGATTGCCACACCGAGCAAAAGATAGTAGGGATTGCCCATCAAAAACAATCCTGCAGCACAGACTACCATCGTCACAAACATGATACTTCCCTGCGTTTTGATATATGCTTTTCCCACATTGACGATTCTCGTGCTGACCATGGCAAATTCCTGCCGAAATACGGAGCGTTCCCGCCGCAGGCGCAGTTCTTCCATCTCCTGCAAAAACAAAATCACTGCAAAGAGAGTGATAAAAAAGAATACTGCGGCCTGTATGATTTTCTGAAACCAGCTCATAGAATTTCCGACCAGATACGTCATAGCTGTCTTATGCAGATTGGAGAGCATATCCAGAATTCCTTCTCTCACCAGTCCTGGCACAACCCCGCTCTTTATGTGAAAAATCCTTTCTATTTTATAGCAGATGCCCGTCAGTTCCCTGTCAATCCCATTTACGATTCTCGGAAATGCTTCAGAAAGCCGCCTACATTCTTGAAGCAGTTTATAACCGCCCAGATAGCATCCTGTCCCAAACAGTCCTATCAACCATACCAACAATATCATGCCAGCAACGGCAATCGGAAAATAATGTCTTTTTCCCCTCCATTTCCAGCAGATATTCCGGTGAATCCACATCACCGGCCTTTTTAAAAACAATGCAATCCCATAGGCAATGAAAAAAGGAACTACGAGAGGCAGCAGATATCGAAAACTCACGTACACTGCTCCCGTAATTCCTATTATCATCAAAATTCTCTTCAGTTTCTTGTTCGGCTTTTCCATGGACTCACCTTATTTCTGATTTGTACTTCATTTGTACAATCCTAGTATGAGCCGTGTCTGCCTTTTTTATTCTTTTTCTTTTGTCTTATTCTTTTTAACGCTTCACTTTTAATGCTTCACTTTTAACGCTTTATCCTACATCTTACTTCTGCACTTTAACATCTTATTTAAAGGGAAAAAACGAATTCAAATTATCCTTCTATTTCGTTGCCAAGTCTATCCGAAAATTCTCCATCCGCAGATAAAATTGCTTCTCCACCAGGAACTCAGACTTCTGTACACAACCTTGCCATTACCAGAAGATGCATCCACAACCATTCCGCCGCCTGCTGCGATTCCGACATGTCCATTTACTACAACAATATCTCCTGCCTGCAGGCTGTTAAAATTGGTAATCTTCGTATAACGTCCCACGTTTCTCCATCCTGACGAAGTCAGATAACTCTGTTTTACTCCTGCCTGATTCAAACACCAATACACAAATCCGGAACAGTCAAACTGATTCGGTCCTTTGGCTCCCCAGACATACTTGCATCCAAGCTTTGACTTCGCAATCGCTACCAATCGGGCTGCACCGCCAGACGAAGAAACTGTGGCACCGCCGCTGCGTCCTCCGCTGCTTCCTCCACTTGAACCGCCTCCGCTGGAAGCCTTCGTTGGATTCTTTGTAGAAGCTTTGGTTGTAGGCGTCGTCACCTTCGGTGCTTTCTTTACATCGTCGCCTGTCAGCTTCGTGATTGTCGCCACGCCCGCCAGTCCGTCATTCACCAGACCATTTGTCTTCTGGAATGTCTTTACCGCCTGCTCTGTCACCTCACCATAATATCCTGTCACATTGGAAGAACTCAGGTATCCATACTTGCTCAGAAGCTGCTGAATCTTCACAACCTGCTCACTGCTGTCTCCCAGACGCAGACCATTCGGGGTTGCCGAACTGCTGTTTAACACTTCTCTCGTGGAAGGTCCCAGATATCCATCCACGACCTGGTCATTTCGAGACTGGAACTGTTTTACCGCCAGCACGGTATCATTTCCATAGGAACCATCCGGCTCCGTTGTCAGATAGCCGAGTTCACGCAGTCTCTTCTGTGCTGCCAGAACGACATCGCTCTTCTCTCCGTAAGCCAGCATGTTTGGCTTAATCTCATCGCTGTATAGCAGGTTGAACGTCTCCCGCCCTACTTTTCCATCCTCTGTAATGTGATTGACATTCTGCAGCTTTTTCACGGCTGTTTCTGTCGCATCTCCAAAATTTCCTGTCACCAGCCCTGCATCCGCCAGATATCCCAGCTCATACAATCGCTGCTGAATCCGATAGATATCATCACCAGATATCCCTTTTTCTACCATATAATATTTGGCGTCCGGAGACATAATCGCCTGAAACGTGGCCGCCCCGACGATTCCATCCTGTGCCAGATTATACTGACGCTGAAACTTCATGACAGATGCCTGTGTCGTCTCTCCAAAATAATTTGTCGGCTCATCGTTATCCATAAAGCCCAACTCCATCAGACGTTCCTGAAGCATCGCCACCACAGAATGGCGCACACCAATGCGCAAATACTCAGGTGCTGCATCCTCCTCCGTTTCTTTCGACTCCTCTGTTGCCTCCACCGTCAGGGTTTCCAGCTCCTGTGTGCTCTCCGGCTCCTGCCACTCTGTTGTTGCAATCGTCTCATATGGAGACTGAGAAGAACATCCTGCCAGCACCAGCATCATACTCGCAGCTGCAATCCATCCTGCTTTCTTCCAAATGTATTTCCATCTCATCCTGAAACCTCTTTCCGCAAATCTCCCATAAATCTTCTGTAAATTTTACATATTCTCCTGTAAACCTTCTGTCATTCTTCTATGAATGATTTATGAATCTCCAAAATCTTCTTCATTATATTACAACAAATCCTGGAAAGATTGCAACCACAACGCTGATTTTGTATCAGAAATTAATTAAATTGTAAGGTATTTGTCAATCACTCTGCCCTGTAAAGGGGCGCAGTTTCAACTGAATGATTGAGTTGTGAACATCTGAAAGCCAGGTCCTTCCGGTTTTTCCTGAAATACCATTGTTTTCTTCGTCTTCGGATGCACAAAAGAAAGCTGGCAGGCAGATAAAGCGAGTCCTTTCCCCTTTCCACCATATTTGATATCCCCAAACAGCGGCATCCCATGTCCAGAGAACTGCACTCGTATCTGATGATGCCGTCCCGTCACCAATTCAATTTCGACCAGGGAAAACCATTCCTCCTCTCTCTCAATCGTCTCCAAAACATGGTAGGAAAGTTCTGCGCGCTTCGCATCTTTCACTCCTTTATCCACAATCTTTGAGAGATTATTTTTTCCATCTTTCAACAGATAATCAACGTACTTATCCACCATTTTTTCAGGTTTTCCACACAAAACTGCACGATACTGCTTTTTTATAGTTCCATTTTGTATCTGGGCAGACAGGCTTTTTGCCGCCTGTGGCGTCTTCGCGTAGACCAAAAGTCCACTGACCGGTTTGTCCAGCCTGTGAATCACACCGACATACGGGACTCCGCCTGTTTTTGCGAACACTCTCAGATAATTTTTCATCTCACTGACCATATCTGGTTCAAATCCTCGGCTGCTCTGTGACTCTATTCCAGCAGGTTTTTTCACCACAATGACATCTGCATCTTCATATATAACTTTTACCATTTCATTTCTTACCTCACCGTTCCATCTTACTCATCCAGAAATGCATCCATGCTCTCACCGTCTTTTCTGAACGTTTTTAGAAAATTGGGATTGAAGATTCCTAAAGCTGGTGCTATTCTTTAAAAAGTACCACATGCAAAAACATACTACATATAAGAAAGGATTTTATCCATGGTTACTTACAGCAGTCTTTTTCAAGTACAAATTATGATGTTCCTTCTTATCGCCATCGGCTATTTTTTAGGGAAGAAAAACATCATTACCAAGGAAGGACGAAAGTCCATCACAGACCTTGTCATCAACGTCGTGCTTCCCTGCAATATCATCGTTTCCTTTTTCATCGAGATGAACCTGCATATACTGACTTCGTGTCTTGTTATTCTCCTTCTCTCCATCGGTATCCAGCTGTTTTCTTCCTTTGCCGGAAAGTATTTTTACCCGCACGCAGACGAAAAAATGCTGCCTGTCCTGCGCTATGCCACCATCTGTTCAAACGGCGGTTTTATGGGAAATCCTCTGGTAGAGGGAATCTATGGAAGCCAAGGACTTCTGTACGCCTCCATCTATCTGATTCCCCAGCGTATTGTGATGTGGTCCGCAGGACTTTCCTGTTTCACCAAAGCAAAAGGAAAAGATGTCATCAAAAAGGTTCTGACGCATCCTTGCATCATCGCAGTGGGAATCGGTATCTTCTTTATGATAACCCAGATTTCTCTTCCCGCATCCATTGACAGAACACTGCGGACATTGAGCGGATGTACGACCTCTCTGTCCATGCTGATTATCGGAGTTATTCTGTCTGAAATCAGTGCCAAAACCATTCTGTCAAAGATGAATCTCTATTATTGCTTCATTCGTCTGATTGTATTTCCAGCACTGGTACTGGCTGTCGGCTTTGTTCTTCACCTGGACCCACTTGTCACAGCAGTCTCTGTTGTTCTGTCTGGTATGCCAGCAGGCACCACCACAGCCATCCTTGCATCCAAATACGACGGTGACGCACACTTTGCAGTAAAATGTGTCTTTTTATCCACACTGCTTTCATTGTTCACCATTCCGCTCTGGTGTATGATTATGGAACTCGTTCTTGTCGTGTAGGTATCAATCATTCATGCATTGTGGTGTCTGTGCCGGCGAATACATCTATGCCAGATACATCCGCGCCAGCGAGTACGTCTATGCCAGATACATCCGTGCCAGCAAATACGTCTATGTTAGCAAACATATTTATTTATGTACATGCAACTTATATACATACCATCTATATACATACATTGTAAAGGAGATTTTACTATGAACCAAAAAACAACCGATTTAACGCAGGGAAACGTAGCCAAGCAGCTGATTGCCTATGCCCTGCCACTCATTGCAACCAGCCTTCTGCAGTCCGTGTACAGTATCGCAGACTTGCTGATTGCCGGACATACTGTGGGAAGCATCGGCCTTTCCGCAATCAATAACTCCAGCCAGATTATGACTCTGGTGACAAAAATCGCCATCGGTTTATCCGTCGGCGGCAGTATCCTCGTGGGGCAGTGCTTTGGCGGAAAAGATGAGCAAAGCCAGAAGGAAGCCGTCCGCACCCTGTTTACCGTCTGCATCCTGGCAGGTGTTGTCTGCACCGCTGTACTCTGGTGCTTTGGCAAAAATCTTCTGATTCTCCTGGATGCGCCAGCGCTGGCAGAAGCAACCTCCTATCTTCAAATCTGTGCGCTCGGCATGGTTTTTATCTGGGGGTACAATGCTCTCAGCTCTATTTTGAGAGCCACTGGCGATTCCTCCAGCCCCTTCCGCATTATTATGATTACCTCGATTGTAAATATCATTCTGGACCTGATTTTTATGGGACCGCTGCATCTGGGCGTGGCCGGAGCCGCCGCTGCCACTATGCTTTCCCAGTGCATCTCATTTCTGATTGCCCTCGCCATCATCCTGAGAAATGAGTCTTTTTATGGTTTAAATCTGGGCAAACTCGGAATTGTGGCAGATAAGCTGAAACTCATATTAAAACTCGGTATCCCCTGTGTGCTTCAGATGACCATCGCCGCCATTTCCTGGCTGGTTGTCACCTATTTCATCAATGGCTACGGCGTTGATGTCTCTGCCGGAAACGGAGTCAGCGTCAAAATTAAGGACACCTGCCAGCTTGTTCTTTCCTCCATGTCCACTGGTGTGTCCGCCATGATTGCACAGAATCTGGGAGCCAAACTGTATGACAGAGCAAAAGAAATCCTTTACACCACAATGAAATTGGCCGTGCTGATTTCCGTTGTGATGATTGTTTTTGTGGAACTCTTTGCTCCGGCACTTGCAGGATGCTTCTCAAAAGAACCCGCTGTTATCGAGGCTGCTGTCTTAAACCTTAGAATCGAGATTATCGGACAGATTTTCTATGCAGGATTTCTCACCTACCATGCGCTCATGACAGGCGCCGGACACACGACCATGGTAATGCTCAGCTCTTTCACAAACTGTATCTTGGTGCGCGTTGTGCTGGCAGCACTGTTCAATCATTTCTGGGGGCTGCCTGGCGTCTACATTGCCTGCATGATTGCCCCATTTTCCTCCGTTCCGATCGGCATGGCGTACACCCACTCAGGAATCTGGAAGCGCAGTCTGGTGACAAAAAAATAAGCGGTTTTTTATTACAATCGGTTGCTTTCATTGCTCTGCTGTTTTTACTTATCCTCCACCACAACCGGTTTTATTTTTCCATCTTCACCGAATTTTAGCTCGGCAATGCATACCTCTCTGTGAAATCCCTTTCCCTCTGGATATTTTTTCAGAGGAGTCGCAAACCGATGGTATGCAATATAATATGCATCATTTGTACCATCTGCATTATCAGTATTACCAGCATTGCCTGAAACAGCCGTGCTGTTCACTTTGAGAATAGAATGATGCCCTGTTCCAAGGCTCTCGCCGCTCTTTTCCAGTATGGAATACTGAAACTGGATAGGACCTGTGAGAGCCTTTGCCGTGCCATAATTCACATGATAGTTCTCACTTCTCGTGTCATCACAGGACCATGTAAAATGATACAGAGTATCTCTTTTTGTGATAATCATGGACTCTCTGAAATCATACGCACCTTCCAGATGTACCATCGTCTCCGGCTCTACATGCAGCATATCTTCTGAAAGTTTCACCAGAAACGGTTCTCCATTTCCAAACACGAGATAGCTCTCCTCCCCTTCCTGATAGACAGACGGGTCAATCGCCTGAGAAATCCGAAAGCCCCGCTCATTCACCATCTCGAAAGTCACCATCGGCTCTGGCTGTGCATGAAATGGCCCAACAGGAGAATTGGCCCAGGCCGCTCCGATACAGCTCTTTCCATCCGCCCTCTTTCCGCAGAAATAAAAATAATAGCGGTTTCCCTTCTTTGCAGCGCAGGGAGCCCATGCACCTCCCACAGCCCACGGCACTTCATCACTCGCCAAATCCAGCACTCTCGCTTCCTTCTTGAAATGGCAGCCATCCTCAGAAGAAAATACAAAAAACTCTGTTCCTGTCCAGTCCGTGAAACCATCCGTCGTCGGATACAGATAAAATGTATCTCCGAATTTCACTAGGTCCGGATCGGCATACAGCCCATCAAGAACAGGATTTTTATCGCCCATCGCTCTCCAGACTCTCTCGCTCTCTTCATCATTCAACTCCAGCACACCGCCATGGCGCTTTTTATTCTTTCCAAAGTCAAATGCTTCCTCTGGCACAATACGAAATCTGCCATGTTCCAGGTCTTCACAAAAAATAGGCAAGTATCCCTTTCCTTCCCTGAAGCGGTCCACAATCAGGCACCATTTTCCATCGGGAAGGCGATAGCACTCTGGCCCCTCCACTCCCTGAAGCTGCTCCAAAAATTCCGATGCAATCTGCGTGTAACTTCCTGTTAATGTGTCGCTCTTTTCCAAAATCAGGCGGCTGGTCGTCTCATCTTTAGAGAAGCGATAATACGCGCCTGCATGCTCGCTGCTCTCACCGCGACCGTTTGTACTATCATCAAAAAAAATCGTAGAATCAATCACATCCTGCGGTCTCTCCAAGAAGACAAACGGCTCTGTGAATTCTCTGAAATCTTTCGTGTAGGACGCATAAATCCTGTGTTTTCCTGCATTTTCTCCTTTCAGCCACACTTTTGACGCCCAGAATACCAGAAATGCATCTTTTTCCTCATCAAACACAGCCTCCGGCGCCCAAACACACCCTGCATTTTCTGGCGCTACTTCGCAGCTTCGCACATTTGACCAGTGAACCAGGTCTGAGGATTCCCACACTAACAGATTCCGGCTTCCATTCTCCTGCGCCGCCTTCCAGCCCTTTCCAGCATAAATACACAAGTCCGTAGCAATCAGATAATATTTCTCATGTTTTTTGTCCCGCACCAAGAAAGGATCTCTTGCTCCCTTTTCCCCTGTCTGTGAGCGCAGAACCGGTTTTCCGCCATTCAAATCCTTCCAGAACAGTCCATCTGTGCTGAATGAAAAATAAATCTGTTCCTCATCCTGCTGCCTCTCTCCTGTAAAATGTGCAAATAAATATCCTGCCATACCCAAAATGTCTCCATTCATAAAGTTCTGTTTTTTATAATGCCCTATACTTTATAAGACTTCTTTTGCGAACTCCCCATTGTCTAAAGCCAGTGGGATTACGGTAGCCTTATTTCAAAATTCTTCAAAAAACTGCCATTCCCATAAGACTTATTATTTCATAATATTCTGTGGAGTTCCCTCCAGATATTTCTTCACATTCTCAAACACAATCACTGCACGCTTTACCAAAGCTTCCTTTGTCGCAAAAGCCACATGAGGCGTCACAAGTGTATGCGGTGCCGCAAGCAGCGGATAATCAGCAGCAATCGGCGGTTCCTTCTCAAATACATCTATGCAGGCTCCTGCAATCTGCCCTTTTTCCAACGCTTTCGCCAACGCGTCGGCATCTACTACTGGTCCCCTGGCTGTATTAATCAAAACTGCAGTTTTCTTCATATGAGCCAGATTTCCGGCATGAATCAGCCCTCTCGTCTGTTCATTTAACGGTGTATGTAAGGATACAATATCGCAGGTGCGAAGCAGGGTATCCAAATCCACATAGGTCACTCCTGGCTCGTCCTTCACTGTTCTGCTGTATGCGTACACTTCACAGCCAAATGCTTTGGCAATTCTGGCCACCCGCATTCCAATCGCTCCAGTTCCCACAACACCAAACTTTTTGCCCTCCAGCTCAAATCCAATCAGCCCATCCTTGGTTCCTTCCTTTCGGCAGGCATCGTCACAGGCCGCGAGATTTCTGTAGAGCGAAATCAACATGCCAAACACCAAATCTGCCACTGCTGCTGTAGAATATCCGGCACAGTTACACACCAGGACCCCATTTTTCCGGCAGGTATCCATCGCAATATGGTCCACTCCGGTAAATGCCACAGACAACAGTTTCAGCTTCTTACATCCCTCAATCACTTCTGCGGACAGCGGCAGATTGGAAACTACAATAATCTCTGCATCTTTTCCTCTCTCAATCAGTTCCTCTGTATCCGTAGTCTTTGTATCATAATAAACGATCTCCACCTGTTCTCCCAGCGCTGCCCGCGCCATGGAGAGAAGCTTTTCTTTCTCCACTCCAAGTGGTTCTATAATCACCATTTTCACAGCCATCTTTTCTTCCTCCCGTTTTTAACCTTTTGTTTTTGACTTTTCGTTTCTAGCTTTTCGTTCTTGACTTTTCATTTCTGAGTTTTGACTTCTGATAACGACATTTTACCACAATTCTGCTACTTTGCAATACAGAAATAATTCTTTTTACGTTTTTTTTAATAAATTATTGCTTTTTAAGAAACTTTATGATATAATGCTTTTATCAGATACCAAAATAACAAAAAAAGGTACTGCCAGCCTTTTGACAATACCTTATCCCTCGTATTATATAGTAGTAGTGTTTATAGTCCCTCTCCAAGGACTGTATGCTAT
>JAUNGE010000122.1 GCA_030524675.1 bacterium
CATACAGTCCTTGGAGAGGGACTATAAACACTACTACTATATAATACGAGGATAAGAAAGGGGTAAATTTATGTCAATAGGCGACATACAAAATTTGTTCGGCTTTTTGGGAGGACTGGGAATGTTCCTCTATGGTATGCATGTCATGGGAGATGGTATGCAGAAGTCGGCTGGAAGTAAGATGAATTCATTCCTGGGGATGGTTACAAACAACCGTTTCCTGGCAGTTGCTCTTGGTGCGCTGATTACAGCGATTCTTCATAGCAGTGCAGCGACAACCGTTATGGTTGTAGGTTTTGTCAATGCGGGCGTGCTGAATCTGACGCAGGCGGTCGGTGTGATTATGGGTGCTAATATTGGTACAACCGTAACTGCATGGCTTGTGTCCATGAGCCAACTTGGGGATGCTTTCGCTGTTCTTCAGCCGGCTTTTTTTGCGCCTCTATTTTTGGGAATCGGCGCTTTTTTCATGGTATTTTCCAAGAAACAGAGAAATGTTACTGTGGGTGAAATTCTGATTGGTCTGGGATTTCTGTTTATGGGTTTGGAGCTGATGTCCGGCTCTGTTTCTCCGTACACGGATGCACCGATCTTCTCCAAAGCTTTTGCTGTGCTTGGAAAGAATCCGATTTTCGGTATTCTGACAGGTGCAGTTGTGACAGCGATTATCCAGAGCTCCACAGCTTCGGTGGGGATTCTGCAGACTCTGTCCATGAATGGTGTGGTAAACACCAGTGCTGCTATCTATATTACGCTGGGACAGAATATCGGAACCTGTGTGACAGCGATGTTGTCCAGCGCCGGTACAAACCGGACTGCAAAGAGAGCAGCCTGTATTCATCTGATGTTCAATACATTTGGAGCAATTTTGTTTGCTGTGATTGTGTACATTGCTTCTCTGGTAAATCCAGAATGGGCGGGCGGCATGATGACTCCAGTGCAGATTTCCATGTTCCACACGATTTTTAATGTGACAAATACAGTGATTTTATTCCCATTTGCAAAACAGCTTGTTTTTCTCTCTGGATTGATTATCAAGGATTCTTCAGCGGACGCTGCGGATGCAGAAGATACCGACGATTCCCGTATTATGATGCGTCATCTGGATAAACGAATTTTTGAGTCTCCAGCGATTGCCATTGAGACTGCGCTTCTGGAGATTGTACATATGGGGCAGGTGACGAGCCAGAACTTAAAGAGAGCGATGGAAGCGGTTGTCTCTTATGATGAAGAAAAGGTTCGCCAAGTTTATGAGACGGAAAAAGAGATTGACAGTATGGAGAAAACGTTGACCGAATATCTGATTAAGGTCAATAATCTGTCCTTGAATGAGCGCCAGAAACTGATTGTCAACAATCTGTTTTACAGTATCAGTGACATTGAGCGAGTGGGAGACCATGCCGAAAATATGGTGGAGTCTGCGGAGTATATGAGGGCGCACAATGTCTCCTTTTCTGACACTGCTGTGAAAGATTTGGAGAAGATTGGAGACGCTGTGTTTGGGTCCTTTGATAATGCGGTACTCGCGCGCCAGAGTGGAAATATGGACCTGGTGAGAAAGGTTATGAAGTATGAGGACGAGGTGGATAATCTGGAGGAAGATTTCAGAGAAAAGCATATTGAGCGTCTGTCAAACGGACAATGCGTGGCGTCCGCCGGTGCTGTATTTCTGGATATTATCAGCAATCTGGAGCGTATTTCAGACCATGCGTATAATTTGGCGGGATATGTAAAAGATGAGTTATAGGCAAAGAAAATACTTGCTATTTTATCAGGAATTATGTATAATGCCTGTCTTTAAGAGTTGAACTCAAAAAATGGTGCTAAACCACAGTTTAAAACCTG
>JAUNGE010000123.1 GCA_030524675.1 bacterium
GTTTTAAACTGTGGTTTAGCACCATTTTTTGAGTTCAACTCTTAAAGACAGGTATCATAAAGAGTTTTCCCTGTTTTGTCAAGCACCAATTTTCACACGTCTCCATCTACATTGCTCACATTTTGAATGTTTTGAGCATTTCCTTGTCCGCTTTTGACACGCGAAAAGACTCCCTGCACTTTTGAATCGCCTTATTCTGCACCCATGCATCCAGTGTCCGTCGTTCAAAGACATTTAGCGTCTTTTCCGGATATTTCACATAGCACACAGAGAGCGCCCACGCCTGCCCCATCCGCACATAATACGCATCTGAATATGTTTTCTCATACACTGCAAGTACACGGTCAATATAGGCATCTGTGATAAAATACTGCATCAAAAGCACAAGCCCGCAGCGCACAGAAAACTCCTCCTTTGCCTCCAGCCACTGCAAAACATACGGATACCAGGCATCCAGGTCCTTCTTTATAAATTTCCATGTGCTCGTTCCGCAGTCACAGTCCCCCCATGACAAAATCCTGGGAATCCAGGCATCCATATACTGCCGCCTCTCTGCATTTTCCATCTTTGCCATGCCGATGAGCATTCCATAGAGCATATGCTCTTCCTGAAACACTTCCAGCCTGTCGCGCGCCATCAACACATCTATTTCCTGCAAATACGTGCGAAAGTCTCCATACTTTCCGCCGGCAATCTCCTTTCCGAGCGCCCGCAGAGCCGGAACCCGCACCCCCATCGACCGGTTTCCTGTCTGATTGTTCGTAATTCTGTCACTAAACGCCTGATACTCTCCGTCCGCTTTTTCCTTTAAAATCTGCAGAATCTCTTCTCTCATTTCCGCCTTCAGTCCCTTTCTTTCATCCCACTGCTTGAAACCCCCCGCATCTGTCGGTGATGAGCATCCAACAAACTCGTTTTCATGGGAGTGGAGTCTCCCTCCAAGAAAAAGCCTCTGAGGACTTACTCCAAGACTCCAAAATGCTGCAGCGCTTTCAAAATCCCATCGTTGTCAATGTCTTCCGTCACATAGTCCGCCTGACGCTTCGTCTGCTCACTGGCATTTCCCATGGCAACCGAAATACCCACACACGGGAACATATCCAAGTCGTTCTCGCCGTCCCCAAACGCCATCGCCTCATCTTTGGAAATTCCGTACCGCTCCAGTACTCGCCGGATTCCATTTCCTTTGCCGCCGTCCTTGTCCATAATATCAAAAGCGCCTTCATGCCAGCGGCTTTTTCTGCAGTTCGGAAGACACGCCATAATCTCTTCCTCTCTGTCTCTTAAGACGAATGGAATCATCTGGTACACTGAATGTTGCAGTCCTTCTCGCAGGTCCCGCACTTCCGGCAGCGGTGTGGAGATATATGCTTCCACCTTCTCCACATGGGGATTGATATAATTGATATAGATTCTTCCATTCTCCACAAAAACCAGCGGAAATGGGTCCCGCTCCACTTTCTCCAACATCCGCGAAATTTCTTCCTTTGATACAGGCCTGTCAAAAAACACACCGTCCTTTGCACAGCAATATTGCCCATTCAGCGTAATATAGCCGTCAAACAGAAGTTCCGGCGGCAGCAGGCGGTTCACTTCCGCCACCGACCGTCCAGACGCAACAAAAAGAAGCACTCCCTTCTCTCTCAGTTCCCTCAAAGCCCTCATTGCAGAATCCGGCACCCGATGAATCCTGTGAGAAAACAGAGTGCCATCCACGTCAAAAAATGCTGCTCGTATCATATTTTCTCAGCCTTTCCTGTCTCTCTACCTATCTTAATTTAACTCGTTGTGCTAGTTGATATAAAAAACTTCAACAAAATATGCTATTC
>JAUNGE010000070.1 GCA_030524675.1 bacterium
AGTCAAAAATCCTCTTGCAAGCAAGCTTGCATCGGATTTCTGACTTTTTGACCCTGGTATCATAATATCACAACTTTCCAAGCTTTCCTAGTGTTTCCGTCTATATCCACGCCAATTCCTTAATGATACAAAATGCACAATTTTTTATCACTTTTCCATGCGCGCTTTTCACAAAATTGTATATTTTGCACATTTTTTATTAGAATTTTCTCTTTTTTTCTGATAAAATATAAATCATAGCAGAACAACACATTGCTTCGCAGCTATCACTATTATTTTTCACAGGAGGTTTTTTATTATGAGACGTATCAAATACGCCTGCCTGGAGCAGACGATTCACTTTTTATTAAATGAAGACCTAGAAGATTCCATCGCCAAAAAAGCAGTTCAGGATGAATTCGCCGCATATAAGGCAAAACTGGACCGCAGCAAGGTAACATATAAAATTACAGACGAAACTACACTGCCGAACGGCTCCCTTATGGTAAAAATCAAACGCCAGTACAACAGCTATGACTGCGGAGACTACTTAGATTAATGGAATCCCATTCCTCCATCTTGACAATGATTTCTGTGAACGCTATACTATATTCACTGTCAAAAGAAACTATAATAATCAATCATTTTTACATTTTAGATGGAGGACAAAACAATGGAATTTAAGACACAGGGCGTATGTTCCCGCGGAATCACATTTGATGTAAAAGACAACAAAGTTGTCAATGTCGTTTTTAACGGAGGATGTTCTGGAAACACACAGGGCGTTGCAAGATTAATTGATGGCATGGATATTGATGAAGCCATCTCCCGCTTAGATGGTATCAAGTGCGGCCCGCGTCCTACCTCCTGCCCAGACCAGCTGGCAAGAGCATTAAAGCAGTACAAAGCACAGAACGCATAAAATATGGAACCCCTGCACAGAGAAAGCAAACTGCTGTGCAGGGGTTTTTCTGTGATACTGCTTCTGACTCTACCTTGTCCGCTGCTGCATGTTATCATCCTGCAATTTCTCGGCAATGCATCCCCAGGCGCCGCACAATCTGTCAAAACTCCATGATGCATTCGCCGGACTCGTGGACGGCAGTTTGACCGCCTCCCTCTTTGTCACCGGAAAACTATATTTTTGGTACAGTTCATACGCTTTTCCGCCATTGACATAGATCTGACGAATCCTCGCCGTATTCAAAATTTCCGTCAAATCCGTCGGCACCACATCCCGAATACTCGCATCACTCGAGCCGATAATCTGGCAGCTCTCAATCACATCCCAGACTGCAATGTGGCTGCGCAGCAGAAACGCTTTTTTCTCCTCCACACTGACGGGCACAGATTCCTTCATAACATGCGCCAGCACTTTCCAGAAACGGTTCTGCGGATGTCCATAAAAGAAGCGCATTTCCCGCGATTTGACAGACGGGAACGTTCCCAGAATCAAAACCCTAGAATCTTTATCATAAACAGGATTTACTACATGGTGCAATGTCTGATATTGCTGCATAATTTCTGCTCCCTCTCTTCACGCTCCGCTTTATTCTGTCAACTCCGAAAAAACATTCGCCAACTTGGCAAACTGTTCCAGTGTCAATGCCTCTCCACGCACCGCTGCTGGCAGACCTGCCCTTCCAATCGCCTCCGCAATCTGCTCTTTTGTAAACTGCAGCTCCTGGGAATTGTTCAATCCATTCTGCAATGTCTTTCTTCTCTGATTAAAAGAGGCGCGTATCAGCTTAAACATCAGCTCTGGATTTTTCACATCCACAGGCGGCGTTTTGTGTCTGGTCAGGCGAATCACCGCCGAGCCCACATTCGGTCTGGGCATAAAACAGTTCGGCGGCACATTGGCTGCGATATACGGCTCTGCATAATACTGCACAGCCAGGGAAAGCGCGCCATAGTCCTTTGAACCTGGCCCGACCTGCATCCGGTCTGCGACCTCCTTCTGCACCATCACAGTGATAGATTCTATTGGCACATTTCCCTCAAACAGTCCCATAATAATCGGGGTCGTGATATAATATGGAAGGTTCGCCACGACTTTAATCGGCTTTCCTCCATTTTCCTCCTCCACCAACCTAGAAATATCCACTTTCAGAATATCCCCTTGGATAATCTTCACATTGTCATACCCCTGCAGCGTCTCATGCAGAATGGGAATCAGGTTTTTGTCAATCTCCACCGCCACCACTTTTCTGGCAGCTTCCGCCAAATACTGTGTCATAGTTCCAATTCCAGGACCAATCTCCAGCACCATATCTTCCTTTCCAATCCCTGCTGCATCAATAATCTTCTCCAACACATGCGTATCAATCAAAAAGTTCTGTCCAAATTTTTTCTGGAACACAAACTTGTACTTCTGTAAAATCTCAATCGTATTCTGCGGAATTCCTAAATTCGCCACAAAAAATCCTCCATTTTTCTATTTCTATATGACAGGAACCGCTTCGCGAACCCTGTAATCACACGATGTTGGGGTCAAATAAAAAATTTGACCCCTGATACCACGGATTGCTCCGTGCAACGCACTCTCGCAAGGTCTACGCTCCGCTTCGGTCGGCGCCAAACAGGCGTCACTGGCGCCTGGCGCCCTAAAACACCTCAAATCCGCTCATTTTTCTGCGAAAAATGGCTACTTTTCGGTGTTTTGGCGGGTCAACTGGACAAAAATCCTCTTGCAAGCAAGCTTGCATCGGATTTTGTGTCTATTTGACCCTGATATCATCACATTTATGATACAAACGCAGCGCATTCTCTCTCGTCACTGCAATCACATCTTCCGCGCTCATGCCCTTCAGTTCAGCCACCGCATCCACCACATAGGGCAGATATCCCGAGTTGTTTCGCTTTCCCCGATACGGAACCGGCGTCAGGTACGGGCTGTCCGTCTCCAGAACCATCCTATCCATCGGCATATACTGGATGACCTCTTTTAGTCTGCGCGCATTTTTAAATGTCGCCACACCGCCGATTCCCAGAAAAAATCCCATATTTAGATATTCTCTCGCCATCTCCACGCTATACGAAAAACAGTGAATCACACCGCCGATCTCCCCGCCTTTTTCCGCCTTCATAATATCCAGCGTGTCCTTCGCTGCCTCTCGGCTATGAATGACAACTGGCAGCTTCACCTGCCGCGCCACATCGAGCTGGCGCACAAACCACTTTATCTGTGTCTCTCGCTCTGGCTCATCCCAGTAATAATCCAGCCCAATCTCACCAATCGCCACAACTTTTGGATGCGCAGCAGCCGCTGTCAGCCACTGCATATCTTCTTCTCTCAGATTTTTAGTCTCGTTCGGATGCACACCAATCGCGCCATAAATATTGTCATATTTCTCCGCCAGAAGAATGGTCCGTCTGGAAGACTCCATATCTGCACCGATATTAACAACCATCTCAATGCCTCTGTCATAAAATCCGCGGATAAGCGCATCCCTATCCTCATCAAACGCTTCATCATCATAATGCGCATGTGTATCAATAATCATGAAAATTCCCTCCTCACTTAAACGGACATGTCACCTAAACGGACATATCGCCTGACGGCGACACCACCATGATATGAAAGTCAGATAGCTTCGCGCTTTTGGCGCTTCCGCTATCTGACGGAAGTATTCATCTCACGTCTTATAAATGATAATTCTCAGAAGATACAACAGAAAAATATGAACCGGATAAAAGATATAAAACACATTCTGCAGTTTTTCATAGTTTGTCCCATCATACAGCCAAATCGGCAGAAAAGCCAAAATTGACAAGGTTCCAAATGGATTTTGCAGCAGAATCACTGCACAAAAAACCATCTGCAAAAGCCGTCTATCCCAGAGCAGATACAGGGCGCAAATCAAAACCATCCCTTCCACTCCATGGTCTCCTCTCACCACAAAAGATGCGCCGCAGCCCACCAGAAGCACTACAATTTTCATCCATATATTGGAACCATACCGTTTCAATCCCATTAGAACAGGAATTCCCAGAAGGAATGTAAAAAATAAATTCTGATGCCAGAAATACACCGGATTGCGGTAAAATGCCAAATCAAACGGAATCTCCGCTACCACCGCTACCGCAAGGATTTTCCATGCATACTCTTTGATGTTTTCCGTTCTCCGAAATCCATCTACAAATAAATATGCCGCCAGCGGAAACCCAATCGAGCCGAACAGACGCAGCACCAAATCCGGCACCATATATGGGGAATAGATATCAATCCCCGCCTCTGTCGCTCCTCCCAACACGCCCAACTCCATAAAGGCAGCTCCAAAATGGTCCAACAGCAGAAATATCATCGTCAAACCCCAGAGTACACTGCCATTGATTCCCCACTTCTGGAGCATTTCCTGTCTGCTCATTCTCTTCCGTTTCATATATTTTCTGTTCCTTCCTACTACAATATATTTATGACTAATATCCCTTACAATCCGTAAGGAATTACTTTTCTCTGCCGCTTTCTCTATCTTTCTCCAGAAATTCCCGCTAAATCTGTACCACCCATTCTTTACTTCTCACCCCATCATAACCAGATGTGCGACTGCAATCTCATCGTCCTCGTGAAATCCCTGCGCGCAGACTTGGATATTGTACACATACTGTCTCTCCAGCCCAGTGAGCTTCACAATCTCCTCTATCGTTTTCCCCTCTGCCGCCAGCTTCTGCACAGTCCGCACATCCTCCACAGTCTTCTCCAGCTCCCCCTTCAACACATACCCTGCTGTTTCCTGACTCTGCTCGTCCTCAATAAAATCCTCCAGAGACAATGTCTTTTCTTCTTTTTCTGTATAAAAATCCTCAGCCAATTCCCAATCGCCTGCACTCTTATTCTGTTCTGCCATACCTGCAATTCCATCCTTTCTTCATTCTGCTCGTTTTTTCATCCAACTACTTTTTCAGCTTCTCTCTTTCCATTGTCTTTTTCTGTTCCTATAGTTCTAACTCTCTTGAATCCCATGATACTATTTTTTCTTTACATGTGCAAGTTTTTCCGCAATAAGCCACCCGAAAAGCAGCTTTTGCCTGTCCATCACTGTGTTCATTACTGTGCCGCGCACTCATGCAACCCTCAAAAGCACAGCGCAGCCCAAGAATATTCCAAATGGAATCCCATTGAAGAACATCAGCGCTTGGCGAGGTCCTTTCGAGCCTAGCGTCTGCTATGTTCTTCATTGAGCGAGAGCGCGGTGACATTGGAATATTCCATGGGCGAAGCGGACTCTTCATCAATGCGCAAATACAAATGATGTTGGGGTCAAAAAGTATCTGGCCCCTATGATACCAATAGCAGAAAAGGCAGCAGAGCTGTGGAGCCTCGTTGCCTGCCTGCCGCAGGTACCTGCCCAACTGTTCCGCTACCTTTCATTCCTGTATAACGGCGCCTGCATCAGCAGACCTATCCGTTTACTGCCTGTTTACTAGCTATTGATTCCTTTTTCCCTTTTATCAACCATTTACTAAGCAGTCACTACCCACACATCAATCAAACCGCTTGCCGCCTGTCACATTGTCACTCATCGCAATATCTTCCCGCAGTTTATGCTTTTTCGGAAAAAATGTATGTTTCAGGCCTCGGATAGCCCATGCGTCAAGCGCCCCCAGAAATACATAGGAAAATATCCAGAATCTGGGGTCCGTCTGCGGCTGTGCCTCCCACGGTTTGTCCGGATAGTAGTACACTTTCACAGTCTCCCCATCCTTCTCCACCTTGGGAATGGTCCCATTTAGACTCACATAATAATTTTTTCCCGCTTCTCCAGGAATCGCCACACTGCCGCCTCCATTCGCGGAGCGCCTCGCCAGAATCATCTTTCCATTATGCATCACCAACATCTCACCGACAACCATGCTGGTCACAAACAGCAAAAGGGCTGTGAACACTGCTGTAAACACAATCGAAAGGCGCGCCTCCTGAACCAACTCTTTCCACTCCGCTTTCTTTTTCAGCTTTTCCGTATCTCCCATCATCCCATATATCCCCCTATCATCTCATATCTCCCATCATCCCATATTTCGCTGTGGCTCTTCTGTTATCTTTTTATTGCCTTCTTTCTCCTCTTCTTTGCAATCTTTTCGGATTCGCTTTCTGCACTTTATCAGCAGATTTTATCAACAGATTTCTGCGCCTGCCGGCATCTTCTTGTCTGGAACCATCAGCGCCAACTCACCGCTTTCTGCATCTTCCGCACACAGAATCATACCTTCCGACATCAGTCCTGCCAGTTTGGCCGGTTTCAGATTTGTCACCACCATCACACGCTTTCCGACCATATCTTCTGGTTTGTAATATGCCTTGATACCGCTCACAATCTGGCGCACCTGGTTTCCTACCTGTACCTGAGAGCAGAGCAGTTTTCTGGATTTCTTTACTTCCTCGCACTTCAAAATTACGCCTACTTGGAACTGCAGTTTCGCAAAATCATCATATGTGATTTCCGGCTTTGCCTCCAAGTCAATGCCGCCTTCCTCCATGCCGTTCTCTGCTGCGGCACTTTCTTCTGCACAGTTACTGTTCTTTGTGCTCTCTGCGCCTGCTGCATTAGAAGCTGCCTTCGCAGTATTCGCAGCATCATTTGCGCCGTTCTTCGCATCCTGCTTCTCATTTTTGCCTGCTTCTGCACCTGTTGTAGCTGTTGCATCTGCTGCATCTGCACTGTCAGCTGCTGCCTTTGTCATTTCTTCCACCTTTGCCATCACAGCCTTCACATCCATACGCTCAAACAGCGTCTCTGGCGCTTCTGTCACCTTATTGCCTGATGGATACAGACCAAATACATCCATAGATGCCAGCGCGCGCTTTTCTGTATTCAGCTGTGCCAGAATCTTTGCGGAAGTCTCCGGCATGAAGGATTCCAGCAGAGACGCGCCGATGGTAATGGCTTCTGTCAGGTTGTACAGAACTTCTGCCAGACGGTCTCTCTTCGCCTCATCCTTTGCCAGCGCCCAAGGCATCGTCTCATCAATGTATTTGTTGGAACGTCTGAAAATATTGAAAATTTCTGTTATCGCATCTGCCACACGCAGCTCGTTCATCTTCGCGTCAGCCTTCTTCACTGCCTCAAGAACAACCGCTTTCAGCTCTGCATCCACATCCTCGCACACGCCTGTATGAGTCACAACACCGCCGAAATATTTATTGCTCATGGAGATAGTTCTCTTTACCAAGTTTCCGAGAATATTTGCTAAGTCAGAGTTCATGCGCTCCACCATCAGCTCCCAGGAAATCACACCGTCATTATCGAACGGCATCTCATGCAGAACAAAATAGCGCACCGCATCCACGCCAAAGAAATCCACCAGAGTGTCCGCATACAGCACATTGCCCTTGGACTTGCTCATCTTTCCATTGCCCTGCAGCAGCCACGGATGTCCAAACACCTGCTTTGGCAGCGGCAAATCCAGAGCCATCAGGAAAATCGGCCAGTAAATCGTGTGGAAGCGGATAATATCTTTTCCAATCAGATGCAGGTCCGCCGGCCAGTATTTCTCAAACAATTCACTGTGGTTTCCATCGCAGTCATATCCCAGACCCGTAATATAGTTTGTCAGTGCATCCAGCCACACATAGGTGACATGCTTCGGGTCAAAATCCACCGGAATTCCCCATGTAAAGGAAGTTCTGGATACACACAAATCCTGCAGACCTGGCAGCAGGAAATTATTCATCATCTCATTTTTTCTCGCTACTGGCTGAATAAACTCCGGATGCGTATTGATATGGTCAATCAATCTCTGCGCATACTTGCTCATCTTAAAGAAATATGCCTCTTCCTTTGCTGGCTGCACGGGACGGCCGCAGTCCGGACATTTTCCATCCACTACCTGGGACGGGGTCCAGAAAGACTCACATGGCGTGCAGTACAGTCCTTCATAATATCCTTTATAAATATCGCCCTTGTCATACAGCTTCTTGAAAATCTTCTGTACCTGCTTCTCATGATACTCGTCCGTTGTGCGAATGAACTTATCATAGGAAGTATTCATCAAATCCCAGATGGTCTTAATCTGTCCAGCAACTCCATCCACAAACTCCTGCGGGGTCACACCTGCCTCTGCTGCCTTTAACTCAATTTTCTGTCCATGCTCGTCTGTACCAGTCTGGAAACGTACATCATATCCCTGCTCTCTCTTATAGCGGGCAATGCTGTCTGCCAACACAATCTCATAGGTATTTCCAATATGTGGTTTCCCAGATGTATATGCAATGGCAGTTGTAATATAATATGGTTTCTTACAATTCTGACACATGAATCTCTCATCCTTTCTACATTCATTTTTCGTTCTTCTATATATTTCTATATATTGCATATATCCATATATCCATATATCATCCATTATCTTAGTGTAACCATTCCCTAAAGATTTGTCAAACTCTCCTTAGTAGAACGATTTTTCTTTTTTTTGGTTTTTTTGTGAAATTCAAATAATTTTTAGTAAAATAGTTGACTGTTTTCCGTCAAAATGTTAAAATATCTTTAGTTTAAATTTTTAAACCAAAGGGGTGAATTCATGATTGATTCCAGGGAATTACGATCCCTATTCCACAGCTGTATGCCCCTGTTTCTTTCCCTGGGTGACGAAGTGAGACTTACCATCATCGAAGTTCTGGTAAACTCCGGCACATTCGGGCAAGGGGGCATGAACGTAAAGGAAATCACAGAAAAAACCAGCCTATCCCGTCCAGCCATCTCGCATCATTTGAAGATTCTAAAAGATGCGGGCCTGGTGGGAGTCAGGCGCAGCGGCACCTGCAATTACTATTATCTTACGATTCAGGAACCGACATCCAGACTGATGAAGCTGGGGCAGCAGCTCACAGCACTTCTGGCAGCCTCGGATGGCGAAAGCCAAAATCCACTCGTGCAGGAAAGCCCCTGACAGAATTCCCTGAACGGACAAGCCTGCTGACACAGATACCATCATGTATACTTTTCCAAAAGATAGCAATACTACCATTACAAATACTACCACTACAATACTACCATTACCGTACACATTCCCATACCGCTTCACACGACTGTCTGTACGGGGTATGTTCCTCAAAGTTCCGTGCTTGTCTTTTATTCACGGACAAAATCAGTTTTGTTATTCTTATAGGAGATGAGTAAACATGAATATTCGTATATTTAAAAAACAGCCGGCTGGACCTGCCATAGATAAGGCATTGAGAGCAGAAATCCTGCATACACAAAGTCAGCTTCAGCTGGCGAGAAATCATTTTGAATATGTTTCGGATCCGCTTCTGGTAGACTGCTATATTTATGAGATGAACGCAGCGCAGCTCAAATATCAGTTTTTGCTGAAGAGAGCGAAAAATCAGGAACAGAGAATCTGATGAAAAAACTATTTTATGGAGGACACAAACACTATGAGTACGTGGTACGAACAGGCCGTATTTTACCACATGTATCCTTTGGGAATGACTGGCGCCCCAAAGGTAAACGACAGAGAGGAGGTAGTACATCGTTTTGCAGAGCTGGAACAGTGGATTCCCCACTTGAAAAAACTTGGAATGAGCGCAATTTACATCGGACCGCTCTTTGAATCCAGCACACATGGCTATGATACCAGAGATTATAAACAGGTAGACCGCCGTCTTGGCGACAATGCAGACTTCGCCCATTTTGTGAAGCTGTGCCATGAGGCTGATATCCGCGTTGTCGTGGATGGCGTCTTCAACCATACCGGACGTGAATTTTTCGCATTCCGCGATATCCAGGAAAAGAGAGAGTCTTCCCCTTACCGCGACTGGTATAAAGGTGTGAACTTCGGATGGGGCAGCCCGCTCGGAGATTCTTTCGGATACGAGGCATGGCAGGGACACTATGAGCTTCCCTGTCTGAATCCCTACAATCCGGCTGTGCGGGAGTACATTTTTGATGTGATCGCATACTGGGTACGCGAATTTGACATCGACGGCATCCGTCTGGACTGTGCAAACATCCTGCATTTTCATTTCATGGAAGAAATGCGTCAGGCGACCAGCCGCATGAAACAGGATTTCTGGCTGATGGGCGAGGTGATTCACGGTGAATATTCCCGCTGGGTCAACCCATCCATGCTCCATTCTGTGACGAACTACGAACTTCACAAAAGTCTGTATTCCGGCCACAATGACCACAATTATTTTGAAATTGCTCACAATGTACGGCGTCTTGAGCGGATTGCTCCGGCACTCTACACATTTTTAGACAACCATGACGAGGACCGCATTGCCAGCAAGCTAAACGACAAAGCACATTTAATCCCGATTCATATCTGTCTGTTTACACTCCCAGGTATTCCTTCTATCTATTATGGAGGGGAATGGGCTGTCGAGGGAAGGCGCACCCGCACCAGTGATGACGCACTCCGGCCGCAGATTTCGATTGCAGACGAACCGAAACTGCACTGCGAGCTGACAGATTTTATAGAAAAATTGGCGCACATCCACAGAGAACATCCGGCTTATCACGCCGGAAGCTACCGCGAGCTGCTTCTCACAAACCGCCAGTATGCATTTGCACGCGAAAAAGATGGAGAAACCATGATTACAGCTGTGAATAATGATGACAAGGAAGCACATGTTCTGATTCCTCTGCCATGCCACGGCGCATCCACTGCGAAAGACCTTCTGACAGGAGAGACTATCCCCATTGAGAACGGCAAGCTTTCTGCAGTCTTAAAGCCAAATCATGGAATGATAATCACACTGGTATAATCACAAATCTATATGATACAGGCGTCACTGGCACCTAACGTCTCAAGTTCAAAAATCCTCCTGTAAGCTTGCTTGCATCGGATTCGCGACCTTTTGACCCTGGTATCCTATATAAATTGTTACATGTATGAATAATATTAGGGGAGGATTGATTTTATGGCAGAAACAAAAGAAACCAAGCAGACTGCCGCAGTGCCCAAAACAGCAGGAGAGACCGGATTTATCACTGAGACAGACCGGTATCTGTTCGGAAACGGAACACACTATGAAATTTATGAAAAGCTGGGTGCACACCCGAAAAAGCTGGATGGAAAGAAAGGTATGTATTTTGCTGTCTGGGCGCCTCATGCATCCGCTGCCAGTGTAGTCGGTGATTTTAATGGATGGGACCCCGATGCAAACCCGATGCGCCTTTTAGGGTCTTCCGGAATCTATGAGGTATTTATTCCAGAACTCACCACAGGCGTATTATACAAGTTCGCCATCACTACAAAATATGGCAAAATTCTCTACAAATCAGACCCATTTGCATTTCAGTCCGAGTACCGCCCTGGAACTGCCTCCATCACGGCGGACATTTCCGGCTTTTCCTGGAAAGATGACGCTTGGATGAAAAATCGCGCAAAAAAGAATATGCCCAAAGAAGCGCTCTCCATCTACGAAGTACATCTCGCATCCTGGAAAAAGAAGGACCGCAAAGAGAAGGACGGCTGTTATACATACAAAGAGGCGGCTCACGAGCTGGCCGACTATGTAAAAGATATGGGATATACCCATGTGGAGCTGATGGGAATTGCAGAACATCCATTTGATGGTTCCTGGGGCTATCAGGTGACAGGATATTTCTCCCCGACATCCCGCTATGGCACGCCGATGGAGTTTATGTATTTTGTCAACTACATGCACAAAAAAGGCATCGGCGTCATCCTTGACTGGGTTCCGGCGCATTTTCCGCGTGACGCCCACGGCTTGGCAGATTTTGACGGAGAACCGCTCTATGAGTACGCGGACCCGCGCAAGGGAGAGCATCCCGACTGGGGAACCAAAGTGTTTGATTATGGAAAATACGAAGTTTCCAACTTCTTAATCAGCAATGCCTTATACTGGATTGAAAAATTCCATGTAGACGGCCTGCGTGTGGACGCTGTCGCTTCCATGCTGTATCTGGACTATGGCCGCTCCAACGGCAACTGGGTCGCAAACAAGTACGGCGGCAACCAGAACCTGGAAGCGATTGAATTCTTCAAGCACCTAAACAGCGTTCTGACTAGACGCAACACCGGCGCTATGATGATTGCCGAGGAATCTACTGCATGGCCGAAAGTCACCCACAAACCAGAAGACGACGGACTGGGCTTCACGTTTAAATGGAACATGGGCTGGATGCACGATTTTCTGGAATACATGAAGTTGGACCCATATTTTCGCAAATACAACCACAACAAGATGACATTTGGCATGACGTATGCGACCAGTGAAAACTATATTCTCACTCTGTCCCACGATGAAGTAGTGCATTTAAAGTGCTCCATGATAAACAAGATGCCAGGACTTCATGACGACAAGTTTGCAAACCTGAAAGCCGGCTACACCTTTATGATAGGCCATCCTGGCAAAAAGCTGTTGTTTATGGGACAGGATTTTGGACAGTTCCACGAGTGGGATGAGAAAGTTTCTCTCGACTGGCACCTGTGCAAAGAAGAGAAAAATAAAGAACTGCAGGATTATGTAAAAGGTCTGTTACATATTTATAAGACATATCCGGCGTTATATTCTCTGGACAATGACTGGAACGGTTTCTCTTGGATTAACGCAAACGACGGCGACCGCAGCATTTTCAGCTTTGTGCGCCGCGATGAGACAGGAAAGAAAAACCTCCTGTTCGTCTGCAACTTTACACCGATTGCACGTCCGGACTATCGCGTGGGCGTTCCGAAAAAAGGCACTTACACCCTGATTCTGGACAACGAGAAAGGCATGTACCCAATGCGTGCCAAAAAACCAACATTCCGCGCGAAAAAACAGGAATGTGACGGACAGCCATTCTCCATCGCATATCCGCTTCCGGCATATGGAACTGCAATTTTCCGCTTTAATTGATTTGAAGCTTGGCACTCAGTTGTATAAAAAATCTAATTTTTTCCGAAAAGTCTGTACATTTTTGGTGAAATGTAGTAAAATCATTTTTATAAAGGGGGCATATCTTCCCTCTTGATGACAGAAATATTCTATCGACGAAAGGAGAGGTTTACTATGGCAAAAGTATTAATTTCACAGGGTTCCACAAAGAGTGTATATCGCGACGGGGATATCGCGATCAAAGAATTCTGCGAGGGATTTCCAAAAGCAGAGGTATTGAACGAAGCGCTCGTTACCGCTCGTGTGGAGGAGCTGGAAGACATTTATGTACCAAAGACTCTGGCTGTCACTGTAGTAGACGGTAAATGGTCCATCACAAAAGAATTCATCGCAGGTCCTACCTTGGCACAGCTGATGCAGGAAAATCCGGACAAGATGAATGAATACATGAATCAGTTCGTGGATTTACAGCTCTTAATCCACTCCAAAAATTGCCCGCTCTTAAACAAACTGAAAGACAAAATGATCCGCCAGATCAATGAACTGGACGACATTTCCGATTCCGTTCGTTATGAGCTTTTGACCCGTCTGGACAGTATGCCAAAGCACACCAAATTATGCCACGGCGATTTCAACCCGAGCAATATCATTGTAAATCCGGAAGGCAAAATGTATGTGTTAGACTGGGTACATGCAACACAGGGAAATGCAAGTGCTGACGTAGCGAGAACTTACCTTCTGTTCTGCCTGCAGGACAAGAAGATGGCTGATATGTACTTAGACCTGTTCTGCGAGAAGACAGCGACCGCAAAACGTTATGTTCAGAAATGGCTTCCTATCGTAGCAGCTGCACAGTTGACCAAGAAGCGTCCAGAAGAGCAGGAGCTGCTGCACAGCTGGATTAATGTGTGCGAGTATCAGTAGAATATATTGATTCGCAGGACAAAGATTTATTCACAATGATGTTGAAGTCAAAAGATATTTTGATATTTTCATCCTTTGACCTTGGTATCTTCATAATGTAAAGCCATGACATGTGCGATTATCCTATATGCGTATCGCACATGTCATCTTGCCTTTGTGAACTATAGAAAATAATAAATACAGGAAATTATGAACACAGAAAAGATATGTTGGGATGGCGCGAAAGTATGTAAGCGCTTACAATAAATATCAAATCTGTTTTTTCCAACAGAAAAAGCCCTCATCCGGGGAAGATGAAGGCTTTTTTGCTGCCTTTTTTGTCAGGCAGCGTGCCCCAGGGAAAGGGCTGGCAAAGGTTTACTATCATATATAGGTATTTCCTACATACTGCCTTTATCATATATGAAAACACAAAAAAAATCAATAGTTTTTTCAAAAAAAATGTAAGCGTTTACAATTTGGAATTGTCTTTGAATCATTTTGTAACTGTTTTGGAATTATTT
>JAUNGE010000124.1 GCA_030524675.1 bacterium
GACCTTGCCAAGGTCGGGGTCGCGGGTTCGAGTCCCGTCTCGCGCTCTTTTTATTGATTGAAAAGCCTGGATTTTTCCAGAGCTTTTTTTTGTGTTGCAGTTTATGTTGTATTTCGTGTTGTATTGTATTTGCCATTGAATACGATTATGCTATTGAAAAATTATGGTCGCAATTCCATCTGTTTATATCGTGGATATCATGGGTAGTTTATGATAATTGTGCATAGTTTTCATAAATTGCTATATATTTCTGTGGCTTTCATTGATTTTTCCTCAAATTTAAGTTTTTATCAAAAAGACTTTGTGTTTTGTTAATGTTATTTTGGCAGAGTTCTGCTATAGTGACAGCAGTGAAAACAGTGATTGAATTGACAGGAGGAATGATTGTGACAAGAGAAGAATTATTGAAAAAACCGGAAATCAGTGAGGAAATGACAGCAGCGGCATATGAGAAGGCAGCGGAGCTGATTCTGCATAATACAGAAGAATTCACAGAACTGTTTCCAGACAGTGCCAGTGTAAACAATTTTTATCCGAAGGTAGCCAATGACAACGAAACGTGGACAACCGGATTTTGGACTGGTCAGGTATGGCTGGCATATGAGAAAAACGGCAATCCGAAACTGAGGGAGACGGCCGAGCTGGAAGTGGAGAGTTTTTATCAGAAAATTGTGGAGAAAAAGGGTGTGGCGCACCATGATATGGGATTTCTGTACTGCCCATCCTGTGTGGCGGCATACAAGCTGACTGGCAGCGAGACAGGAAAGAAGGCGGCGATTCTGGCTGCCGAGAACCTGATGGGACGTTTCCAGGAGAAAGGACAGTTCTTCCAGGCATGGGGTGAACTGGGTGCAAAGGACAATTACCGCCTGATTATCGACTGCCTTTTGAATATGCCGATTCTGTTCTGGGCTTCCGAGGTGACAGGGGACAGAACATTTGCCCAGAAGGCGGAGGCACATATCCAGACGGCGATGAAAAATATTATCCGTGAGGACCATTCTACCTACCATACCTTTTTCTTTGACCCAGAGACAGGAGAGCCAAAGGAAGGGGTGACACATCAGGGGTATCGCAATGGTTCTGCATGGGCGAGAGGCCAGGCATGGGGCGTTTATGGCGCGGCTTTGGCGTATAAATTTCTGGGAAAAGAAGAGTACATTGACCTGTTCTACAAAATGACGGATTATTTTATGGCGCACGTTCCGAGCGACATGGTTCCATATTGGGATTTTGATTTTTCCGATGGAAGCGATGAGCCGAGAGATTCCTCCGCGGCGGCTGTTGCAGCATGTGGTATGCTGGAGATGAGCAAATACCTGCCGAAGGAACAGGCAGAGTACTATACGGGTATGGCAAAACGCTTGATGTATGCGCTGGTGAAAGAGTGCGCAGTGACGGACCCAAAGAAGTCCAATGGTCTGCTGCTTCATGGAACTTACTGCAAGAGTTCTCCTTACAATGGATGCAGTGACAATGGTGTGGATGAGTGCGTGGCATGGGGAGATTACTTCTACATGGAAGCATTGACACGTCTCTCCAAAGATTGGGACTCTTATTGGGACTAGATGCTGCAGAGTATTGTGTATTCTGATGAGGGAAAGCATTTGAAAAAGTAGATGGATGCATCAATAAAAAAACATAAAAAATAGGAAGAACCTGAAATGTGTAAAAAGCCGGAAGTGCAAAGATGCGCTTCCGGCTCTATTTTTGTATGACGGGCATGCCCGTGTTCTGTGGTGAAAGTCCACATAGGCGTAGC
>JAUNGE010000125.1 GCA_030524675.1 bacterium
ATAATCTATATAAGGAGCTTTTCAGGGAGCATCAAAACTTTTTAAATTAACAATACTTTACGTCATTTATTCATGCAATCAATTAATCTATTTCTTAAATCTCAAACTCTTAAAATATTATATTTATTAATATGCCCGAATATATTTTTTAATATGTGTCAATAACTTTTAATAATGTCACTTTTTTTACAGTACATTATTTTTAGAAAATGTCACTTTTGTAAATAGTATTTTAAAATAATATTATGTTTTTCTGGCAACATTAAGTATATTGTTGCCAGATGTTTTATGAGGCGGACTGCTGTTTTTCAAAAAAGATTTCATAAAGAAATTTTAATGATAAATTATAGTCTTCCATCCACCATATGTTTTTCCATGCATCCGTACTATGCCGTAACTGAAGATGGGGTTCTACTGTATTAATTACCGTTTTGGTGACTTTTCTGCTTAAATCTTTCCGCTCCGGTTTTATGTAACGGATTGTATCATAAACACGGCCTTGATATTCCACCCGTATTCCAAAGCGGGGATTCATAAGCACCGTTATCTCTGTTCTGGAACCAATAATGGGAAATCCCCGGTCAAGTATCTGAAAGCACCTGTTTTTAAAAGAAAATACCCCGGCAGAGTCCGTTTTTCTTGTATGTTTTACGCAGAGGACAGAGTCGATATCTACATTCTTTCCCAAAGGGACAAAGATGGATTCTGCCTCAGGTTCGACAGAAAATTTCTGGTTGAACAGAGCCCTGTATTCGTTTTCGAGAAAACGGTTTGCTTCCGATACAGTTGTGATTCCCCGTTTAGCTAATTCGACAGGCAGACGGCTTTGCAGCGTTACCCACAGACGCTCAATACGCCCTTTTGCCTGTGGTGTTTTTGCAAAGATCAGATCCACACCTAATTCATGCATGGCTCTGCCAAACTGGGTAAGATGGACTTCTTTTCCGGCAATTAATTCATCCACCGTCAGCTTTCCGGTTTTAGGTGAACGGAAAATGGTATGGTTGTCAGAATAGATTGTCTGGGGAACGCCAAAGTCAAGACAGCATTGTCGGAGGGTTTCCAGATATCCATACAGGCATTCATTTTGTGTCATAAACAGACCAACAACCTTACCGGTGGCATCATCTATTGCCCCGTGAAGGGCATATTTGAGCTTTCCGCCGAACCATTCGTAAGGAGTCGCATCAATCTGTATAAGCTGTCCGGGATGAGGCTTTCTTTTTCTTCGATGGGTGCGATGCCGGATTTTTTTCTTTTTGGGGCTTTCAAATCCTTCATTTTTTAGTATACTAAGAAGAGCAGAATAGGAAATATCAATTCTAAAATCTGCAAGAAGTATATCTTTGAAATGAAGGAAGTTGATCCCAGACAATTCCGGGCGGGAATAAATCATAAGGATGGCTTCCTTTGTTTCATCCGAAAGGGCATGAGGAGGTTTTCTGCCGGTATTTTTATGAATCAGAGATTCAGCACCAGATTCAAGAACTCCCTTCTTAATACGTGTAATCTGGCGTGTAGAAAGACCTAACAGCTCAGCAGCCTGTTGTCTGGTAATAGACTTGTCGATGAAACGGTTAATAACAGTTAAAGTTTTCAATTGTTTTTGAGACAATGTAATCTTACCTTCTTTCATAACCTTTATAGTTTATCAAAAAGTGACATTATCTCAAGTGAATCCTAGGGAGACATTATCATAAGTTAATAACA